>NZ_NESP01000001.1:0-717608 GCF_003063475.1 Limnohabitans curvus
ACAGCGTTACCGTAACTTTGTGCGCCTGTTGTGGTCACTTCACCACCATCGATATGCACCGTGCCATACGTGCCACCGTTGTCCTTGATCGTCAAGCTAGCCAAGGCCGTGCCCTGTCCCACTTCTTTGGTGAACGTCGTCACGCCTGAGTCTTCAATCGTCAAGGCTTGTGGGCCATCGAGGGTGTCAGCAAACGTCACACCTGCACCGGTCAAAGTCACAGGTACCGCGCTCGTCAAGGACACGCGCTCGCCATAGTGCTGCATGCCAGTGCTCTTGATGCTGGCTGTGTTGATGTTCACTTGGTTAGTTGAAGTGCCATCACCGTCTGTCTCTAATGAGCCAACATCCACATCACCGCTGAAGGTGGTGGTGCCCATGCTGTTGACGATCAACGTGCCAATTCTCTTGGCGCTTGAACCAACCGTGTCACCAAATCTGGCATGGCCGAGGTTTGCACTTGTGTTGCCCACGGAGGCATTGACCGTCAAGTTCACTGCAGTTGCGTCTTTACCATTCACTGATTTAGCGAACGTCACGTCCAATGCATTCAGCGTTGTTGTGGGCTTCCACACCTCCACGGCATTTTGATAGTCTTGTGCGCCTGTCGTGGTCACTTCACCACCATCGATATGCACCATGCCATGCACGCCACCGTTGTCCTTGATCGTCAAGCTAGCCAAGGCCGTGCCCTGTCCCACTTCTTTGGTGAACGTCGTCACGCCTGAGTCTTCAATCGTCAAGGCTTGTGGGCCATCGAGGGTGTCAGCAAACGTCACACCTGCACCGGTCAAAGTCACAGGCACCGCGCTGGTCAAGGACACGCGCTCGCCATAGTGCTGCGTGCCTGAGGTCTTGATGCTGGCTGTGTTGATGTTCACTTGGTTAGTTGAAGTCCCGCCACCGTCTGTCTCTAACCAACCAATGTCTACATCGCCCTTGAAGGTGGTAGTGCCTAGGTTGTTGACCGTCAAGCCCAAGCTTTGTGCAGCGGCTGTGATCGTGCGGTCAAAGTTCACACCCAAGGCGTTGATGGTCGCTGTGTCACCTAGCACCACAGCGTTACCGTAACTTTGTGCGCCTGCTGTGCTTACTTCACCACCGTTGATGTAAACGTTACCGCCACCACTGATCGTCAAAGTGCTCAAGCGATCCACTTGTCCCACTGCTTTTTGGAATGTCAAATGTCCACCGTTCACGACATTCAGCGAATAGTGCTGGTTGGCTTCTGAATCCAAAGCGCCATTAAAAATCACATCACCCGAGCCACTGTCAATCGCAACTGCGTTTCCAAGTGTGATGTCGGCAGTTGACGATCCAAACGCCATGTCTGCATGGCTGGATTTAAAACGTCCGGCCAACATCACTGAATTGGGTGATGTGGCTTTCACACCATTCACGAATTCAAAATTCACATCTGTGGGCGTGGCGCTCAATGCACGGGTTGCATCGCCTAATTGCAAACCACCCGTATTTAAGAAATCAACTGCATGGGTGAATTTGTTTGACGCACCTTTGAAAACCAAGTTGTAACCATCTGCGAATAATGTTGTGAATGTGGATGCTGTCACGTCACCCAAGAAGCTCACCGTTTGGCCGACCTTCGTATGCGCGATGACGATGCTGTCTGCTGAAACCGCATCATTAAAGTTGGCACCGTTGCTGCTGCTCAACGTCAATGTTGCGACATTGGCAATGGCTTTTTCAGTGGTCACGACACCCAGAGTACCGGCTTTGAAGGTGACAGACTGAGTGCCGTCGACACCATTAAGTAAGCCATTGAAAGTGATATTCGCCCCGTTGCCTGAACCATTGACATAAGCCGTGGTGTCGAACTCTGTCAAAGCTGAAGTGAGCACGACATCATTGTTAAAGAGGATGGATGACTGGCCGCTGGTTCGAATAAATGCGCCATTGATGCGTGTGGTGGTCGCTTGAGTTTCAATGTGCAGAGGTGCAGCAATGGTTAATGATTTACCCACATCCCCAGCAAAAGTAACATCGCTTAAAGCATGAACAACCAAACGCTGTGCACCGTCAACGGTAGATTCGAAGGTGACATTCGAGCCGGTCAGCGTCGCTTCTTGCGTGCTCAGCGTGACAGCGCCCTTGTAGACCTGATCAAAACCAGTTGTATCAACCGTGCCGCCCGCCAAAATGGCCACACCATCAATGGTGAACTTGCCGTTGACGGTGGTTGCTCCACCTAAAGTCACTTGACTTGCCGTGAGCTTGGTTTCATTTGCAAATACAACCTCGCCACGCAACGTCAAATTACCACTCGTTGATATTTCTCCGCCACTAAACTTTGCTTTACCCGTGCCCGTGGTTATTAAATTCAAGGCATAAACATCACCACTGACTTTGCTGCGTAAATCAATATCAGCATTGCCTGCATCCAACGTCAGGTCATTCAACAAGTTGAAATGCGTGCTTGGCGTACCCAACACCATGTTGTGACCCAGCGACTTCACTGTGCCAGCCATTTCTAAAGTACTTGGCAGCACTGCCTCTAAACCGCTCTCAAAGTGCAAAGCAGATGTGCCACTGAGAGCGCCCAGTTGCACGCTGCCACTGTTTTTAAACGCCGTGAAATGGGTCACGTAAGTTTTGTCGCCTTTGAAGCTCAGGTTGTACGCCAATGCCTCTGTGCTCAGGGTGTCGACATACACCGAGCCAATGAACGTGGCAGAAGCTGTATCAAGAATAGACAAACTGCCTAAACGCGCGGTGTCACTGCCCATATCCTTGGAAGCCAAGATCGTTCCATCACTTGCCGTTTTCAAAATCAAAGCAGCGGTTTGCCCTGAAGCATTTGCAACCGTATCTGCAAACTCAATCTTTGCACCTGCCGATATTCGTATGGAAGCAGCAGACAACGTCAACGGGTCCTTGATGGTCACCGTGCCACCATCATCTTTTGCTGTGATTGAGCTACCTGAGACATCGGTGTAACCCAGCGCATCGGTTTGCAAACTCTGCAGGGGCTCCAAACTGCCCACAGGCCTTTCAAACTGAGTCACACCAGCGCTGTTTGCTACAAAATTAAAGCCACCGTCAAGCTTGCCGCCGACTTTGATCAGCACAGCATCCGAAGCAGTGCTTCCCGTATTTAAGGTGGTGTCGCCCAGCAAGCTGACATTGCCAAGCAATGAATTGGCCGAGTCATATCGCCCCAACACCATCGCTTGGTTCGTGGACTTGAATTTGCCACTCAACTCAACCACGCTAGGTGCCGTGGCCTTCATGCCGCCAGCAACCACAAAATCATCCGTCGTTGAGGTGTTGATCAACTTCAATGCCTGCGTGTTCTTGAACTCCACAAGGTCAGTCAAGGTGCTGCGTTCCAAAATTGACACGCTGTAGGGCATGGCTTCAGTCACTAGCGTCTTGGCATTCAGGCCTGCTTCAAATGTGAAGCTCGCTGCATTGCTCAACGTGAGCGTATTCAACGCTTTATCGCCACCCACGACGCCCTTCCATTGCACAACGCCCCCTGTACCTGCATCGATACCGACAGACTCCGTTTGAACACCTGCAGCGTTCAGCGTTTGTTCAAAGGTGATGTTGGCCCCTGCGCTAGCAACCGCTGTGCTATCGAAAATAGTGTTGCCGGCATTGCTGACAAGAACGGGTGACTTAAACCACTGCGGGCCACTGCTGCGCACCTTGCCACCCGTGATTTCAATGCCATCAATCGCTGTCATGTCAATGCGTGTTGGTGCAGCAGACGCGCCAACGGCACCTGCCAGCAAAGTATGACCGCTGTCAATCACGGTGAAACTTTGATCACCGTTCACAGTGCTTGCAAAAGTGATGGTGTGGCCATCAAACGTTGGGTTGCTCATCAACTGCACAGGACTGTTGTAAGTCTGTGCGCCTGAAGTGGCGATCGAGCCCAGTTTCAATAACGTGCTGCGCAAGGTCAAGTTCGCAGCGTTGTTCACACTGATGAGGCCAGCCATGTCGTTGCCCGTGTTGTTCAAGGTCACGTCTGCGTTTTGCACGGTCACGCTGGTGGTGCTGTCCGCCAACACGGTGGTGCCTGCCACTTGGCTCACCGAACCGTTGGTGGTGCTGATGCTCAAGGCACCTGTGCTATCCAAGTTACCCAGCACCATCGCTGCATTGCCGCTAAGTTGCGTGGCACCGCCAGCAGTCAGCGTGCTTTGTGCGTCCATTCGCAGCGCGGCTGAAGTGGTTTGTGTGGTCGTGCCGGACACGGCCAAGCTGGTCGCCGCTTGGACGTTTGAATTCACCATCGAGACGCCAGAAGCGTTAGATGCGTTGTTTGAAGTCCCCACCAAACTCACAGCACCACCGGTGATAGACGATGTGCCTGCATCACCGCGCAGCAAAATGCCCATGGCGTAGTCGTCTACAGAACCCACCGATTCACCACGCACCGTCACAGCGCCTGTGCCTGCACTGATGGATGCATTGAACAACGCCACACCACCTGAATAGTCGGCTGCGCTGCTACCGGTGTTGCCCACGCTCGTGGACTTGTGGGTGGCATAGCCTGTGGCCAACGACGTGCCACCACTTAAGGTGATGTTGCCATTCGTGCTGTTGATGCTCGAACCCGAGTTGAGCAAGATGCCACCGTAATTGGTGGTGTCGCCATCGCTGTTGGCCCAAAGGGTGATGTCGCCACCATTGCTGCCCACCGCCACATTGTTGGCTTGTGTGATGTCGCCCGAGGCTTTGAACAGCAAGGCTGCATTGGCCAGGCTGCTGCTCACGTTGGCATTCAAATTGATATTGCCACCGTACAAGCTGATGGGACCAGCAATACGGATGGGGCTGGCAATGGTCAAGTCAGCCACGTTAGACGACTTGCCCCATGTGAAGCCCGAGATGGTGTTTGCAAAGGTGTAGTTACTGATGCCTGCACTTGCAAAAGTGGTGCTCGGCTCAATCTTCACGGTGCCTGAGCCGGTGAAGCCAAGCGTGGTCGGTGCTGTGTTGTTGGTAAACACCACGCCCCCTGCACTGCCCACGCCTGTAGCGCCGGTGTAGCTGTTCACACCGGTGAGGTTGAGTGTGTTGCCACCCAATTTGTTGAGTTGACCCGAACCAGAAATCGCGTTGTCCACTGACACAACATTGTTGTGGTCGAAGTTGAGTGTGGTGCCTGCGGCAAGGCTGACGGTGTTGGTACCCAACGAGGCAGAAGCGTCAGTGCCATCACCCACATTCAAGGTGCCGCCAGAGAGGGTGGTGAGGCCGCTGTAGGTGTTGACACCCTTCATCACCCACTTGCCAGTGCCCGCTTTGGTGAAGCTGCTGATGCCTGCGCTATTGGCCAGCACGGGCGTCATGGTGTTGTCGGCAGTGTTGGTGCCGGTCAAGGTCAGCAAACGATTCGCTGTACCGCTGTAGGCCAACGCGCCGGTATTGGTGAACACCAATGCACCTGTGCCAGAGGCATCTACCGTGGCACCGCTGTCACCCAAGGTGAACAATCGGTCGGTGCTGGTGGCGGCGCCTGTGTACTTGAGCGTGGCATTGTTGATGAGCAAGTTAGCCGCTGCACTGGTGGACTGGCCGATGTTGCTGGCCACGCCGCCATTGGCCAAGCTGGCCACAGACAAAGTGCCACCTTGCAAATTGGTCACACCCGTGTAGGTGTTGGCTGCGGTCAGTGTGAGCGTGTTGGGCGCGTACTTGACCACGTAGCCCGTGCCACTGATGGTCTTGGCGAAGGTGTAGTTGGCTGTTTGGTTGAAGCCCAAGCCGCCGTTGTTGACGACATCAGTCACGATGGAGCCCGTTTGGTCCAGCGCCAAGAAACCTGCGTCAATGGTGGTGAGGCCGCTGTAGGTATTCACACCACGCAAATACATGGCACCTGCGCCCTGCTTTACCAAGTTGGCGCCAACGCCAGAAATGATGCCCGACAAAACGCTGCTGCTACCGCTGTGGTCCAGCGTCAGCGTACGGCCATCGGCCAAACTGATGCCATAAGCACCATTGACGTCTGCGCCACGCAGCAACACATCGCCGGTCAACACGTTGGTCGTGCCAATCGCGCTGTTGAGCGTGATGTTGCCGCCGTAGAGACTGATGGGGCCAGCAATGGTCAAAGGCGAATTGACGGTGATGGTGGCTGTGTTGCCATCGCGCCCCAAGGTCAACCCCGTGAGCGAGCTACCAAAGCTGTACGCACTGGTCGACAAGGTGCTGCCAAAGCTACCGGCAAGCACTGGCTGAATCGTGACAAAGCCATTGCCTGTGAAAGCCCCGGGCGTGACGGGCAAGGTGTTGTTGGTGAACTCCATGCCACCACCTGTGTCACCCGTGGCTGTGATGCCTGTGTAGGTTTGTGTGCCGGTGAGCGTGAGCACATTGGCACCCAGCTTTGTCACTGTGCCTGCGCCGCTGATGTTGCCCACGTATGAGGCTGCGTTTGAACGGCTGAACACCAAACTCGCACCAGCGGCCACAGAAGCGTTACCTGTGATGGCACCGGTAGTGCTTGCATCACCCACTTGCAAAATGCCAGCGCTCACGGTGATGGCGCCGGTAGAGGTGTTGGCACCTGTGAGCTTGACCGTGTTGGCTTGTTGCTTAGTCAAAGTGCCCACACTCAACACACCGCTGAAGGTGTAGTCGGTGGTGGAATCTAACAGCAAGCCACTATTGACTTGCACATTGCCAGACAACAGGCGACCGGCAGCGCTACCCGATTCACCAATGCTAATTTTTTTGCTGCCACTGGAGATGAGGGTTGCAATGTTTTCATCACCCAGCACAAAGCCTGTTGAGGTGGCACCACCCAAACTCAAAGTACCAGCACCGCTCAGGTTTTTGTAATACAAGTTGCCTGCGCCTTGCGATGCACCTTCGCTAACAGTTAGACCTGCACCAACCTCAACGCTCAATGCAGAAGAACTGGTTTCGCCACCGAGCCACCAGAGTGTGAAGTTAGACACACCTCCCGATGCGGCAAAAGTCACTTTGCTATCGCCTAAGGAGCGAATGACCAAGCTATTGAGGCTGTGTCCTTGGAATGTCAGGTTGCCCTTGATGTTGTAGCCTGCACCAGATCCTGTCGGTGTGGCATTGCCCGAAATAATGATGCCAGCGGTGCCACCATCCACCACAGTGGTGGCTGTCAAGTTGGTGTTCACCACGCCTGTCAAGGTGACCGCATGACTGCCTGTGTTCTCTATGACACCCGTGCCCGTGATGCTGATGCCATTGGCAAATGAGGCTGCAGCTGCTGTGTCAAAGCTCAAACGGCTCGCTACAGATACGCTGCCTGTCCCTAAAGCATTGGTAGCACCACCGGCCACCAAAGTGCCGGTCGACACCGTGGTGCCACCCGAGTAGGTGTCAGCCCCTGTGAGCGTCAAGGTACCCGAGCCCGACTTGGTCAAACCACCCGTACCTGCCATCACGCCCGCGTAGGCCACGCTCTTCGAAGCATCCACACTGAACGTGCCGCCGCTGGCACCCAAGGTGATGCCACGGTTGGTGTGGAGCGTGAAGCTGTCGGTGGCTTGCAATGTGCCGCCGTTGAGCGTGATCAAGTCTGCCGTGGCACTGCCAGGTGTGGCACCGAGGTCGCTGTCAGCCGCCACTTGCAACGTGCCGGCAATCTGTGTCTTACCTGTGTAGCCCAACTCTGGGCTAAGCGGGGGCTTGGCCACCACGGTGACGCCTGTTGGAATGATGGCCAATGCCACGTTGCTGGCGTCGGGCAACACACCCGTCGGTGTGGTGGTGCCAGTCACGGCCCAGTTTGCAGCATTCGACCAATCGCCACCGGATGCACCCACGTAAGTGGCAGAAGCCAGCTGAGTGATGTCTGCCGTGCCGCCCTGCCCGTTCAAGTTAACGGTGTAGTTGTCTACGTCTGTGCCTGTGATGGTGGCGGCAGTGATGTTCACAGTTTTAGCTGTTCCAACATGACGCGTATCGAATGCACCCGTCACGGAGGACACCGACACCAAGTCGCCCGTGATCTTGTCGGGCAAGGTTGCGCCGCCGATGCTCAGGTTGGCGTTGGCGTTGCCGTCATAGGTTTTGTTGCTGATCACCAAGCCAGAGAAGCTCAGATCTTTCTTAGCCACCGTCAGCAAGCTGCCACCGGTTTGGCTCGTGGCATAACCCAACTTCGTGAAGCCATCGGTCAGTGTGTAAGGCGTGGCGCGATACACAAGCTTGTTGCCTGTGGAATACGTGGCGCCCTCAATGATCACGCCTAAGCCGGCGACGGCTTCGTCACCGTTGAGCGCGGTGCGCACAGTAGACAGTGCCGTGGTGCCATCGGGTTTGAAATTGTTCAGCGTGGTGGTGTGGTCGTAGCCATACGTCACGGTGAAGCTGTCAATGTTTGTCGTTGCCGTCGGTTGTTCGCGGTAAATCGCGTTGATGACATTGGGGCTCAGCGCCACAGAGTAACGGGTCGCGGCTTCGTCCGAGTTGTAACGGAAGTGGCCTGAGCCGCTGCCCACCAGGTCGGTCAACCCAGTGCTACCCGTCACGCTGCCACCCATCAAGCGAATCACGCCGTTTGTGCCCGCCGTGATCGTGGGCATGCCTGAAATAAGAACGTTGCCACCCGTTGCTGTGCCCGCTGCAGTGCTCTTGCCCGCATTCAGCAACACGGCAGTGGCGGTGCTGCTGCTGGTCACCACATCTGCAGCCACCGTCAAATCACCGCTGAGTGTTTCGATGCGCACATCACCTGTGGCCGTGATGCCCGTGGGGTTGACCGTGCCAATCGTCAATGCACCGCTGTTCACATACGTCAGGCTGCTCACACCGCTGGCGGCTAAGGTGCCCACGTTGTTGCTGGTGTGATCCAAGGTCACAGCGCCGCTGAGCAAAGCCAGTTTGTCTGCCGTGATGTAGCCCGATGCGCCATCGGTGATGGTGGTGCCCGTGAGCTTGACGGTGCTGTTGGTCGCGGTCAGCGGCGCGTTGATCGCCAGGGCTCCGCCGAAAACGGTGATCGGGCCATTGACAGTCAACGCTTGGTTGATCGTCAACGCTTGCGTGTTCAAGGGGCTGCCAAAGACAAAGCCACCCATCGTTTGGCCGTTGGCGTTCAAACCGAACTGACTGCTATTGAAAGCTTGGACAAACGACCCCGTGCCATCCGCACCTTGCACGTTGACCGCCCCTGTGGTGCCCACTGCAAATTGGGGCGTTCCTTCTAGGCGCTTCAAATAAACCGTCACATCCGACGCGCTGGTGTCTAAGCCCGTCACCCCCGACTTAGACCCCAAGGTGATGGGTGTGGTGGCCGCATAGATGCCATTGGTGGCGTCGGAGTTGAGCCAACGAATGGGGCCTGAGACGGCCAACACGTCCACCGGGCTATAAATGGCCGAACTCCAATTGCTTGACACGCCGCTCAGCGTGATGCCACCCAACGCGGCGGTGGCATAAATTTTGGTAGACGCGCCGCGCAACGACAGGCCATGGCTGCCGCCACTTGTGCCTGTGCCCACAATCGAAATGGCATTGGACGTGGTGTTGCCAGACTGAATGACCGTTTGTGTCACCGCATCGGTTGCGTAAGTGGATGTGCTGTTCACCCCGAAAGCAATGCCGTAGCGCGTGGCTTCACCGCTGAGGTTGATCAGGCCCGTGGCAGAAGTCATGTTGATGGTGCCGCCGCCTGTGGTGAGCACGCCCATTTGTGTGTCACTCGGTGTTGCAGCAGCGTCGATAACACCCACCACATCCATACGGCCGCTGGTAGTGGTGAGGTGACCTGTGGTCGTGGCTGACAACAAAACACCCACTTTCACATCAGACGATCCGCGCAGCATCAGTGCGCCCGCACCCGAGTTCAAGCTAAAGCTGCCCGTGGTCGAAATACCAGCGGTGCCCACACCACGGGCATAGCCATCGGGTGTGCCATCGTTGGCGGTGCCGCCATTGGCGCCATCGTCAGCGCCACCCGCCAGCACCAAGTTGCCACCGCTGGTTTGCACCGATGCACCACTGCCTAAAGCAATGTTGCCAGCACCCGTGCTGTCGCTGTTGGCCCACAACACAGCATCGCCGCCGGTCGTGGTGATGGACTTGCCACCGCCCAACACGATGTTGCCCGAAGCCTTGAGCAACACATCGCCAGCGCTGCCACCCGCCGTGGTGTTGAGGTTGCCGTTGATGTCAATCGTGCCGCCGTAAATTTTGAGGGGGCCTGACAGGGTCAAGTTAGAACCCACCGTGATGTTGGTCGTTGAGTCCGCTTTTCCTAGCGTCAATCCAGAAATGCTGCTGGCAAATGTGTAGCTGGGCGTGAACGATGCCGCGGTAAAGGCAGCGCTAGTTGGCTCAACCGTCACCGCACCAGCGCCTGTGAAACCGCTGGTGGTGGGCACCACATCGTTTTGGAACACCAAGCCGCCGGTCACATCGGTTGCGCCGGTGTAGGTTTGTAAGCCTGTGAGGGTGAGCGTGTTGCTGCCGAGTTTGTTCAAACTGCCTGCGCCAGACATGGCGTTAGCCACCGTGGTCGCCGCCGAATGATGGAACGCCAAGGTGCCCTCCACCGTGGCCGCGCCTGTGCCCAAGGTGCCTGTGCTGCCGCCATTGCCAATTTGTAAGGTGCCTGCACTCACCGTGGTGGTGCCGTAGGTGTTAGCACCCGTCAAGGTGAGGTTGCCCGCGCCTACTTTTGTCAGACCAGCCCCTGTGATGGGGCCTGCCCAAGTCACGTCGCTACCCGCTGCGGTGTTGAGCGTGCTGCTGCCCACCAAAGTCAAGCCGCGGTTGGCGCTGGTGGCGGTGGTGAACACGGGGTAGAAATACACCGTGGCGTTGTTCACCACCAGTTGTGCGGCTTGTGCGCTGGAGGGCGCGGCACCTAAGTTGCCGTCGCTGCTGATGGCCAAACTGCCTGCGTTCACAGAGGTGGCGCCGGTGTAGGTGTTGGTGGCGCTGAGTGTCAAGGCGCCTGCGCCCTCTTGCTTAACCTCACCCGAGCCTGAAATCACATTGGCAATGCCCATGGCGTTGCTGCGCCTGAACACCAAGGTGGCGTTGTTGACGATGTTGCCACTGCCTAAGTTGCCGGTGGTGGTGGCATTGCCCACTTGCAAAGTGCCTGCACTGATGGTGGTGCTACCGGTATACGCGCTGCCACCGGTCATCACCAACGTGCCTGCACCGGCTTTGCTCAAACTGCCCGCACCGTTGAACAAGCCCGCCATGGTTTGTGTGGCACCCGTGGCGATGTCTAAGCCCAAGGTACCGCCCACGGTCAAGGTGGTGCCTGCGGCGCTTTCAAAGCCGCCAAGTGTGGCGTTGTTGTTGACCACCAAAGAACCGTTCTTGAAATTCAAGTTACTCAACGCCACCGAGTCTTGGTAAGTCAAGCTGTCCACCAACACAATGCCTGACAACGCCCCTGCGCTGAGGCCTGCCACGCTGTCGTCAAAACTCACGGCTGCACCGCCGGCGCCGCTGGGCACCAGCACCTGTTTGACGTTGTTCAAATCGGGCACTACACCTTTAAAGTTCAAGTTGCCCGTCACAGCCCAGTTATTGGGGTTGAACCACTCGCCCGACGCGCCGCCCACCCAAGTGACCGAATCCAAGCGTGTCACATCAGCCGAGGTGCTGCCTGTGCCCGACACCAAATAGTTGGTGGCATCGGTGCCCGTCAAGGCCACGCCATACACGCTGATGGTTTTGCCTGTGGCCACGTTTTTATCGGCAAAGGTGGCCGTTCGGGTGATGTCAAACACATCACCGCTCACACGCGTGTCGGTGGTGTTCACAGTGGCCGCAGCAGTGCCGTCATACGTGCGGTTCACACCGGTGTAGGTCACGGTCAAGTTGCGCAGACCAATACTGCCCGCCCCTGTGGCACTGGTGGGCAAGGCGTAGTTGCTCAGCGTGGTGCCTGTAGCAGCGGTGAAGTCACCCGCGGCCAACGTGGCCGTCACGCTGTTGGCTTCCAACACGTTGCGGCTGTTGTAGGTACCCAAGGTCTGGGTGATGGAGGCGCCTTCGGTCACACCCCCCACCGTCACAAAACCTGTGAGGGTGTAGTTGGTCGAGGTCAACGCGGCATCGGTCTTGCCGTTGTAGGTTTTTTGAATGCTGCCGGTCAGCACAACCGACAAAGCCTTGGGCGTGATGTTGGCCGATGCACTGCCGGTGCTGTCCACGCTGTAGTTGTTGGCATCGGTGCCGCCTAGGCTCACACCTGTGACGCTGATGCTCACGGGCACCACGTTGCTGGCGTTGTCATACGCCACGTTTTTGTCAACGAAGTTGGCGGTGCGAGAGACGGTCAACACGTCGCCGTTCACATAGCCGTTGGCCGAGGTCAGGCTAGTGGTCACGCTGGCGTCCAGCAAACCGTCGTACACCTTGCTCACACCGGTGTACGCCACCGTCAAAGCGCGTGGTGTGATGTTGGCTGTCGCGCTACCCGTGGCGACCACGCTGTAGTTGTTGGCATCCGTGCCGCTCAGGCTCACACCGCTCACGCTCACGGCTTTGGCGGTACCCACGTTTTTGTCGGCAAAGCTGGCTGCGCGGTTGATCACGATGTCATCCAAGGTCGCGCCCACACTCAGTCGGTCATCGCTGGTGGTGACGGTCGCAGCCGTGCCGCCGTCGTACACACGGTTGTCACCGGTGTAGTTCACGGTCAGCACGCGTGGGGTGATGTTGGCGGATGCGCTGCCCGTGGCGACCACCGTGTAGTTGCCCGCATCCACCGAGGTGACGTCCGCAGGGTCGCTCAAGCTGACACCGGTCACGCTGATGGTTTTGCCACCGGCCACGTTCTTGTCGGCAAAGGCAGCTGTCCAGTTGACGATGAAGTTGTCACCCGCCACGCGGTCGTCTGCGGTGGTCACGCTGGCGGTGGTGCCTGCGTCGTACACCTTGTTGACGCCGGTGTAGTTGAGGGTCAAAGCACGCGGTGTGATGTCGGCACTGGCGCTGCCTGTGGCGGCCACGGTGTAGTTGATGGCGTCGGTGCCGCCCAAACTCACACCGCTCACGCTGATGGCTTTGGCAGTGCCCACGTTTTTGCTGTCGAAGTCAGCGCTGCGGTTGATCGTCAAGGTGTCGCCCGCCACGCGGTTGTCGGTGGTGGTCACGGTGGCGGTGGTGGTGCCGTCATACACCTTGTTCACGCCTGTGAAGGAGGCGGTCAGTGCACGCGGCGTGATTTCGCCATCTGTGCCAGTGAAGGTGCTAGCGGCTATGCCGTTGCCATCGGTCAACACATAGTTGGCGGCGTCTGCACCGCCCAATGCCAAGCTGGTGAAGGTGTAGGTTTTGTCGGCTGCGCCTGTCACGTTTTTGTTGGCATAGGTGCCCACGCCACTGAGGGTGACGGTGTCGGTCACAACAACGCTGTTGACCGTGCCGCTCACCAAACCTACAGGCGCCAAGGTGTAGCTGCCTGCGGCGGTGTTGCCGTCGTACACCTTGGTCACGCCGGTGGCGCTGGTGGTAACTGACTTGGGCGTCACTTCATACCCACCCACCACGTTGATGGTGTTGCTGAAGTTGCCACTTGTTGTGCTGATGGCCGTGGCGCCCACGGTGTACGAGCCCACTTTCAGCGTGCCCGATGTGCTGTTGACTGGGGAGCTCGCGCCCAGCGTGAAGCTGCCCACTGTGGCAGACCCATCGCTGACGGTCACTTGAGCGCTGTTGACCGTGGCGTAACCCGAGGCCAACAAGTCGGTCACTTGGTACGTGGTGACGTTATTCACATCGGTGTTTGACGACAAATAACCTGCGGCTGTGAGCGTGTAAGTGGGCGTGCTGCCGTAGATGGCCGTGGTGTTGGCCACCTTCACCAACAACTGCCCCACGGGCACGATGGTGTAGTTGCCGTTGACGAAGGTGATGTTGTAGTTGTTGGACGTCACGCCCGCGGGCACCAACTTGCTGGCGTAAGAGCCGGCCGTGTCTTGTGTGTCCACGCTGTTGGCGTCTGCGGCCAGCTGAATGCTGCGGTCACGCGCAACCGCCGCAGTGCCCGTCAACACGGCCGCCGTTTGCCCGCCCACAAAACCGCTGTAACGCACGCCCGCGTAGTTGGGGTCATCGGCCAACGAATAGAACCTGGCATCGTTGTTGGCCGTCACGGTCAACGGTGCTGGCGTGATGGTGGCGCTTGAGGCCACCCACACCACACGGTAGTTGGCCGCGCGTGAGCCTGTGAGCTGCACACTGCCTTGGTCCACCGACACGGTGCCGGCATCGGCACTGCTGAACACGGGGCGACCTGTCAAGGTCATGCCACCCAAGACCAACTTATCTGCCGCCAGTGCATCGGTGTAGAGCTGGCTGTTGTTGGCGCTGGTCACGCTTAAGCTGCCGTAGCCGGTGGCGTTGTTCCCTGCGAGTACCAAAGCAGGCGCCACAGAAGTGGTGGCGTCGTACACCTTGCTCAAGCTGGCGTCAGCGGGCAGCTGCACATCCAGCGGCACGATGTGCGCGGTGGTGCTGGCCTGTGAGGTGACCGTGTAGTTACCCACATCAGCCCCGCTGTAGCTGCTGGTGAGCGTGACGGTTTTACCTGTGGCTGCGTTCTCATCGCTGAACACACCCGTGGCGGTGACGTTGACCACGTCATTCAACACCAAGCCCGTTTTCACCGCACCCAACACGGACACATCAGCGGACGTGGTGTTGTCGTACGTTTTATCAGCCGCTGTGATACCGCTGATGGTCAACGACTTGGGTGTGATGTTGGCTGTGCTGGTGGCTTGGTCGGTGATGGCGTAGTTGTCTTTGTCGGCACCGGCGTAGCTGCTGGTGAGCGTGACGGTTTTGGCTGTGCCCACGTTTTTATTGGCGAACATACCCGTGGCCGAAGCCGTGACCACATCACCGCTGATGAGGCCTGCCAAAAACACATTGGAAGCATCGACCGTGGCAACCAAGCCGCCGTCGTACACACGGTTGTTGGCCACAAAGCCCGACACGGTCAACGCCTTGGGCGTGATGGTGGCCGTGGTGGTGGCTTGGTCGGTGACTGTGTAGTTGGCCAAGTCGGTGCCGTTGTAGCTGCTGGTCAGGTTGACGGTGCGGCCCGTGCCTGCTGTCTTGGCAGCAAACACACCCGTGGCAGACACATGCAAGTCGTCGCCCGTCACTTGGCCATTGAACAGCGCGTTGGCGGTGCTGACGGTAGCGCTGGTGGTGGCGTCGTACACCTTGTCGTTGGCGGCAATGCCTGACACGGTCACGGCTTTGGGGTTGATTTTGGCGCTGGCTGTGAGGTTGCCCACGATGGCGTAGTTGCCAGCTTTGGTGCCTGAGAGGCCTAAGCTCGAAGCGGTCAAGGTGACTGTTTTGGCAATGACGGTGCTGCCGCTGTAGGCCACGTTTTTGTCGGCAAAGGTGGCCGAAGCGCCTGTGGTGACCAAGCTGACGTTGGCTGTATCTGCTGCCAACACGCCGCTGAGCGTGCCAAAGTTTGCGATGGTGGCCACCACGCCGCCGTCATAGGTTTTGTCGTTTGCTGCCACGCCTGTGAGCGTGAGTGATTTGGGGGTGATCTTGGCAGTGGTGGTGGTGGGGCTGCCCGCGAAGCTGTAGTTGTTCACGTCTGCACCGCCATAGGTGCTGGTGAAGGCCACCACTTGCGCCGCCAAAGCAGCACCGCTGTACGCCACGTTGGCGCTGCCATAGGTGCCGGTGGCGGCTACGGTCAGCGCGTCGCCCGCCACCATGCCGTTGAACACGGCATTGCTTGTGTTCAAGGTCGCTGTGTTGGTGCCGTCGTACACCTTGTCGTTGGCGGCAATGCCTGTGACGGTGATGGCTTTGGCCGTGACAGTGCCGTTGCTGGCCGTCAGGCTGCTGCCAGTGGTCAGGCCATAGTTGCCAGCATCTGTGCCGCTCAGGGCCATGTTGCTGAGGGTATAGCTTTTGTTGGTGCCGACGTTTTTATTGGCATACGCGCCTGCGCCGCTGATGGTCACCACGTCACCCGTGACCACACCAATCGGCGTGCCCGACAAACCGGCAATGGTGGTGGTGCCGTCGTACACCTTGCTCACGGTGGGCGTGGGCGCAAAGAACTTGGTGGTCACGGTTTGTGAACCCACCACGTTGACTGAATTGTTGAAGTTCACCCCGCTCGACAACACCACACTGGCGGGGTCTGCGGCCCACTGATACGTGCCTACATTCAGCCAGCCTGAGGTGCTCTTGGTGCCATTCAAAGCCACGGCGTTGAACGTGGCCGAAGCGCCGCTGGTGTCGGTGATGGTCACCTGCCCTGCCCCACTCACACTGGCACTGCCTGCGCCGGTGTTGAGCAAGTCGACCACGCCGTTGTTGGGCAGCATGTACTTGGCTTCGGTCACGCTGTAAGTGGGCGTGGTGGCGTACACATTGCTCACCGTGCCCAAGCGCACCAACAACTCATTGGCGCCAACGATGGTGTAGTTGCCATTCACATAGCTAAAGCTGTAGTTGGCCGCCGCCGCACCCGAGGGCACCAACACACCGGTGTAGCTGCCCCCTGTGCCCACGCTGCTGTTGCTGCGCGTGATGGTGGGCAAGGTGGTGAGGTTGCTGCTGCTCTCGCCGCTGGCAAAGCCCACATAGCTCACGCCGTAATAGCCAGCTGTGTCGGTTTGGCCTGCAAAACGGGCATCGTTGTTGGCCGTGATGGTCAACGCCTTTTTGGTGATGTTGGCGCTCAAGCCTGTGGGCTGGGTCAGCGTGTAGTTGGCCACCATCGCACCGGTGATGCTGTCAGCCGCTGTCACCACCAAGCCCGTGCCCACATTGGCACTGGCAAAGTTACCGGCTTGTACCAAAGTCAAGGCGTCGTTGTTGACCACACCCACCAAGCTGCCGCCGGTCAGCACCGCGCTGGTGGTGCCGTCGTAGGCTTTGTTGGCCACGGTGGTGCCCGTCACCGTCAACGCTTTGGGGTTGACCGTGATGGTGCCGGGCGTGGCATAGGTGATGGTGTAGCTGCCACTCGATGTGCCGGGCGCGACGGTGATGGCGTAAGGCCCGCCACTGACCGAGGCCGTCGCCACCAAGCCCAACGACGACACGGTGGGGTTCACGCTGAACACGTCAGCCAACGTGGGCAAGGTGTACACGGGCGAACTGCCCGAGCTGCTGGACAAGCCCAGCACATCGGCGGCCGTGAGCGTGGTGCCATAGGTTTTGGTGGCGCTGGCCGTGACCGTGACCGACGGTGTGCCCGTGAACAAATAGCGGTTGCCTGTGGCGGTCACAGCAGATGGCGCCATGGTGGCGTAGCTGGCGTTCCACACCGCGCCGTTGGCGCTGTTCAAGCTGCCAAACACATCGTTGGTCGGCGCTGCGCTGTACACCAACCAACGGCTGCTGGTGCCTGTGGTGCTGAGTGCCGAAGCACCCGCGTTGTTGATGAAGTTGCCTGTGGCCGCCAGTGCGATGTAGCCGCTGTTTTGGCTGTCGGTAATGGTGGCGCCTGAGTTGAGCGTCACATTGCCGCCACTCACCATGCTCACGCTGTCCACAAAGCTGTTGGCGCCGCCCACGTTGATGTGGCCAGCGTCAGACGCGCCCAAGACGATGGAACTGAAACCGTCTTTGAACACGGACGTGCCACTGAACCAACTATTGGCCAGGCTCAATGTGCCTGAGCCTGAGCCCACACCGATCGTGGCACCTGTGGTGTAAGGCTTGAGGGTCAACTTGCCGCTTGAGGCTACGTTACCCGTGAGCGAAAACTTGTCGCCCACAAGGGTGATGTCAGATGTGGAAGCGCCTGTGTTGATACCCGCTTTCAGGCCCACATAACCCGCAATGTCGACCGCGTTGAAACCTGATGCATAACCACCACCCGTCAGCGTGATGGGACCACCCGTGGACAGCACCGCTGCACCTGCTGGCACCACCACACCTGAGTTTTTAGCGCCGCTACCCGTGATGCTGATACCACCACCGTTGCTGGCTTGAATGCTGGAATAAGCCCAAAGATAAACGCCCCATGCATCGCTGGCTGTGGCATTGCTGGCCACACCATTGAAAGTGATGGCATCTGCCGCCGTAGAAGAAGATTTGTAAACCGAGCTCGAGCCAGCCGACATACTGAGCTCAATGCCGTTGCTAGAACCCGAGGACGATTGCCCATAGCCCCACATGCTTAATTTGCCCGAACCTGCGTCCACCGTCACATTGCTGTGCGCGCGAATGCCGTTGGCGTTTGACATGGCAGGGCTCTCGGTACTGAGATAAGCCGTGTAGTTGGTGGCACTCTTGCCGCGAATGGTGATGTTTCCGCCAAACGAATAAAGCGATACGCCATCCAAAGTCACCCCGTTACCCATGATCGTGGTCATACCCGATGCGTAGCCGCTGGTGCTGAGTGCAGCCACATCAGCCACGTTGCCGCCTGACACAACGATGTTGGCTGCCGTGGTGGTGGTGACGCTGCTGCCCGACTTGAACCACACATAGCCGCCGTTGGCACCATCGCTATCGGCCCAATACGTCACATCACCGCCGTTGGTGGTGACCGATGCGTTGCTGGCTTGGGTGATGGCGCCGCTGGCTTTGAGCAAGATGTCGCCGTTGGCACCACCTGTGCTGGTGTCCAAATTGGCATTCACGTTGATGGTGTTGGCATACACCGAGATGGGGCCTTGGATGCTGGTCAAACCACCCATCGTCACCGTGTCGGTTCGAGTGGTGCTAACCGTTTCTTTACCAATCGTCAGCCCTGTCACACCCGAAGAAACCGCAAAGTCTGTGATGGGCCACGTCACCGTAGAACTGAAGCTATCGCTGTAAGGCTGTACCGTGACCTTGCCTGTGGTGTTCAACTGCAAGCCCTTGCTCGCCGTCAGGCTCAAACTGTCATCGGTGATGGTGATGTTGCTGGTCGAGCTGGTCACATCGCTCAATGCCTTGAAGCCAATCGTTGTGACTGCCGTGTCGGCCTGCAATGTGCCTGCACCAAAACCCGTGATGTTGATGGCGCCGCTGGCCGCCAAAATACTAGCGCTGGATAACTGAATGTCTGTGTTGGCACCACTGCCGTTTAGGGTTACTGAGCCGGTGCCTGTTGCTTCTACCGTAACCGACTTAGAAGCACTGCCAATGAACAAAATACCTCGCTTGTTGGTTGCCAACGTACCCACACCTGTCAATGAGATGTTGCCATCCTTGGTCTTGAACAAGGTGCCAACGGTGGGTGCACTACCCAAATAATTCAGATAAATACCTGACGAATACGTAGCTCCGCTGTTGCCACCCACGCCGTCCAGCGTGATGTTGCCGGTGGTGCCCGCATCCATCGTCAAGCCTTCAATCGCTTTGATACCGGTCGAGTCGCCAGACCATGAACCCGTCGATTTGCCGCGCACTGTGATGTTGCCGCCGCCCGAGTACAACGATGTGCCACTGTTGTGACTCACGTTGAAGTAGCCCAAGGACACGCCAGCTGGTGCAGCCCCCGAGTTATCCACGGCATAGCCAGTAGGCACCACAGTGCCCGAAACCAAGGTGGTGCTGGCACTGCCACCACCCAAGGTAATGGCGCCGCCACCGCTGGCTGTGCTGATCAAGCTGCTGGTGCGGTTGGCACTGGTGCGGCTGTCGATGATGTTGCGGTCGTACACATAGATATAGCCAGCGCCCGAACCATCGCTGTCACTCCAGAAGGTGATGTCGCCTGCGTTGGTGGTGTAGTTGACATCGCTGTTGGACGTGATGTTGCCTGTCGCCTTGAGCAAGATGTCTGCGCCAGAAGCGGTGCTGGTCAAGCTGTTGTTGACCGTGATGTTTCCACCATAAACACTGACAGGTCCAGCCACATTAACGGCTGAGCCAATCGTGATGTCTGCGGTATTACCTGGCTTACCCAAGGTCAACTCAGACACCGCGCTGCCATAAGTGGCATTGGTAAAAGTTTGCGCGCTCGAAAAACTGGTGCCAAATGGCTGCACCTTCACCGTGCCACTGGTGAGGACGGGAGTTGCGCCACCGAAGTTGAACGTATCGCCGATCAACAGCACATTGGCCGTGCTGCTGGTGATGGTGGTACCACTGCGACTTGCTAAACGCATGCCGCTTGGCGTTGTGATGCCGCGTGTGCCGCCGTTGGCTGTGATGGTGCCAACTGTGGATAAGACATCTGTGTTTTGGAAGAACAGGCCGTAGTCGCCACCTGCAGTCCCAGTGATCACGATGTCTCCACCGCCTGTGGCCAATACTTCTTTGGGGTTTTCATAGTTGAACACCACGCCATAGTTGGTACTCGATACGCCCGTAATGGAGATGGCCGTGCCAGAGGTCTTATCGGAAATCAGCTGCAAGTATTTACCGGTGCTCGCCGAGTTTGTCGATGGATGAACAAAATTCAAGCCATAGAAATTGGCACTGTTCGCATCCAACACAATGGCGCCCTTGCCTGAATTCAACAGCCACTTGCCGTACTGATACAAACCTGAAGAGAGGCCTGTTCCTGTAGTCTTACCGCGAATCGTGACATCACCACCGCCGGAGTACATCGAGGTGAGCGTGTCTGATGCCGCTGTGCCCAAGCTCACACCTGATAGCGTGCTGGATGAAGCATAGCCGTCGGGTATGCCGTCGGCATCGGTGTCTGCGCCACCAGCCAACACAATACGGCCACCTACCAAGAGGCCGCTGGTGGTCAAGCCATTGGCCGTGTTGATCGTATTGGCATTGCCCAGCGTGATAGCACCTGCATTGCTTGCGGCCCTGTCACTCCAGAAAACCAAATCACCGTTATTGGTTCTGAAAGTCAGGTTGGCAGCCGTGGTGATGTTGCCCGTTGCATTGAGCAAGATGCGCTCTCCAGCAGCGGTGCTGATGAGGCCTTGGTTCACGGTGAGATTGCCGCCGTACACGCTGATAGGTCCCGACGCCGTAATGGCAGAACCTAGTGTGACATTGCCTGTGTTGGTGGTCTTACCAACACGTACGCTCGAAGGGTTGCCCGAAATACTCAATGCCGTGGCATCAACGTCAGCTGTGAACGCATTGCCCACCGGCTCCACCACGACATCACCCGTTGTGACCATATTGACGTTGTAGCTACCGTTGGCCACAAAGCCCACTTTGTCAGACTGAATCGTGATGTCTGAGGAACTGGCGGTTGACGTGCCGGTCAGCACGGTCGTTCCATCGCCGCCATAGTAATGTGCGCCCGTGCTGCTAGCTCTCAAATACATTCCACCGTAAGAACCGGTTGTGCCTGCAGGCTGAATGTCTTTCAAGGTAATAGCACCGCTGGCAGAAAGAATGCTCAGGGCGGAGGTTTGAGCCACGATGCCACGAGAGTTGCCGCTCAATTTACCAGCCGTGCCAGTGAGCGTGATCGCGCCGTTTTCTGTCTGAATCAGCCCTGTACCGGCTGTGGATGTATTGAAACCAATCGCCCAGACGTCGGTACCCGCACCATTGCCGCTGTTTGAGCCATCGCTGTTGATGGTGATGGTGCCTGCGCCATTGGTTTTGATGCTGGCGTAATCAAACTCCATCAGCCTGTCGTATCCGCCCGATGTGCCCGTGGTGGCATAGCTGGCGGCCATGGTTACGTTGCCCCCTGATGCGTTGACAGTGGCTTTGCTGGTGGATGTGCCTGCGAGATAAATGCCGAAATCTTGTGCAGACGTCCAAGGGCTGTTGGTTAGCGCGTAAGAGATGTTGGCGCCGCTGGTGACAACATCCACCCCTGCCGCTTGAACGATTTGCGTGCCTTGCAACACAATGCCGCTGCCAGATGTGGCGCCAGCCGTGAGGTCGGCGTTGAGCGTGATATTGCCGCCATACAAAGAAATGGGGCCCGCAATGCTGATGGCCGAACCCACCGTCACAGCCTGCGTGTTGGTGCTGCTGCCTAAGGTAAAGCCCGTGAGCGTGCTGGACAAGCTGTAAATATTGGTGTTGACCGCGCTGCTAAAAGTGCCGTTGACTGCTGGCTGGATGGTGACCGCGCCCTTGCCCGCAAACCCACTGGTGCTAGGCACGGTGCTGTTGGTGTATGTGATGCTGCTGGGCGTGGCAGTGGACGACAGCGTGGTGAGGCCCGTGTAGGTGGCGCCGCCCGTGAGCGTGAGGCCACCTGTTGCCACCGTCAAAGCGCCCGTGCCACTGAACAAGCCCGAGTAGCTCGGGGCATCGCTGCGGTTAAAGATGAGCGTGCCGTTGTTGATGACGTTGGCCGACAACGCGCCCAATGAACCGGCTGTGGCACCTGTGCCCACTTGCAAGGTGCCCGCACTGAGCGTGGTGCTGCCTGCGTAGCTGTTGTTACCGGTGAAGGTGAACTTGCCACCAGATGAAGGATTCGCAGTTAACGAACCTGTGCCGCTGATGGTGCCGCTGAATGTGGCTTCCAGCGCAGCCAAAGCCAATGTGCCGCTGGATGTGAAGGTTTGAAGCGTGTAACCCACCGCACTGCCAGTACCACTGGCTACCGTACCGCCTGTTCCCGCTGCGGCACCCAAGTAGCGCACCACCACAATGCCCGAGCCACCGGCGCCAGCATAAGAAGACGCACCGTTATAGGCACTGGCGCCACCACCACCACCGGTGTTGGCCGTGCCGCTAGTGGCGGTGCCACCCAAGCGTCCTGCACCGCCGCCACCTAAACCACCCAAGCCGTAGCCAGCGGTGATGGCGACGTTGTTGTCAGATGCGCCGCCGCCGCCGCCGGCGTAGTACTGCGATGTACCTGTGATGTTGCTGGCCAAACCATCACCGCCGTTACCCGGCTTAGACGCACTGATGGCAGCTGTACCCGCGCTGCCTGCGCCGCCGCCGCCGCCGCCGCCACCTGAGGGGCTACAGCAGCCGTTACCGCCTGAGAAACCTTGACCTGCAGTCCCTGCAGCTGCTGTGGTTTTGGTCTCGCCCGAACCACCGCCGCCAGAACCACCGACCTTGGCGCCTGCGGTGCTGGCTGCATCACCTGCAGCGCCACCGCCACCGCCAATGGCCACAATGCCTGCGCCTAAAGATGAGTTGCCACCGTTCTGACCTGGCAAGTCAGCCACCAGGCTGCTGCCAGCGGCGCCACCTGCACCCACGGTCACGGTGTAGGACGCATCGCCCAAAGCCGTTGTGCCCGTCAGCAAACCGCCAGCACCGCCGCCGCCGCCGTTGTCGCCACCACCGCCACCACCACCACCCACGACAAGGTATTCCACATTGGCGTCATAAGCCACCGTGACCGCACCGTTGAGCGTGATGTTGTTGCTCAAACCTGTGATGCCGCGGCCTAGCAACAGCGTGGTGCCGTTAGCCGCCGTCAAAGCGCCAGCACTGATAGCTGACATGTTGTAAATACCCAAAGTGCCGCCACTGAGTGTGGTGGTACCGGCATAGGTATTGGTACCCATCAAAGAAATCTTGCCGCCCGTGGCGTTGTTGACCATCGAGCCCGAGCCGCTGATGACGCCGCTGAGCATGACATTCAAACCACCCAGTGCAAGCGTACTAGCGCCTGTGCTGGTAAAGGTGTGTAGCGTGTATCCCGCAGCCGCGCCCGTACCAGACGCGACGGTACCGCCTGTACCTGAGGCGCTACCCATGTAGCGAACAACAACAACACCTGAGCCGCCATTACCACCTGCGAAGTTGCCAGCGTTGTTATGCCCGCCGCCGCCGCCGCCGCCGCCCGTGTTGGCGGTGCCATTGGCGCCAATCGTCGCCTTACCACCGTTACCACCACCGCCGATGCCGCCTGTGCCAGCTACACCCGAGGCGTTATCGCTGAGCGCACCACCACCACCGCCTGCGTAATAAACCGAGGAGCCTGTGATGCTGGAAGCCAAGCCCGCGCCACCATTGCCCGCACTTGCGTTGGAGGCTGTTGTACGCGTTGCGCTGATACCTGCAGCACCCGCGCCACCGCCGCCGCCGCCAGCCCAACCACCGTCATTGCCTGAGTAGCTCACACCAGTGCCACCCGCATAACCTTGACCGGTGGTCCCAGTGCCCGCAGCAGCGCCATCCCAGTTGCTACCACCGCCAGAACCGCCATTGCCAGCAGTCCAGGTGTAGCCAGCGCCGTTACCACCGCCGTATGCAACAGTGGACACAAAACCCACACTACTGCTTCCACCGTTGGTGGGTGCTGTAGACGTTGTGGAATTTGCACCTGTACCGCCTGTGCCGACAGACACAGCAAAACTTCCAGAATCGACACTGGTGCTGCCAGTCAACATACCGCCTGCACCACCGCCACCCGCATGACGCGTACCGCCGCCGCCACCGCCGCCAACAATCAAGTAATCAACCGTGTTGTCAAGGTCGAAGGTCACACTGCCATTGAGGGTCACGTTATTGGCGAAGTTGGTCACACCGCGGCCAAATATGACCGAGGTGCTGTTAGCAGCGGTCAACGCACCAGTGCCGATGGCTGAGTTGTCATACACACCTAAGGTGCCTGCGCTCAGCGTGGTGCCACCGGTGTAGGTGTTGGTTTGCGCCAGATTAAAAGTACCCGTACCGTTTTTGCTGAGACTGCCCGAGCCAGAAATAACACCTGCGTAATTGGTGTTCGTATTGTTTGCGCCAGTTCCGAGTGCGAAAGTACCTAAGTTAACCGTACCAACACCGGCCAAAGAGCCAATGTTTAAATTGCCTAGCAGTTGCAGTTGTGCGCCTGCGACATCGTTGATGGTTACCGCCGAGTTGTTGCCCAAGGCGGAAAGATTGTTGGCTTGAACCAAGCCACCGGCGATGGTGACGGCGCCGGTGTTTGTGTTGGCATTGCTGAGCTGAATCGTTCCGCTGGTGGCATCAAGCGTGACAGCGTTGGCGCCTGAGACGATGCCACTCAGGGTGACGCTGGGTGTACCGGTGAGTACTGAAGTATCAATTTGAACCGTGGCTGCGCCAGCCAATGCCATGTTGTTGGCCACGATGCTGAGGCTACGGCCCAGCTTCAAGGTGGTGTTCGTGCCTAACGACACGGTGCCAGTGCCCATCGCAGCATTGTTGTTGACCAACAAAGTGCCGCCACTGAGCGTGGTGCCACCGCTGTAGGTGCTGGTCGAATTCAGGGCGAGGCTGCCTGTGCCTTGTTTGGTCAAAGCACCAAGGCCTAAATTGACCGCGCCCGACAACACACTTTGCGTGCCACCCGTATTGATGGTGAGCGATGAGTTGCCACTTGTTTTGTAGCGAACGACGACCACACCGTCAGCGCCAGGTGCAGTCACAGCCGCATTGTTGTGTTGGTTGACACCACCGCTACCACTGCCTGTGTTCGCGACGGCCACTGCTGTGGAGCCACCTAACAGGGTGCCCGCACCGCCCACGCCGCTGCTTCCGCCGATACCACCACCTGCACCGCCACCGCCAGCTGCATAAGTTACAGATGTGCCAGAAATACCAAAGGCAATACCGTTGCCACCGCTTCCACTTGGGCCTACAGAACCGGCTGTCAGTGCGCCGCCGCCGCCGCCGCCGCCTGTGGTTCCAGCTGTGTAGTTGCCGCCCGAGTTACCCTGCCCTAAGGCAGAGCTTGCACTGTTAGGAGTGCCGATGTTGTATGAGTCGTAGTACCAAGAGCCACCACCACCGGAGCCTCCGGCTGAACTTGGAATTGTGTAGTTGAGTACGCCCGCGCCACCGCCACCCCCAATGGCAGTCAAACCACTACCGAACACCGAGTTAGCACCCGCGTTGGCTGGCTGACCCAGAGTGACAACTCGGGCGCCGCCTGCACCCACTGTCAGGCTGTAGCCCGTGCCAGCGCTCACGGCGTAGTTGGCGTTGTAGATGTAGCCACCCGCACCACCGCCGCCAGCCAAGCCCCAACCACCTGAACCGCCACCCGCGACGACCAATACTTCAACATCTGACACACCCGTTGGTGCCGTCCATGTTGTGCTGCTGGATGTGCCTGCCGTGGAAGTGGTAAAGGTTTGGGCCGTGGTCGCGATGCTGTCAATCGTGCCTGTGACCAACACATTGCCCGTGGTGGTGGTCAAGGTCAGGTCTTTGCGAATGAGCAAATCGCCATTGATGGCGATGTTGCCTGTCGTGGTGGTCAGGTTGCCACCTAAGGAGGTCTGTCCACCGCCGGCTACTTTGGTGATACCGGCGTTGGCGGTGATGCTGGCGTCATACGCTGTGACGAACTTGCCACTGCTGGTGACCGACAAAGAGCCGCTCACGTTGACAGTTTGGTTGATTTGTACCGAGCCAGCACTGGCTTGAAAGTCCAGGTTCAAGCCCGATGTGCCGGTGATGGGCGCATTGATGAAGATGTCTTTACCAGCCTTCAGCGTGAGCGTTTTATTACTGGTAGATGTGACCGCACCACCTATAAAGATATTGCCGGTACTGCCAGAGCCCGCTGAACAAGCCACCCCCGTACACGAGATGGATGCCCCGGTTGCATCGAGTATCACGTTGCTGGAATTCAACGCACTCGAGAGTGTGGAACTCAAGACACTGCCATAGCTGGCCCCAACATAAATGTCTAATGGGTCTAGCAGCCACAAGCCATCGTTACCCGCTTGCACATTGCCAAAGACCGTCAGAACTGCGCCGGATGTTTCAATGCGCCCGCCTTTGCCGCTGCCAGCGCCATAAGTAAATAGATTACCTGCCGTGTAGGTCAACGAGCTGGCGTTGTGCACATCACTCCACAACACCACCTTGCCCCCATCGCCGTTGTCGGTGGCACTGGCGTCAATGGTGCTGTCGGCACTCAGGGTCACGGTGGTGGCTTGGCGCAGGGTGCCGCTGCCTTGCCAGTCGCCGCCCACCAGCACGGTGCCGCCTTGTGTAGCGCCTTTGGCTTCTATCAGGGTGCCGGTGTCTAGGCTGATGTCGTCGCCCTCCACCTCCACGCGGCCCGCATGGGCGCGAGCGCTGTTGGCGCGCAACACGGTGTTGGTGCTGAGCAGCACGGCGCCTTTGACGGGGGCTTGGTCAGGGTTGTTCGATGTGTTGTTCAGAGGCGCAGGCACGCCATCGGCCTGAATGTGGATGCGCCCCGCGCCGCCCTCGCCCGATGCGTCCAGCACGGCGGTGGTCAGGTCCACGCGGCGCGAGGCTTGCAGGTGAATGCTGCCGCCCAAGGCGTTGGCCACGATGTGGGCGGGGTCAGTCACCACGCCGTTGGCAAAGATGCGGCCACTCAGGGCAATGGCTTGCGCGGCCACGATGTCGATGGTGCCCGCTTGCAAGGCCACGGCTGACACGTCTAGCAAACCGGTGGCGGTTTGGGTGAAGGTGTCGGCCTGAATGTTGATGCGGCCAGAGTCTGCCGCTGTGGCTGCTAGGCTGCCGCTTTCGGGGAAAGAACTTGCCGCTGCGTTAGTGGCTGAGAGGGTGCCGCTGTTTTGCACATCAGGCGCGGTCAGCGCCACATTGCCCGCAGGCCCGGCGTTCAAACCGCCCGTGGCATCGGCCCGAATGCTGCCGCTGTTAAAGATGCTGGTGCTGGCCTCAAGCAAGATGCGGCCAGCACGGCGCACCAAACCTGCGGCTTCGATGGTGCCGCTGTTGTTAACCACGCCGCTTTGCAAGCGGCTGGCCGCTTGGGCCGACAGGATGATGAGGCCGCCCGGGGCCTTGATGGCGCTTTTGTTTTCCACCAAGGTGTTGATGGACGCCGCCGACACGCGCACGCTGCTGAGTGCGCCACCGCCGTCAAATTTAAGCTCAAAGGTTTCCCCCGCGGCCAAGGCCACGGTGCCTAGGTTGGCCACGATGACGCCGCTGTTGCGCACTTCGGGCGCGAGCATGGCGATGTAGCCACCCAGCGCTACGCGCAGTTCGCCGTCGTTTTCTACCTTGCCCGTGGCGCCGTTGCGGGTGAGCTTGAGCTGCCCATCCATGAATTCTTGGGTTACGGCGTTGTGTGTGGTGGCTACTAAACCACCCACGTCCACGCTGGAAGACTTACCAAAGTACACACCTTGCGGGTTGACCAACACAACGTTGCCCGGCGCGGTGATGCGGCCCAAGATTTGGCTGGGCTGGGTGTCGCTCACGCGGTTGAGCGTGGCCGATTGCGCATTGGGCTGCTGGAAGTTGACGGTGGCGTCTTTGCCGACGTTAAACGTGTTCCAGTCCACCACCGCGCGTTGGCTGGTTTGGTTGACGTTCAGGGTGTTGCCCGATTGGCTGATGGAGGCTTGGCCTGCGTTCACTTGGCCGCCCGTGGGCAGCTGGGTGGTGGAGACCGCTGTGGTTTGGGCCAACACAGGCATAGAAAGAAGCCCCGCCACGACCAGAATGTGCGACAACACACATATAGATACACGCGGTTGCAGGCGCGGCTTGGCACCCAGGCGTCGAGTGACGTCTGAATTCAAGGGGCGTGTTTCTACAAAGCGCGGCATAGCCATTCCGATTCGGAATGGAGGCGGACTTCTTGAGGGTGGGTCGCGCAAAGAATTCACGCGTCAGAAAGGAACGGTGACTTGCAGCCAATAACGGTTGCGGTCGCGCGTGCCGTCTTGGTCGTTGCCGGTTTGCGTGGGGTTGGGGTTGTGGCCTTGGCGGCGGGCCCATGTGGCTTTGAAGTTCACCCCATCGTCGTTGGTGTAGCCAATGCTGGCACCAAAGCCTTTGTAGGTGTTGCGGTTGTGTTGCGGCCCGCCGGGGTAGGACGGGTCATGTTGCAGCCACAGCTGGCCCCAGTCATAAAAGCCGGTGAGGTTGATGCCAGACTCAAGGCTGTGGCGCAGCTCAAACTGAACCAGCTGCGCATCGGTGCCCGAGCCTTCGCCCGTCGGATAAGCGCGCACACCGTTCATGCCGCCTAGCTGCATTTTTTCAGACGAATCTAGGTTTTTGTCGGCCAGCTGGCCCGTGTACGACACAAAGGCCGTGGTTTGGGTGGTCAATGACTGCTGCCAGCTACCGCTGATGCGTAGCTTGTTAAAGACGCCTTCGGTGTGAACGGTGGTGGCATCGGTTTGCTGGCTGAGAGAACCGTCCAAATTGATGCTGCCATGGGCGATCTGTAATGAATAGGTACCCGTTCCACCGCCCGGATTGAGGTCGCGGTAGAAGCCCGCGACCTGCGCGGCCATGACTTTGGCCTCGTAATCAGACATCAACAAGCCTTGAGCCGAGGTGTTTTGAAACTTTTTGCCATCGGCGCTCAGCGTGACCGTGGCGCTGCGGTCGTCAGCACGCAGCAGTGGGTAGACCCATTCCATGCCCTTGGTGATGGCTCGGCCCACGGCGCCCACCATGCCCTGCTCGCCCACGACCACCTCGTAGCTCATGGCTGACACGTTCAGCCCCATGCGCCAACCGTCAGTGCCCACGGGCATGCTGTAGGCCAAGCGGGCGTAGTCGCTGCCTTGGGTGTGAACGGCCACGACGTTGAGCAAATCGGCCAGGTCGTTGGGGTTGAACCAGTTGAGCGTGGCCATCAGGCGCATCACACCTGTGGAACGAGAGCCGCCGTTGTCCATGGTCAACTCAGCCTGACGCGTGCGCCCTTGGTACAACTTAAGCAATAACTCTGTTTCACCGGCTTCGCGGCCTTGACGCAATGAGCCTTGGACGCTCATGCCCGGCAGGTCATTGGCCAGCGCTAAGGCGCGGTCCAGCGACTTGGTGTTCAAAGGCTCGCCTGTGTGTTGCTGGGCTTCGATGATGGCGGTCACATGCGCTTGGGTGTTGGGCAAATCGGCAAGCTCTTGCTCGATTTCGACTTTGGAGAACACCGACTCAATGACATCGACCACCAACACACCGTCGGTCAGGTCTTGTGGCGGCAAGATGGCACGGGCCAAGTAGTTGTTCTGTCGGTAATACGACTCCACCACCATGCCGATTTCCAGCATTTGCTCGTAGCTCATGGGCGTGCCGATGTAGGGTTCGACGATGCCTTTGAGCTCCATGTCGCCCAGAATCGTGACGCCTTGAAATTTGATCGATTTGAGAGTGATGAGTGCCTGAGCGGCTTCAGCCGCTTCTTTGTCGGCCAGCATTTTGTCCATGGCGGCACCCACGGTGCCTGGCGCGTAAGCCGCACGGGGCTTGGGTTCGGCAATCTTTGTGCCGGTGATGGCCTCGGCCCATTCGGTGACAGGCAGATCGGTTTTTTCCTCAATCGCGCGCAGCACGCGGCCTGCCTGCTTTGGCAAAACAGGGTCGTAGATTTCCAACGACCCAGCCAAAAGACACAGGAACGCAATCGCTGCAATGATTCGCGACCGAGTTAATTTCACAAAATGAGTACTAAAACAACCATAAGGGTTGTATTAATGCAAATTCCGTGCCTTGCCGTTTTTTGACGGTTTTTCTAGGCGATATTGCCGCTTTACGCGTACGCCCTTTATAGAACGGGCTGTTTAGCGCGGCGCGCTAGGTGGAATGCTCTCGATCACCTGAATAACCAGCTCATCCCCCGCCAGCGCCTGACGAGGAATGTAGGCCTGCACCACCCAACCAGTTTGGCGGTAGGCCTCGGACACGGCATGGGTCAGTTGCTGCAAATCGTGTGCGGCCAAAGGCCGATTGGCAAAAGGTGCTGCCACCGCTTGGAGCCGATCGGTCGTCAAGATCTTGTTGCCATTGAACTTAAAGCGCTGGGCAGTGACCAAGGTGGCATCGCTCAAAACCAAGGCGGGCGGCAAGGCTTCGCGTTTTTGAGCGGCTTGCTGCATCTGGTTTTGCCTGTTGCTTTGCTCGATTTGACGCATCAAAGCGCCCGCATCAGGGATGTTTTGAGCCCATGTGCCGCTGCACAGCACTGCCAAAACAGCAGCCGCTAACGATGTGTGACGCATAAATCCCCCTGAAACCGATCAAACCTAAACAGGCTTAAGCATAGCGCGGGCTTGATGCCGCTTAATCGGCCACGGCTTTCTTCTTGAAAGCCTCTGGCAGGTTGCATTCCGCGAGTTCGGCTTCTAGCTGGACATCGCCAATCAAGTAGTCCCCGCGTTTGGCGAAGTTATCTTTCATGCGTTTGCTGTAGACCTCCGACACATTGGCCACCGCTCGGTTGACGGTTTTCATGGTGTCTTTGCTCTTCATGCCGCGTTTTTTGTCGATTTCTCGCTCATTGGCCTCAGACAGCACCATGTAGTGTTGCGTCACAGACTCGAAATCTTGCGCACCTTTTTTCTGACCTTTGCGCAGCAAAAGCGCCGACACATTCAGTTGCAAAGCCGCGCATCGGTTGTACAGATAAGACAAACGCGTGCCGTCACCGTAGGTTTGGTACTGTTTGCGGACTTCATCAAATGTGGCCAATTCAGCCGCTTGAATCGGCAAAGCCACTGCCATGGCGATGAGGAAATAGAGTTTGTAACTTTTCATATTTGATAGTGAAACTGTCAATTTTTAATTTGGCACAAATTATGCATAGCTTGATCAAATTGATTTTCAGGAGCACCACATGTCATACAACCAACACCTCTCTGGCGGAAAACTCACCAGCTTTACGCTGAACGAACTCACGCAAGCTGCGGAAATGCTTGAAGCATCAGGCCGCTACGAAGAAGCGATTGACCTCTACCGTCAATGGCTCAAGCACAGCCAAGACGAGCGCAAGCACGTGGCTTGGTTCAATTATGGCTGGCTACTGCAAAAACAAAACTTGTTCAGCGATGCCGCCAATGCTTATGACCAGCTGACGAACAATTACGCCAGTTACCTGTCTGGCACCGCCACTGCGGCCTGATACGCCGTCAAACCACCACCGCCCTTGGTGGTTTTGTGTCTCACATATTGTTTACATAAGATTAATCGTATTTTTATTGAATTTGATTAAAAATAGAAAATCGTTTCGGAAATGAAAAAAGGACTTAGATTTCTCTAAGTCCTTTTAAGATTTTTGGTGGGACCAGCGGGGGTCGAACCCACGACAAACGGATTAAAAGAGTGAAATTCACTAAAAAACCGTTGTAAATCAACGATGTATTTTGAGTGTGTAGCAAAGTGCGTAGTCGCTCGTCCAAATCCTTTGGTTAATTTTGACGCTTAAAAACAACTTAAGACAAGATTAAGACATTCTTAATTAATCTTTGAAGTGACGATATGGCAACTTTAATTTGTATGCAACATCAATCGTTAAGCTCAGTTTTAACGACTTGTATCATTGATGGGTCAGTCACGCCTTCAAATACTTTTCCGTTAGATAGCTTCACCCTAACGATTGTTGGCGTCCACCAATCATTCCACATCATCAGTTCACCAGACTTAACGAAAACACATCCATGCTTTGACAAGTCAGGCAATGATGATTTACCATTCATAAGTTCGTTTGCTTGCTTACCAACAACCATCGCATTAATTTGACTGTTGAAGTTGTTGTTGTATATTGAAATTACGCTTCGTACAGAATCATAATTTTTACAAACGACAGCACCTAAAATTGCAGGCGATACAGCTTTAGCAACGACTTCCCTCGCCTTAGTACATCGTCCATCAAGACAAAAATCATTAGAAAATTTAGATGCTACTTCTTCAGCATGGCTAAAGTTGCTTAAAAGCAGAAAATATAAAGGGATAAATTTTATAAAATTCATTGTGATTCCTCAAAGAAATTCACATCAACCTCTTTAAGCTCATCAAAGTTAGCTCTTAACGCTCTAACTTCTGGTAAATCAAATGCTGGTCTACGCTCAGTTTTCTTACCTACAGCGACTAACTTAGGACGATTAATTTCGTACATGTAACCACGATAGATGCCCTCATCAAAAACTCTATTGAGCGCGGCATTGTGATTAAGAACAGTACTATGTTTCGGTGGCGTTACCATCTTTTTAATGCGCCAAGCATCAAATTCCTCAAGAAGCTGATGCGTAATATTGTCTATTTTGTAACTACCAAAGAACTTAATTAGGTAGTTTTCAATGATGGAGATGTACTCTTTGTACATTGACTTCCCATCACCATCAGCAATGAGCTTCTCCATTCTGATGATTGCTTGTCTCGCAATATCTTTGAAAGTTCGTGTAATTGGGGCAGCGTTGAGCTTCTTACGAACGTTCGCCTCAATGAGCAAGTCGTGAGCGACACGCTTGGCATCGTCTAAATTGCGCTCGTTAGTGCTCTCTCGCTGCCATTTCCCATCAACTTGATAGCGACACTGCCAAACAGTGCTACGAGGTCGTACGAAGACGACTAGCGTGTTTGGGACAAGAATGTGCGTAGTGTCTTTTTTCTCTGTCATACAGCGTTTAACGCTAACTTAGCAAGCTGATAGCTTACTTGGGCTGTACGAAATGGACAAGAAAAAAGCGAAAAAAGTGCGTAGTCGGTGCGCACAATGAAAAACAGCCACTTGTTAGTGGCTGCTTTCGTTGTAAACGGCATGTTTACTAGTGTTTTGGTGGGACCAGCGGGGGTCGAACCCACGACAAACGGATTAAAAGTCCGCTGCTCTACCAACTGAGCTATGGTCCCATCACGCGAGGTATTTAACGTTTGTTTCGTACCCTGCGAAGCCTAAAAGTATAACGCATTTTTCACGCTTTTGGCAATGGGCGCGAAGAAATTTGATCAAAAACCCATCCCGCTGCGCATTGCCCAAAAGTGGCTGTCACGCTGACCACAGAGCCGTAGCCGTGGCAGTTCAATGAGCCGTCACCTTCGACGGCACAACTCGCATCAGGTGGTGCTACGGCTTCGCGGCTGAACACACAAGTGACGCCCATTTTTTTGCCGTCGCGCGCAGCGCCGTGTTCGCGACGCAGGTTGTAACGCAGCTTGGCCAACAAAGGGTCATGGCTGGTGTTAGACAAATCATCCACATCCACTTTGTGCGCCAAGCGTTTACCGCCCGCAGCACCCACCGTGATGAACAAGCAGCGCTGCTTCAGTGCCCATGCGGCCATGGCCGTTTTGGCTTTCACCTGGTCACAGGCATCAATCACGGCATCGACCGGCACACCACCCAAAAGGCTTGGCCAGTTGTCGGGCTCTACAAAGTCTTCGATGCACGTCACCACGCAATCGGGGTTGATGTGGGCAATGCGTTGGCGCATGGCTTCGACTTTGGCCATGCCCACGGTGTCGTCGAGTGCATGAATTTGTCGGTTGATGTTGGATTCGGCCACATGGTCAAGGTCAATCAGGGTCAAGCGCCCCACCCCGCTGCGTGCCAAGGCTTCGGCAGACCAAGAGCCCACGCCGCCCACGCCCACCACCACCACATGCGCGGCACGAATGCGCGCGGCACCGTTCACGCCATACAAACGCTCTAAGCCACCAAAGCGGCGGTCGGTGACAGAAGGCTCAAACACAGGCAGTGCGCTCCAAACGTGCGGCTTGCTGGCGCAAAGACACCACGGCACCCAACACGATGGCGGCCAAGGCCACCGCCGAGTTCAAGCTCAAGGTCGAAAGACCACTCAAGCCTTGCCCAATGGTGCAGCCCAGGGCGGTCACGCCGCCGACGCCCATCAACACGCTGCCCAGCAGGTGTTGGCCCAAATCGCGCGGGTTGGCAAAGCCTTCCCAGCGAAACGTTTTGTTTTGCAAAGCCGAGGCCGCAGAGCCGACGACCACACCCGCCACGGCGGCCACACCGGTGGTCAGCACCTTGGAGGCGTCGCTGTAAAACATGAGCCAATCCAAGGTGGCCGCCACGGGGGCAACAAAGCTCAAGGCTTCCATGCGACCCGAACTGGTGGCGACATACACGGCATCCAATGTTTCTGGATGTTCAGGCACAAAGCCCAAATGACCGCTGACCCACCACATGGCCATCACGGTGCCGCCCACGCCAAAGCCTGCAACCAGGCTGTTGACGCACCAAAAATCTTTGTGACGCAACACCCCAACCAACAAGGCTAGGCCAAGGAGGTAAGCCAAGCCGGGCACGCCGAGCAGATTCAGGTTGGCCCCCGCAGACATATCGACAAACACGGCGTCTACTGTGCTGACGCGCAAGACCGCCGTGATGCCTTTGAGGGTGGCAAAGGCACTGATGCCCATCACCACAAACACGACCAACGACTTGAGGTTGCCACCGCCCATGCGCACCAAGGTTTTGTTGCCGCAGCCTGAAGCGATGACCATGCCATAGCCAAACATCAAACCGCCCACCAGCGTGGACAACCACATCAGGCGTGAGCTGGCGTACAAGGTTTTGCTAGGGTCGATCAGGCCAAAGTCTGCCAGAGCGGCAAAGCCGATCATCGCCACACCAATCGCGCACAGCCATTGGCGTGCGCGCGTCCAGTCGCCCATGTGGACCACATCCGAAATGGCGCCCATGGTGCAAAAGTGCGTGCGTTGGCTGATGGCTCCCAAAAGCAAGCCCCCTAAAAAAAAGGCCCATAGGACCTCTTTGGTGAGCGTGGCGATCTCGGTCACTTGAGCTTCGCCAAACGCTCAGAGGCTGCAGAGGCAGCCTCGGTGTGTGGATAGGTCTTCACCACATCGCCCAAGGTTTTGCGGGCGGCCTTGATGTCTTTCAACTCCAACTGGCAATTGGCCACTGACAACATGGCGTCTGCAGAACGCATGTGGTTCGGCGCTTTGCTCAACAAAGTGTTGAAGTTTTTGATGGCGTTGTTGTAGTCGCGGTTGGCGTACTGGGCATTGCCCACCCAAAACAACGAAGGCACCACGTAGCCACTCTTGGGATTGCGTTTGATGAAGTCGTTGAACGCAGTGCTGGCGGCGCCAAACTCGCCTTTGCGGAAGATGGCCAAGGCGTCTTCGTAGGCCTTGGTTTCTGCGGGATCAGCCACAAACTCCACGCCATCGACCTTGACTTTGGTGGGTTCAAACTTTTTCAAGCGGTCGTCCACGCCTTGAGACAACTCTTGTTGGCGACGCAGCTCTTGCGTCAACTCTTCTTTTTCGCCGCGCAAACGTGCTGTTTCTTCGCGCAAGGCTTCAAACTGGTTTTGCTGTTCAAGTAAGCTGCGCTGGAAGTTTTGAATCTCTTCGCCTTGGCGTTCCACGCGTTCGCGCAAATCGAGAATCGCACGACGTGCATCGGTATCTTCAAACAACGCGGCATGCGCGCCAGCGCTCAACAACACACCTGCAGCCAAGACCACAGCGCGGAGAGAAAAAGAAGGGTTCAATGTCATTGGTAGTTCAGCGCTGCACGGCGGTTTTGTGAATAGGCAGACTCGTCAGAGCCTTGGGCCACTGGCTTTTCTTTGCCAAAGCTCACGGATTCCATTTGGCTTTCGGGCACCCCCAAAACCGACAAAGAGCGACGCACGGCGTCTGAACGCTTTTGGCCCAAAGCCAAGTTGTACTCGCTGCCACCACGCTCGTCGGTGTGGCCTTCGATGTTCACGCGGCGGTTGCGATCAGCACGCAGGTAGCGCGCATGGGCGTCCAACACGTTTTGGTATTCGGCCTTGACGCTGTAGCTGTCGAGGTCAAAGTAAATGATGTGCTCAACGCCCACAGGGCCTTGCTTGATGCCTTGCATGGCACCCAAGCCACGCGAACTCAAGCCATTGACACCGCTTTGACCAGACGTACCGCCCGAGCGGTCGTCCACTTGCACATCATCCAACTTAACGCCAGAGGCGCAGCCCGACAACACAGCCGCGATGGAGACGAGTAACAGAAGTTTTTTCATAAGAATGGTTCAAAAAAGAAGGAAAAGAATTAAGGCAAGACTTTGCTGAACGGGCCCCAATTGGGCTCACGCAAATCGCCACCTTGGCCAGACAAACGGGCTTTGATGCGGCCATCTAAGGTGGTGGTCATCAAGGCTTCGCGACCATCTTGGTGGGTCGCATACACAATCAAGCGGCTGTTGGGCGCGAAACTGGGGCGTTCGTCACGGTTGGTGTCGGTGATGGCGGCCACGTTGCCGCTGGCAATGTCCATCACATGTAGCTTGAAGGCACCGCCGATGCGCGAGATGTAGGTGAGCCAACGACCATCGGGACTGATGGCAGGTGAAATGTTGTAGGTGCCGTTGAACGTCACGCGGTTGGCTGGGCCACCCGACGCGGGCATGCGGTAAATCTGGGGCGCACCGCCACGGTCGCTCACAAAATAGATGGCCGAGCCATCGGGCGAGAACACGGGCTCGGTGTCAATACCAGCCGATTGCGTCAGACGGCGGGGTTCGCCGCCCTGGGCATCAATCAAAAACAACTGCGAGCCACCGTCGCGGCTCAAGGTCACAGCCAAGCTGCGGCCATCGGGCGACCAGCTGGGCGCGCTGTTGGAGCCACGGAAGTTGGCCACCACGCGGCGCTTGCCGGTCGACACGTCGTGCACATACACCACGGGCTTGCGGGATTCAAACGACACATAAGCCAATTGACCACCCGAAGGCGACCAGCTGGGCGAAATGATGGGTTCGGGGCTGGCCAAAGCTGATTGGGCGTTTTCGCCGTCCGAGTCTGCCACCCACAGGTTGAAACGCGTGCCTGATTTGGTCACGTAAGCGATGCGTGTGGAAAACACACCTTTGTCGCCGGTGAGTTTTTCGTACACAAAGTCAGCAATGCGGTGGGAGGCCAAGCGCAAATCGCCGGTCACCACGGTGTAGCTCATGGCGCCCAGGTCTTGGCCGCGCACGGTGTCCCACAAACGCACACGCACATCAAAGCGACCATCGGCCATGCGGCTGATGCTGCCTGTCAACAGCGCGTCTGCGCCCTTTTGGCGCATGGCGCTGATGTCGGGACGTTGGGTTTCGTCGGTCACCACGCCAGCGCTGACGCCGCGGAACTGGCCGCTGCGCTCAAGGTCGGCCTGCACGATGGCCGAAATCTTTTGGGGCGATGCTTCTTCACCGCGCAAAGGGGCAAAGGCAATCGGCACTTGGGTCAAGCCCACGCCCGACACTTCCACACGGAACTGCGCCCACGTTGGCAAGGCCAACAAGCCGGCGGTCAAAAGCCCAAGTGCGAAGCGAAAAAGGTGACGTGTCATAGTGAGAGGGGTAGCCAAACGAATCAACTGATTTTAGTGGCGAACGAGTGGCGATAATGCCTTGTATTGCGTTTCTTGCCACTCTAAGAATTTATGACCACCACCGCCCCATCAACCCCGTCTGACTCCTTGTACCAAAGGCTCAAACGCGTGGCCCCGTGGTTTGCAGGTCATCCTGGCGCGCTGGTGTTGGGCATTGTGGGCATTTTTGTAGGCGCCGCCACCGAGCCCGCCATTCCGGCCATGATGAAACCCCTGCTGGACAGCGGTTTTGACCGTGGCACCTTAGAGCTGTGGAAGATTCCCCTCGTTTTGCTGTTGTTGTTTGGTGTGCGCGGCTTTGCGGGTTTTATTGCGGCCTATTGCCTGGCCCGTGTGACCAACTATTCGATGGAAAAGTTGCGCCAACGCTTGTTTGAGAAGCTTTTGCGCGCCGATTCCAAGCTGTTTGCCACCCAGCACACCAGCGGCTTGACCAACACCATGGTTTATGAGGTGAACAACGGCGCTTCGCTGCTGGTGACCACCATGCTGGCATTTGCCAAAGATTTGGTCACCCTGCTCGCCTTGCTCGGCTACTTGTTGGTGCTCAATTGGAAGCTCACCCTGATTGTGTTTGCCATCTTTCCCCCCATTGCTTGGGTGGTGAAAAACCTGTCGCGCCGCCTCGACAACGTGACCCGCGCCAGCCAAGACGCCACTGACGAGCTGGCTTATGTGGTGGAAGAAAACGTGCTGGCCTACCGCATGGTGCGCTTGCACAACGCACAAAGCAGCCAAACCCACAAGTTCGGCACCTCCAACCAAAAACTGCGCCAACTGGCTTTGAAAGCCGTTGTCGCCAACTCGGTGATGACCCCGCTCATCCAAATGTTTGCCGCCTTGGCGCTGTCCGCCGTCATCATGGTGGCGCTGTACCAAAGCACGGGCGATGGCGCAACCCAAGGCGTGACCGTGGGCAGTTTTGCCGCCTTCATCACCGGCATGTTGATGCTGATTTCGCCCATCAAACACCTGTCTGAAGTGGCGGGCACGCTCACACGCGGCGTCACCTCATTGGAGCGCGGCTTGAACTTGCTAGAACTCGCCCCTGACGAAACCCAAGGCACACACACCAGCGACCACGCCCAAGGCGAAATTTGCTTTGACCACGTCACGTTGCAATACCCGTCTGCCACCGCACCTGCCCTCAACAGCGTGAGCCTGACCATCCACCCCGGCCAAACTGTGGCCTTGGTCGGTCCATCCGGCTCTGGCAAAACCACCTTGGCCAACCTGTTGCCGCGCTTCCTTGACCCCACCACGGGCCAAGTGCGCTTAGACGGTGTGCCGCTCAAAGACTGGTCGCTGGCCAGCTTGCGCGGCCAAGTGGCCTATGTGAGCCAAGACGTGGTCATGTTCAACGACACCGTGGCCCAAAACATCGCCTTGGGCGAAACCGTGGACACCGCCCGTGTGTGGAGCGCCCTAGAAGCCGCCAACCTCGGTGACTTTGTGCGCAGTCTGCCGAGCCAAGAAAACACGCTGGTCGGCCACAACGCCACCCAGCTCTCAGGCGGCCAGCGTCAGCGCTTGGCCATCGCCCGCGCCATCTACAAAGACGCGCCCATCCTGATCTTGGACGAAGCCACATCGGCTTTGGACACCACCTCTGAGCAAGCCGTCAAAGACGCGCTGAATGTGCTCATGCAAGGCCGCACCTCGTTGGTCATTGCCCACCGCCTGTCCACCATCGAGCATGCCGACCTGATCGTGGTCATGCAAGCGGGCAGCATTGTGGAGACCGGCAAGCACAGCCAACTCATGGCCCAAGGCGGCGCGTATGCCGCGCTGTACCACGTGGCTGCGCAAAGCACTGACAACCATTTCTCTGACTCACAAAGCATCTGAGCACCCTATGAGCCAAGCATCCATCAGCGGTTTCACCTTCATTCGCAACGGCGTGGAGCTGGGCTTCCCGTTTGAAGCCTCCATTCGCTCGCTCCTGCCTTTGGTCGACGAGTTTGTGGTGGTGGTCGGCAAAAGCAACGACGACACCTTGGCGCGTATTCACGCCATCGGCTCACCCAAAATTCGCGTGATTGAAACCATCTGGAACGAACGCATGGCCGACCGCGGCTTTGTGTACGCCCAGCAAAAAATGATCGCGCAATTCGCCTGCACGGGCGACTGGGCGTTTTACCTGGAGGGCGACGAGGTGGTGCACGAGGCCGAACTGGCCAACATCCGCGCCAGCGTGGACCAGCACCACCACAACCCCGCGGTGGAAGCCCTGGTGTTTGACTACTTCCACTTCTACGGCACGCCCGACTTCGTGGCCAATAGCCCCGCCTGGTACCGCCGCGAGTGCCGCCTGATTCGCAACACCATCCGCTCGTATGCGCCAGATGGCCAATATTGGCTCATCACGGCCGACCACAAAAAAGGCCGCAACCCGCAGGCCGCCTTGGCCAATGCGCATATCTACCACTACGGCTGGGTGCGCAGCAACGAAGCGATGCAAAAGAAGCTGGACCAAGTGAGCAAGTTTTGGTCGCACGGCGCACCCACCATTCGCTACAGCCAGTTTGACGCGCAGGTGTTGCAGCCGTTCACGGGCACGCACCCTGAGTTGGTGAAGCCTTGGTTGGAAAGCTCGGCAGAAAAGAGCTTCACGATTGACCCCGATTACAAGCTGACCAAGCGTGAGAAGCGTCACCGTTGGTTGATGAAGCTTGAGAAGGCGTTTGGGCTGGACTTCAGCCGCAAGCACTTCAAGCTCGTGGCTTAAAGCAACACAATGTCGTACTGCTCCTGCGACATAGAGCCTTCCGCCTGCAACGAAATAGGCTTGCCAATGAAGTCGCTCAAGCCAGCCAAGTGCTGGCTTTCTTCATCGAGCAACACATCAATCACATCGGGCGAGGCAATCACGCGGAACTCGCGCGGGTTGAACTGACGGGCCTCGCGCAAAATTTCGCGCAAGATGTCATACGTCACCGTGCGTGCGGTTTTCACGCTGCCTTTGCCGTCACACACGGGGCATGGCTCACACAGCATGTGGGCCAGCGATTCGCGGGTGCGCTTGCGGGTCATCTCCACCAAACCCAAGGCCGAATAGCCGCTCACCATCGTCTTCACGCGGTCGCGGGCCAGTTGTTTGCGGAACTCGGCCAAGACGGCCTCGCGGTGGTCCTCACGCGTCATGTCGATGAAGTCGGCAATCACGATGCCACCTAGGTTGCGCAAGCGCAGTTGGCGCGCAATCGCGCCCGCCGCTTCTAGGTTGGTTTTGAAAATGGTTTCGTCGAAGTTGCGCGCGCCCACAAAGCCGCCCGTATTCACGTCCACCGTGGTCAAGGCCTCGGTTTGGTCCACGATGAGGTAGCCGCCAGACTTCAGTTCTACACGCCGGCCTAGGGCTTTGCCAACTTCTTCGTCGATGTTGAACAAATCGAAAATCGGGCGCTCGCCTTTGTAGAGCTGCAGCTTGTCCACCGCGCTGGGCATGAACTCTTGGCCAAAGGTTTTGAGTTTTGCAAATTGTTCAGACGAATCAATGCGGATGGTTTGCGTCATCTCGCTCACCAAATCGCGCAGCACGCGTTGCAGCAAGCTCAGGTCTTGGTGCAAGAGGGATTTGGGTGGCAAGCGGGTGGAGGCTTCTTTGATGCGCGCCCAGGTTTTGCGCAGGTAAGTAATGTCTTCGCCCAGCTCAGCATCGCTGGCGTCTTCGCCGTTGGTGCGCAAGATGAAGCCACCGGTTTTACCGTCGGCTGCAGCGGCTTCGGCCAAGCCTTGCAAGCGTTTGCGCAAGGCTTCGCGTTGTTCAAACGGGATTTTTTGCGACACGCCAATGTGTTGGTCTTGCGGCAAGAACACCAGCAAACGTCCTGCAATGCTGATTTGCGAGGACAAGCGTGCGCCTTTGGTGCCAATCGGGTCTTTGATGACTTGCACCAACAGGGATTGACCTTCAAACACTTGCTTTTCAATGGGTACCACAGGGGCTGGCTCGCCCTTGTCGTTATCTGCATGGCGTGCGGCCACGCTGCTCATCAAGTCGGCCACATGCAAAAACGCGGCACGCTCTAAGCCAATGTCGATGAAAGCCGACTGCATGCCCGGCAACACACGCGCCACTTTGCCCAAATACACATTGCCCACCAAGCCACGTTCTAGCGTGCGCTCGACGTGCAGCTCTTGCACCGCGCCGGTTTCCACAATGGCCACACGGGTTTCTTGGGGCGACCAGTTGATGAGAATGTCTTGTTGCATGTGCAAATCCGGCTTAAACCTTGAATCCAAACGCGCGCAACAGCTGCGCGGTTTCAAACATCGGCAAGCCCATGATGCCAGAGTAGCTGCCTCTGATGTGCTCGATGTACGCCGCCGCCCTGCCCTGCACCGCATAGGCACCGGCTTTGCCCATGGGCTCGCCGCTGGCGACGTAGGTTTGAATTTGTGCGCGCGTCAAAGGCGCGAAACGCACGTTGGACACACTGAGCGCTTGTTCGGTTTTGAGCGGTTTGCCCGATTTAGACAACGTGCCCATGGCCACCGAAGTCAACACACGGTGTGTTTGGCCGCTTAAAGCGCCGAGGATTTGTGCGGCATGTTTGGCGTCATCGGGTTTGCCCAAAATGGTTTTACCCAAAGCCACGGTGGTGTCGCTGCACAGCACAGGCGCAGCAGGCAAGCCACGGTGCTTCATGCGGGCCAAGGCGGCTTCAAGCTTGAGCAAGGTCACGCGTTGCACATAGGCGCGTGGCGCTTCGTTGGGTAACACTACCTCTAGCGCTTCGGCGTCTTCGCTGTCGTCAGCCAGCAGCAACTCATAGCGCACGCCCAGTTGTTCTAGCAGTTGGCGGCGACGCGGGCTTTGTGAGGCGAGGTAAACGAATTTGGATTCAGACATAGATGGCCTTAGAGGGCTCACTCGCGGTGATAAGGGTGATTGGCGTTGATAGACCAAGCGCGGTAGAGCTGCTCCACCAACAACACGCGCACCATGGCGTGCGGCAGGGTCAGGTCTGAAATGCGGATGCGCTCGTGCGCTTGTTTTTTGAACTCGGGGCACAGGCCATCGGGCCCGCCAATGACCAAGGCCACATCGTCGGCTTCGAGCTGCCAGTGCTTGAGCTTGGCGGCCAAGGCCACGGTGGTCAGGTTGGTGCCTCGCTCATCCAAAGCCACGATGCGACAGCCGCGCGGAATGGCGGCCTCGATGCGCTCACGCTCGGCGGCGTAAATGGTGTCTAGGGTTTTAGAGCTGCGCGGCTCGGTTTTGACGGCCTTGAGCTCGACCTTCAGCTCAGATGGAAACCGCTTGGCGTAATCGTCCCAAGCGGTTTGTGCCCAGTCGGGCACACGTTGGCCGACTGCGACGACCCACAGCCTCATGCGTTGCGGGCAGTGGTCTTTTTAGCAGCTGGAGGACGCTTGCCCACTGGCTTACCAGCCGTGGTCGAAGCGCTACGCGCTGCGGCTTTGGCGGTTGACTTGGCACCCTTGAGGCCCACCGTCTTCACTGGCAACTTGGCTGGCGCTGCTGTCTTTTTGGCGGCTGTCGTTTTGGCCGGTGCGCTCTTAGCAGACGCTGTTTTAGCAGCCGTCGTTTTAGCGGGCGCTGCTTTGACTGGGCCGCGTGTGGAGTTGCTGCGTGTTGCAGGCTTGGCTGAGCCCGTGCGCTCATCGGCACCACCGCGTGTGGATGAACTACGAGCTGCACCGCGTGCAGCAGGCTTCTTGTCACCGGCCGCAGTTTTCTTAGCTGCGGGCTTTTTGCCAGCCGACTTCTTCGCGGGTGCTTCTTCAGGTTCAGCCGCTTTGACAGGTTTTGGCGCACCAAACTTCAAGCGCACAGGCTTCTCGCCCCAGATTTCTTCGAGGTTGTAGTAGCTGCGGATAGTGGGCTGCATGACGTGCACGACTACAGGACCGCAATCCACGATGATCCACTCGCCGTTGTCTTCGCCTTCGATGCGAGGCTTGCCAAAACCACCTTCGCGCACTTTGTCGCGCACGCTGGCGGCCAAGGCTTTGGTTTGACGGTTGGATGTACCCGACGCCACGATGACGCGCTCAAACAGCGAGGACAAGTGCTCGGTGTCAAACACCACGAGGTCTTGGGCTTTGACGTCCTCCAGCGCATCCACGACGGTGCGTTGCAGTTTTTGGACATCTTTTTTGGCGGAGGTTTCGGTCATCTGTTTTATCGGTAAAGGCTGTGTTTTTCAATGTAGTGCTGCACAGCGGCAGGCAACCACGCGTGCATCTTGGGGTCTGCATGTGTGCCTTGGGCAACGTGCGCACGAATTTCGGTGGCACTCACATTCAGGCTTGGCATGTCCAAGCGTAGTACGTCGGGGGATACCGCATTGTGCCACTGACTGGCCATGCCGCCCTGCCCGTCTAACGGCCGCTGAGCCACCACGACGGTGGCAAGGCCCAAAATTTCTTGCCAACGGTGCCAGGTTTTGAAGGCATTCGCTTGGTCTGCGCCAATGAACAGGTACAAATCGGCTTCGGGTTGCTCGACTTTCAGCTCCTGCAGCGTATCAAAGGTGTAGCTTGCGCCTTGACGGTCGATCTCACGCGGGTCCACCACGGCTTGCGGCACCTCGGCAAAGGCCAAACGTGTCATGGCCAGACGATGCGGCGACGCCGTGAGCGTGCGGGTTTTGTGCCACGCATCGCCCGTGGGGATGATGCGCAACTCGTTCAAATGAAACTGCGCAATCGCGTGCTTGGCCAGCGCAAGGTGCGCGATGTGCGGCGGGTCAAACGAACCACCAAAAATGCCTAGGCGCTTAGGGTGTTGCGTCACTTCAGCCAATCACGCGGCACTAAAAAGTCATGCAGCAAGGCATGTTCTGGCGTGCCCGCTTCGGGCTGGTGCTGGTACGACCAGCTCACCAACGGCGGCATGGACAACAAAATAGATTCGGTGCGCCCACCCGACTGCAAGCCAAAGTGCGTGCCACGGTCCCACACGAGGTTGAACTCGACATAGCGGCCACGGCGGTACAACTGGTGGTTGCGCTCGCGCTCGCCATACGGCGTGTTCACACGGCGGTCCACGATGGGCAAATACGATTCCAAGAAAGCATCACCCACGCTCTTGAGCATGTCAAAACTACGCTCAAAGCCCAGCTCAGCGAAGTCGTCAAAGAAGATGCCGCCGATGCCGCGCTGCTCGTTGCGGTGCTTGTTGCAGAAGTAGTCGTCGCACCAGGTTTTAAAGCGTGGGTACAAGTCGTCACCAAACGGTTGCAGCGCATCGTGACACACCTGATGGAAATGTTTGGCGTCTTCGGCATAGCCGTAATAAGGCGTGAGGTCCATGCCGCCACCAAACCAAGCCACGGTTTTGCCGTTGGCGGGGGTGGCTGCAATCATGCGCACGTTCATGTGCACGGTGGGCACATAGGGATTGCGGGGGTGAAACACCAAGGACACACCCATGGCTTCAAACGGTGCACCTGCCAGCTCTGGGCGGTGCTGTGTGGCTGAGGGCGGCAGCTTGGGGCCGCGCACATGCGAAAAGCCGCAGCCTGCACGCTCAAACACGGAGCCGTTTTCTAAGATTTGTGTGATGCCGTTGCCCTGCAACTGCTCGCCCGGGCCCTTTTCCCACTTGTCCACCAAGAACTTGGCTTGGCCGTCTTTGGCTTCAATCGCGCTGGTGATGCGGCTTTGCAGGCCAATGAGGTAGTCGCGCGCGGCGGCTACAACGTGTTCGTGGGTTTGGGTGGTCATCGTGTGCTTAATTCAAAGAGGTTGCGTTTGGTGCTTGGGCCGCTGGCGAGGTGCGCGGCGGCAACGGACGAATAGGCGCAGCTTGGTTGACATGAAAGCCCTGGACGCCTTCATACACCTTGGCCATTTGGGCGTAGTCGGCTTGTACGTCGCCCGTCAAACGCATGAAGTCGGTCACTTTGGCCAGTTTCTTGCCGTAATCAATGTGCAGCATGCACAAAGGCACATCTGCCCCCAAAGCCAGTTGGTAAAAGCCACTGCGCCAGCCATCGGTGAGCTTGCGGGTGCCTTCGGGCGACAAACCAATCCAGAGTATTTCGTCGTTTTGCTTGTGTCGCTTTAGAGAATCCACCATTTCGCCCACCACGCCTTTGGGAGACGAGCGGTCAATCGGCACAGCACCAATGAAACGAATCCAGCGACCAAATAACGGAATGCGAAACAAACTCTCTTTGGCAAAAAACTGCACGGGCAAGCCCACCGCCCACTTAACCGGCATCATGGTGATGAAGTCCCAGTTGCTGGTGTGGGGGTAGCCGATCAGCACGCCTTGTTTGGCGGGCAGTCCGTCAAACTCGATCTTCCAACCCATCAGCTTGACCAACCATGCGGCCCACGCTTGGGGCTTGCATTGAATCGGAATGGACGGAGAAAACTCTGCGCTCATTTCAGCAATGCTTATCGCGCGATCGCGCGGTAGCCAATGTCGGTGCGGTATTGCACGCCATCAAAGTGAATGCCCTTGATGGTGTCGTACGCCTGCTGTTGCGCCAGCTTCAAGGTGCCGCCCAAAGCCGTCACGCACAACACGCGGCCACCGCTGGTGACCACTTGGCCGTCTTTCATTTGCGTGCCAGCGTGGAACACCACCACATCGTCGGTGTCTTGCGGCAAGCCGGTGATGGCGTCGCCCTTGCGTGGGTTCATGGGGTAGCCGTGCGCGGCCAGCACCACGCCAATGGCGGTGCGACGGTCCCACTCCAGCTCAAAGTCGTCAAAACGGGCTTCGGCGTTGGTGGCTGTGGCAGCCAACAGCACATCGACCAAATCGGTTTTCAAGCGCGCCATGATGGGCTGGGTTTCGGGGTCGCCCATGCGGCAGTTGAATTCAAGGGTTTTGACTTGGCCTTGTGGGTCAATCATCAAGCCCGCGTACAAGAAGCCGGTGAACGGGATGCCATCTTTTTCCATACCCTTGATGGTGGGCAAGATGATTTCGCGCATGGCGCGGGCATGCACCTCGGGCGTGACCACGGGGGCTGGCGAGTACGCACCCATGCCGCCGGTGTTGGGGCCAAGGTCTGCATCCAGCAAGCGCTTGTGGTCTTGGCTGGTGGCCAAAGGCAACACGGTTTTGCCATCGCACATGACGATGAAGCTGGCCTCTTCGCCTTGCAAAAACTCTTCGATGACAACCCTTGCGCCACCCTCGTTGTGGCTCACACCCAGTTTGTTGTCGAGCAACATGAAGTCAATCGCTTCGTGGGCCTCGGCGGCGGTCATCGCCACCACCACGCCCTTGCCTGCGGCCAAGCCATCGGCCTTCACCACAATGGGGGCGCCTTTGGCGTTCACGTAGTCGTGTGCGGCCTGTGCGTCGGTGAAAGTTTCGTATTCCGCAGTGGGAATGTTGTGGCGCTTCATGAACGCTTTGCTGAAGGCTTTAGAGCTTTCCAGCTGCGCTGCGGCCTTGGTGGGGCCAAAAATGCGCATATCGTGGGCGCGGAACTCGTCCACCACACCCGCAGCCAAAGGTGTCTCAGGGCCGACCACGGTCAGCTCCACACCATTGCTTTGCGCAAACTCGCGCAGGGCTTTGACATCGGTGATGTCGATGTTGTCCAAGCGCTTGTCACGTGCTGTGCCGCCGTTGCCGGGGGCCACGAACACTTTTTGCACCTTGTTGGATTGAGCAATCTTCCACGCCAACGCGTGCTCGCGGCCACCGCCGCCAATAACTAATACGTTCATAGTGCTGCGTTGTGATAGACCTCTTGCACATCGTCAAGGTCTTCTAGCGCGTCCAAAAGTTTTTGCATCTTCGCAGCATCATCACCCTCGAGTTCGATGGTGTTGTCTGCACGGTAAGTCACCTCGGCCACTTCGGGCTTGAGGCCCGCAGCTTCCAAAGCGTTTTTGACAGCCTCAAAGCTGGCAGGTGGCGTCAGCACTTCAATCGCGCCGTCGTCATCGGTGATCACATCGTCCGCGCCCGCTTCGAGCGCAATTTCCATGATTTGGTCTTCATTGCTACCCGGCGCAAAAATCAACTGGCCGCAATGTTTGAACTGAAACGCCACCGAACCCTCGGTGCCCATGTTGCCGCCGTTTTTGCTGAAGGCAAAGCGCACTTCAGCCACGGTGCGCACGCGGTTGTCGGTCATGGTGTCCACGATGATGGCAGCGCCGCCCACACCGTAGCCTTCGTAACGAATCTCTTCGTACACCACACCGTCGAGGTTGCCCGTGGCTTTGTCCACGTTGCGTTTGATGTTGTCGGCCGGCATGTTGGCGGCCTTGGCTTTTTCAATGGCCAAGCGCAAACGGGGGTTCAGGCTCAAGTCGCCGCCACCCAAGCGCGCCGACACAATGATTTCACGCGTGATGCGTGTCCAAATCTTGCCGCGCTTTTCGTCTTGACGCCCTTTGCGGTGTTGAATATTTGCCCATTTACTGTGGCCAGCCATCAGAAATCCTCTTGAATTGAATTAACCTTATCTGGTTATTTTACTTTTCAAGTGGATGGAGAACTTTCGATGGCTGAACCAATGCTGATTGCGCTGCATAAGACTACCGAATGCCACATGCTGCCGGCCTTGGCCAACCGCCACGGCCTCATCACTGGTGCCACGGGCACGGGCAAAACCGTCACGCTGCAAACGCTGGCCGAAGGCTTCTCCAAAATCGGCGTGCCTGTGTTCATGGCGGACGTCAAAGGCGATTTGGCGGGCATCAGCCAACCCGGCACCATTTCTCCCAAATTAGCCGCTTCGCTGCAAGAGCGCGGCGTGCCCATGCCAGAGCCCATTGCGTGCCCCACCACCCTGTGGGACGTGTTTGGCAAGTCTGGCCACCCCGTGCGCGCCACCATCACCGACATGGGGCCGCTCTTGCTGGGCCGTATGCTCAACCTGAACGACACACAGTCCGGCGTGCTCAACATGGTGTTCAAAATTGCGGACGACCAAGGCTTGCTGCTGCTCGACCTCAAAGACCTGCGCGCCATGCTGCAACACGTGGGCGAACACGCCCGCGACTTCACCACTGAATACGGCAACGTCAGCGCCGCCAGCATTGGTGCCATTCAACGCGCCTTGCTGGAGATTGAGTCTCAAGGCGGCGATGCCTTTTTTGGCGAGCCTATGCTCAACATCCAAGATTTCATGCAAACCGATGCCAAAGGCATGGGCGTGATCAACCTCTTGGCGGCAGACAAACTGATGAACGCCCCACGCCTGTACGGCACGTTTTTGCTGTGGATGCTCTCGGAGCTGTTTGAGCAATTGCCTGAGGTGGGTGATGTGGAAAAACCCAAGATGGTGTTTTTCTTTGACGAAGCGCATTTGCTGTTCAACGAAGCACCCAAGGTGCTGATCGAGCGCATTGAGCTGCTGGTGCGCCTGATTCGCTCCAAGGGCGTGGGCGTGTACTTTGTCACCCAAAACCCGTTGGACGTGCCCGACACCGTGCTGGGCCAACTGGGCAACCGCGTGCAACACGCTTTACGCGCCTTCACCCCACGCGACCAAAAAGCCGTCAAAGCCACCGCGCAAACCATGCGCGGCAAAGCAGGCCTCGACATCGAAAAAGCCATCACCGAGCTGGGCGTAGGCGAAGCCTTGGTTAGCTTGCTAGACGCCAAAGGCCGCCCGTCCGAAACCGAACAGGTCTACGTGCTGCTGCCCGGCAGCCAACTGGGGCCCATCACGCCAGAGCAACGCCAAGCCCTGCTGGCCAACTCGCTGGTGGCGGGGGTGTATGAGCAAGTGATCGACCGTGAATCTGCCTATGAGCGCCTCAAAGGTGCGGCGCCGGCCAACACGGCCAACAGCGCGACGGGCCATGTGGCAAGTGCAGAGGCATTCGGTCAAGGTGCTTCTGGTGCGAACTCACCTGCAGGCCAAGCCGCCGCGCCATCGATGACAGACCAAGTGCTGTCAGGCTTAGGCGACGCCCTCTTTGGCTCCACCGGTCCTCGCGGCGGTCAACACCAAGGCTTGGCACAAATGATGGTGAAATCTGCCGTACGCAACATTGGCTCGGCTGTGGGCCGCGAGATTGTGCGTGGCGTCATGGGCAGTATTTTGGGTGGCCGTAAGCGCTGAAGCACACCGATCAACCGCAGTCAATCCTCAAACAAGCGCCCATAAAAAACGCCGCCTGTATTGCCACAGGCGGCGTTTTTGTGGGTAACAGCATCATCGAAGCGGTCTTTGAAAAGACCACGTCGCAGCGTTAGCTCGCCGCTGGCTCCTCAGAAGCCGTGTGCTCACCCTTCGCTGCCTTTTCCTTCTTAGGCAAAGGCGTGATGTCGAGCAGCACTTCTTCTTTGTCGTCGATGTCCACGCTCAAGCGACCACCGTCGATGAGGCGACCAAACAGCAACTCGTCGGCCAAGGCCTTGCGAATCGTGTCTTGGATGAGGCGTTGCATCGGGCGTGCGCCCATGAGCGGATCGAACCCCTTCTTGGCCAAGTGCTTACGCAAGGCGTCGCTGAAGGTGACGTCGACTTTCTTCTCGGCCAACTGACCTTCGAGTTGCAGCAAGAACTTGTCGACCACGCGCATGATGACGTTTTCGTCCAAGGCCTTGAAGCCCACGATGGCGTCCAAGCGGTTGCGGAACTCGGGCGTGAACAAGCGCTTGATATCGCCCATTTCGTCGCCTGCAGCGCGAGGGTTGGTAAAGCCAATGGTGGCCTTGTTCATGGTCTCAGCGCCAGCATTCGTCGTCATGATGAGGATGACGTTGCGGAAGTCTGCTTTGCGGCCGTTGTTGTCGGTCAGTGTGCCGTGGTCCATCACCTGCAACAGCACGTTGAAGATGTCTGGGTGAGCTTTTTCGATTTCGTCCAGCAACAGCACGCAATGCGGCTTCTTCGTCACAGCCTCGGTCAGCAAACCGCCTTGGTCAAAGCCCACATAGCCGGGGGGCGCGCCAATCAGGCGGCTCACGGCGTGGCGCTCCATGTACTCCGACATGTCAAAACGAACCAGGTCAATGCCCATGATGTAGGCCAACTGCTTGGCAGCTTCGGTCTTGCCCACGCCCGTGGGGCCGCTGAACAAGAAGGCACCAATCGGTTTGTCGGATTTACCGAGGCCTGAACGGGCCATCTTCACGGCAGACGCCAGCACCTCAAGGGCTTTGTCTTGGCCGAACACCACGCTCTTCAAGTCGCGTTCGATGGTTTGCAGCTTGCTGCGGTCGTCGTTGGACACGTTGGCGGGCGGAATGCGCGCGATCTTGGCCACGATGTCTTCAATCTCGGCCTTGCCAATGGTTTTCTTGCGCTTAGACGCCACCAAGATGCGTTGTGCCGCACCGGCTTCGTCGATCACGTCAATCGCCTTGTCGGGCAAATGGCGGTCGTTGATGTACTTGGCGCTCAGCTCGGCAGCGGCTTGCAACGCAGCCACGGCGTACTTGACGTTGTGGTGCTCTTCAAAACGCGACTTGAGGCCTTTGAGGATGTCCACGGTCTCTTGAACCGTCGGCTCGACCACGTCGACCTTTTGGAAACGGCGGCTCAAGGCCGCATCTTTTTCAAAGATGCCACGGTATTCGGTGAAGGTCGTTGCGCCAATGCACTTGAGCTGGCCGCTCGACAACGCAGGCTTGAGCAAGTTAGACGCATCCAGCGTGCCGCCCGAAGCCGCACCCGCGCCAATGAGCGTGTGGATTTCGTCGATGAACAAAATCGCGTTGGGCTTAGCCTGCAAGTTCTTGATCACGCCTTTCAAGCGTTGCTCAAAGTCGCCGCGGTATTTGGTGCCGGCCAGCAAAGCGCCCATGTCCAGCGAGTACACGATAGCCTCGGACAAGATTTCAGGCACATCCCCTTGGGTGATGCGCCATGCCAAGCCTTCGGCAATCGCGGTTTTACCCACGCCAGCCTCGCCCACCAACAGCGGGTTGTTCTTGCGGCGACGGCACAAGATTTGAATCGTGCGCTCGACCTCGTACTCGCGGCCAATCAGCGGGTCAATCTTGCCGTCTTTGGCGGCTTGGTTCAGGTTTTGGGTAAATTGCTCGAGTGGCGAAGCCTTCTCGTTCTTTTCAGACGTGGCACCGCCCTCTTCCTGCTCGGCTTGGGCTGGCTCACCGCCTTTGACGGCTTCAGGCGGATCGCTCTTTTTGATGCCGTGCGCAATGAAGTTCACCACGTCCAAGCGGGTCACGCCTTGTTGGTGGAGGTAGTACACCGCGTGCGAGTCTTTCTCGCCAAAGATGGCGACCAGCACGTTGGCGCCGGTCACTTCTTTTTTTCCATTGCCTGTGGACTGCACATGCATGATGGCGCGCTGAATCACGCGCTGAAAACCCAAGGTGGGCTGTGTGTCCACCTCTTCGGTGCCCGACACCTGCGGGGTGTTGTCGGCGATGAAGTTGGACAAGGACTTACGCAAGTCGTCAATGTTGGCCGAGCAAGCGCGCAACACTTCGGCGGCGCTGGGGTTGTCGAGCAATGCCAAAAGCAAGTGCTCAACTGTGATGAATTCGTGACGCTGCTGACGGGCCTCGACAAAGGCCATGTGCAAGCTAACTTCAAGTTCCTGGGCGATCATGTGGTTTCCTTCGTGCTTGCAACTGAGATTCAAATGTATATGGAAACAAAAGCCGTTTATTCAATAGGCCTGTTTCGTAAGTGCAAACGATAAGTTATTCGATGGGTTCGGCCACACATTGCAGGGGGTGTCCGGCTTTGCGTGCGGCATCTAACACTTGGTCAACTTTGGTGGCCGCAATGTCTTTGCTGTACACGCCGCACACGCCTTTGCCGTCCAAGTGGATTTGCAGCATGATTTGCGTGGCTTGTTCGCGGTCTTTGCTGAAGAACTCTTGCAACACCACCACCACAAACTCCATGGGCGTGAAATCGTCATTGAGCATCAGCACTTGAAACATCTGCGGCGGCTTGGTGCGCTGCGTCAGGCGCTCTAAGACGACCGATCCGCCATCGTCTCGGTCGGGTAATTGAACTTTTGGGGTTGGTTTTTTGGTTGGCATTGGCTTTACATCTGTTCAATCATCACATCGCCAAAGGCCGAGCAACTGACCTGCGTTGCCCCGTCCATCAGGCGAGCAAAATCGTAGGTCACACGTTTGGTGGCAATCGCGGCCTCCATGGCTTTGATGATGGTGTCGGCGGCTTCGGTCCAGCCCATGTGGCGCAGCATCATCTCGGCGGACAAGATCATGGAGCCTGGGTTGACGTAGTTTTTGCCTGCGTATTTGGGCGCTGTGCCGTGGGTGGCTTCAAAACAGGCCACGGTGTCCGACATGTTGGCGCCCGGCGCGATGCCAATGCCGCCCACTTGCGCGGCCACAGCGTCAGAGATGTAGTCGCCATTGAGGTTGAGGGTGGCGACCACCGAGTATTCGGCAGGACGCATGAGGATTTGCTGCAAGAAAGCATCGGCAATGACGTCTTTGATGATGATGCTCTTGCCTGTTTTGGGGTTCTTGACGCGACACCAAGGGCCGCCGTCAATCAAGGTAGCACCAAACTCTTTTTGCGCCAAAGCCAAGGCCCAGTCACGAAAGCCACCTTCGGTGAACTTCATGATGTTGCCCTTGTGCACGATGGTGACGCTGGGTTTGTCGTGGTCGATGGCGTATTGAATGGCTTTGCGAATGAAGCGCTCGGTGCCCTCAATGGACACAGGCTTGATGCCAATGGCCGAGGTGTCGGGGAAGCGAATGGTGGTGGCACCCATTTCGGTTTTCAAAAACGCGATGAGCTTTTTGGCTTCGGCGCTTTCAGCGGCGTATTCGATGCCAGCGTAAATGTCTTCCGAGTTTTCACGGAAGATGACCATGTTGGTTTTTTCTGGCTCTTTCAAGGGTGAAGGCACGCCTTTGAAGTACTGCACAGGGCGCAGGCACACAAACAAATCGAGCGCTTGACGCAAAGCCACATTGAGCGAACGGATGCCACCGCCCACAGGCGTGTTGAGTGGGCCTTTGATGGACACCTTGTACTCGCGCATGGCCTGTGCAGTTTCTTCGGGCAGCCACACATCGGGGCCATAGACCTGGGTGGCTTTCTCGCCTGCAAACAGCTCCATCCACTGAATTTGGCGCTTGCCGCCATACGACGTGGCCACAGCTGCGTCGACCACTTTGCGCATCACCGGCGTCACGTCCTGGCCCACGCCATCGCCCATGATGAAAGGGATGATGGGCTGGTCTGGCACATTCAGTGAGGTGTCGGCATTGACCGTGATTTTTTGACCGGCGGCAGGCACTTGGATGTGCTGGTAAGACATGAGCGGCGTTTCCTAGAGGGTGAAAATTTCACTTTCGATTCTAGCCAGCAGGCCTGCGATACAGTCGCAGGCATGAAGCGCGCACTGTTTACCCTCCTCTTTTCAGCTTTGGCTTTTACGGCCTTTGGCCAAGACACGCCACAAACCAACCTGCCTCGCATCAAGCTGCAAGCGGGCATGTTTCAAATCGACACGCAAGTGGCACAAACGCCGGACCAACGCAGCATCGGCCTGATGTTTCGCAGCGAAATGCCCCAACATGAGGGCATGTTGTTTGTGTTTGAACAACCAGCCACGCAGTGCTTTTGGATGAAAAACACCTTGTTGCCGCTGACCGCCGCCTTTGTGGCCGACGACGGCACCATCGTGAATTTGGCGGACATGAAGCCACAAACCACCGAGTCACACTGCTCTGCCAAGCCCGTGCGCTTTGTGCTGGAAATGCACCAAGGCTGGTTTGCCAAAAAGGGCCTCAAAGCCGGTAGCCGCTTGAGCGGCGTGGCGTTTAAGCCCTAAACGGTTGCGCAAAATACTCAGCGAGCAAACCCAACGCCAGCTGTAACGCTTGCGCCCACCCACAAAAAAGCCGCCTTGATAGGCGGCTTTTTCACGTCTCAACGGGCTTCACGCCCGTGAAAACACGCTGAATTAAGCGAAGTTGCTTTCAGCAAAAGACCAGTTCACCAGTTGGTCGAGGAACGTCTCAACGAACTTAGGACGCATGTTGCGGTAGTCGATGTAGTAAGCGTGTTCCCACACGTCCACAGTCAACAAGGCTTTGTCGCCCGTGGTCAACGGTGTACCAGCGGCGCCCATGTTGACGATGTCCACAGAACCGTCGGCCTTTTTAACCAACCATGTCCAGCCAGAGCCAAAGTTGCCCACGGCGCTTTTGACGAAGGCTTCTTTGAACGCGGCGTAGCTGCCGAATTTGGCGTTGATGGCTGTAGCCAATGCACCTGTGGGTTCGCCGCCGCCTTGTGGCTTCATGCAATTCCAGAAGAAGGTGTGGTTCCAAATTTGGGCAGAGTTGTTGTAGATGCCACCGCTGGACTTCTTGACGATTTCTTCCAGGGCCATGCCTTCGAACTCAGTGCCTTTTTGCAGGTTGTTCAAGTTCACAACGTAGGCGTTGTGGTGCTTGCCGTGGTGAAACTCCAAAGTTTCTTTGGAGTAATGAGGGGCCAATGCGTCGATGGCGTAAGGCAGTGCGGGGAGCGTGTGTTCCATGAAGTCCTCTTGTGTAAAAACGTGAATTGTAAAAACTAAATGCGCGTGGGTGCGGCCACCCGCAATTCAACCACGCCATCGGCAAGGGTTGCTTGCAGGGCTTGGCCTTCTGTGGTCTGCGCCACAGAGGTGATGGCTTGGCCATCGATGTCGCTGAGCCAGGCAAAGCCGCGTTGCAAAACGAGCTTGGGGTCAAGCAACTCAAGGCGCAAAGCGGCACGGTGCAAGCGCTCGCGGGCAGTGGCTGGGGTTTGCTGAACACCACGGGCTAGGCCGCTGGCAAGTGTGGCCAGCTCGTTGTGGCAGCGTTGGGCGCGGGTTTGCACCGCTTGGGTCAGGCGTTGTTGCAGGCGCAAGAGCTGCATTTTTTCAGTATTGAGGCCTTCCGACGGGCGGCCTAAGCGGGCTTGGGCGCGGTCTAGGCGTTGTTCGTGCGTGTCGAGGTGGCGGTGAACCAAGGTTTGCAGCGCCCCGCCCCACAGCTGCAGGTTGGACAACAACTCCGCTTGCGGGACCGCGCACATTTCGGCTGCGGCGGTAGGCGTGGGTGCGCGCAGGTCGGCGCAAAAGTCGGCAATGGTGAAGTCAGTCTCGTGGCCCACACCGCTGATGATGGGCACCGGGCTATCCACGATGGCGCGGGCGAGGTTTTCGTCATTGAAGGCCCACAAGTCTTCCATGGAACCACCACCGCGCACCAGCAAAATGACGTCGATGTTGGGTTGCTGGCTGAGTTGCTGCAAGGCTTGCACCAAGGTGGGCGGCGCATCTGGGCCTTGTACCAAGGACGGCGCAAGCACCACGGGAATATGCGGCACCCGACGTTGCAAAGCCGTGGCCACGTCGTGCAGCGCCGCAGCGCCCAAGGATGTGACCACACCAATGCCACGCGGCATGGTTTTGAGGGGCCGCTTGCGCTCGGCATCAAACAGGCCTTCGGCTTCAAGCTTGGCTTTGAGCTGCAAGAACTGCTCAAACCACGCGCCCTGCCCCGCGCGGCGCATGTTTTCCACAATCAGTTGCAGTTCGCCACGCGGCTCGTATACACCCAAACGACCACGGATTTCGACCAGTTCACCGTCCGCTGGGCGAAAGTCGAGCATTTGGGCGGCGCGCTTGAACATGGCGCAACGGAGCTGCCCGCCCGCATCCTTCAACGTGAAGTAGCAATGACCGCTGGCCGCGCGCGTGAAGCCGGAAATCTCACCGCGCACGGCGATGGGGTTGAAACGCGCCTCAAGCGCATCAGCCACGGCGCGGCATAGCGCGCCGACTGCCCAAATACGTGGCGTCAAACCTAGCGATTCCGTGGTCGACATAGAGGACTCATCCACAAAAAATATTTCCAAATCGTTTTAAGTAGTAAACCGAGAAAATCACCAAGCCACGTAGCAAGTCTTTGATTTAAAAGAGATTTCTACCGCCCATTTTTCGACCATTCTGTCAAAACATCCCATTCATGCGGCTTCAGACAGGGGCCAACAAACCTTATCCCCAAAGTTATCCACAGTTCGTGTGGATGGACGGCTGGGCCATAATTGTTGCCAATTGATTCACGGGGGTATTTGATTTGTTGTCCATCATACAAGCGGCGGGTTGGCCGATTTGGCCTTTGTTGGCGTGCTCCATCGTTGCCTTGGCGCTGATCATTGAACGCATGATGAGCTTGCGCCCCCACTTGGTAGCACCTGAAGGTTTGCTGACTCAAGCCCTTCAAGCCTCACACGACAACTTGCCTTCCGAAGATGCCATGACGCAGCTGCACGACCACTCGGTGTTGGGCCGCATCTTGGCTTCGGGCTTGTATGCCATGAAGAACGAACCACTCATCAGCGCGGAAGACCTGCGCTCGAGCATGGAATCGGCGGGCCGCCAAGCGGCCCACACGCTGGAAAAACACCTGGTGGCCTTGGCTACCATCGCCTCAGCCGCGCCGCTGCTGGGTTTGTTGGGCACCGTCATCGGCATGATCGACATCTTTGGCTCACAAGCCCCAGGCACCAGCAACCCGGTGCAGTTGGCACAAGGCATTTCGATGGCGCTTTACAACACCGCGTTTGGCTTGATCGTGGCCATTCCCACCTTGATGTTCTGGCGCTACCTGCGCGCCCGTGTGGATGCCTATGTGTTGGGTTTTGAGCTGGATGCCGAGCGCTTTGTGCGCCACCTGTTGCTCATGCGCGCACGCTTGAAATAACAGGCGCTGCAACACCATGGCCATGAAGTTTCATCGCGAAAAGAGCCCAGAGCCCGAGATCAACTTGATCCCGTTCATCGACATTTTGTTGGTGGTGGTGATCTTTTTGATGCTCTCCACGACCTACAGCAAGTTCACAGAGTTGCAGCTGAACTTACCCGTGGCCGATGCCGCGGCGTTGCCAGAACGCCCGCATGAGGTGATTGTGTCGATCAGCAGCGAAGGCCAGTTCAGCGTGAACCGCAATTTGGTCAACACCCGCGACGTGCAGGGCCTGAGCCAAGCCTTGGCCCAAGCCACACAAAACATAGACAGCCCCATGATCATCATCAGCGCAGACGCGCAAGCCAGCCACCAATCGGTGATGCTGGTGATGGAAGCGGCTCGCCGCAATGGCCTAAACCAACTCACCTTCGCAGCCCAGTCCTCTGGCGGCAAAGCCGACTGACGCCCATGACCCGCATGCGCCAAGCATTGATGCAGGCTTGGAATGGCCAAGGCGGTTGGGGTGAAGCACTGGCCTTCGCTTTGTTGCCCGTGAGCTGGCTATTTGCGGGCCTCGTGGCCATGCGCCGCGCGCTGTACCAGCACGGTTTTTACAAAACACAAACCTTGCCTGTGCCCGTCCTCGTGGTGGGCAATGTGATGGTGGGTGGCGTGGGCAAAACGCCCATCACCATGGCTTTGGTGAAACATTTGACCGAACAAGGTTGGCGTGTGGGTGTGCTGTCACGCGGCTATGGTCGCCGCACGACGGGCATCCAAGCGGTGACACCGACAAGCCTTGCCCCCGACGTGGGCGACGAACCTTTGCTGATTGCCCGCAGCTGCCAAGTGCCGGTGTTTGTCAGCGCTAGGCGTGTGGACGCAGGACATGCGCTGCTGGCACAGCACCCCGAGGTGCAAGTGCTGGTGTGTGACGACGGTTTGCAGCACTGGCAACTGGCACGCGACCTAGAGCTGTGCGTGTTTGACGAACGCGGCGTGGGCAACGGCCACTTGCTGCCCGCAGGCCCGCTACGTGAAAACTGGCCGCGCAAAGCGATGCCTCAAGCCACATCGGGCAATGCCGTACCTTGCTGGGTGCTGAAAACTTCTGGCAACGTTGGCCCACATGAGTTTGCCGTGCAGCGCCGCTTGGCCGATGTCGCCGTGCAAGCCGATGGCACACAGCGCCCACTCAGCAGCTGGAGCCACACGCCCGTGCAAGCCTTGGCGGGCATTGCCAAACCCGAGGTTTTTTTTGCCATGCTGCGCGACAAAGGCCTGACGCTGACCCGCTCGCAAGCCCTGCCCGACCATGCCGACTTGCAGCAACTGCACATCGACGCCTCACAAGGCGATGTGCTGTGTACCGAAAAAGATGCGGTCAAACTCTGGGCGCATCACCCACACGCTTGGGCCGTGCCCTTGCAAACCACCTTACCTGCTGCGCTGCTGAGCGCCATTGCCCAGCACCTCGCAGCCTCACCACACGCAAAGTTATCATCACCCCATGGACACCAAACTGCTTGAACTCTTGGTCTGCCCCGTGACCAAAGGCCCCCTTGAATACAACCGCGACACGCAAGAGCTCATCTCTCGCAGCGCGCGTTTGGCTTACCCCGTTCGCGACGGCATTCCTGTGCTGCTAGAAAACGAAGCACGCCCACTGACCGACGCTGAACTGAAAGCCTAAATGTCGTTTTGCGTTCTCATTCCAGCGCGCATGGCCTCGTCGCGCTTGCCCGACAAGCCTTTGGCCGATATTGCCGGTGTCCCCATGGTGGTGCGCGTGGCGCAACGCGCCAAGCTCTCAGGTGCCTCACGCGTGGTGGTGGCAGCCGATGACGCCCGCATCGTCGCCGCTTGCCAAGCCCACGCCATTGACGCCGTGCTCACCCGAACCGACCACCCCTCTGGCAGCGACCGTTTGGCTGAAGCCTGTGATTTATTGAAGCTGCAAGACAGCGACGTGGTCGTGAATGTTCAGGGCGACGAGCCCCTGATCGATCCCGCCTCCATTGACGCGGCGGCCCAGTTGCTGCAAACACGCAATGACTGCAGCATGAGCACACTGGCCCACACCATCGACAACGTGGAAGACTTTGCCAACCCCAACGTGGTGAAAGTAGTGCTCGACGCCCGCAACACAGCGCTGTACTTCAGCCGTGCCCCGATTGCGTGGTGGCGCGATGGATTTACCCAAGGTATGACGGCCCTGCCCACCCCCGCGCCGCTGCGCCATGTGGGTTTGTACGGCTACCGCGTTGGTTTTTTGCGCGAATTCCCAAAGCTGGCCCAAGCCCCGATTGAAGTGACCGAATCACTCGAACAGCTGCGCGCCATGTGGCACGGCCACCGCATCGCCGTCCACGTCACCGAGCATTCACCAGGCCCCGGCGTCGACACGCCTGAGGACTTGGCACGTGTCAGAGCCCTGCTGAGCGCTGTTGCGTAAGGCTTTCGAAGGGAAGCGCGTGATATCCTCGCCTAAGTAATAAAACGTATAGATACAACTAGGACCAAGCATGAGACTGATTTTGTTGGGCGCTCCCGGTGCCGGTAAAGGTACACAGGCCACCTTCATTTGCCAAAAATACGGCATTCCTCAAATCTCCACCGGCGACATGTTGCGTGCTGCTGTGAAAGCAGGCACACCACTGGGCATTGAAGCCAAAAAAGTGATGGATGCCGGCGGTTTGGTCAGCGACGACCTGATCATCAACCTGGTCAAAGAACGCATCGCCCAAGCTGATTGCGCCAACGGCTTCTTGTTCGACGGATTCCCACGCACGATTCCTCAAGCTGATGCCATGAAGGCGGCTGGCGTGAAGCTGGACTACGTGTTGGAAATCGACGTGCCTTTTGACGCCATCATCGAGCGCATGAGCGGCCGCCGTTCACATCCCGCTTCTGGCCGCACGTATCACGTCAAATTCAATCCACCGAAAGTGGAAGGCAAAGACGACGAAACAGGTGAGCCGTTGGTGCAACGTGCTGACGACCAAGAAGAAACCGTCAAGAAGCGTTTGGACGTGTACAGCGCCCAAACCCGCCCCTTGGTGGACTACTATTCTGGCTGGGCCAAGGCCGACGCCACTGCAGCCCCCAAGTACCGCGCTATCAGCGGCACCGGCACTGTGGAAGAAATCAAAGAACGCGCGTTTCAAGCCCTTTCGGCTTAAACCGATTCAAGCGCTGCGCTTGCAAACAAAAGCCGCTCAACAGAGCGGCTTTTTTGTTGGCGACTTGCTTTGACTACGCTTGCTGCGCCACAAGATGCATCAGCAAAGCCACGCGGGCCTGCACAGCGGTCAAGCCCCCCGCATGTGGCAACACATCAGCTTCACGCAACTGCACGCCACCTTGTGCGCAACGTGAGGCACGCAACACCTGAGCGCCCTGCTTTTGCGCGTCCAGCAAAGCAGCCTCTAAGTCATGGTGCAAAGTGCCATTGCCCGTGCCTGCCACCACCCAGCCCTGCGGTGCATCGTGCGCCGTCAGCGAGCGGACCAAGCGGCCATCGGCGCCTGCATGGTTGAACACCAGCTCCACGCGTGGCCAATGCGTGCAAGCCAACACCTGCGCCACGCTGGGCACACGTAACGCGGCGGGGTGCGTCACGCCTGCTTGCGAAGCGAAGGGATTGCGCTGATGGCTATGGCTTTTTTGCACAGCGTTTCCTGCATAAACTTGACCTGCGCACACCACAGACACACCTGATGCATCGGGCTGTTGCACCCAAGCCAAAGCGTCCTTGAGATTGCCAGGGCCATCGCTGTCAGGCGCATTGGCGGGCAGCATGGCGCAGGTGATGGCCACAGGTTTGGTAGGCTGCAACACAGTTTGCAAAAAGTAGGCTGTTTCTTCGAGTGTGTCTGTGCCGTGCGTGATGACCATGCCTTGCACATCGTCTTGTTTTAAGCAGTGCGACACGCGAGCCAGCAGGCTTTGCCAGACCGCAAACGACATGTCTTTGCTGTCGATTTGGGCCACCTGTTCGCTCAACAGTTCAATGCCTTCATGGGCAACGCCCTGCAGCAAATCGTCCACGCCCACTTGGCCAGCTGTGTAGTTTTGAGGCTGGGCTGCATCGCTTGCCAAGCCAGCAATCGTGCCACCTGTGGCTAAAACAACGATTTTTTTAGTTTTTTTTGCATTCATAGCTTGCCAAACTCAAAAAGCTGGTTAAAAATACAGTTACTGGATGCGCAAACAGTTGCATCTCTTAAGACACACATTGTGCAGGAGTCGAACCGATGATTGAAATGCCAAAACTTACCGCCCGTCAGCAACAGATTTTGGAGCTTATCCAGTCTGCCATTGCCAACACCGGTTCGCCCCCCACACGCGCCGAAATTGCAGCTGAGCTTGGCTTCAAGTCTGCCAACGCCGCCGAAGAACATTTGCAAGCCTTGGCCCGCAAAGGTGCGATTGAGCTGGTGAGCGGCACATCTCGTGGCATTCGCCTCAAAGGTGGCAACCAACGCAGCTACCAAGAAAGCACCTTCAGCGCTTCACCCTCAGGCTTCTCGTTGCCGCTGGTAGGCCGTGTGGCTGCAGGCTCGCCCATCTTGGCGCAAGAACATGTGGACCAAACCTATTTTGTAGAAAGCAGCTTATTCCAACGCAAGCCTGACTACTTGCTGCGTGTGCGCGGCATGTCCATGCGCGACGCCGGCATCATGGACGGCGACTTGCTGGCTGTGCAATCCACCCGTGATGCCAAAAACGGGCAGATCGTGGTGGCCCGTTTGGGCGAAGAAGTGACCGTCAAACGCTTTCGCAAAACCGCCAGCCACATTGAACTGCTCCCCGAAAACCCAGACTTCAAAACCATTTTGGTTGAACCGGGCGAGCCCTTTGAAATTGAAGGTTTGGCCGTTGGCCTGATCCGTAACACCATGATGATGTAAAGAAAGAACGACCATGAGCCTCGCACTTTTTGGCGCCTACCGCCTCCTCAATCCTCTGCAAAACGTGGTCCGCGGCTTCATGCCTGCACAAGCCCTGCAAAGCACACCTCGCCACTTGCCACTGCGCGTCGCTCGCGTGATGGAAGCGCAACACAACCGCAAAAACGCAGGGCGCATGGTCATCTCGGGCCGCATGGCCGATGTGTGCGCCGAACTCGACCGTTTGGCCGAGCTAGAAAACCGTCACTGATATTTGAAATAGGGCTCACGCGCCCAGCGTGAAGCCCCGTGGCACAAGGCACAATTAGGGGATGAACATTGTCATCCTCGACGACTACCAAGATGTCGTGCGCAAGTTGGCTTGCGCGTCCAAATTAGAAGCCTACCCCGCCAAGGTTTACACCAACACCATCAAGGGCGTTGGCCAGTTGTCGGTCCGACTTAAAGACGCCGAAGTGTTGGTGTTGATTCGTGAGCGCACCCAGCTCACACGCCAGTTGCTTGAAAAGTTGCCCAAACTCAAACTCATCTCTCAAACTGGAAAAATAGGCAGCCACATTGATATCGCGACCTGCACCGAACGCGGCATTGCCGTGGCAGAAGGTTCGGGCTCACCGATTGCCCCTGCTGAGTTGACTTGGGCGTTGATCATGGCCGCCATGCGCCGTTTGCCCCAATACATCAGCAACCTCAAACACGGGGCTTGGCAACAAGCAGGCCTCAAAGCGGGTTCGATGCCCACCAACTTTGGCCTCGGCCAAGTCCTACGTGGCAAGACTCTGGGTATTTGGGGCTACGGCAAGATTGGACAAATTTTGGCCGGCTACGGTAAAGCATTCGGCATGCGCGTGTTGATGTGGGGCAGCGAGGCCTCACGCGAACGCGCAGCCAAAGATGGCCTGAACGTGGCCGAATCACGAGAAACCTTCTTCGAAGAATGCGATGTGCTGACCTTGAACCTGCGCTTGGTCGACGAGACCCGCGGCATCGTCAAGTTGGCCGACCTCAACCGCATGAAACCCACCGCTTTGTTGGTGAACACCTCCCGTGCTGAGTTGATTGAGCCAGACGCACTCATCACGGGTCTCAACCGCGGTCGCCCTGGCATGGCTGCCATCGACGTGTTTGAAAGCGAACCCATCATGCAAGGCCACGCCCTGCTACGCTTGGAAAACTGCATCTGCACGCCACACATCGGCTATGTGGAGCAAGACAGCTACGAGCTGTATTTCGGCACAGCCTTTGACAACGTGGTGAACTTCATCAAAGGCACGCCCACCAACATTGTCAATCCGGGCGCATTGCAAGTACGCCGATGACGTTTTAGTTGGCCTTGCTGGCTGCGCGCTCAGCCATCAACGCCATGCATGCCTTGCGATCTGCGTTGACATGTTGCACCGACGCACGTTCCGCCATTTGCTGGTTGTAGGCTTTGACTGGCAGATGCGCCAACATATCTTCTCCGTACACCGCTTTGGACGCCATGGACACCAGCGGTAAATTCACAATCGCGGAGCAGTCAGCGAGCGTGAACATATCGCCGGCAATATAGGGCGAGAACTTCACCAGATTGCTCAAGCCTTCCACGCCTTTGGCGAGTTGTTTTCGCACACGCGTTTGCGTGGCTTCGTCCACCGCGCCACCAAAGAATGCTTGCGGGTACAGCTCGCGTGCCACCAATTCCACATGCAGCTCTAGATACGTGATGATTTCGCGCACCTTCGCCGCTTCAAAAGGCTCAGCAGGCATCAAAGGATGATGCGGATATGCTTGCTCGATGTACTCAGCGCACACTGCTGACTCGCTGATGCAACCATGCGGTGTCTCTAAAAAGGGCACTTTGCCCATAGGCGAACGCAGCAGAGTTGAGGACTCTAGAGGTTTGAGCCACACCAACTCTTCCTCAAATGGCACTACTTTTTCAAGCAGCTGAATTTTGAGTTTGTTGTAGTAGTTGCTGACAGCAAAACCGCAAAGTTTGAGGGTCATGAAGGCGCTCCAAATGGACAAAGGTTCGTTTCATTTTGACATAGCGCGTTTCACGCAACCACAACTCAAAAAAGTGGCACGGCTCAGCCATAATCTTTGCCATGAGTTCTATCTACAAAACCATTGGCATCGTAGGAGGCGCCACAGAGGCGCTGCAAATCGCATCAGAAGGCGTGGCAGATTTCGCCACCATCGACCGCATCTTGCGCGACCATGCCGGATTCAAACTTGGCCCTTTCCAACTCTTAGACCTCACCGGTCTGGACGTGGCACACGAGGCCATGACCTCGATTTATCAATCGCATTGGTCTGAGCCTCGCTACCGTCCAAGCGCGATCAGCGTGCAGCGCTTAGCCGCTGGTGCAGCAGGACAAAAGACGGGCAAAGGCTTTTACGACTACGTCGATGGCGAGGCACACATGCCGCCAGAGCCAGCCGTGCCAACGGTGGCAGAAATGCCCTCTGTCTGGGTATCGACCCGTGCCATGCGCCGTCCCGAATTGCTGCAATTGCTAAAAGACTTGGGTGCAAAGATTGAAACTGGCGCATCGCCTTCAGCTCAAGCGCTGTCGATCGTTGCACCTTTGGGTTTTGACGTGACCACCGTGGCCATCGTGGAGCGCTTGGACCCAGCACGCACCGTGGGCATCGACATGCTCATTGACGACAAGCTCACACAACGCCGCGTGCTGGCCACCAGCCCCGCGACACGCGCTGACATGCGTGATGCCGCACACGCGCTGTTTGCACGTGACGGCAAAGCGGTGACAGTGATTCGCGACAGCGGCGGCTTTGTGACACAACGCGTAGTTGCCAACATCATCAACATCGCATGTGACATGTGCCAACAAGGCATGTGCACACCGCAAGAACTCGAAGCCACAGGCGGGGCCGACTTGGGCCATGCGATGGGCCCGCTGGCGATGGGCGACAAATACGGCCCCACTGAAATTTTGGAAGTGCTGTTCAACGTTCAAACCGTTTACGGTGACACACGCTACCGCCCTAGCCCATGGCTGCGTCGCCGTGGCGCGTTGGGCTTGAGCTTGATGCACGTCGAAAGCTAAGCACTTCACCACCCACTCAGGCCCACACAAAGCGCGGGTCTCCTGAGTGACAAATTCTTACTTTCAGGTCACACAAAAGACAGGCTATGGACGATCCTATTCTTAACATCGAAGAACGCGAGGCCATCAACGCAGGACGTTGGTTCTCTTCTCTTTCACCTTCACTCAGGCACGACATTCTTCGATGCGCTTACGTCAAACGATGCAAAGACGGCGACTTGATCGCAGCTCGCGGCGACCCAGCCGAAGAGTGGATGGCTTGCGCGCGTGGCGCGGTGCGCGTGAGCTCAACCTCCTTGTCGGGCAAGCAGATCACCTTCACGTATGTGGAGCCTGGCATATGGTTTGGCGACGTGGCGATCCTCGACGGGGACCGTCGCACGCACGATGTGTACGCCCACGGCGAGACCACCATTCTTTGCGTGGCCAAAGCAGACTTTCAAAAAATTCTCAGCCAGCATGTGGAGTTCTACGAAGCCATGCTGCGCTTGCAAGCACGCCGCATTCGCCAACTGTTTGGTTTGGTGGAAGACCTCAACACCCTGCCCTTGCGCTCGCGCTTGGCCAAACAACTGCTGCACTTGGCACGCAGCTACGGTGTGCAGAGTCTGACCAACGCGCAAGAAATTCGCATTGGTTTGCATCTGGCGCAAGAAGAATTGGCGCAACTCTTGGGTGCCTCACGCCAACGTGTGAACCAAGAACTCAAAGCCATGGAACGCGAGGAAGCCATTCGCATCGAGCCGGGTGGCTTGGTGATTCGCAACCGCGACGCTTTGCTACACATCAGCGAAGCCGACCACTGACAGGAGCCCACGCATGAGCCGGGACGACACAGCAAACGCCCAGCCCGTGCAAGCGGCACACCCCATAGACACCGCAGCATTGGCAGCTTGGCTGAGCGCCAAGTTGCCGGGCTTTGAAGGCCCGATCTCGCTAGAGATGTTCAAGGGCGGGCAATCCAACCCCACTTACCAACTCATCACGCCAACCAAGAGCTACGTGCTACGCACCAAGCCGGGCCCTGTGGCCAAGCTGCTGCCTTCGGCCCATGCGATTGAACGCGAGTTCAAAGTGATGCAAGGCCTGTACGGCACCGATGTGCCCGTACCCCAAATGCATGTGCTCTGTGAAGACGAGTCCATCATTGGCCGAGCCTTCTACGCCATGGAGTTTGTTCAAGGGCGTGTGCTGTGGGACCAAACACTGCCTGGCATGCGCAATACCGAGCGTGGTGCAATTTACGACGAAATGAATCGCGTCATCGCAGCCCTGCACACCGTGAAGTTTGCTGGGCGCGGGCTAGAGAGCTATGGCCGCCCCGGCAATTACTTTGAGCGCCAGATTGGTCGCTGGAGCAAGCAATACCTGGCCTCCGTCACGCAGCCTATTCCTGAAATGGACCATCTCATGGCATGGCTGCCTGCCAACATGCCCGCGAGCGCCAAGGACGAAAACAAAGTCAGCATCGTGCACGGCGACTATCGCTTGGATAACTTGATGTTCCATCCCACCGAGCCACGCGTGTTGGCTGTGCTCGATTGGGAGTTGTCCACCCTCGGTCACCCACTGGCAGACTTCAGCTACCTGTGCATGGGCTGGCACATCCCGCCCGGCACCTTCAGGGGCATTGGCGGCGTGGACATTGCCGCACTCGGCATTCCCAGCGAGAGCGAAAACATCTACCGCTATTGCGACCGCACAGGCTTAGCCACACCGGCAGACCTGAAGGCCGACTGGAACTTTTACCTCGCCTACAACATGTTCCGCATCGCGGCCATCTTGCAAGGCATCGCCAAGCGCGTGGAAGCTGGAACAGCGTCTAGCGACCAAGCCAAAGCCAACGGCGCAGCTGCGCGCCCCATGGCCGAGCTGGCATGGAAATTTGCACAACAAGCCTAAAAGAATAACAGCGTCAAGGAATACATCACATGAACTTCGATTACAGCGACAAAGTCAAAGGCCTGCGAACGCGCCTGCTCGCCTTCATGGACGAGCATATCTACCCCAACGAACAACGCTTCTTTGAAGAAATTGCCGCCAACCGCGCCAAAGGCAATGCTTGGATTCCAACCGCGTTGGTGGAAGAACTCAAGCCCAAGGCACGCGCTGCCGGCCTGTGGAATTTGTTCATTCCTCACAGCCCACGCGTGCCCGATGGTTTGAGCAATTTGGAATACGCCCCTCTGTGCGAAATCATGGGTCGCGTGTCCTTCGCAGCCGAAGTGTTCAACTCCTCGGCCCCCGACACCGGCAACATGGAAACCTTTGAACGCTACGCCAGCGAAGCCCTGAAGGTGCAATGGCTTGAGCCTTTGCTACGCGGCGAGATTCGCTCAGCCTTCTTGATGACCGAGCCAGCTGTGGCCTCGTCAGATGCCACCAACATCCAATGCAGCATCGTTCGCGAAGGCAACGACTACGTCATCAATGGCACCAAGTGGTGGAGCTCTGGCGCGGGTGACCCGCGCTGTGCGGTGTACATCGTGATGGGCAAGACCGACACCACGGCACCCAAGCACGCGCAACAAAGCATGGTGGTGGTGCCTGCCAACACGCCGGGCGTGAAAGTGGTGCGCCCCTTGAGCGTGTTTGGCTACGACGATGCGCCGCACGGTCACATGGAAGTCACCCTCACCAATGTGCGTGTGCCCGTTGAAAACCTGTTGCTCGGCGAAGGCCGTGGTTTTGAAATCGCCCAAGGCCGCTTAGGCCCAGGTCGTATTCACCACTGCATGCGCTCCATTGGCGCAGCGGAGCGTGCTCTAGAACTGATGTGCCAACGCCTCAACAGCCGCGTGGCATTTGGCAAACCTTTATCGACTCAGGGCGTGTGGCATGAGCGTATCGCCGAGTCGCGCATCAAGATTGAACAAGCACGTTTGCTCACCCTCAAAGCCGCCTACATGATGGACACCGTGGGCAACAAAGAAGCACGCGCTGAAATTGCCATGATCAAAGTGATTGCACCCAACATGGCCAGTCAAGTGATTGATTGGGCCATCCAAGCCCACGGCGCAGCGGGCATCTCGGACGACTTCCCACTGGCCTACGCTTATTGCACCCAACGTTGGTTGCGTTTGGCCGATGGTCCAGATGAGGTACATCGCCAATCCATCGCTAAACTCGAACTTGCGCGGCACCTCACCACCGCATCACAAGAAGTTGAAATGCCCGTCACACGCGGCTGCTAAGGAAAACCAATGATCGACGTTTACTCATGGGCCACGCCCAACGGACACAAAGTACACATCATGCTCGAAGAGTGTGGCTTGCGATTAGGCCGCGATTGGGTGGCGCATCCTGTGAACATCGGTCAAGGCGAACAATTCACGCCTGAGTTTTTGAAGATCAGCCCCAATAACAAAATCCCGGCACTCGTCGATCCACATGGACCAGACGGCAAACCCATCAGCCTGTTTGAATCGGGCGCGATTCTGTTGTACCTCGCCTCCAAGACGGGCAAGCTCTTACCCAAGAGCGATCGCGCCAAATTTGAAGTACTGCAATGGCTGATGTTTCAAATGGGTGGCGTGGGCCCCATGCTGGGCCAAGCGCACCACTTTCGCATCTATGCCCCCGAGAAGATTGACTACGCCTACAACCGCTACACCAACGAAGCCAAACGCTTGTATGGCGTGATGGACAAGCAACTGCAAAAAACCAAGTTCATCGCTGGCAACAGCTACAGCATTGCTGACATTGCCATCTTCCCCTGGCTACGCAGTTGGCAAAACCAAGGCATTGATTGGGCCGACTACCCTCACCTCAAAGCTTGGTTTGATTTGATTGCAGCACGACCTGCGGTACAGCGCGGCGTGCAGGTGCTGGCTGACTTGCGTAAGCCGTTGCACGATGACAAGGCCAAAGAAGTTTTGTTTGGATCAACGCAATTTGCGAAACGCTAAAAACTCAGAGCGTTAAGGCAGTTTGATTTTCAAAATCTTGTTGCTGTTTCCATAGCCAGAATAGCTGGACAAACAACTGCCGTTTGTGACGTACAAATTTTCTTGAGTGCCATCCAAAGTGATGCCGATAGGACCACAAAATCCTACAGCGAGCGAGCCCCAATTGCCAACGCTATCGCTCAACAGAGTTTCTGTCGCTCCAGTGGTTGTATTGATTTTGCTGATGTAACCACCCGTGCCATTCGGATCACCTTGATTCACAACGTACGCAAAACCAGTAGACGACACCACAACGCCATTAGGTTTTTGTAAAGGCCCCCACTTCGCAGGTGTGACCTCGGTCAAAACAGTTAATCCAGCACTAGGGTTGGTGGGATTCAGAAAACCAATTTTGTTGTCATCTAAAGTCAAGTAAATACGTGCGTTGAGAGTGTCTGCAGCCATCGCCATCGGTGTAGCGCCTAAGCCTGTGATGAAAACAGGATTTGAAAAATTTGTGTACGCCAACACATTGCTGCTATTGGCGACAAACAACATATTGGAGGCATAAAAAACCATGCCATCAAAATTATTCAAGGCATAGGCCACTTTGGGCGTCAAGCTGCCTAATTCGAAAATCGTATCTTCGCCGCTAGTGATATTTCCTGTGTGATAAACCAGTCCCGACTGCACACCGATGCCCACGGCATCGGCGACAGAATAAGAAGTGACAAAACTCCCTGTTGAATTCAAAACAAGAATTCCCGATTGATACGCTACATAAAGATTGGCACCAGAAAATACCAAATGTTTAGGCGCAGCAATCGTTGGGCCAAATACTGAGACGGAAGCCACGGGCACTGGCGGGGTCACAGGCGGTTGCGAATTGACGACGGCTGGGCTGCCTCCACCCCCGCCCCCACCGCAGCCTAGTAAAGCTGCAGCTAACACACCCATCCAGATTGACCGTTTTATATTCATTCTGTTCATTGAATCGACTCGAATTCACTTTACTTGATTTACGAGAACGTGCACGAACCACAAACTGATAAAGTTAACCCTGTTACAACCGATTCATAAGACGTCATGTTTAAGAAGTTTTTCCTGTTGACCTGCCTGCTCCTGTCCGTGTGGACGGGTGTGCTTGCGCAAGACAAACCGACTGCATCACGTGCTCTGTTGGCTCGCCCACCTCAATCTGGGGCCGAACCCATGTTGTTGCTGGGGCCGAAGAATCGTCCCTACACCGAAATCTTGGTTCACACCACCAAGCTCGACTACTTTGATTGCAACGGTATCGTGGCACCTTGGTTTCGTGAACTGGTCGTGGCAGAGATGAACTATTTTGCCGAATTGGTTGATTTGCCATTCGTCAAAGGTGATGCCTGCGTGGTGAGTATTGGCACCGACAAAAGCTTGACACCTGGGCGTATCAACATTCACCTTTATGTGAACCAGCAGCGCTTGACGGCTTGCGTGCGCAACGAACAATGCCCGGTGTTTCGCAGCATCAGCCTGATTCCTAAAGACAAAGTGCTTTACCGTTCTTACTTCTTGTCAGATATGTCACGCAAGCTCATCTCTCAACAATGCGTCACAGACAAAGGCAAGTTGTTCACAGACACCACTTGTTATACCGTCCCTTAAGGCTTTTTTGCCTGCGGAGCTAAAGCCTCCCCTTGAACAGTCGATCTTCTAGGGATATGCGTTTTTCAACCTTCACACTTCTCGCGACGACTCTGCTGATGACGAGCCTCATGGGCTCGCCAGCGTTTGCGAATGATCCGCCTAAGAAGGCTGCGGCCAAAGAGGAACCGCCTAAGCCGAAATTCGACTACATCGAAGAAAATGGTGAAGTTGGACGCAGCGGTTACATCTACAAACGCGTGGCTAAACCGAAGTTTGAGGAGCCCCAAGAAGTTCCTAAAGCTGAGCCCAAAGAAGCGCATAAGCCAGAACCCAAAGACGACCACGGCAAAAAAGACGACGGCCACGGTGCGCCTAAAAAAGAAGAGAAAAAGGACGATGGCCACGGTGCTCCTCCTAAAAAGGACGAAAAGAAGAAAGACGATGGCCATGGTGACCCTAAAAAGGACGCCAAAAAAGGTGGTGATGGTCACGGCGGAGGTCACGGCAAAGCCGATAAAAAGGCCCCCCCCCCTGCTGTGAGTGCCATTTACGACGCTGCCATCATCCAGCTCGATAGCAACAACCGACCGCTCACGCCCGTGGTGTTTACGAATACGTATGCCGATTACTTTGTGTGTCACAAAACCATCAAAGCCAAATACCGTGACACGGTGCTGTCTGAGATGAACACCTTTGCCGATCGCATGGGCCTACCCCACGCGCAAGACATGCCTTGCATGATCAAGGTGGCCAAACCCAAAACAAAGTTTCCGGGTGCGATTTACATTGAGTTTTATGTCGACGACAAAGCCGAAAAAGAATGCATCAAAAAAGGCGAATGTGGTTCGACACGTCTCATGATGTTGCACCCTAAAGACAAAACAGGCATCAAGAGCAAAGAGCTCTACCGCTCTTACGTGCTGACCGACGAAAAGAAGTTCCGTCGTGCCAATTTCTGCGTGAGCCCAGATGGCCAGTTACTTGGAGAAAAGAACTGCTACGTGGCGTTGAACCCAGACTGGTTATTCAACTAAGTGACGTGTTTCAAAAGGTGGCCTGTCCGACAGGAATCGAACCTGTGACCCACAACTTAGAAGGTTGTTGCTCTATCCAACTGAGCTACGGACAGAAATGAAAAAAGGCCTCGAAATTCGAGGCCTTTTTTGCTTTTGTGGTCGGGGCGATAGGATTCGAACCTACGACCCTCTGGTCCCAAACCAGATGCGCTACCAGGCTGCGCTACGCCCCGATTTGGTTATTGTAACTCGCAAATGACCTCTTTTCAGTCGCGATCGAAATGAAAATCTAGTGGCGATGTTGATTCACAATTGAGACGTGAAAATTGATTTTGATGGCATACAAGCATTTGTGGTGACGGCAGAACTCGGCGGCTTCAACAAAGCCGCCGACCAGCTACACATCACGCAAACCGCACTCACACGCCGGGTGCAAAAACTCGAGGCTTATTTGGGCTTAAAGCTGCTTGACCGCACCACGCGTCGCGTCGAGATGACCGCTGTTGGCCGTGACTTTTTACCCCAAGCCCGCGCCATCGTGAATGAAATGACCTCTGCAGTGGGCCGTCTCAAAGACATGTCACAGCATGCGAAAGGCAACTTCACCCTCGCCTGCGTGCCCAGCATGGCCGCACACATGCTGCCTGAGCTGATTCGTCAATATGCCGATGAGTGCCCGGGTAACCGCATTCGTCTCTTGGATGCGGCTTCTTACGAAGTGCGTGAGGCTGTACTCAACCACCAAGCCGAAATTGGCATTGCGGTGAACGGCGAAGTTCACCCCGACCTCATTGAAACCCCTTTGTTTGACGACCCCTTGGTCTTCATTTGTCGAGACACGCATCCACTGCAAGGCAAAGACACCGTGACATGGGCAGACATGCGCGAAGCCGACTTGATTGTGGTGAGCAACTTCATGGCCACCCGTGTGTTCATGGACTACCAGTTGGCCAAGCACGGCATCCGGCTCAACGGCAACTATGAAGTTCAACACCACGCCACGGCTATCAATCTGGTCGCAGCAGGTGTGGGCTGCGCCATCCTGCCTTCCTCCACCTTGCTAGAAGGTGACCGCGCCCATGTGCGCAAAATCACCTTGACTGGGCCTGTGGTGAAACGCAGAGTGGCTTTGCTGCGCCACAAAAACACCAGCCTTTCGCCAGCCGCCCAAGCCTTTTATGAGTTGATTCAAAAAGCACACCTCAAGCCCAAGACATCAAAAACCCAATTGATGCGAAAAACGAAATAATCAAAGCATATATTTCACTTCTCAACATAACTGTTTCGTCCGACACTCTCGGGCATGACAACCAAAGCAAGTACAAAACAGCCTGATGTGCTGGTGATTGGCGGCGGCAATGCCGCCCTATGCGCCGCACTCATGGCGGCCGAAGCAGGCGCATCGGTCTTGATGCTCGAAGCAGCGCCACGCGAATGGCGTGGTGGCAATTCAGGCCACACCCGCAACCTGCGCTGCATGCACGACGCACCACAAGACGTGCTGATCGAAGCCTACCCAGAAGAAGAGTATTGGCAAGACTTGCTCAAAGTCACGGGCGGCATCACCAACGAGAAACTAGCCCGCTTGGTCATCCGTGCCTCTTCCACTTGTCGCGATTGGATGCGCAAACACGGGGTGCACTTTCAGCCACCTCTCTCAGGCGCCCTGCATGTGGCACGCACCAACGCGTTTTTCATGGGTGGCGGCAAAGCCTTGGTCAATGCGTATTACCGCAGCGCTGAAAAACTGGGTGTACAAATTCGCTACAACGCGTCCGTCGACAAACTCGACATTGAAGATGGCCGCTTCGTCGCGGCATACATCGGCCAAGAGCGCATCACGGCCAAAGCCTGCGTGTTGGCAGCTGGTGGCTTTGAGTCCAATCGCGAATGGCTGCGCGAAGCATGGGGCCAAAACGAGCGCGGTGAATGGCCTGCCGACAACTTCCTCATCCGTGGCACGAAATTCAACCAAGGCGTGTTGCTCAAACACATGTTGGCCCATGGCGCGGACCGCATTGGCGACCCCACCCAAGCCCATATGGTGGCGATTGACGCACGCGCCCCGCTCTATGACGGTGGCATTTGCACCCGCATTGACTGCGTGTCGCTCGGCGTGGTGGTCAACCGCGAAGGCCAACGTTTCTATGACGAAGGCGAAGACTTCTGGCCAAAGCGCTACGCCATTTGGGGCCGTTTGGTGGCACAGCAGCCGGGGCAAATTGGCTATTCAATCATCGATGCCAAAGCCATTGGCCGCTTCATGCCGCCAGTGTTTCCCGGTGTGCAAGCCAACACCTTGCCAGAGCTTGCGCAAAAACTTGGCTTGCCTGTGGACACCTTCATGCAAACCCTCAACGACTACAACCGCGCGTGCCGCATCGGCACGTTTGACCACACCAGCTTGGACGACTGCCACACCGAAGGCGTGACGCCTGCCAAAACGCATTGGGCTCGCCCCATCGACACCGGTCCGTTCTATGGCTACGCCTTGCGCCCTGGTATCACCTTTACTTACCTTGGTCTCAAAACCGATGAAACAGCCGCGGTGCGCTTTAACGATGTACCCAGCGACAACCTGTTTGTGGCGGGCGAAATGATGTCTGGCAACGTGCTGGGCAAGGGCTACACCGCAGGTGTGGGCATGTCGATTGGCACAGCGTTTGGCCGCATTGCTGGCACACAAGCCGCCAAAGCTGCCCAAGCTGCTTTAGCTTCCAAGGAGGCTGCACATGCAAACGCTTGATGCCCTCACACGCGACGCACGTGCTTTGGCCAATGGCGAAGTTGTACTGTCTGCGCCTGAAACCGAAGTGGCGCGACAGCTGCAAATTTGCAATGCCTGCCGCTACTGCGAAGGCTTTTGCGCCATGTTCCCCGCGATGACGCGTCGCTTGGAATTTGGCAAAGCCGACATCCATTACCTCGCCAACCTCTGCCACAACTGCGGCGCCTGTTTGCATGCCTGCCAATACGCACCGCCGCACGAGTTTGCGGTCAATGTGCCGCAAGCCATGGCGCAGGTGCGCGGCCAAACGTATGCCGACTACGCATGGCCTTCTGCCTTAGGCGCGCTCTACAAGCGCAATGGCCTCACTTTGTCATTAGCTTTGGCCGCTGGCTTGTCGCTGTTTTTGCTGCTCGCCCTGCAAATGAATGGCACCTTGTGGGCCAGCAAGCTGCCGGGCAACTTCTACGACGTGTTTCCGCACAATTTGTTGGTCAGCTTGTTCGCGCCCGTGTTCTTGTTTGCCGCATTGGCATTGAGCTTAGGCGTGCGACGTTTTTGGCGTGACATCACCCCCGCCACCAGCGGTGCTGCGGTGACCCCACCTGCAGCCAGTGAAGCCACGCAAGACGTGTTGCGACTGAAATACCTAGATGGCGGACACGGCGAAGGCTGTCACAACGAAGACGATGCGTTCACGCTGTCGCGCCGTCGCGCACACCACCTCACTTTTTACGGGTTCATGCTTTGCTTTGCCGCCACCAGCTTAGGCACGGTGTATCACTATGCCTTCGGCTGGATCGCCCCTTATGACCTCCCCAGCATGCCCAAACTACTGGGCGCGATCGGTGGCGTGAGTTTGTTGTTGGGCACGGCAGGCCTGTCCAAGCTCCACCGGCAACGCCACCCCATGCACGGCGATGCGGCGCAAAAACCGATGGACTTGGGCTTCATCGCCTTGCTGTTTTTCACCAGTCTGAGCGGCCTGGCCTTGTGGTTGGGCCGCGGTAGCGCCGCCTTACCTGCGCTGTTGGCCATTCATTTGGGTGTGGTGATGGCCTTGTTTGCCACCCTGCCCTACGGCAAGTTTGCGCACGGTATTTTTAGAACGGCGGCATTGCTACGCCATGCCGTTGAAAAACGACAACCCAACCAACTCGGCTTGGGCAGCGAATAATTTGAAAGGGACAACCCATGAAAAAACGTAACTTCCTTCGCAACTGCATGTTGCTCGCATTCGGCGCATCGGTTTTGACCGCCCACGCCCAAGAGTTTCCACCCAAGAAAACCATCACCATGTTGGTCGGCTTTGCAGCCGGCGGTGCAGCGGATACAGCGGCGCGCATCATCGCCAGAAAATTGGGAGACAACATCGGCGCGTCGGTGGTCATTGACAACCGGGGCGGTGCAGGCGGCAACATTGCTCACCAATTTGCTGCCAATGGCCCGACCGACGGCAGCACGATTTTGTTTGGTTCGGTCGGCCCGCTCACCATCGCACCGCACATGATGAAGCTGCCCTACGACCCCGTCAAAGACCTCTCGCCCATCACCATGGGTGTGAACTTTCCTAACGTGTTGGTGGTGCACGCAGGCACAGGCATCAAGACCTTTGCAGAGTACATCGCCTACGCGAAGAAGAATCCAAGCAAACTCGACTATGCGTCGACAGGGCCTGGCTCAGCCTCTCACCTCGCTGGTGAGTTGCTAGACGACATGGCAGGGATAGACACCGTGCACGTACCCTACAAAGGCGGCGCACCTGCCTTGCAGGATTTGTTAGGTGGTCGTGTTGCCGCTTACTTCTCGACCTACTCCACGTCGCAAGCCTACATCGACAACGGTAAGCTCATTCCTTTGGCCAGCACCGGAGCGCAACGCCTGAAACAACTCCCAAAAATTCCGACCGTGGCTGAGTCTGGCTACCCAGGTTTTAGCGCAACCAACTGGTATGCCTTTGTCGCCTCATCCAAAGTGCCTGCGCCCATCTTGGACCGTTGGAACACAGAGCTAGTCAAAGTATTGAAGTCACCCGATGTGGTGGAGCAACTCAACAGCCACGGCCTCACCCCACAGCCAGGTACGCGCGATGAATTGGCCAAGTACATCGCCAAAGAATCGGCCACATGGGGACGTGTGATTCGTGAACGAAAAATCACAGGCGAATAAAAAATAACCAAACGGAGACAACACATGACATTGACACACCACATCACCCGCCGCCTGCTACTGGTTGGCGTTGGGTTATTTTTAGCTGCCGCGCAGATTGCCCAAGCTGCCGAGATTCGCGTCATCACCTCAGGCGCATTCACCGAAGCCTACAAACAACTCGTGCCTGAGTTTGAAAAACAAACCGGCCACAAAGTCATCAGCGCGTTTGGTGCATCCGTAGGCAATGCCCCTGACGCCATTCCCACCCGCTTCTCGCGCGGTGAAAAGTTTGACTTGATTATTTTGTCGGACGGCGGCTTAGAGGCGATGATAAAAAAAGGCAATGTCATCCAAGGCAGTCGCGTGGATTTGGTGCGATCGCAAATTGGCGCTGCAGTTCGCAAAGGCACCCCCAAGCCCGACATCAGCACGGTAGCGGCTTTGAAACAAACCTTGCTCAACGCCAAGTCCATTGCTTACTCGGCCAGTGCCAGTGGCACCTATTTGTCGACTGAGCTGTTCCCTAAACTCGGCGTGGCGGAGCAACTCAAAGACACCGCCAAGAAAATCATGAGCGAACGCGTGGGCGCTGTCGTGGCACGCGGCGATGCCGAGCTGGGCTTTCAGCAAGTGAGCGAGTTGATTTATTTCAAAGAGCTCGATTTCATTGGCACCTTGCCCGAGTCTGTGCAGCAAACCATCTTTTTCTCAGCAGGCTTGGTCGAAGGCTCCACCGAGCAAGACACAGCCAAGCAACTGATTAAATTTTTCCAATCTCCCGAAGTCGCAGAGACGATTCGTCAAACCGGTTTAGACCCCGTCGCCGCCCGATAATGGCGGGATGACTGCTGCACATCACCCCTCCTCCTCTGCCGCGCCCCTCAAAGGGGTGCGCGTTCTCACCCTCGCTTTGAACCTACCAGGCCCAGCCGCTGTGATGCGGCTGCAGGCCATGGGCGCCAAGTGCACCAAGCTCGAACCACTCGCGCCTAGCGGCATGAGCACGGCAGACCCCATGGGCATCTACAAGCCTGCCGCTTACGAGGTGATGCACCAAGGCTTGAAGGTGTTGCAAGCCGACTTGAAGTCTGAACGTGGCCAAGCAGCACTGCACAAACAATTGGTACAAACCGATGTGCTCATCACCTCCTTCCGCCCTTCGGCCTTGGTCAAGCTGGGCTTGGCTTGGAAAGAGTTGCACAAGCGCTACCCTGCTTTGTGCGTGGTGAGCATCGTGGGTGCCCCAGGTGAACGCGCGGAAGAACCTGGACACGATTTGACCTACCAAGCCGACAGTGGCTTGGTCAATGGCCTTGAAATGCCTGCCAGCTTGTATGCCGATATGGGCGGCTCCTTGTTTGCCACCGAAGCGGTATTGCAAGCGCTGCTGTTACGTCAACGGCCAGGCAAAGCGCAAGGCAAAGGTGTGTTTCATGAAGTTGCGTTGTGCGATGCATCCTCATACCTCGCCTTGCCGCGCGCATGGGGCCTCACGCTGCCCAGCGGCGATGTAGGCGGCGCACACGCGGGTTATAAGGTCTACCCTTGCAAAAACGGGCGCGTGGCCTTGGCGGCCCTAGAGCCGCACTTTGCGGTGCGTTTGTGTGAGGCCGCAGGCTTGCCCAAACAAGCCGCGACACACATGCACAAGCGCAGCACGCATGAAGCAATTGCACAGTTCTTGGCACTGCAAACACGCGCACAACTCGAGAAGCTGGCCAACAGCAAAGACATTCCGCTGCACACGTTGCCGCGCTAAAACACGCGTCAAGTCACTGCCGTCCATGCGAACGGCGGGGTGGGCTTAGCTCAAATGGCGCAATGGATGCGCTGATGCAGGCCAAGGGCTTTCAAAAAACGGCTGCACCATCGCGGGCGTCACATCGGCAATGTGAGCAGGCTGCCATTTGGGTGCGTGGTCTTTGTCCACTGCCAAAGCGCGAATCCCCTCCACCGTTTCGCTGCTCAAACCTCGGCGTGACAGGTGGTCTGTCTGAAAACAATGACGCACCAAATCGCGCTCCATGCGCAGGTCTTCAGCCAGTGTCATGTGGCGGCCACGGCGAATTTGCTCGAGCGTGACACACAGCATCAGCGGCGATTGATGGTGCAAGGCCTTCAAGGTTTGCACCGACCATTCATCTGTACCTTGCAAGGCTTGTTCCATCTCAGCGACTGTGGCTAAGCCAAACACATTGGCGATGGGTGCGTTTTGCCACGCAGGCGTTTGAGCCAAAGCTTGCTCTGTCGCAGTCTTGCTTTGTGCACGCCACCAAGCCACCACAGCTTCGCCACTTGCCCAATCTTGCTGGCACAAACCGTCCCATAACGCGGGCAATGTGGATGAATCCATACACACATCGGCCAAGCCCACATGCAGCGATTCGCCGCCACGCAGCACATGACCGGTAAGCGCCAAATATTCACCCATGTGCTCTGGGCATGTAGGACCACTGCAACGGCCTAAGAAATAACCGCCACCTACATCAGGAAACAAACCAATGTGCGTCTCAGGCATGGCCATTTTGGTTCGCTCGGTGACCACGCGCAGCGCAGCGCCTTGGCTGATGCCCATGCCGCCGCCCATGACGATGCCATCCATCAACGCGATGTAGGGTTTGGGGTAGTTTTGAATCAAATGGTTGAGGCTGTACTCCTCGGTGAAGAAATCTTCCAACGTCACATCACCGCTCATCGCCGCTTGGTGAAAGTAACGAATGTCACCGCCGGCGCAGAACGCACCGAAGGGACCTTCTTTGTTGCTGCCGCGCACCACCACCGCCCTCACCTGCGCATCGTCTTGCCACTGTTGCAACACGTGGTTGAGCTCGCGCACCATGGCCAGCGAGAGCGCATTCAAAGCCTTGGGGCGATTGAGGGTGATCAGGCCTAAATGGCCCACACGCTCGGCGTGCACATCGGGGGTGTAAGTGGACATGGTGACTCCTTCGTCAAATACTTTGCTTGTATTTTCTTCAATTCAATATCGCCGCGAACACCTCACATGAACCCGCGCGACACATCGAAAGTCGAGACGTAAAAAAAGCCGAGGCATCAACCTCGGCTTTTCGTACAAACAAGTGGATTACTTGTTGCGCTTGCGCTCGTGCTCTTTCAAGAAGCGCTTACGCAGACGCACGCTCTTCGGTGTGATTTCCACCAACTCGTCGTCTTCAATGAATTCCACGCCGTATTCGAGGGTGAGGTCAATCGGGGGCGTGATCTTGATCGCGTCTTCTTTGCCAGACACACGGAAGTTGGTCAGCTGTTTGGTACGCGTGGCGTTCACCACCAAGTCGTTGTCACGGCTGTGGATACCCACAATCATGCCTTCGTAAACAGGGTCGTTCGCCTTGACGAACATACGGCCACGGTCATCCAACTTGCCCAAGGCGTAAGTGAAGATTTCACCGTCATCCATAGAGATCAACACACCGTTCTTACGGCCGCCGATGTCACCTTTGTGTGGCTCGTAGCTGTCGAAGATGTTGGAGATCAAACCTGAACCACGGGTCAAGTTCAAGAATTCGTTGGTGAAACCAATCAGACCACGGGCTGGAATACGGTATTCCAAACGCACGCGGCCGCGGCCATCGGGTTCCATGTTGACGAGTTCGCCTTTGCGCTCGCCCAAAGCTTGCATGACGCCGCCTTGATGGGTTTCTTCGATGTCAGCCGTCACCAATTCGATAGGTTCGTGGCGCACACCGTCGATGTCACGGAACACCACGCGTGGCTTAGACACAGCCAATTCGTAGCCTTCACGGCGCATGTTTTCCAACAAAATGGTCAAGTGCAATTCACCGCGACCGGCGACGTCAAACACGCCCTCTTCGTCGGTTTCTTTGACGCGCAGAGCCACGTTGTGTTGCAGTTCTTTTTGCAAACGGTCCCACAACTGACGGCTGGTCACGTACTTGCCTTCACGACCGGCCAAGGGGCTGGTGTTCACGCAGAAGTTCATGGTCAGGGTTGGCTCGTCAATCTTGAGCATTGGCAACGGTGCTGGATTGACAGGGTCTGTCACAGTCACGCCAATGTTCAAGTCAGCAATACCGTTGATCAACACGATGTCGCCAGGGCCAGCTTCAGTGGCTTGCACACGGTCCAGACCTTGGAACTTCAACACTTGGTTGACGCGGCCTTTGACGGCGGTGCCATCTGGGCCTTCCATGACCATCACGTCCATCATGGGCTTGACAGTACCTTGGCTGATACGGCCGACGCCGATACGACCCACGAAGGTGGAGAAGTCGAGCGCAGAAATTTGCAATTGCAACGGTGCAGCAGGGTCACCTTGTTGGGGTGGCACGTGCTTCAACACGGTGTTGAACAAGGCCGACATGTCTGGGCCCCACTGCTCGCCAGGTGCACCTTCTTCGAGAGACGTCCAGCCGTTGATACCTGAGGCATACACCACAGGGAAGTCGAGTTGTTCGTCGGTCGCGCCGAGTTTGTCGAACAAGTCAAAAGCGGCGTTCACCACTTTGTCTGGATTCGCACCGGGCTTGTCCACTTTGTTCACCACGACGATGGGCTTCAAGCCCAAAGCCAAAGCTTTCTTGGTCACGAAACGAGTTTGAGGCATGGGGCCTTCTTGCGCGTCGATCAACAACACAACGCCGTCAACCATCGACAACGCACGTTCCACTTCGCCACCGAAGTCCGCGTGACCGGGGGTGTCAACGATGTTGATGTGGGTACCTTCCCAGCTCACGGCACAGTTCTTTGCAAGAATCGTGATGCCGCGCTCGCGTTCGATGGCGTTGTTGTCCATCACGGTGTCCACCACTTTTTCGTGGTCGGCGAAGGTGCCAGATTGACGCAGCAATTGGTCAACCATGGTGGTTTTACCGTGGTCAACGTGGGCGATGATGGCGATGTTGCGAATTTGCTTACTCATGCTTCTCTCTTCCTTTATGCCTGTTGGGCCAGCAGGGGCTGGTTGACAGGCGATCTTTCCAAAATTTGTTGAATTTCAAGGGGACTCAACAATCGTCCCGGAATCAGTTCCCCCGCTTTGACATGGGCACTGCCCAGCAAAGCGTGTGGGTTTTCTCCAAACACACTCACGCGGTCCTGGTCTGCCCAAGCACCGCGACGACGCACGCCGCTCAAGAAGCGACCTGCATTCTCAGCATCCAACGTGACAGCCGTGTGATCTGACAACAGACACTGCACAGGCATCAAACGCGCTTCGCGTTGGGGCTCGTCCATGGCGGTCAGGTCTTCCAAGGTCACACAATCCGCCTCGTCAAAAGGCCCCGTCGCCACGCGGCGCAAAGCGCTCAAATGGCCACAGCAACCCAAAGCCTCAGCAATGTCTTCACCCAAGGTGCGGATGTAGGTGCCTTTGCTACACGTCACGCGCAAACGCAAAAATGGCGCATCACCTTCGAGCTGCATCTCGAGCAGCTCTAAGTCGTGAATCACCACATGACGAGGCTCGCGCTCGACGGTCTCGCCTGCACGGGCATATTCATATAAGGCCTTGCCATCTTTTTTCAAGGCGCTGTACATGGGCGGCACTTGCGTGATCGGGCCCATGAAACGGTCCAGCACTTCCACCACTTGACCCACGGTACAAGTGACAGGGCGCTGTTCAATGATCTCACCTTCGGCATCCGCAGTGCTGGTTTTCACACCTAAGCGCACTGTGGTTTCGTAGGTTTTGTCAGCATCCAAATGGAGCTGACTGAATTTGGTGGCGGCACCAAAACACAAAGGCAACACACCCGTCGCCAAAGGGTCGAGCGTGCCGGTATGGCCTGCTTTTTCAGCACGCAACAACCACTTGGCTTTTTGCAGGGCATCGTTGCTAGACAAACCGATGGGCTTATCCAGCAGCAACACGCCATGCACAGGGCGTCGTTGCACCCGTACGCGCGGCATACGTGTGCTGGGAGCTTGGGTACTCCCTGATGACTGCCCAACGGCGCTCATGTCAGTCGTCCTTCGCTTTGGAGGCGACGGCCTTGGCAATCAAGGCGTTCATGTCTGACGCACGCTCCGGCGTGCGGTCGTACACAAAGTGCAAGGTAGGCACGGTGTGAATGTGCAAGCGCTTGAACAAGCCATTGCGCAGGAAACCTGCGGCTTGGTTCAAGCCCTCCCCTGTTTTCGCAGGGTCGCCATTCAACACGCTGAAATGCACTTTGGCATGGGCGTAATCAGGCGTGACTTCCACGCCTTGCAGCGTGACCATGCCCACGCGCGGGTCTTTCAACTCACGCGCGATCAACTCGGCCAGATCGCGCTGGATCTGGTCGGCCACTTGGTAGCTGCGGTTGGGGGTGCTGCTCGGTTTACGTGCCATGCTTCATTGCACTGACGCTTTACAGCGTACGTGCCACCTCTTTGATTTCGAAGAATTCCAACACATCGCCTTCGACGATGTCGTTGTAGTTCTTGATGGTCAAACCGCACTCGAAGTTTTCTTTGACTTCTTTGGCGTCGTCTTTGAAACGCTTCAAGCTGTCGAGTTCGCCTGTGAAGACCACCACGTTGTTGCGCAACAAACGCAACTTCGCGTTGCGACGTACGAAACCAGAGGTGACCATACAACCCGCGATCGCACCAATCTTGCTGACGCGCAGCACTTGGCGAATCTCGGCAGTACCGATGACTTCTTCTTTCTTATCGGGCGTCAACATGCCAGACATGGCAGCTTTGAGTTCGTCCACAGCGTCATAAATGATGTTGTAGTAACGAATGTCCACGCCATTGCTCTCGGCCAACTTGCGCGCACCGGCATCGGCACGGGTGTTGAAGCCAATGATCACGGCCTTAGAAGCGATCGACAAGTTGACATCGCTCTCGCTGATGCCACCCACAGCGGCGTACACCAACTGAACTTTGACTTCGTCGGTCGACAACTTGAGCAGCGAGGCAGCCAAAGCTTCTTGCGAACCTTGCACGTCGGCTTTGACGATGATGGGCAACAGCTTGACTTCGCCAGACGTCATGTCGGAGAACATGTTCTCCAACTTCGACGCTTGTTGCTTGGCCAACTTGGTGTTGCGCACTTTGCCTGCACGGTAAGTTGCGATTTCGCGGGCACGACGCTCGTCGGTCATGACCATGAATTCGTCACCGGCTTGTGGCACTTCGGTGAGGCCTTGAATCTCGACTGGAATGGATGGGCCAGCCGATTTGATCGGCTTGCCGTTCTCGTCCAACATGGCGCGCACGCGGCCATAGGTTTGACCGCCCAAGACCACGTCGCCAACATTGAGCGTACCGGACTGAACCAGCACCGTGGCCACAGGACCGCGACCTTTGTCCAGACGCGCTTCGATCACCAAGCCTTTGGCCATGGCGTCGACAGGCGCTTTGAGTTCGAGCACTTCGGCTTGCAAGAGCACTTGCTCCAGCAACTCGTCGATGCCGGCACCGGTTTTGGCAGAGACTTCACAGAACGGTGAATCACCACCGAACTCTTCAGGCACCACTTCTTCAGCCACCAATTCGCCTTTGACGCGCTCTGGGTTGGCACCGGGCTTATCGATCTTGTTGACCGCCACCACGATTGGCACACCCGCCGCTTTCGCGTGCTTGATGGCTTCTTTGGTTTGCGGCATCACGCCGTCGTCCGCCGCCACCACCAAGATGACGATGTCGGTGGCTTTGGCACCGCGTGCACGCATGGCCGTGAAGGCCTCGTGACCGGGCGTGTCCAAGAAGGAAATCATGCCGCGTGGTGTTTCCACGTGGTAAGCGCCAATGTGTTGGGTAATGCCACCGGCTTCGCCCGACGCAACTTTGGCGCGACGGATGTAGTCCAGCAACGAGGTTTTACCGTGGTCCACGTGGCCCATGACCGTCACCACAGGGGCGCGTGTCAAAGACTCGGCTTGATGGCCGGACGCTTCTTCTTCGGTAAAGGCTTCTGGATCGTCCAGTGCAGCAATCACGGCCTTATGACCCAACTCTTCCACCAAAATCATGGCGGTGTCTTGGTCCAAAGGCTGGTTGATGGTGGCCATTTGTCCAAGTTTCATCAACTGTTTGATCACTTCAGAGGCTTTGATGGCCATCTTGTGGGCCAACTCGCCCACGGTGATGGTTTCTGGCACGTGCACTTCGAGCACGCGTGCTTCGACGGGTGCTTGTGGTGCGCGGTCATCGTCGCGGTCGCGGTCACGGCGGCCTTTGGGGCCTCCACGCCAGCTGTTGCGGCCCACACCACCACTCGCGTCACCGCGTGTTTTGATGGCTTTCTTTTTGGCTTGTTCGTCGGCCCAGCTGGAAGACAGCTTGGCGCTCTTGACTTCTTTGTTGCCAGGTGCAGCGGCGGTGCCAGGGGCTGCAGGTGCGCCTGGACGGGCACCTGGAGTGCCTGCCGGCTTGTGCAGCGTACCTTTGATGGCTTTGGGGTCTGGCGTTGGCTCAGGCTTTTTAGCCACCATCTGCTTTTGTGGCGTGCTCATCATCAAGCGAATCGCTTCGGCTTCAGCCAAGGCTTTGCGACGACGAGAATCCAAATCAGCAGCGCGAGCCGTGTCTTCATCGGCACGTGCCTTAGAAGCCGCAGCGGCTTCCACACGCGCAGCTTCAGCGGCTTGCGCTTTGGCGTCGACAACGGGTTCAGAGGGTTCAGCTTTGGCTTCGGACGCAACAGCTTCCACCACCACAGCAGCTTCGGCTTGCGCTTTGGCTTTGGCGGCTTCTTGTTTGGCCTGCTCTTTGGCTTCTTGCTCTTCGCGCAGACGGCGTTTTTCGGCCAGCTCTTCTTCTTGACGACGGATCAGCTCAGCTTGGCGGCGTGCTTCTTCTTCACGTCGGGCCAACTCGGCATGGTCAATCGCAGGCACAACAGGCTCTTGCACTGCAACAGGTGCGGGTGCGGCTTGGACTTCTGCCGCCTCGTCTTCATCGCGCTTGACGAAGGTGCGTTTTTTACGCACTTCCACTTGGATGGTGCGGGCTTTGCCTGTGGCGTCGGCTTGTTTGATCTCGGTGGTCGATTTCTTGACCAAGGTGATTTTCTTGCGCTCGGGCGATGCTGTGCCATGGCTGGCTTGCAAGTGGCTCAAGAGCATTTGTTTGTCGCCCTCTGTCAGCACATCGCTGGCAGAAGCTTTGGCAACACCGGCTGCCTTGAGCTGGTCAAGCAGGGTGTCGGTTGGTTTTTTGAGTTCGCTGGCAAACTCGGCTACGGTCGTACTGGACATATGTGATCTTCCTCGCCATGACCATTACTCTTGACCCGTGAACCAATGTTCACGTGCCTTCAAGATCAGGGCTTTGGCCTCTTCTTCGCTTTGGCCGGTAATGGCTGTGAGCTCGTCTACGGCCAAATCGGCCAAATCGTCACGGGTGTGTACGCCGCTCTCAGCCAACTGGGGCAAGAACTCCGCATTCAATCCTTCGAGGTCGCGCAAATCTTGCGAAACTTCTTCGACGCTCTCTTCGCGTGCAATTTCCATGGTGAGCAGCGCATCCTTGGCACGTGTGCGCAACTCGTTGACGGTGTCTTCGTCAAAGCTTTCGATTTCCAACATCTCTTGCAATGGCACATAAGCCACTTCTTCGAGGCTGGTGAAACCTTCTTCAATCAAGATGTCAGCGACTTCTTGGTCCACGTCCAACTTGGCCATGAACAATTCACGGATGCTGAACGTTTCGTCAGCTTGCTTCTGAGCAGACTCAGCGGCATCCATGATGTTGATTTTCCAGCCGGTCAACTCAGCAGCCAAACGCACGTTTTGGCCGCCACGACCGATGGCGATGGCGAGGTTTTCTTCGTCCACTACCACGTCCATGGCGTGACGCTCTTCGTCCACCACGATGGAGCTGACGTTGGCAGGCGCCAAAGCACCAATCACGAATTGAGCTGGGTCTTCGCTCCACAACACGATGTCCACGCGTTCGCCAGCGAGCTCGGTGGTCACCGCGTTCACGCGGGTGCCACGCACGCCCACGCAAGTACCGATGGGGTCCACGCGTTTGTCATGAGAGATCACAGCGATCTTGGCGCGTGAACCCGCGTCACGGGCGCATGATTTGATTTCCAACATGCCTTGTTCAATTTCTGGCACTTCGTGGCGGAACAACTCCACCATGAACTCAGGCGCCGAACGCGACAAGATGATGGGCGCACCGCGCAAAGTCAAGTCCACTTCCATGATCATGGCGCGCACACGGTCACCACTGCGGAAGTTTTCTTTAGGAATCATTTCGCTGCGACGCAAACGGCCTTCCACGCGACCGGACTCAACAATCAGGTCACCCTTGTCCATGCGCTTGACGGTACCGACAAAAATCTTGTCGCCACGCGACATGAAATCGTTCAACAGCATCTCACGCTCAGCGTCGCGGATTTTTTGCAAGATCACTTGCTTGGCAGCCATCGCACCGATGCGCCCGATGGGCAAGGACTCGACGCCCTCTTCGATGTATTCGCCTTCTTCGACGTCAGCCACGCGCTCGCGGGCGTCCATCAACATTTCTTCGGCTTCAGGGTTTTGCAAACCAGCTTCGTCAGGCACCACCAACCAACGGCGGAAAGTTTCGTACTCGCCCGTGTCGCGGTCCATCGCCACGCGAATGTCCACATCACCTTCGTACAGCTTTTTGGTGGCTTGGGCCAACGCCAACTCGACGGCGCCAAACACCACATCGCGTTCGACGTTTTTCTCGCGCGAGATTGCCTCGACCAACATCAACATTTCGCGGTTCATGATCGGTTACTCCTTCTCTTACCTATGTTCAACGGGGCTTTTTGCCCTTGAAATCCACAATCGGAGCCAGACGTGCTTCTCGCAGTTCGTCCAGCGTGAAACCCAGTGCGTGAACTGGCATTTCGGCTAATCTTTTGGGGCTGACTTTTTGACCAGGCTTGGCCTTGACTTCATCACGCCAGGTGATTTGCCAGCCTGCACCATCGTCGGTACGCTCTAAAGTGCCACGGAATTTTTTACGGGTTGCCGACACTTGACCAGCAGCGGCTGCACCAATAGGCGCTTTGAGCGTGAGGTCCACCTCTTCGCCCACAAAGCGCTCGAAATCAGCTTGGTGACGCAAAGGGCGATCAATGCCGGGGGAGGACACCTCAAGGCGGGCGTATTCGGCGCCATCGACTTCCAGCGCAAATTGCAGCTGGCGCGTGACGCGCTCGCAATCTTCCACATTGATGGGCTGCACAGGCGTGTCAGCCGTCCAAGGCATGTCGATGGTGATGCGCAAGAGTCCCCCGGCGGAGCGTTCAATCTCTACCAGGTCGTAACCTAAGCCGGTCACTGTTTGTTCTACGGTTTGCTGCAAACTCACGTCGACGAATAGCCTTCAAAATCAAGTGTTCAAAAAACAAACGACCAAAAAAAACGAGCGGTAATTACCCGCCCGTTTGGTCGTGAAGCGCACATTGTAGCGCCTAAATGCTTGATTATCAAAGGATAAAAGGTATTTTTAGGCCTCGGCCCCTACCAAAATCTTCGTATACGGAGCTTGTGGGTTGTTCAAGATTTGGTCAAACGTACCCGCCTCCACCACCTTCCCGGCTTGCATCACCATCACATGGTGTGCCATGGCGCGAATCACTGACACATCATGGGTGATGAGTAAGTAGCTCAAACCCCGCTCCCGCTGGAGCTTTTGCAGCAATTGCAAGACCTGCAACTGGGTCGTGGCATCCAAGGCACTGGTGGGCTCATCTAGCACCAACACCTGCGGCTCGATCACCAAAGCACGGGCAATCGCCAAACGCTGACGTTGACCGCCCGAAAATTCGTGGGGGTAGCGCTGCAACAGGCCTGGAAATTCGGTTTCAGTCAAACCGACAGCCGCCAAAGTTACCAAAATGCGGCGCAAACGGCCTAACGCGTCCAGCTCGGGGGCGTGCAGAGTCAAGCCCTCAGACACCAGCTCTTGCACGTTCATGCGGGGTGACAAGGACGAAAACGGGTCTTGGAACACCACTTGCACTTTGCGGCGCAGCGATAAGTCTTGTGCGGACTTGCCTTGCCAAGCCGCACCGTCGATGGTGAGCGTGCCCTTGGAAGGCATCAATCCAAGCGCCGCCAAAGCCAAGGTGGTTTTCCCGGAGCCCGACTCGCCAATCACGCCCAAGGTTTGCCCAGCACGCAAGTCAAAACTGGCAGCTTGAACTGCGACAAAGTGATCGCCTTTGAACCAGCCTTTCCAGCCTGAGCGCCGAATGGGGTAGCTCACCCGCAAGCCCTTGGCTTGCATGACGATTGGCGCGTTGGCATTGGCGTCCACCACATTTCGAGGCGGCTGACTGTTGATCAAGCGTTGTGTGTAGGGGTGTTCTGGATAAGTCAGCACCGCATCAACAGCGCCCGACTCCACCACCACACCCTTTTCCATGACCAACACTTGGTCCGCAAAACGACGCACGGTGTTGAGGTCATGCGTGATGAGCAACACGGCCATGCCAAAACGTTTTTGCAAATCGTTGAGCAAATCCAAAATTTGCGCACGCAGCGACACATCCAAAGCAGTGGTCGGCTCATCGGCCACCAACAAGCGTGGACGGCAAGCCAAGGCCATGGCAATCATCACGCGTTGGCGTTGACCACCCGAGAGCTGATGCGGGTAGGCACTGGCACGGCGCACCGGTTCAGGGATGCCTGTGAGGTTGAGTAACTCCACGGCTTCGTGCCAGGCTTCTTCGCGCGTCATGCCGCGTTTGAGCTCTAGCACCTCAGCGATTTGGTCACCCACCATCATCAAGGGGTTCAAGGCCGTCATCGGTTCTTGGAACACAAAGGCAATGTCTTGGCCGCGAATGTGGACCAACTGACGCTCGCTGAGCTTGACCAAGTCATGCGTGTGCGGTGCATCGGTGGCTTCGGGGTGCAGGGTGTCGGCATCTTGCGCAGTCCACAGCACACGGCCAGACACGCGCGCGCCTTCAAGCAGCTTCACAAAACTGAGTGCGGTCACGCTTTTGCCCGAACCCGACTCACCCACCAAGGCCAGCTTTTCACCCAGGTCTAAGTTGAAGCTGATGCCTTTGACGACATCTTCATTTTGAAAGCCGATGCGCAAATCGCGCACCTGAAGCAAAGGCAATCTCATGGGCGTGCCTTTCTGGGGTCCAGCGCATCGCGCAGCGCGTCCCCCATGAAGGTCAGCAGCATCAAGGTGACGACCAACACCGCAAAGGTGGACAGAGAAATCCACCACGCATCGATGTTGTTTTTACCCTGTGCCAACAGCTCACCCAAGCTGGGCGTCCCCGGTGGCACACCCAACCCTAAGAAGTCTAAGGAAGTGAGCGACAAGATGGCCGCGCTCATGCGAAACGGCAAAAACGTGACCACGGGCGTCAAGCTGTTGGGCAGCACATGGCGCCACATGATTTGCGCGTCTGACAAGCCCAGCGCACGCGCGGCGCGCACATAGTCAAGCTGACGGTTGCGCAAGAACTCGGCGCGCACATAGTCAGACAAGCCCATCCAGCCAAACAAGCCCAACAAAATCAGCAACAAGGTGATGCTCGGGTCGAACACTGCTGAAAAGATGATGAGCAAATAGAGCTCGGGCATGGCGCTCCACACCTCGATGAAGCGCTGCATGGCCAAGTCGGTCTTGCCGCCAAAAAAGCCTTGCAAGGCACCGGTCAAGATGCCAATGACGGTGCCAAACAAGGTCAGCGCCAAGGCAAACAAGACAGAGATGCGAAAACCATAAAGCAAACGAGCCAGTACATCGCGACCGCGGTCGTCTGTGCCAAACCAGTTGTCCGCCGAAGGTGGCGCGGGATTGGGCGTGGCAGCAAAGTAGTTGAGCGTGCTGTGGTGGTAAGGAACGAGCGGGTACAAGGCCCAGTTGCCGGGCTTGTCAAACTGAGCTTGAATAAACGGGTCGAGGTAGTCGGTGGGCGTGTCGAAGTCGCCACCGAAGGTCGTCTCCGGCTGGTTGTGCACGATGGGCATGTAAAAGCTGCCGTTGTAGCGGGCCAGCAAAGGCTTGTCGTTGCACAACACTTCTGCCAGCAAACTCAAGCCAAAGAAGAACACAAACAACACCAAGCTGTAAAAGCCAAGGCGGTTGTGCCTGAACCGCAGCCAAGCGCGCTGGGTGGGCGACAAAGATGCTTCAGTCGAATTTGACACGCGGGTCCACCCATACATAACAAAGGTCGCTGATGAGTTTGGTGACCAAACCAATCAACGTGAACAAATACAACGTCCCCAACACCACGGGGTAGTCTCGGCGCATGACGCTTTCGTAACTCAACAGCCCCAAGCCATCGAGCGAGAACAAGGTTTCAATCAACAACGAACCCGTGAAGAACGCGCCGATGAAGGCCGCAGGAAAACCTGTGACCAAGGGAATGAGCGCGTTGCGAAACACATGGTTCCAAATGACGCGGCGTTCAGACAAACCTTTGGCGCGGGCAGTGAGCACGTATTGCTTGCGAATTTCTTCGAGCATGGCGTTTTTGGTCAACAGCGTGGTCACGGCAAATGCACCCAACACGCTAGACGCGACCGGCAACACGATATGCCACAGGTAATCGGTGATGCGCGCGCCCCAGGTGAGTTGCTCCCAGTTGGCTGACGTCAGACCGCGGAGCGGAAACCACTGCAGCTGACCGCCAAAGACCACCAGCAAGGCCACGCCCAACACAAAGCCGGGAATGGCAAAGCCCACCAACACCAAGAGGCTCGTCACCAAGTCAAACGTAGAACCTGCACGCACGGCCTTGGCAACACCCAAGGGCACCGAGATGAGGTAACTCAAGAGAAACGTCCACAGCCCGAGACTGATAGAGACAGGCATTTTTTCTTTCACTAGTTCCCAGACGGTTTTGGGATAGAAAAAGCTTTTACCCAAATCAAACACCGCGAACTGTTTGAGCATTTGCCAAAACCGTTCGGTGGGCGGTTTGTCAAAGCCGTATTGCTGGCGAATTTCTTCAATGCGCGCGGCGTCCACGCCTTGGCGGCCACGGTAGCCAGCGCCTGCCACGGCAGCGCCCTCGCCTCCGCTATCGCGGCCTTGCAGCTGCGACACCATTTGCTCAACCGGGCCACCCGGCACAAATTGAATGACCACAAAGGTCATCAGCAAAACCCCCAACAAGGTGGGAATCATCAACAGCAAACGTCTGAGGATGTACGAACTCATGGCGCACGCTCCGCTCTTTTGGTCGCGGCCAAGGTGGCGCGGTTGTCAATGGTGGCCCACCACGTGGACGAGGCCCATGTTTCGGGTTGGTAGTAGCGAGGCATAACCGCCGGCAACTCAAAGCGACCATTGCGCCATGCGACCCGATGCACACCGCCGTACCAATGCGGCACGCTGTAGTGGCCGTGGCGCAGCACACGGTCCAACGCACGCACCGCAGTGATGAGCTGAGGCCTAGTTTTGGCAGAGGTGATGTTTTCCAACAAAGCATCAACCGCAGGGTCTTGGATGCCCATGAAGTTACCCGAGCCTTCAGTGGTGGCCGCTTTGGTGCCAAAGCGCTCCATCAGCTCAGTGCCTGGTGACTCGCTGCCCACAATGCGGTTGCTGATGATTTCAAAGTCAAACACATCCAAGCGTTTTTGCAGAATGGCGAAGTCGATGACTTTGTAGTTCACCTGAAAACCCAGCTTCTCTAGGTTCTTGGTGTACGGCGTGATCACACGCCCCATGGCGCCTGAGTTGTCTAAAAACTCAACCGTGAATGGTTCGCCTTGTGGGTTGCGCAAAGCGCCATCGCGGTAAGTCCAGCCCGCCTCGGCCAACAAGGCCTTGGCACGGCGCAAATGGTCACGCAAGGTTTCGCCTGATTTGGGGTCTAGCGAGGTCCGCGGTGGCTGAGGCACGGCGTCTTTGAACACCCCCGGTGCGAGCTTGTCACGCAAAGGCGTGAGCAAGGCCAACTCTGCGGCGTCAGGCATGCCCGTGGCTTCAAAATCACTGGCCACAAAGTAGCCACGCACGCGCTGGTAAGCCCCGTAAAACAGCTGGCGGTTCATCCACTCAAAGTCCATGGCCAGGCCAATGGCCTCACGCACACGCGCGTCTTTGAATTTGGGCAACCGGGTGTTGAACATGAAGCCCTGAAAGTCACCCGCATTGCCGTGCTTGAACTCGCTTTTCATCAGTTGACGCGTCGCAAACTGTTTGCCCGTGTAGCCCCTCGCCCACTCGCGCGCGATGAAGGACTGCACCAAATCGAACTCACCGGCCTTGAAGCCTTCAAGCTGCGCCGTATTGTCTTTGTACAAGCGGTAGGTGATGCGGTCAAAGTTGAACAAGCCTTTGCGCACATTCAAATCGCGGGCCCAATAGTTGTTGTCGCGCTCGTAGCTCACATCGCGGCCAAACACCACGCGACCCATTTTGTAAGGGCCACTGCCGATGGGGGTATCTGTGACGATTTTGTCCAAGGGCTTGGGATAACCGTTCTCGCTGCCCCACTGGCGGCTGAACACGGGCATGCCGCCCACGATCAAGGTCAGCTCGGGATTCACGCGCTTGAAGTCAAAACGCACAGTGCGCGGGTCGACCACCGTCACACCGGCTACCTCGGCATACAGAGTGCGGAATTGCGGGGCCGCCTGCTTGCTGATGAGTTGCTCAAAAGAGTACTTCACGTCCTCGGCCATCACCGCATCGCTGTTGTGAAAGCGCGCTTGCGGGCGCAGCTTGAAAGTCACCGAACGGCGGTCTGCCGCCACGCTCACATCTTCAGCCAACAAGCCATAGGCTGTGGTGGGCTCGTCCATGGTGCCCGTCAACAAGGACTCGAACACCAAGCCCGTCAAGCCAGGCGCCGCATTGCCTTTGAGGGTGAAGGGGTTGTATTTGTCGAAACTCGACAAACGCGAAGGCGGCACCAACACCAGCTCGCCGCCTTTGGGCGCCAGTGGGTTGGCATAGTCAAAGTTTTTGAAGTTGGCGGGGTATTTGATGTCCCCAAATTGCGCGTAAGCATGGCCTGCCCAAGACGGGCCAGAGCACAAAAACGCCAACAAAATCAGGAAGCTACGCATGCGACAATTCTGCAAGATTTTTTTGGAGAGATTTCATGAGTACAAAAACGGGTTTCCTGTCTGGCAAAAAGCTTCTCATCACGGGCGTGTTGTCCAACCGCTCCATCGCTTATGGCATCGCCAAAGCTTGCCACGACCAAGGTGCCGAATTGGCCTTTAGCTACGTGGGCGAGCGCTTCAAGGACCGTATCACAGAGTTTGCTGCCGACTTCAACTCCAAGCTGATTTTTGACTGCGATGTGAGCAGCGACGAACAAATCACACAAATGTTCAAAGACCTGTCGGCCCACTGGCCCACGTTTGACGGTTTTGTGCACAGCATTGGCTACGCCCCACGCGAAGCCATTGCCGGCGACTTCCTGGACGGCTTGTCACGCGAAGGCTTTGCTATCGCACACGACATCAGCGCTTACAGCTTCCCAGCGATGGCCAAAGCCGCTCTGCCCTACCTCAACGACAAATCAGCCGTGTTGACCCTGTCGTACTTGGGCGCCATCCGCACCGTGCCGAACTACAACACCATGGGCTTGGCCAAAGCCTCGCTCGAAGCGTCTGTGCGCTACTTGGCCGAATCCTTAGGCGCCAAAGGCCGCAACCTGCGCGCCAACGGCATCAGCGCCGGCCCTATCAAAACATTGGCTGCCAGCGGCATCAAAGGCTTTGGCAAGATTTTGAGCGTGGTGGCTGAAGCTTCACCCATCCGCCGCAACGTGACCATCGATGACGTGGGCAACGTGGCTGCGTTCTTGATGAGCGATTTGGCCGCAGGCGTGACTGCCGAAATTACCTATGTAGACGGCGGATTTAGCCAAGTTGTAGGTGGCATTGCCGAGCCTGTAGCCGAGTAAGCTGGCGCTCCTGGCCACGCGGGTGGCCATTTTTGGGTGCGATCAGCCCCAAGGAGACGACCATGCAACGCCGCGACTTGCTTTCTCACCTCTCCTTGGGCTGCCTTAGCAGCTTCGCACATCTACCCGCACGTGCCACACAGCCGCCCGCGCTGTGGTTGGCCAACCCTTATCAGGGCCATGAAAAACTCACCGACTACTGGGTGAGTGAAAAATATGACGGTATTCGCGGCTACTGGGATGGCCACCAACTTTTAAGTCGAAGTGGCAAAGCACTCAACCCACCCACCTGGTTTGTGCAAGGCTGGCCTGCTCATGCGTTTGAAGGTGAGCTTTGGGCTGGACCTGGCCAATTTGAGCAAGCCGCATCTGTCATTCAGCAAAAACAAGCTCCTGACAACGCGTGGCGTGCGATGCGATTCATGGTATTCGACGTATTCACACCATCCATAACTTTCACCGAACGTGTGCGGCGTTACCAAGGCCTGGTCAAGCACATTGACAAACCGTGGGTGCAGGCGGTGGCACAAAGCCAAGTGCCAACACACGCAGCTTTGAAAGCCTTGCTTCACACAACCGTGCAAGCAGGCGGTGAAGGTTTGGTATTGCACCGTGGCAGCAGCCTGTACCAAAGCGGCCGCAACGCAGACGTGCTGAAGGTCAAACCACAAGAAGATGCCGAGGCCAAAGTGGTCGGCCATGAAGTGGGCCAAGGCAAGCACGCCCAACGCACCGGGGCGCTGTGGGTCGAAACACCGCAAGGTCTGCGTTTCAAACTGGGCACAGGTTTGAATGACGCCCAAAGAGAAAACCCACCAGCCGTGGGCCAGTGGGTCACTTATCGCTATCGCGGGTTGACAGACAAAGGCGTGCCGCGTTTTGCCAGCTTTGTGCGCATCAGGCCGGCGATTGAACGCTGACCGCCAGATGAAACACCTTAGGCTTTGACGCAGTCAGCGTAATAGCGTTTCACGCCGTCTTCGCCCACTTCTTCCACCAAACCGTGGATGTCGGTTTCAAAACCCGGGCATTGCAAGTTGAACTCGCGGGCGAACTTGAGGTAGTCCACGATCTTCTTGTTGAACACTTCACCCGGAATGAGCAATGGAATACCGGGTGGGTATGGCGTGACCAAGCTGGTGGTGATACGGCCCAATAAATCGTCCACAGGCACACGCTCGGTGTTGCGGTGTGCAATTTGTGCGTAGGCATCGCTGGGCTTCATGGCGGGCGTCAAGTCGCTCAGGTACATCTCGGTGGTCAAACGTGCAATGTCGTACTTGGCGTAAAGCGTGTGGATGTGCTGGCACAAGTCGCGCAAGCCCATGCGCTCATAAGCGCGGTGCTTTTGACAAAACTCGGGCAGGATGCGCCACATGGGTTGGTTGCGGTCATAGTCGTCTTTGAACTGCTGCAAAGCCGTCAACAACGAGTTCCAACGCCCCTTGGTGATACCGATGGTGAACATGATGAAGAAGCTGTACAAGCCTGTCTTCTCCACAATCACACCGTGCTCAGCCAAGAATTTAGTCACGATGCTGGCAGGAATACCTGTTTTGTCGAACTTGCCGTTCAAGTCCAAACCGGGCGTGACGATGGTGGCCTTGATGGGGTCCAACATGTTGAAGCCATCGGCTAAGTTACCAAAGCCATGCCATTTGGATGACTTGCCTTTGCCTTTGATGATCCAGCTCTCGGCACGGCCAATACCGTCATCTACCAGCTCATCTGGGCCCCATACTTTGAACCACCAATCTTTGCCGTACTCGTCGTCCACCTTGCGCATGGCGCGGCGGAAATCAAGAGCTTCGGCAATGCTTTCTTCCACCAAAGCGGTACCGCCGGGCGGCTCCATCATGGCCGCAGCCACGTCACAGCTGGCAATGATGCTGTACTGCGGGCTGGTGCTGGTGTGCATCAAATACGCTTCGTTGAACAGATGACGGTCCAACTTGGTCTTTTGCGAGTCTTGCACCAACACGTGGCTGGCTTGGCTGATACCAGCCAACAGCTTGTGAATCGACTGCGTGGCGTACACCACCGAATGCATGGGGCGCTCGCGCTTTTTACCCATGGCGTGGTAGGTGCCGTAGAACGGATTGAACGCGGCATGAGGCAACCAAGCCTCGTCAAAGTGCAGGTTGGCCACATAGCCGTCGAGCATGGTTTTGATGGTTTCGGTGTTGTACAACACGCCGTCGTAGGTGGACTGCGTGAGCGTCAAGACACGGGGCTTAACATTCTTGGCATCCACACCTTTGAGCAAGGGGTTAGCCTTGATCTTGGCTTGGATCGTGGCTGGCTCAAATTCGCTTTGCGGAATCGGGCCGATGATGCCGTAGTGGTTGCGCGTGGGCTTCAAGAACACAGGCACAGCACCTGTCATGATGATGGCGTGCAACACAGATTTATGACAGTTGCGGTCTACCACCACCACGTCGTCAGGCGCCACGGTGTGATGCCACACAATTTTGTTAGAGGTACTCGTACCGTTAGTGACGAAGAAGCAATGGTCGGCATTGAAAATACGCGCGGCATTACGCTCGCTCTCTCCAATTGCGCCGTTGTGGTCCAGCAGCTGGCCCAACTCCTCCACCGCGTTACACACGTCGGCACGCAACATGTTTTCGCCGTAGAACTGGTGGTACATCTGGCCCACGGGGCTCTTCAAGAACGCCACGCCACCCGAGTGACCGGGGCAATGCCATGAGTACGAGCCGTCTTCGGCGTAATCAAGCAAGGCCTTGAAAAACGGCGGCTGCACGCTCTCCAAATAACTCTTGGCTTCTCGGATGATGTGACGCGCCACGAACTCGGGCGTATCTTCAAACATGTGAATGAAACCGTGTAACTCGCGCAAGATGTCGTTGGGCAAGTGGCGTGAGGTTTTGGTTTCACCATAGACATAAATTGGCACGTCTGAGTTCTTGCGGCGCACTTCTTCGATGAAGTTACGCAAGTTCAAAACAGCAGGGTCAAGGTCGGGGCCGGGCGTGAACTCTTCATCGTCAATCGACAAGATGAAAGCACTGGCGCGCGACTGCTGTTGCGCGAACTGGCTCAAGTCGCCATAGCTCGTGGCGCCCATGACTTCATAGCCCTCGCCTTCAATCGCATCGGCGAGCGCACGAATGCCCAAACCTGACGTATTTTCAGAACGAAAATCCTCGTCGATGATGACGATGGGGAAGCGAAATTTCATGCGGGACTCCGAGCATTGAAGCTTGAAAAAAACAATAGCGCCGAAGTGTACTCGCCCACTGTTACAATACTAGGCTTCGGAGCGATGGATGAGTGGTTTAAGTCGCACGCCTGGAAAGCGTGTGTGGGTTAATAGCCCACCGAGGGTTCGAATCCCTCTTGCTCCGCCACTACAAAAAGTAAAAAAGCGCCTTTTTAGGCGCTTTTTTTATGGCTGATTAGATTCGCGTGATCAGCTGCTGCTCTCTTGCGCTTTTTTGATCACGTTCTTGGCATCCGTGCTGCTATTGGCCGCGGCAGAACTGATGGGGTTTTGGATGACCAAGCCCAACAAGCGCGCGCCGTGCTCGACCGCAATCGAGCCATACGAAATGTCGCCCTGGACGATGGAGTCTTTGTGAAACTCCACACGTTCGGCCGCATAAATATTGCCTTCGACTTTGCCCGCCACCATCACGCGATGTGCCGTGATGTCGCCAGACACTTCACCTGTCTTGCCAATCGCCACCGTGACTTTGTTGTCTTTGGTCGTTTCGATGTTACCCACCACTTTGCCATCAATGCGCACGCTGTCAAGCAGCACCAAACGACCATAAATTTGGGTCGTCCGACCGATGATGGTGTCAAAGCGTTCTTGCGAAGGCGACAACGATTTGTCTTTGAGTTTTTCAAACATGGCAGGCCTTTTAGATGGTGAACGCGTTCACTGAGCGCTGGCAACGGTGGCTGTTTGCAACAACATTTGCGTGGGGTTCAACACGCGGTCATTGCGCATCACTTCGTAATGCAAATGCGGGCCTGTGGAACGGCCCGTGTTGCCCAACTGTGCAATGGTGTCACCACGTTGCACTTTTTGGCCGACCTCGACCAAGCGCTTGCTCAGGTGCGCATAGCGGGTGGTGAAACCTTCAATGTGACTCACCTCCACCACATTGCCGTAAGAAGCGTCCCATGCTGAGCGTGTCACTGTGCCTGCTGCCGTCGCCACGATGGGCGAACCGACCTCGGCCACAAAATCTAAACCTTCATGCATGGCCAATTGACCGGTGAAAGGATCATTGCGGATACCAAAACCACTGGTCACGCGAAAGTCTTTTCCCATGGGAATGCCTGTAGGCAAAGCGTGCAACCAACTGAGCTGGGCTGACCAGTTTTGGGTCAAATTCCGTACAGCCACTTGGGTCTGGCTAAATTCATCCATCGCGGAGGCAAGATCATGATTCAAATCACGCGAAGGCGTGCTTTGCAAGCGAGGGGCAACCCAAGGGCCACCGCGTGCCTCGTCTTTTTTGCTGTACTTGTCGCGTAAATTGGTGGGGGTCGCCACTTCCATGAAGCGGTTTTTCAAGGTTTCAAGCTGGCGAATTTCTTGTACGGTGGTGTTGAGGGTTTGGCGCAGGTTGTCCAAACGTTCACGGTACACCGCCTCGACTTTTTGCTGCTCGGCTTCAGTGGTCACACCACCCAAGCTACGCGCCAAACTGGGGCTCATTTCAATCGCAATCCGAAAACCAATGAAGTGCAACAGCACACCAAAAGCGACCAACACAAATGCAGAGGCGCAGATGCCCATCAGCACTTTACGCGCTGTGATAGAAATGGTCCGCACCGAGGCGGTGGGCCCAGAAACCCACATCAATTGCATAGATCGCTCCGGAAAACTTATCAGCTTGCATGTGAGTTACCCCACACATAAACAGAGAATTGTAGGGAGTTCTCTCCAATCAAGTCACTTAATTTTTTCAAATATGTCATCATCAATGACAAAGAATTCCTCTTTAAGGAAAGTTAATCCCATTGGGCTAACTCCGATAGAAAAACAGACCTCACAATGTCAGCCATGACGAAAAATGAGTCACTGAATATTCCATGGCTGGAGGCTGAGACACCCCTGCCTCACCCAGAATCTGCTCAAAAATCAGGCACAACGTTGGCCGGATTGGTGGCGGCCGGAGGCGGCTTATCCGTTGCGCGATTGTGCGAGGCGTATCAACAGGGCATGTTTCCTTGGTTCAGCAACGGCCAGCCTGTTTTGTGGTGGTCCCCCGATCCCCGCATGGTGCTGCATACGGCGGAGTTCAAACTACACCGTTCCCTGCGAAAGACCTTGCAGCACTTTCAAAACAACCCTCGCTGCGAAATTCGTTTTGACAGCCGCTTCAGCGATGTCATTCGCCATTGCGCCAACAGTCCGCGTCTTGGGCAGCCCGGCACGTGGATCGTGGCGGAGATGATTTCGGCCTACGAAGCATTGCATCTTGCGGGTTGGGCTCACAGCATTGAAACTTGGGTGGACGGTGAGTTGGTCGGAGGCTTGTATTGCGTGGCCATTGGCAATACGGTGTTTGGCGAGTCCATGTTTGCGCATCAAACCGATGCCTCAAAAATTGCCCTCGCGGCGCTGGTGGCATTTGCACGAGCGCACCATATCTCGTGGATTGATTGCCAACAAAACACCAAGCACTTGGCCTCATTGGGCGCAAGAGAAATACTGAGGTCTGAGTTCCTTCAAAAAATTCGCCAGGCAGATCATGAAGCGGCGCTTACCTGGCGTTTTGATACCGCATATTGGCGCGAGATCCTGAGCCAGAAAGGATTGCCGTGACCCACCGTCAAGACTTACCACTTCAGACGGTGCAGTTTTACGCCACGGCACCCTACCCTTGCAGCTATTTGCCTGAGCGCACCGCACGCTCGCAGGTGGCAACCCCCAGCCATTTGATCAACAACGAAGGCTATGCAGACTTGGTGCATCAGGGCTTTAGGCGCAGTGGCTTGTTCACTTATCGGCCCTACTGCGACAACTGCAAAGCGTGCATCGCGTTACGGGTTGACACGGCGGCCTACCAACCCACGCGCAGCCAGCGTCGCGCCTGGTCACGTCACCGAAATCTGCAAGTTCGCGTTTTGAAACTCGGGTTCGATCCTGAACATTACGCCATGTACCTGCGCTACCAAACCCTGCGCCACGCAGGGGGTGGCATGGACGAAGACAGCACAGAGCAATACACGCAATTTTTGCTGCAAAGTCGGGTCAACACGCGACTGATTGAATTTCGAGAACCCAGCGACGCACACCCACTGGGCGCTCTCAAAATGGTGTCCATCGTGGATGTGCTCAACGATGGTTTGTCTGCGGTTTACACCTTTTACGAACCTGAACCCCACACCAGTTACGGCACTTACAACGTGATGTGGCAAATTCAACAGGCGCGCGAGCTAGAAATGCCATACGCTTATTTGGGCTATTGGATTCAAGACAGCCAGAAGATGCGATACAAAGCCGATTTCTCACCGCAACAACGCTTAGTCGACGGGGAATGGATTGATTTTTAATTTCACATGATAAAATAAATCATGCGTAAATCTACTGTGCCTGCCACGCCAAACATCCAAGTCATTGAGCGGATGTTCACACTCATTGATGTCCTGGCTTCACGCGAAGAAGCCATCTCACTGAAGGAAATCAGCGAGAGAACAGGCCTGCACCCTTCCACCACGCACCGCATTTTGAATGACTTGGCTGTAGGTCGCTTCGTGGACCGTCCAGAAGCAGGCAGTTACAGGCTAGGCATGCGTCTGCTTGAACTGGGGAACTTGGTGAAAGATCGTCTCAACGTGCGCGATGTGGCGTTCCAGCCCATGCGCGAATTGCACAAACTCATTCAGCAACCTGTGAACTTAAGCGTCCGACAAGGTGATGAAATCGTGTATGTCGAGCGCGCCTTCAGCGAACGTTCAGGCATGCAAGTGGTTCGTGCCATTGGCGGCCGTGCCCCGCTGCATCTGACTTCTGTTGGTAAATTGTTTTTGGCCATGGACGATGCCCAACGTGTGCGTGCTTATGCGACCCGCACAGGTCTTGCTGGCCAAACCCGAAACAGCATCACCCAGCTGCCTGTCTTAGAGCGTGAACTCTCAAAAGCCCGCCAATACGGCATCGCACGAGACAACGAAGAGCTTGAACTCGGTGTGCGCTGCATGGCCTCAGGGATTTATGACGACCAAGGCAAATTAGTCGCTGGCTTGTCTATTTCGGCCCCTGCTGATCGATTAGACGAAGGATGGTTGCCCAAACTTCAAGCGACCACACAAGCTATTTCACATGCCCTCGGTTACAAAGAGTCGCATGCAAATACCTAATAAAAAAGCCAGCGTTTGCTGGCTTTTTTATTGGTAGATAACGGCTTAAGTTTGTGGACGAGCGCCATGGTTATGTTCAACCCACTTGCGAACACGCTCAGCATCCGCAATGCGGCTCAGCTTGCCTGCTGAATCCAAAAACACCATGATCAACTTGCGGCCAGACACCTTGGCCTGCATCACCAAGCATTGACCCGCTTCAGAGATGTAACCGGTCTTTTGCAAGCCGATGTCCCAATTGGGGTTTTTCACCAAACGGTTGGTGGTGTTGTATTGCAACGTGCGGTTGCCCACTTCCACTTTGTAGCTGGGCGATGTCGACAACTCACGCAAAGTGGCGTCATGGTAGGCATTGCCCACCAGCGTTGCCAAGTCTTTTGCGCTTGATTGATTTTTGCTGGACAGGCCGGTTGGCTCAACGTAGCGCGTATCACGCATGCCCAATTGAGCAGCTTTGGCGTTCATCAAACCAACAAACGAGGACATGCCGCCTGGATAGGTACGACCCAAGGCATGGGCGGCGCGGTTTTCGCTGGCCATCAAAGCCAAATGCAGCAATTCGCCGCGCGTCAACGTGGCGCCCACGCGCAAACGTGAACTGCTGCCCTTTTCGGTGTCCACATCGTCTTGTGTGATGGTGATGGATTCGTCCATCGGTAACTTGGCTTCGCTGATGATCACACCTGTCATCAACTTGGTGATCGAAGCAATAGGCAGCACAGCTTGGTCATTTTTGCTGAGCAAAACTTCTTGGGTGTCTTGGTCGATCACATAAGCAACGCTGGACTTCAGATCCAAAATGTCGTTTGCTGTGGCATGTAAACCAGCTTTTTGACCAAAAGAGGGAACTGCAGGTGCTGCCTTGATTACTTGACGTCGCACGTGCGTCTTGACCACCACAGGCTTTGACTTTTGGACGGTTGGTTTTTTCTGATTGGTCGTCGCTTGGGCGTGCATGGTGCACAGCGATGTCAACAATCCGAGAGAAGTGGCAATCAGCAGTCGTTTCAAGTGGCGTTCCTTTGGCTTGAAATACATATTGGGGCTGAGTCTACCAAGAAAAGTCGCGCAAGATCAAGGACTTGCGCGACTTATTTAACAAAATTGATGTGACATATCAATTTTTGTGATTTAGCCTTGGGCAGCCACCCGATCTGACTTGTTTTGCAGTTTGTTCAAGGCGCTCAAATACGCTTTGGCAGAAGCCACCACGATGTCTGGATCAGAGCCTACGCCGTTGACGACGCGACCACTGTTTTGCAAACGCACGGTCACTTCGCCTTGGCTTTCGGTCGATCCGCTGATCGCATTGACCGAGTACAGCACCATCTCTGCGCCACTCTTGACGTGGGACTCAATCGCCTTCAAAGATGCATCGACGGGGCCATTGCCATCAGAATCACCCTTCACTTCTTTGCCTGCCACCGTGAACACCACGCTCGCGTGTGGACGCTCGCCGGTTTCGCTGTGTTGCGACAAAGAAACAAAGCCGAATTGTTCGCTGGCACTGCTCACAGACTCTTCGCTCACCAAAGCCAAGATGTCCTCATCGAAGATCTCGCTCTTACGGTCGGCCAACTCTTTGAACTTGGCAAATGCGGTGTTGATGTCAGCTTCGCTTTCCATCTGCACGCCTAAATCTTCCAAACGCTGTTTGAAGGCGTTGCGACCGCTGAGCTTGCCCAACACAATCTTATTGGCGCTCCAGCCCACGTCTTCCGCGCGCATGATTTCGTAGGTGTCACGGGCCTTGAGCACGCCGTCTTGGTGAATGCCTGAGGCATGTGCAAAGGCGTTCGCGCCGACCACCGCTTTGTTTGGCTGGACCACAAAACCTGTGGTTTGGCTGACCATGCGGCTGGCAGCCACGATCTGCTTGGTGTCGATATTCAAGTCAAGGTCAAAATAGTCACGACGGGTTTTAATCGCCATCACCACCTCTTCCAACGAGCAGTTGCCAGCGCGCTCACCCAAACCGTTGATCGTGCATTCGATTTGACGCGCACCACCAATCTTCACCCCAGCCAAAGAGTTTGCTACGGCCATGCCCAAGTCGTTGTGGCAGTGCACAGACCAAATGGCTTTGTCCGAGTTAGGCACGCGCTCGCGCAAAGTCTTGATGAAGTTGCCATACAGCTCTGGAACGGCATAACCCACAGTGTCTGGGATGTTGATGGTGGTGGCGCCTTCAGCAATCACCGCCTCAACCACGCGACACAAAAAGTCCATCTCGCTGCGGTAACCGTCTTCCGCGCTGAACTCAATGTCACCGACCAAATTACGGGCAAAGCGCACCGACTGTTTGGCCTGCTCGAGCACTTGCTCGGGCGACATGCGCAACTTTTTCTCCATGTGTAACGGTGACGTTGCGATGAAGGTGTGGATGCGAGCACGGTTGGCGCCTTTGAGCGCCTCAGCCGCACGGCTGATGTCACGGTCATTGGCGCGTGACAACGAACAAATGGTGGAGTCTTTGATGGCGTTGGCAATGCCTTGCACAGCCTCAAAGTCACCGTTGGAGCTGGCTGCAAAACCAGCTTCAATGACATCGACCTTCAATCGCTCCAACTGACGGGCAATGCGCAGTTTTTCGTCGCGCGTCATGGATGCGCCGGGCGATTGCTCGCCGTCACGCAAGGTGGTGTCAAAAATGATGAGCTTGTCGGTCATGGTCTGGACTCCTGAATTCCTAAAAAACTTGCAACGTTTGGTTTAGCCCCAAAGCAAAAGGCCCGCTGCGGATGCATACGGGCCTTGTGGGGTTTGCGCGTGCGCTACCAACTCCGCCCGTTGGGGGATAGAAGCAGTAGTGCCAGCGAAAAATTTGTCATGCACCGAATTTAGCACAAAGCCAAACCCCTGCGCACACCAGGTGTCTCATTTGTGCAAACCTGCTTCGTCAGGTTCATCGGTGGAGGTGCTGATGACACTGGTTTGCATGCCTTTGGTACGGCGCCAAGCGTACAGCGCGTAACCGCTCAAGCCGTAAAACATGAACAACGCAAACAAAACAATGGGAGGGTGAATGTTGATCACGGCAATCACCAGCGCCAACATGACGATAACGGCAAACGGTACGCTTTGTTTCATTTGCACATCTTTGAAACTGTAAAACGGCACATTGGTCACCATGGTCAAGCCTGAATACAAGCACATGGCAAACATAGGCCAAGCCACGTCAGGGCCTGAAATGCCCATTTCGGTCATCAGCCACATGAACCCCATCACCAAGGCTGCCGCAGCAGGTGAAGGTAAGCCTTGGAAAAAGCGCTTGTCAACCACCGCTGTGTTCACGTTGAAGCGTGCCAGGCGCAAAGCCGCACACGAGATATACACAAAAGCAGCCACCCAGCCCCAGCGGCCCAAGCCTTTGAGGGCCCATTCATAAGAGATCAGGGCAGGAGCAGCACCAAACGACACCATGTCAGCCAAGGAGTCCATTTGCTCGCCAAATGCGCTTTGCGTGTTGGTCATGCGCGCCACGCGACCATCCAGGCTGTCGAGCACCATAGCGCAAAACACACCAATGGCGGCCATCTCATAGCGGTCATTCATGGCCATGACAATGGCATAAAAACCACCAAACAAGGCGGCCAAAGTAAATAAGTTAGGCAAGACATAAATGCCTTTGCGGGGCTTGCGAGGTACAAACTCTTCTGTTTGATCTTGTTGTTCTGACATTCGTTGAGCTCCGAAAAGTAGGCCTACAGTGTAAGCGCTACGTCAACCACGACCAAAAACAACAAGGGCCACCGAAGTGGCCCTTGTTGAGGCAAAAAGCAGCGCTTAGTTGCGGGTTTGGTCAACCAGCTTGTTCTTGGAAATCCAAGGCATCATGGCGCGCAATTTGGCACCCACGGTTTCAATCGCATGCTCAGCATTCAAGCGACGACGTGCGGTCATGCTTGGGTAGTTGGTTTTACCTTCCAAGATGAACATCTTGGCGTATTCACCCGTTTGGATGCGCTTCAACGCGTTGCGCATGGCTTCGCGTGATTGCTCGTTGATCACTTCGGTACCGGTCACGTACTCACCATACTCAGCGTTGTTGGAGATGGAGTAGTTCATGTTGGCGATGCCGCCTTCGTACATCAAGTCTACGATCAGCTTCAGCTCGTGCAAGCACTCGAAGTAAGCCATTTCAGGCGCGTAGCCAGCTTCGGTCAAAGTCTCGAAGCCCATCTTCACCAATTCAACAGCGCCACCGCACAACACGGCTTGCTCACCGAACAAGTCGGTTTCTGTTTCTTCTTTGAAGTTGGTTTCGATGATGCCGCCTTTGCCGCCACCGTTAGCCATCGCGTAGCTCAGAGCCAAGTCACGGGCTTTGCCAGTTTTGTCTTGGTACACAGCGATCAAAGATGGCACGCCGCCGCCTTTGAGGTACTCAGAACGCACCGTGTGGCCTGGGCCTTTGGGCGCAACCATGATCACGTCCAAGTCAGCACGTGGGATCACTTGGTTGTAATGCACGTTGAAGCCGTGAGCAAACGCCAATGTAGCGCCTTGCTTCATGTTGGGGGCGACGTTGTTGTTGTACACCTCGGGGATGTTTTCGTCAGGCAACAAGATCATGACCACATCAGCGGCTTTGACAGCGTCGTTGACTTCCATCACGTTCAAACCGGCCTTGGCCACTTTGTCCCATGAAGCGCCGCCTTTACGCAGACCGACCACGACTTTGACGCCGCTCTCGTTCAAGTTTTGTGCGTGTGCGTGGCCTTGTGAGCCGTAGCCGATGATGGCCACAGTCTTGCCTTTGATGAGGGACAGATCACAATCTTTGTCGTAAAAAACTTTCACGGGGTTCTCCTAAAAAATACTTTGAAAAGGGTTGGAATTTACACGCGCAAGATGCGCTCACCGCGGCCAATGCCACAAGCGCCCGTGCGAACGGTTTCGAGAATTGCGCTGCGGTCAATCGCCTCTAAGAACGCATCGTTCTTAGACAGGTCACCCGTCAACTCAATGGTGTAGCTCTTCTCGGTCACATCGATGATGCGACCACGGAAGATGTCGGCCATGCGCTTCATTTCTTCGCGCTCTTTGCCAACGGCACGCACTTTCACAAGCATCAGCTCGCGTTCGGTGTAAGCACCCTCGGTCAGGTCGACCACTTTGACCACTTCAATCAAACGGTTCAAGTGTTTGGTGATTTGTTCAATCACCTCATCCGAGCCGTGCGTTTGAATGGTCATGCGTGACAAGCTGGCGTCTTCTGTAGGCGCCACGGTCAGAGATTCGATGTTGTAGCCACGGGCAGAGAACAAGCCCACCACACGCGACAGCGCGCCGGGTTCGTTTTCGAGCATCAGGGAAATGATGTGTTTCATGGTGTCATCCTTCCCGTTCACAGGTCTTCGCTGCCAAGCAGCATTTCGGTGATGCCCTTGCCGGCCTTGACCATCGGGAACACGTTCTCCGAGGGGTCGGTGCGGAAATCGATGAACACCGTGCGGTCTTTGAGTCGGCGTGCTTCGCGCAGTGCGGGCTCCACATCTTCTGGGCGCTCAATCAACATACCCACATGGCCATAGGCCTCGGCCAGCTTCACGAAGTCAGGCAAAGCGTCCATGTAGCTGCTGCTGTAGCGGCCTTCGTATTCGATCTCTTGCCACTGGCGCACCATGCCGAGGAATCGGTTGTTGAGCGCCAACACTTTGATGGGGGTGTTGTACTGGAAGCAAGTCGAGAGTTCTTGGATACACATTTGTACCGAGCCCTCACCTGTCACGCAAAACACTTCGCTGTCTGGCTTGGCCAGTTTGATACCCATGGCGTATGGAATGCCCACACCCATGGTGCCCAAACCACCAGAGTTGATCCAACGGCGTGGCTCGTCAAAGCCGTAGTACTGCGCCGCCCACATTTGGTGCTGACCCACATCGGATGTGATGTAGGTATCAGTGCCCTTGGTCATGTTGTGCAGCGTCTCAATGACGTACTGTGGCTTGATGACTTGGGTGTTACCACGGTCATATTTCAAACAATCGCGCTTGCGCCAAGCTTCAATGGTTTCCCACCAGCCCGCCAAGGCTGCGGCATCAGGCTTCAAGCCAGACTCTTTGATCATGTCGATCATTTCGACCAACACGTCTTTGACATCGCCCACGATGGGGATGTCAACCTTCACACGTTTAGAAATGCTGGAAGGGTCAATGTCAATGTGAATGATCTTGCGTTCGTTTTGTGCAAAGTGCTTGGGGTTACCAATCACGCGGTCATCAAAACGGGCTCCCACCGCCAACAAAACATCACAGTTTTGCATGGCGTTGTTGGCTTCAATCGTGCCGTGCATGCCCAGCATGCCCAAGAACTTAGGCGCACTGGCAGGATAGGCACCCAAGCCCATCAAGGTGTTGGTCACGGGGTAACCCAACATGTCCACCAAAGTACGTAGCTCTTGTGAGGCGTTGCCCAACAACACACCACCACCGGTGTAGATGTAAGGGCGCTTGGCAGACATCAACAACTGCAAAGCCTTGCGAATTTGACCGCCGTGGCCTTTGCGCACGGGGTTGTACGAACGCATTTGAACTTCAGCAGGATAGCCTTCGTAAGTGGTCTTCTTGAAAGACACATCTTTTGGAATATCCACCACCACGGGGCCAGGACGGCCGCTGCGGGCGATGTGGAACGCTTTTTTCAGCGTCAAGGCCAAGTCGCGAACGTCTTTGACCAAGAAGTTGTGTTTGACGATAGGACGCGTGATGCCGATGGTGTCGCACTCTTGAAAAGCGTCCAAGCCAATCGCATGCGTGGGCACTTGACCGGTGATGATGACCATCGGAATGCTGTCCATGTACGCTGTGGCAATACCAGTGACTGCGTTGGTGGCACCAGGGCCTGAAGTGACCAACGCCACGCCCACGTCACCCGTGGCACGCGCATAGCCATCAGCAGCATGGACCGCCGCTTGCTCATGGCGAACCAACACGTGTTGAATTGTGTTTTGGTTGTAGAGCGCGTCGTAAATGTAGAGAACTGAGCCGCCGGGGTAGCCCCAAATGTGCTTGACATTTTCAGCTTGCAGCGCCTTCACGAGGATTTCGGCGCCCATCAGTTCTTGTGCTTGACCGTCAGTGGCGGCTGCGGAATGCGATTCCGACTTTGTATTGTCCATTTTTGTACCTTTTAACCTGAGTGAATTTCGTCAACGAAAAACCTTGGGTGCTTCTTGGCGAACCCTTGTGGGGCAGCATCGAAACTTTGGACCTTCAGCCATAGACGCATGGTTCGCGCCGGACCCAGACCCGTTTGCCTTTTTTGTCGAATTGCAATCTCAGATTATGGCATCAACCTAAACGCGATTCAGTCTTAAGCACACAAAAACAATTTCCAAGTGCCATAATCGCGCCCGATTCAACCTTGAACCCCTTCGTCAGTGGCCACCGAACAAGAACTGTCAGACTTCCTCAAAAGCGTCGAGAAGCGAGCCTTCAAACGCTCGGTCTATCACGTTCGCGATGACGAAGCGGCCCTCGACATCGTTCAAGACAGCATGATGAAACTCGCCGAACACTATGGCGACAAGCCTGCGGCAGAGCTGCCCATGTTGTTTCACCGCATTTTGTCAAACACCACCTTGGACTGGTTTCGACGCAACAAAACGCGTAAAGCATTGTTCAGCAACTTCAGCGACTTCGATTCAGGCAAAGAAGAAGGTGAATTTGATCTTTTAGAAGCTTTGGCCGTCGACAACGACAGCCAAACCACACAAAGTGCTGAAGACAATTTCGCCAGCATTGCGAATGTCCACGATATCGAAGAAGAAATACAAAATTTGCCAGCGCGTCAACGAGAAGCCTTCCTGCTGCGTTACTGGGAGGACCTAGACGTTTCTGAGACTGCTTCAGCCATGGGCTGCTCCGAGGGAAGCGTCAAAACTCACTGCTCTCGGGCTGTTCTGGCGCTCAGCAAAGCGCTCAAACTAAAAGGAATTCAACCATGACACATATCGCAAAGACCCAAGACCAGTTTGGTTTGCGCATTGCTGCCCAACTGAATTCAGCCAGCCTTGATCTGCCCCACGACATTTCTGAGCGTCTGCGTGCTGCACGCACAAGGGCTGTTGCTGCGCGCTTGAAGACGCAAACCAGCTTACAAACCAGCACATCTGTGGTTCACCAAAACGGTGCAGCTTTATTGAACTTTGGCGGCAGCGAAGGCCTCAGTATTTGGAGCCGCTTGGCGTCTTTCTTGCCGCTGATTGCATTGGTTGCTGGCTTGGCTCTGATTCAAAACGTCATGGACGATGACCGTGCCAACGAGTTGGCCGAAGTTGACTCAGCCCTCCTTATCGACGACTTGCCACCCGCAGCTTATGCCGATCCTGGTTTTCTTCAATTCTTGAAGAACCCCATCACCAGCGACACCAAAGACTAAAACCACATGATGTTGTCACGTGCCATCACTGCCAAGCTCGCCGCACTGCTCTTACTGAGCGGCGCAGCACTCTTCGGCTGCGAATTGGTTTGTGCCCAAACGCCATCCCCAACTTCCGCCAAAGCAGCACCCAGCTTGCCTGGCCGTCCCCTGTGGATGGATTTGACAGAGTCTCAGCAACAAGCGCTCTCCCCCTTGTCTCAGCTGTGGCCGACCATGAACGAGCCACACAAGCGCAAATGGTTGGCTATTTCCCAAAACTTTGCACAATTGTCTGCAGATGAGCAAAACACCTTGCAAAGCCGCATGCGAGACTGGGCTGCTCTGAGCCCACAGCAACGCACGGCGGCAAGACTTAATTTTGCAGGGGCTCAACAGTTGCCACAAGAAGACAAGAAAGCAAAATGGGAGGCCTACCAAGCCCTATCCCCCGAAGCCAAGCAAAAACTTGCAGCCCAACAAAACCAACCTGTTTTAGGGGCCGCACCAGCAGTCAAACCTGTGGCAGCAACCAAGCTAACGTCATCGCCAATAGCCAACACAAATAAAACATTGCCGCGCATTGCAACAGACCAAGCCGCGCCTGCCACCTTGCTACCCACCCCCGTGACAACCACAATTGCACCGACCAGCCCGGCCTCTGAAAGCACGGCTACGCCTCAATGATCTCGGATTTGAGGGCTCCCAGCTTACGTCGCCGCATGGCTTGCTGGATCTATGAGGGCCTGCTTTTGTTTGGTGTGCTCTTTATTTCGGGCTATTTGTTCAGCACCCTCAGCCAATCACGCCACGCGCTAGACAACCGCCACGGGCTGCAAGCCTTCCTCTTTCTGGTTATCGGTATTTACTTCACTTGGTTTGGTCACAAAGGCCAAACCTTGGCCATGAAAACTTGGCATATCCGCGTGGTTGATGCCCAAGGTAATGCACTCAGTCAAAAACGTGCTTTCGCGCGCTACATCGTGAGCTGGATTTGGTTCATCCCCCCCTTGGCTATCATCGCCCCCTACAAACTCACTGGTGGAGAAACCACTGTGTTGTTCATGGGCTGGGTGGCCGTCTGGGCCTTGCTCAGTCGCTTTCACCCTCAAAGACAGTTTTGGCATGATGTTTTGGCTGGCACACGCTTGGTCAACGCAGCGCCCGCCGACCCCATAAAGTCCAAGACCTAAACGTTACAGTTCAACGCATGAGTGCAAACCCACAAAAACACAGAACTGGCCTCGACCGCGTCTGGCACGCCTTCGGTTACTCACTGAGCGGACTCAAAGCGGGATGGTATGAAAAAGCCTTTCGCCAAGAAGCCATGGGATCATTCTTTTTAGTGCCTTTGTCTTTTTACGTCGGCCAAACTTGGCTTGAAACAGCCTTGTTGATGGGTACCGTCGTCTTGGTCTTGGTCATTGAATTGCTGAATACAGGCATTGAATCGGCCATCGACCGCATTGGCCCCGAATGGCACGAACTGGCCAAACGTGCCAAAGACACAGGCAGCGCTGCCGTGCTGTTGAGCTTGCTGCTTTGCATCGCCGTTTGGGCCGCAGCCATCTACGCCAACTTTTTCGCTTGAAGACGTTCATGAGCAACCCAGCTTTTTCTGTTTGCGTCTACTGCGGTTCACGCAGCGGCGCTCAGCCCGAATACGCCAATGTGGCTCGCCAAGTTGGCACTTGGATTGGTCAACACAACGGCCAACTGGTGTACGGCGGCGGCAACAACGGTTTGATGGGCCTGGTGGCACAAGCCACCGCTGACGCGGGTGGACGTGTGGTGGGCATCATCCCAAAAGCACTTCAAACCAAAGAAAACACCCGCACCGCATGTACCGAACTGCACGTGGTGGACACCATGCACGAACGCAAACACATGATGGCCGAACGTGCCGATGTGTTTTTAGCCATACCAGGCGGGATTGGCACCTTTGAAGAATTCTTTGAGGTGTGGACCTGGCGCCAGCTTGGTTATCACGACAAACCCATTGGTTTGCTCAACACTCAGGGCTATTACGACGGCTTACTGCAGTTTGCGCAAAACAGCGTGAATCAAGGCTTTTTAAACGATTGGCAAATGGACTTGATTCGCAGCGGCACAGAGCCAACCGCCTTGCTGCAAGATCTGGTGCAAGCTGCAGGTTTTTCGCCTGAACCTCAACTGGCCGGCCTCTAATTTCACACGCATAAAAAAAGCCGCAGCCCTGATAGGCTGCGGCTTTTGCATTTGAAAAACGAAACTTAAATCGCTAAATCAGATCGCTGTTTCGTCCAACTCACCCGTGCGGATACGCACCACGCGCTCCACAGGCGTGATGAAAATCTTGCCGTCACCAATCTTGCCAGTGCGAGCGGCACGCACGATGGCATCCACGCAGTTGTCCACGTCAGCGGACTTCACGGTCACCTCAATCTTCACCTTAGGCAAAAAATCGACCACGTACTCAGCACCACGGTACAACTCGGTATGGCCCTTTTGACGACCAAAGCCTTTGACCTCAGTCACGGTCAAACCGGTCACACCACACTCAGCCAATGCTTCGCGCACCTCTTCGAGTTTGAATGGTTTGATAACAGCGGTAATTTGCTTCATGATTCGAATCCTTGGGGTTCAATGGAAGGGCCTGGTCAGGCGCGAAATTTATTGGTTATAGGATAACGCCAATCCTTGCCAAAACTGCGATGGGTCACACGAATCCCCACGGGCGATTGACGGCGTTTGTACTCGTTGATGCGAATCAAACGGGTCACCTTCTCCACATCGGCACGCGCAAAGCCTGCGGCCATGATGTCGTCCGAGCTTTGGTCGTTCTCCATGAAGCGCGCAATGATCTCGTCCAACACCTCATACGGCGGCAAGCTGTCTTGGTCAGTTTGGTCGGGGCGCAACTCAGCACTCGGCGGGCGCGTGATGATGCGCTCAGGAATGGGATCGGTTCCAGTGCTGTAGGGGTCGTGGGCATTGCGCCAACGCGCCAACTTGAACACCAAGGTCTTGGCCACGTCTTTCAACACCGCAAATCCACCCGCCATGTCGCCGTAGAGCGTGCAATAGCCCGTGGCCATTTCGCTCTTGTTGCCCGTGGTCAACACGATGGAACCAAACTTGTTAGACAAGGCCATCAGCAACGTGCCGCGAATGCGGGCTTGGATGTTTTCTTCGGTGGTGTCGAGCTGCGTGCCTTCAAAGTTGGCTTTGAGCGAACCCAAGAACGCCTCAAACTCCGGCACGATGGACACCTCGTCGTAGCGCACGCCCATGCGTTTGGCCATGTCACGCGCATCGACCCAGCTGATCTCGGCCGTGTACGGCGACGGCATCATCACCGTGCGCACTTTGTCTGCACCCAAAGCATCCACAGCAATGGCCAACACCAAGGCCGAATCAATCCCACCCGACAAACCCAACAAGGCGCCAGGGAAACCATTTTTACCAATGTAGTCACGCACGCCCAGCACGAGGGCGTGCCACAGATCGGCTTCTAGCGAACCATCTTCAGCCACGTCGCCTGACAGATGCATCGTCGCAGAGCCGCTGCTAGACGCAGCCTGTGTCGCCTGCTCACGCGTCACATCCACCGTGAACGCAGTCACCTCAAAACTCGACGCACGTGCCGCCAACGCGCCATCGGCATTGAGTGCAAATGAGCGGCCTTCAAAGACCACCTCGTCTTGACCACCCACCAAATGCGCGTAAATCAGCGGCAAACCTGTGGCTTGCACACGACCACGCATGGCTTGCTCGCGCTCGTCGCCCTTACCCACATGAAATGGCGACGCGTTGATCACGGCCAACAGCTCGGCACCTGCCGCTTTGGCGTCCGCAGCAGGCGCATCGAACCAAGCATCTTCACAAATCAACAGACCCACTTTCGTGCCAGCCACGTCAAACACACAAGGCTGGTTGCCCGCCACGAAATAGCGGCGCTCGTCAAACACTTGGTAATTGGGCAGCTCACGCTTGGCGTAAGACGCAACAACTTGGCCCTCGCACACCACACTCGCCATGTTGAAGCGGCGTTGCACAGACACCGAACGTGTGCGCTCATCGCCACCTGAAGGGTGGCCGACCACCACATGCAAGCCCTTTAACCCGCTCAAGGCAGCGGACACTGTTTTCAAGGCATCATCACAAGCCTGAATGAATGAGGGGCGAAGGAATAAATCTTCGGCAGCGTAGCCGCAAAGCGACAGCTCGGGCGTGAGCACCAAGCGCGCGCCGTCTTGATACGCTTCCGTGGCGCAATTGATGATCTTCTGGGCGTTACCCGCCATGTCGCCCACCACGAAATTCAATTGAGCAACACAAATTTTGAGAGTCATGGCAGCAGGCACGTGTCCAAAGTAAAACAGGTCTAAAAAAGCAAATGGATTATGTCATCCGCGTCCACGCGAGCCCGCTCGATATCCCTGCAGCCGCGTGGGATGCACTGCTCGCTCAGCAAGACGCGCCCTCGCCCTTCATGCAGCACGCCTATCTGGCGGCCTTGCACGCCAGCGGCAGTGCCACACCCGAGACGGGCTGGACTCCGCAATTTGTGACGCTATGGCAAGGCGAGGCATTGGCCGCCGCAAGCGCGCTCTACCTCAAAGACCACTCCTACGGCGAATACGTGTTCGACTGGGCATGGGCCAACGCCTATGCCGACCACGGCCTGAACTACTTCCCCAAAACCACGTGTGCCGTGCCGTTCACGCCCGTGCCTGGATCACGCTTACTGGCTGTGGATGCCACCGCTCGCCAAACCTTGCTCAAAGCCATGTTGGAGGTAGCCCAACAGCACCAACTGTCCTCGTTGCATTTGTTGTTTACCAGCTCCGACGACCGTGCTGCTTGCAACGCCCTTGGCCTGATGCAGAGACAAACCGTGCAATTCCATTGGCACAACGCCGACCTGCAAGGCACGCCCTTTGAGAGCTTCGATACTTTCTTGGCAAGCCTATCCCAAGAGAAACGCAAAAAAATCAAACAAGAACGCCGCCGCGTGGCCGATGCAGGCGTGACGTTTCGCACCTCAGTCGGCTCCGCCATCAGCACAGCTGACTGGGATTTTTTCTACCAATGCTACGAGCGCACTTACCTCGAACACGGCAACGCGCCGTACCTGAGCCGCACCTTCTTTGAACACATGCAGCGCGATATGCCTGAGAACTGGGTGCTGTTTGTGGCCGAGCGCGACAACCGCCCCATCGCCAGCAGCTTGGTGGCTGTGCAGGGGCTAGGCTGCGCAGAGGCCGTTGCCTATGGCCGCTACTGGGGCGCGTTAGAGCGCGTGGACTGCCTGCACTTTGAAGCCTGCTACTACCAACCTTTGAACTGGTGCATCGCCAACGGCGTGCAACGCTTTGAAGGCGGCGCCCAAGGCGAACACAAAATGGCCCGCGCCCTCATGCCCGTGCCCACCTACAGCGCACATTGGCTGGCCCACCCCGCGTTTGCAGATGCCGTGGAACGGTTTCTTGAACGTGAGTCAGCGGGTGTTGACAACTACCTCGACCACTTGGCCGAGCGCAGCCCCTTTAAACGCCAAGAGCCTCAATAGTCAAGCAGGCATAAAAAGCCCGCAGAAACAAAAAAGCCCGCTAGGTAGCGGGCTTTCGATGGACGCCACGAAGAATTACTTCTTGTAGTTGGCCATACCGTCCAAGATTTCTTTGTGGGCAGACTCAATGCCTTCCCAGCCCTTGACCTTGACCCACTTGCCTTTTTCGAGGTCTTTGTAGTGTTCAAAGAAGTGGGCAATTTGTTGCAACTGCAACTCATGGATATCGTCTAAAGACTTGATGTTGCTGTAACGGGCCAAGATTTTTTCAGTAGGCACAGCCAACACTTTGCCGTCCACGCCGCCTTCGTCTTCCATCAACAAGATGCCCAACGCACGGCAAGGCACCACCACGCCAGGTGGCAATGGGAAAGGTGTCATCACCAACACGTCCACGGGGTCGCCGTCGCCCGCGATGGTTTGTGGTACGTAGCCGTAGTTGGTGGGGTAATGCATAGCCGTACCCATGAAACGGTCCACAAACAGAGCGCCAGACTCTTTGTCGACTTCGTACTTCACAGGATCCGAGTTCATCGGGATTTCGATGATCACGTTGAAGGCTTCAGGAACTTTGCTACCGGGGGTGACTTTATTCAGGGACATGGTGTCTTGTTATAAAAGTTAAAAAAGAAACACAGAGGATTAGCCCCGATTTTACTTTCACGGGGCTTGCGTCTCTGCGTTGTCTTTGAAACTGTTATTCGTGGGTGCTTTTACCGGTTTCGTCCATCAACCCTAGGAAAACGCGCAAAAAGTACACAGCCATGGCCAAGATAAAAACAATCACAGCCACGCTCATCAGGCCGTAGTCGGTCGAAAAAAGGTCAATCCAAGCTTTCATGGGGTTACTCCTATCAATTGCAATGCCCCTACTTTGCCCCGTCTCAACGCTTGTCGCACTGATCTACATCAAGGCTTAGGGGATTCGTGGCTCAGGCAAAATCAAAACATGTCTGAACGCGTGATTCCCTTGGTCGATCAACGGCTGCTTGCCTTACCGGCCACCCTCCCTTTGCAACCCATTGCAGCCAATGGTTTGCTCAGCGACAGCTTGGGTCGCCCACTGCATGATTTGCGCATCAGCGTGACCGACCGTTGCAACTTTCGCTGCAACTACTGCATGCCCAAAGAGGTGTTCAACAAAGATTACGCCTACCTGCCTCATGGTGACTTGCTGAACTTTGAAGAAATCACCCGCCTTGCCAAAGTGTTTGTGTCCCACGGCGTGCTCAAAATTCGCCTCACCGGTGGCGAGCCTCTGTTGCGCAAAAACCTTGAAATCTTGGTGGACCAGCTGGCCAATATCCAAACGCCTGACGGTACGCCGCTAGACCTCACCCTCACCACCAACGGCTCGCTCTTGGCCCGCAAAGCCAAGTCACTCAAAGACGCGGGCCTGAACCGCGTGACCGTGAGCCTAGACGGCTTGGACGATGCCGTGTTCCGCGCCATGAACGATGTGGACTTCCCCGTGTCTGATGTACTGGACGGCATTGCCGCGGCCAAAGACGCCGGCTTAGGGCTGGATGCCAACGGCCAATTGACCGGCCTCAAAGTGAACATGGTGGTCAAGCGGCGCACCAACGTCGACCAAATCTTGCCCATGGCCCGCCACTTTCGCGGCAGCGGCATCACGCTGCGCTTCATCGAATACATGGATGTGGGCGCAACCAATGGCTGGTGCATGGACGATGTGTTGCCCTCTGCCGACGTGATTCAACGCCTGCAACAAGAATTCCCACTCGTGGCCTTAGAGGCCAGCGCACAAGGCGAAACCGCACAACGCTGGGGCTATGCCAACGCCGCAGGCGTGTTCGATCCTGCCTTGGGCGAAGTGGGTGTGATCAGCAGCGTGACCCAAGCGTTTTGCCGCGACTGCAACCGCGCCCGCCTCTCCACCGAAGGCAAGCTCTACCTTTGTTTGTTTGCCACACAGGGCTATGACTTGCGCAGCCTCATGCGAGGGGGGCAAGCCAGCGATGCCGATATTGCGTCGGCCATCGGCCATATTTGGCAAGGCCGCGACGACCGCTATTCCGAACTCCGCGCCTCCCTGCCCGCTGACAGCTCACCTGACGGTTCATCTGCGGCACGTCGCGTCGAGATGAGCTACATCGGTGGCTAAGCGCAACCCTACCCAACACACCCACATGACACACAGCATTGAACCCCAAGACATCACCGGCCTCATCTTGGCCGGAGGCCGAGGCAGCCGCATGGGCGGCGTGGACAAAGGCTTGCAAAACTTCAACGGCATCCCGCTGGCCTTGCACACCCTCATGCGCCTAGGCCCCCAAGTAGAAACCGTGATGGTCAATGCCAACCGCAACCTCTCGGCCTACGAGTCGTTTGGAGCCTCTGTCTGGCCCGATGCCTCGGCTGACTTTGCAGGGCCGCTGTCGGGTTTTTTGGTGGGCCTAGAGCGCGCCGAAACGCCCTACGTGCTGACCGTGCCGTGCGACACACCGCGCCTGCCACTCGACCTGGCCGAGCGCTTGGCCGCAGCCATGGTGCGCGAAAACGCCGACATCGCCATGGCCGCAGCACCCGAGACCGATGACCAAGGCCAAACCCAAATTCGCACGCAACCTGTGTTTTGCTTGATGAAAATTGAGCTCTCCGAAAGCTTGGTCAAGTTCACCCACGCCGGTGGCCGCAAGATTGACGCATGGACCGCACAGCACAACACCGTGGTCGTGGCCTTTGACGCCCCGGGTGACGACCCGCTGGCCTTTGCCAACGTCAACACCTTGAACGAACTGCAAGCCCTCGAAAACGCCGCGCCATGAAAAGCATCGACGACATCGCCGCTGCCCTGCAAGGCTACGACCCACAAGCCTTGAGCGTGGACCAAGTCAACGCGTTTTTGCATGAACTCGTGCAACCCGTGTCTACCGACGAGTCGCAAGACCTGTATTTGTTTGACGCACTGGGCCGCGTACTGGCACAAGACGTCATCTCCCCCATCAGCGTGCCTGCGCACAACAACTCGGCCATGGATGGCTTTGCGTTTGATGCAGCTCAGCTACAAGCCGCTCAGCCCCTCACCCTGCGCGTGGTGGGCACCGCACTGGCGGGCAAAGCCTGGCAAGGCAAGGTCAACGCAGGCGAATGCCTGAAGATCATGACCGGCGCCATCCTGCCCGATGGACTCGACACCGTGGTGCCGCAAGAGTTGGCCCACATCAAGACCGAACACGATGTGACCACAGTCACCCTCCCTCCCAAGCTCTTGAAAGCCGGCGACAACCGCCGCTTAGCGGGCGAGGACCTGATGCAAGGCCAACCCGCCTTGAAAGCGGGACAACACCTCACACCGGCCGCCCTTGGGTTGATCGCCAGCTTAGGCCTGCCTGATGTGCGGGTACACCGCCATTTGCGCGTGGCTTATTTCTCCACCGGTGACGAAGTGATGAGCTTGGGCGAATCACCGCGTGAAGGCGCGGTGTACGACAGTAACCGCTTCACCATCTTTGGCTTGCTCACACGTCTGGGCTGTGAGGTGATCGACATGGGCGTGGTGCGCGACGATCCGGCGCTTTTAGAAGCGGCGTTCGCCAAAGCTGCGCAAGAAGCCGATGCCATCATCACCAGCGGTGGCGTGAGCGTGGGCGAAGCCGACTTCACCAAAGCCATGATGAAAAAACTCGGCGATGTGGCCTTTTGGAAAATCGCCATGCGCCCGGGTCGCCCCATGGCCGTGGGGCGCATTGGCAAATCGGTGCTGTTTGGCTTGCCCGGCAACCCCGTGGCAGTGATGGTCACCTTCCTCGCCTTTGTGCGCCCTGCACTCTTGCGCATGATGGGCAGCACCGCCCAGCCAGCGCCGCTGCTGCGCGCTAAAAGCTTGGAGCCTCTGCGCAAAAAAGCAGGCCGTACCGAGTACCAACGTGGCTTTGTCAGCAGCGCCGCAGATGGCACGCTGCAAGTGCGTACCACCGGCAACCAAGGCTCAGGCGTGCTGAGCTCCATGGTGCAAGGCAATGGCCTCATCGTGCTGCACCACGACCAAGGCAACGTGGCCGTGGGCGACGAGGTCGATGTGATGATGTTTGAGGGCGCTATTTAAGCGCCTATAAGAAGGTGGGGTCAAGCACCCACGTCCTCATCTTCATGGCGAATGGTGATGGCGCCCGGCACTTTGTTGCGCGCCAACAAGGTGTACATGGTGGGCACCACAAAGATGGTGAGCAAGGTGCCCAAGCTCATGCCACCCACAATGACCCAACCAATTTGCTTGCGGCTTTCAGCACCTGCGCCACTGGCCAAAGCCAATGGAATCGCGCCCAACACCATCGCCCCGGTGGTCATCAAAATCGGACGCAAACGCAAGGTGGCGGATTGCGTGACAGCGGCAAACAGCTCCATGCCTTCTTCGCGCAACTGATTGGCAAACTCCACAATCAAAATGCCGTGTTTGGTAATGAGGCCCACCAAGGTGATCAAACCAATTTGACTGAACACGTTCAAGGTACCGCCACTGAACTGGAGTGCCAGCAACGCACCCACCATCGACAGCGGCACCGACAGCATGATGACCAATGGATCCACAAAGCTTTCAAACTGCGCGGCCAACACCAAGAAGATGAACAGCAAGGCCAGCACAAACACAATCACCAACGAGCCCGATGATTTGACGAACTCACGCGAGGTGCCGTTGAGGTCGGTGGAGTAACCGGGCTTGAGCACCTTTTGCGCCGTGGCATTCATGAAGGTGATCGCCTCACCCAAGGAGTACGTCGGTGCCAAGTTGGCACTGATAGATGCACTGCGACGCTGGCTGAAGTGGTTCAGCTCACGCGGCACCACCACCTCTTTGGTTTTCACCAAAGCAGAGAGCGGAATCATGGCATCACCCTTACCGCGCACAAACACGCGTTCGATGTCGTCAGGCGTGTCACGGCCTGTGGGCGCGGTTTGCACAATCACGTCGTATTGGTCGCCCTCGCGCTTGTAGCGCGTGACTTGTCGGCCACCCATCATGGTTTCCACCGCGCGGGCAATTTGGTCCACGGGCACGCCCATGTCAGCGGCACGTTCGCGATCCACTTCCATGCTGATTTCGGGCTTGTTCAAACGCAGATCGGTGTCCACGCTGACGATGCCTGGGTTCTTGGCAATTTCTTCTTGGAAACTACGCACCACTTGTGCGAGGTTTTGGTAACTGTCCGACGTCAAGATCACGAAGTTCAAAGGACGCTCACGAAACGGCTGCCCCAGCGATGGCGGCGTGATGGGGAACGCGGTCACACCGGGTAACCCAGCCACAGCGGGCGTCATGTCGCGTGCAATTTCCAGTGTGGTTTTCTTGCGATCTTCCCAAGGCTTGGCGCGGTAAAACACGTTGCCTTGCGCCACGGTGGGGTTACCCACCACGGTGAAGATGCGGTCGAACTCGGTGTATTTGTCGGCCATCTTTTCAAGAGCCATGGTGTAGCGCGTGGTGTAGTCCATCGTCGCGCCATCAGGTCCGTTGATGACGGTCAAAATGACGCCACGGTCTTCCATGGGGGCCAATTCACTCTTGGTGGTTTTCAGCAAAGTCCAAGTGCCAATCCCCGCCAGCACCATCACCCCCACCACCAGCCAACGACGCGACATCTCACGGCCAAACACCACACCGCGCGACAAGGTCCATTGCAAGAGGCGGCCATACCCGTTGGAGAGGCGTTGCAGTTGACGCTCCATCGTGCGGTCAAACCAACTGGGGTTGTGGTTGTGCTTGAGCATGATGGAACACATCATGGGTGTGAGCGTCAACGCCACAAAGCCCGACACCACCACCGAACCCGCCAAGGCCAGCGCAAACTCGGTGAACAACTTGCCCGTGCGCCCCGGCGTGAAGGCCAATGGCGCGTACACCGCAGCCAAGGTCATGGTCATGGCCACCACCGCAAAGCCCACTTCTTTGGCACCTTTGATGGCGGCATGAAACGGTGACATGCCTTCTTCAATGTGCCGGTAAATGTTTTCTAGCACCACGATGGCGTCATCCACCACCAAGCCAATCGCCAACACCAAGGCCAGCATGGTGAGCGTGTTCACGGTGAAGCCAAACATGGCCATCAATGCAAACGTACCGATCAAACACACAGGAATGGTGACCAACGGAATGATGGACGCACGCAAAGTGCGCAAGAACACAAAGATCACCAAAGCCACCAAAATGGCCGCTTCCAAAATAGTTTGGTACACCGCTTTGATGGAGCGGTCAATGAACACCGAGTTGTCGTTGGCGATTTCAATTTCAACGCCTGGGGGCAAGTTTTCTTTGATCTTTGGAATCATGTTGCGCACAGCCGCGCTCAGATCGAGCGGGTTGGCCGTGGCGTTGCGGATCACGCCCAAGGTGATGGCTTCTTTGCCGTTCAAACGGGTCGCCGTGCGCTCGGCCTGCGGTCCTTGTTCGACACGCGCCACATCGCCAATGCGCACTTGAATGCCGTTGACGGACTTCACCACCACATTGCTGAATTCGCTTGGGGTTTGCAAATCCGTGGAGGCTGTGACGTTGAACTCGCGCAGCTTGCTTTCAATACGACCAGCAGGCACTTCCACGTTGGAGCGGCGCAGCGCGTCTTCCACGTCTTGCGTGGTGAGCTTGTAGGCAGCCAAACGATCTGGGTCTAACCAAATGCGCATGGCGTATTTGCGCTCGCCATACACACGCACGTCAGACGCGCCCGGCGCGGTTTGCAGCATGGGCTTGGCAATGCGGTTGGCGTAGTCGGTGAGCTGCAACACGTTCAACGTGTCAGCGCTGAACGACAACCAAATGACGGGGAAGGCATCGGCCTCGACCTTGGCAATCACGGGCTCGTCAATGCCTTGCGGCAAACGCTGGCGCACACGGCTGACTTTGTCGCGCACATCGGCAGCGGCTGAATCGGCATCACGCGACAACACAAAGTTGATGGTGATTTGGCTTTGCTCTTGGCGGCTCAACGAAGTGATGACGTCCACACCCTCGATACCAGAAAGAGAATCCTCCAACACCTTGGTCACTTGCGACTCCACCACCGCGCTGGAGGCACCGGTGTATTTGGTCTCCACCGTCACCACGGGGTTGTCAATCTTGGGGTACTCACGCACGTTCAAGCGGGTGAACGACACCACGCCCACCAACACGATGAGCAGCGACAGCACGGTGGCGAACACCGGGCGGCGAATGGATATCTCAGGCAACTGCATGTGAGCTCTTTGCGTTCGGGTTAGCGGCTGGCGGCTTGAGAGGCGGCATTGGCGGCATCAGCCCCCGATGCGACAGAAGCGGAACCTGATGCAGGCGCTGATGCCGGGTTGGCTGGGCCACGGCCCAACTCGACCACACGCAAAGGCGAGCCATCTTTTTGTAAACGCTGCTGGCCCGCCACCACGATGGTGTCGCCTTCTGCCAAGCCATCGGTGATCTCCACTTGGCCTCCACGGCGGATGCCCAGCTTGACTTCCACGCGCTGAGACACCAGCTTGGTATCAGGTGGCAGCACAGGTGCGCTTGCCGCAGCGCTGGCAACAGGTGCAGGCAACTCAGACGGTGCCACCGCCTTGATGACAAACTGCTTGCCACCCTGCGGCACGATGGCCTCTTCAGGCACCACCAAGGCGTTGGGTTTGACCGCAAATACCGCCGTGACGCGGGCAAACATGCCCGGACGCAAGGGGCCGTTTTGCTCGCCACCTGCGCTGGTGCGCGTGCGGTCAAACATATTGGGGGGGCAGCCTAAGCTCTGGGGCGAAGGCAAAGCAGCACCACGGTTTGCAGCGGATGCAACCATAGGTGCGGATGCAGCAGGCTTGGCGGCCACCGTGGGCGCTGAAGCTGAAGCAGTAGGCGCACTCGCGGCTTGGGGGGCTGGGCCTTTGCCACCACCCACAGCGATCGGCTCGCCCGCCGTATTGGCCAGCACCGCACGCACACCGATGGATCGGCCATTGGCATCAATCAAAGGATCGACCGCTTCCACTTTGGCTTTGAACAAGCGGCCACTGAACGCATCGAGCTTCACCTCAATCGTTTGGCCTGGCATCACCTTGGTTTGGTAGCGCTCGGGCAAGCGGTAGTCCACATACAAGCTGCCAATGTTTTCGAGGTTGATCAGATCAGCGCCGTCCTTCACATAGTCGCCCACGTTGACGCTGCGAATACCGACCACGCCATTGAACGGCGCGATCAAGCGCATGCGCTCCAAACGCGCGCACGACAAACCCAGTTGGGCGTCGGCCACTTGCAACGCAGCAGCACTCTCGTCCAAAGAACGTTGGGCGATGAAACTTTGGGCCACCAGCTCTTGGTTGCGCTTGTGGTTGGCACGGGCAACCGACATTTGAGCGAGCGACTGCTGCACTTCGGCGCGTTGCAGGGTGTCGTCCATTTGCACCAGCACTTGGCCAGCACGCACACGCGCACCATCGGCAAAGCCCAACGACAAGACACGACCGGCTATTTCAGGACGCAGCATCACGTTTTGTGAAGAGCGCAACGTGCCCACGGCCTCGGCATCGTCACGCAAGGTTTGTTTTTTGACTTGGGTGATTTCAACGCCACTTGGACGTACGCCCGCGGCGGCTCCGGTATCGGACTTGGGTGTTTGCAGCCACCAAGCCAAGGTCGAGGCAACCACAATGCCAACGACCGCCACAACGGAATACATCTTTTTGGAGGCCATGAGTGCAATTCTTTTAAGTAATAGACAAACTAGCCAAGCAATGTACCAGCGGCTGGTTTCGAAAATGACAAATTTACCTAAGCTTCACAAAATCTGTCACCTACCCGACAAGGCCAACTCCACACCTCGGTTAGCCAAGCCATCGGCCCGCTCGTTGTCCACATGGCCGGCATGGCCCTTGACCCAGTGCCACACGATGTCGTGGTCACCTTGGTGGGTCAAGGCATCAAGTTGCTGCCACAAATCGGCATTCTTCACGGGCTGCTTGGCCGCCGTAACCCAGCTGCGGGCTTTCCAGCCATGAATCCACTCGGTGATGCCTTTGCGCACGTATTCGCTGTCTAGGTACAAAGCCACCACGCACGGGCGCTTTAAGGCGCGCAAAGCCTCAATCACGGCCATCAATTCCATGCGGTTGTTGGTGGTGTCTAACTCGCCACCAAACAACTCTTTTTCTTGGCCCGAGGGCGAGCGCAGCAGCGCGCCCCAGCCACCTGGGCCGGGGTTGCCTTTGCAGGCCCCGTCTGTGTAAATCTCTACCGTGTTCATTCCATTCCTTTTGATGCGGTGTTCGAGGCCGTCGTCACCACCGTGGCAGCGCGAGGCACAGCTTTTTTCCATGCGGGCGACATCAGTCGCATGCCATGCACGCGCTTAACGGCCACCATGCCATACACCGCGCCCAAAATAGGCCACCAGCGTACGCCCGCCTCATCCATCCAATCCCAGCGCTTCAACCAGCGCTCTGTTTTGACTGCCGGGCGGTAGCAACCAAAACTGGTGGACTCCACCTCAAAACTCAACAGCTGTAACCAATCGCGCAAGCGGCGTTGGCCAATGAACTCGCCCACCTCCGAAAAGCCACGTTTGCAGCTCTTGCTCAGGCCCCATAGGCTGTTGGGGTTGAAGCCACAAATCACCACCCGCCCCTCGGGCACCAAGACGCGCTCGACCTCACGCAGCGTGGCATGTGGGTCGTAGCTCAGCTCAAGCGTGTGGGGCAACACCAGCAAGTCCAAGCTGGCGCTGGGAAAAGGCAAGGCTTCGTAGTTGGTCAGCAGCACATCACGGCCCAAGGGCCAAGGCTCGGGGTGCGTGTCGCAGCCCAGCCAGCGGTGCGGCATGCGATTGGCTTGCAAGGCGTCCAGCGCTGGAAAGCCCAGTTGCAAGGCATGAAAGCCAAACACATCGGCCACGGCGCGGTCTAAATAGGTTTGTTCCCACGCACGCAGGTACTGCCCGGCGGGAGACGCCAGCCAGTCAGGCAAACTATCGTTTTTTAAAGGTGTGGATGACATGAAGCTGATTGCACTGCCCGCGTTCTCTGACAACTACCTGTGGTTGTGGCAACAAGACCAACTGGCCGTGGTGGTCGACCCCGGTGACGCTGCGCCTGTGTTGCAAGCGCTGGCCGACCACGGTCTGACATTGGCCGCGATTCTAGTCACCCACCACCACGCTGACCACGTGGGCGGCGTGCGCGAACTCCACCTCGCCACAGGCGCCCAAGTGTTTGGCCCCGCCCGCGAAGAGGTGCCGGCCCCTTTCACCCCCGTCGTGCACGGCGACCATCTTGAATTGCTGGGCCAAACGGTGGCGGTCTTGGATGTACCAGGCCACACGGCGGGCCATGTGGCGTACTTTCTGCCAAACGCCCCTCACAGCCCCGTGCTGTTTTGCGGCGACACCTTGTTTTCTGGCGGCTGCGGGCGCATTTTTGAGGGCACGCCCGCACAAATGCTGGCTTCGCTGGACAGCTTGGCGGCATTACCCCCAACAACGCGGGTGTGCTGCGCCCACGAGTACACTCTTTCCAACTTGCGATTCGCCCTCGCCGTAGAACCTAGCAACACAGATTTGCAGACCTACATGGCGCAGTGCCAGCAGCTCAGAGCCCAGGGAACCCCCACCCTGCCCGCCCAGCTGGGCACCGAATTGCAAATCAACCCGTTTTTAAGGGCTCGACATCCCCGTGTGCGACACGCTGTTGCACAGCACGCTGGACTCTCAGCGCTCGAACAAACCGACGACGTGGCTGTCTTTGCAGCCCTTCGTGAATGGAAGAACGATTTCAAATGAGATTTTTACTCGCTGTATTTAGCCTTAGCCTCGCCCTGCTCACGGGTTGCGCCAACTTGGCCGAACAAGGCGCGACCAGCCCCGGCGGCTTGAGCCCGATTACCAAAGGCAACGCCAAACGCGATGGTGTGGCGCAACTGAACTTGCCCAACGACTTGTGGGAGCGCATCCGTAAAAACTACCAAATGCCCGACCTGGAAAGCGACCTGGTCAACGACCGCACCCAGTGGTACGCCAACAAGCCCGACTACCTGCAACGCATGAGCGAGCGCTCCAGCAAATACCTGTTCCACATCGTTGAAGAACTTGAAGCGCGCAAGATGCCCACCGAGTTGGCCTTGCTGCCTTTCATCGAGAGCGCGTTCAACCCACAAGCCGTGTCTAGCGCACGTGCCAGCGGCATGTGGCAGTTCATGCCCGCCACAGGCAAAAGCTTTGACCTGAAACAAAACGTCTTCCGCGACGACCGCCGCGATGTGCAAGCCTCCACCCGCGCAGCACTCGACTACCTCGAGCGCCTGCACAAAATGTTTGGTGACTGGCACTTGGCCTTGGCCGCCTACAACTGGGGCGAAGGCAATGTGGGCAAAGCCATTGCACGCAACAAACGCGCGGGCTTGCCCACGGGCTACACCGACTTGAACATGCCGATGGAAACACGGATGTACGTGCCCAAGCTGCAGGCCATGAAGAACATTGTGGGCAATCCGCCCCAATACGGCGTGGTGTTGCCCAGCATCCCGAACCACCCTTATTTTCAAAGCGTACCCCTGCCACGCGACATGGACGTGACGGTGGCGGCCAAGCTGGCCGACATCTCGGAACAAGACTTCAAAGCCTTGAACCCCTCTGCCCACCGCCCCGTGCTGCTGGCGGCTGGCTCGCCCAACATCTTGCTGCCTTGGGACAATGCCGAGGTGTTCCAACGCAACTACGAAGCCTCCACCTTGGGTCGCATGGCCACATGGACAGCCTGGATTGCGCCTTCCACCATGAAAGTGGCCGATGCAGCCAAACAGGTGAACATGAGCGAGGCGGACTTTCGCGCCATCAACAACATCCCGCCGCGCATGCTCATCAAAGCAGGCTCAGCCCTGCTGGTGCCCCGCCATGCCAACGTATTGGGTGATGTGACCGCACAAGTGGCTGACAACGGCAAACTCGATTTGTCCCCCGAAGCCGTGGCCAAGCGCAAAGCTGCGGCCAAAGGTGGCAAGAACGCCAAAGGCACAAAGCTGGCGTCTGCCAAAGAAAGCAAAGGCTCTGGCAAGAAACAAGTCGCCAGCAAAGGCGATAAAAAAGGCGACACCAAGGTCGCCAAGAAATAATGCTGCGCAAAACGGAAGGCTTTGCGCCTTCCATGCGTTAAGCGTCGCGCCTGTCCACCAACGCGTGGGCAATCGTGCCCAAGTCCACATATTCGAGCTCGCTGCCCACAGGCACGCCACGGGCTAGGCGCGTCACTTGGACGCCGCGCTTCTTCAGGCCCTCGCTCAACACATGCGCCGTCGCTTCACCCTCGGCGGTGAAATTGGTGGCCAAGATCACTTCTTTCACCATGCCATCGCTGGCGCGCGCCATCAGCTTTTCCAGGCCAATGTCTTTGGGGCCAAAACCGTCCAGCGGACTGATGCGCCCCATCAACACAAAGTACAGCCCTTTGTAGGCGGCTGTGCGCTCCACCGCCGATTGGTCGGCGGGCGTTTCCACCACACACAAACGGGTGGTGTCGCGGCCATCGTCCAAGCAGGTGTCGCAGACCGTCTGGGTGGTGAAGGTGTGGCAGCGCTCGCAGTGCTGCACCTGACTCGCTGCTTGGTGCAAGGCCTGAGAAATTAACTCCGCCCCTTCGCGGTCATGTTGCAGCAAGTGGTACGCCATGCGCGAGGCCGATTTCACCCCCACGCCGGGCAAACGGCGCAGGGCCTGAATCAGGCCTTCCAGCACGGACGTGTCGCTCATTTAGAACGGCAGTTTCAGGCCAGGTGGCAAACCAGCGGTGAGCTTGCTCATTTTGGCTTCGCTGGTTTCAGCAGCTTTGCGTACCGCGTCGTTGAAGGCGGCAGCCACCAAGTCTTCCAGCATGTCTTTGTCATCGGCCAGCAAGCTGGGGTCGATGGTGATGCGTTTGACATCGTGCTTGCAGGTCATCAAAACCTTGACCAAGCCAGAACCTGATTCGCCGGTCACTTCGACGAAGGCCAGCTCTTCTTGTGCCTTTTTCAGGTTTTCTTGCATGGCTTGGGCTTGCTTCATCAGGCCCGAGAGTTGTCCTTTGTTGAACATGATTTTTCCCTTTTACAAACTAATAAAACTAAAACGGTCTGATTTATAGCGGCTTGATGCTACCCGGCACGATTTTGGCGCCGTAGTCACGCATCAAACTTTGAACATAGGGGTCGTTGAGGATGATGGCCTCTGCCCCCGCTTGGCGCTGCGCGGCGGCAGCGGCATTGCGCTTGGCAGGGCTGTCTTGCACACGGCCCACTTCGACGGTCAGGCGCACAGGGTAGCCCGCGGTTTCGAGTGCTTTTTGCAAACGTTCGCGGCTGGTGGTGCTGTTGAGCGACTCGCGCTCGACGCGCAGCATCCAGGTGTCGGTGTCGCGCGCGACCAGTTGCGACTGCAAACCCAGCTCGCGCACCAAGGCGTTGATGGTTTCAGCAGCAGACATGTCCATCACCAATTTGTGCCAAAACTCGCCTTCGGGTGTGGCCTCGATGTGCGGCACGTCGGTGGTGGGCATTTGCGGCTCAAGCGCAGCACTGGGCTCGGCTTGCTGGCGCACGGGCATGGCCACCACAGCGGCGTCTGAATCGTGGTCATAGCTGGGACAGTCGGTGCCATCGGGGTCGTAGCTGGGGTCATCCTCCCAAGGTGCCACTTCGCGTGGTTGCATGTCCCGCACCGGCAAGGCTTGCACGGAGGCTGAGGGTTGCGGCGGCTCGGCGGGGCGTGGCGCAACAGGAGGCGATGGCTGAGCTGCGGGTTGCACGGGTGCAGCCGCGGCAGGTGGCGAAGCAGCGCGCTGCGGATTAATTAGAGTTTTTTTTTCAGCCGAGGCCGAAGCTGCATGCGAGGCTTGTGGTTTGAACGCCAGCAAGCGCAGCAGCACCATCGTCAGTGCGGCGTATTCGTCTGGGGCCAAGCCCAGCTCTTGACGGCCATGCAAACTCAGGCTGTAAAGCAACTGGGTTTCGTCGGGTGGCATCACACCCGCCAAGCGTGCCATCTCGGCCGCTTCAGGGTCTGAGGCATCGGCTTCTGCCATGTCGGGCACGGCTTGCAGCACGGCCATGCGTTGCAAGACCATCGACATGTCTTCGAGCGTCGCGGCAGCGCTCAGGCCATTCAAACGCAAAGCTTCTGAGGTTTCGACCACCGATTTGCCATCGCCATGGGCCAAAGCCTCAATCAAACGGAACACATGCGAGCGGTCGGCACTGCCCAACATTTGGCGCACAGCGGCTTCTTGCAACTGGCCGCCGCCGTAGGCAATGGCTTGGTCGGTCAAGCTCAGCGCATCGCGCATAGAACCGCGTGCAGCACGAGCCAACAAGCGCAAGGCTTGGGGTTCGGAAGCAATGTTTTCTTGGCCCAACACATGGCCCAAATGCTCCAGCACGGTTTCGGGGGCCATGGGGCGCAGGTTGAACTGCAAGCAGCGCGACAGCACGGTGACCGGGACTTTTTGTGGGTCGGTCGTGGCAAGTACGAACTTCAAATATTCAGGCGGCTCTTCCAGCGTCTTCAACATCGCGTTGAACGCGGTGTTGGTGAGCATGTGCACCTCGTCAATCATGAAGACCTTGAAGCGGCCCTGCACAGGCTTGTAAACAGCTTGCTCCAGCAAGCTTTGCACTTCGTCCACGCCGCGGTTGGAAGCCGCGTCCAACTCGGTGTAGTCCACAAAGCGACCGGCATCGATGTCGGTACAGGCTTGGCACACACCGCAGGGGTTGGCGGTGATGCCTCCCGTGCCGTCCGCACCCTGACAGTTGAGCGATTTGGCCAACACGCGCGACACCGTGGTCTTGCCCACCCCGCGTGTGCCGGTGAACAAATAGGCATGGTGCAAACGTTGGGTGGTCAGGGCATTGGTCAGCGCCTGCACGACGTGCTCTTGCCCCACCATCTCTGTGAAGGTTTTTGGGCGGTACTTACGGGCGAGCACGAGGTAGGACATAAGCGACTGATTCTAAAGCGAGCGCACGCCCTCTCAAGAAACAGACCAACCGATCAGCCTGCACCACCCAAGCTTCAGCAGTCGGTCCTTACCTATGCTGCGCAAGCTAGCGTATTGGTATCTACATAAAACGCATGGCGCGGGGATTCGATCGACAAAGTTTTAACCAACAAATCGCCCATTTTTTCAAAGTAAGCGTTGGCAGCCTCGGTCGGAACAATGTATTTGGTACGCCGATTGCCATCTTTGTAAATCAAATCAATCAAACCCTTTTGGCGCAGCGATTCAACGCGACGGTGAATCGTCCCAGGGCTTGCGAAGTGAATCATCGCCATGATTTGAGAAATAGTCAGGGGCTGACCTTGAAAATCGGCGACCGCAATGGCGCTCAGCAACTGGACACAGGCAGGGGATACATACGAAAGCATGGCATCCATCGGCTCTGCTTTGCTTTGAACCAAGTAATTGAGATACACATTTTTTGAAGACATGAAATTCGCCCTTCCCCACTTAGGTGGATTTACAAATAAAAAACCAACGTCAGGAATTTAAAAATAAATACAAATCTCAATCTGTTCGATTAAGCACAGAATCAATAATTTGATAAATAAATATCTTTTCGCAAATCTTTTATGTGCGAATCCACACAAATATAAATACATCACCGATGAGTATTTTTATGGCATCTTCCATAAATATTTAGATTGAAATCTGTCCGATTTAATTACAAGTGCGACACGATGTATTTAAAATGTATTCACTTTATTCGGAGAAAATATTTCGTAAGAATAAGTAATATGCAAGTAGTGTTCGCAAACGCACAATACTTATCTTTTTGAGGGCATACAATTTTTTCAGTTCGGTTCAACACGGATAAATTGAAAAGGCGGTATTTGTGAACTCTCGCATCATGTATCCAATTAAAGCCAGCAACCGGCTGCTTGCAGCCTTACCTTCCGCAGAATGGGAAAGATGGCAACCTAAGTTTGAAATGGTTAATTTAAAAATTGACCAAATTATTTACGAAACTGGATGCAACATACAGCATATTTACTTTCCGGTTAATTGTATTATTTCACTGCAGTATGACTTTCAAGATGGCGCCTCCGCTGAGTTTGCGCAAATAGGCAATGAAGGCTTATGTGGCGTTTGCACCTTCATGGGCACGCAGTCGACCAACAGCAAAGCCGTGGTCATTGGATGCGGGTCGGCTTACCGAATCAAAACTGACTTTCTACTCGAGGAGTTCAACAACTCAAGTGCTTTTAGGCGGTTGATACTGCGGTACATGCAAGCCATGATGAGCTATGCCTCTCAAACCGCCGTTTGCAACCGCCGCCATTCAATTGATCAACAACTGTGCAAAACAATTCTTCAAAACTTAGACAGAATTCCAGGCAATGAATTGACTTTTACACATGAGTTGATTGCCAAAACATTGGGCGTACGCCGAGAGGGCATTAGCCATGCCGCGAAGAAACTTCAAAATGACGGGCTTATTAAATATACACGTGGTCACATATCTATACTAAACCGTGAGAATCTGACCCGTCACGCCTGCGAATGTTATGGCATCGTGAAAGATGAATATGAAAAGCTTATTCCATCACCGTTATTATCCAGACTCGTCAGCTAGCCCTTTTATAGCAGTCTAATTATTCATTTCAAATAAGGCTTGCATTTCCTCAGCGCTTAAGTGCATCTTGGGCGCTGAGGAAGGCGCTGGCACGACACGTCCTTTTAAGATGATCGAATGATCTTGAACCAAGATCTCTACATCGTAGGAGACATCTAAAGCATAGTGACTGGTAAATATGCCAATGGCCTTTGCCAATACAGTCAAGCCTTCGTTGACCCGTGCGTCTAAGGCAACTTTATCCATGCGCTCATTTTTTTGCAAAACGACAGAAGCTGTCAAATGCGGTGGTTGTGGGCGAAGTCGTGTCATGCTGGCGTCCCCGTTCAAACAACCACCATTTGGTGACGAATGGCAAAGCGCGTGAGGTCAGCCACTTTGTGCAAGCCCAATTTACGCATGATGTTGCGGCGATGCACCTCCACTGTGCTGGGAGAAATGTCTAAATTACGTGCAATTTCTTTCGAACTTCGCCCGACAGCAACCAGCCGCAGCACCTGTGTCTCACGGTGGCCCAGCTCTCGCCTGACAGCAATCGCTTGCGACATCGGTGCCTCCACATCACGGGTGAGTTCATGCATAGACTTTTCACACAAATAACATGACCCAACCGCAGCCAATCGAATGGCGGCCATCAAATCTGTCACCTCGCTATTCATTGAAATATGAGCTTTTGCCCCTGCCTTCAATGCATCGCTAATGGATAAGCGCGAAATGCCACTGGAAATAACAACAAAATGATTGGTTAAAGCGTGCGATGCAATCAGTGCATATAAGCCGTTACCGTCTTTATCCACCGCACTGCTGCCAATCACCGTCACATCTGGCATCAATGTTTCCAGTTGAGACAAATCAAAATTGTGGCTATCGCACACACCCACCACCTCAATGTCTGAGTTCGTTCTCAGCATGGCAGCAACACCTTCTGCAATTACCTTTTGGTTGTATGCAACGAAAACACGAATTGGCATATATATATCCCCTTCATCTCAAACCGCGCTGAAAACACAGCATTTAAAGAAGTGAATATAGGCACATATATCAATACACACCGAGCGACAACACACAAAAGGAGGTATATCGATAGGTTAATTTAACCCATTACTTTGAATGTGCAATGCCAGCGCCACTCGTCCTGGGCAGTTGAGTTTTTGGTAAATATGATGCAAGTGTAATTTTGTCGTGCCTTCAGTGATGTAAAGGTTTTGTGCAATTTTTTTATTAGGCAGCCCTTCACTGACCATTTTGGCAACCACCATTTCACGGGCAGTCAACACCTCTGGCAAGGACGCATGGATGGTTTTTTTATCCAACAAGTGCGTCAGCGTATGGAGGGTCAAGTCTTTGTCCAGCCATTTTTTCCCGGCATAAACGCTTTGAATGCATTGAGCCAGCACATGTTTCGGTTTGTCCTTGGACACCATGCCTTGCACGCCCAAATCAATGGCTTTACAAACATCGCGTATGCAAGCCCCTGTAAAGACAACCGCATGTGTTTTCAAGGCTTTTTTTTGTATTTCTTCAATCAATACCAAACCTGTCTTATTTTGCAAAATAAGCTCTGTAATTAATACGTCTGGCTTGAATTCCATCACCGCCTTTAGGGCTGACTCCGCATCGGTTGCGCAGGATTTGACAGAAAAACCATCCATATTTTGAAATATATGAAGCAACCCATCTAAAACCACTGGGTGAGGATCAGCAAGAACAAGGTCAATGGCCACTTTTCGATACCTTTCCATCTCTGTCAATGCCTTGAACAACTCAAGGTAATCAAACAAAGGGGGGAGAGAAGATAAAGAAGTAAGGCATTCAAAGTAATCCCCTTAAACCATTATTTGGATAACGGGGAACCGGTAAGCGATGGACAAATGTATATGTGCGAGAACGAACAAATATATTGCGTCAAACCCATAAGAATAATTGCCCTTGGGTGATCTTCTGTACCCCAAGTTCAATCCATCTTAGAAAAGGAAATTATTGATGTCCTCCCCAACTCCTCTCGCACTTGGCGATAACACTGCGAAATCCAGCGCGACCAGCCAACCATCGCACGCGCCATCGTGCCACTCGGAAGAATATGCACAAAAGATGGCCAAGACCGTGGATGAATTAAAAACAGAAGCGGCAAACCTCTTACAACGCAGCTCGCAAGCCTTGCATCAACAGTCCGAACAAATCCGCACGCAAGCACTCAAGGCACGGGAATCAGCCTTGGGGTATGTACAACACGAACCCGCCAAGGCTTTGCTGATTGCAGCAGGCGTTGGTGCCGCATTGGTGTTTTTGGGTAACTGGATTGGTCATCGCGACAAGCGCTGATCTTTATGGACCGCTGGAGGAGACAAAAACAAACATGAATGCCACCAATTTCATTGCTGCGGTATGGGGCTTGTTGCTCGCGCGACCGCAGTTGTTTACACAACACATGCAGGGCTATGCCGCACTGATGCGCAACGAAGCAGAACTTGCGGCGGCCTACATGCGCTACCGTCTGTGCTTGTGGGTGGCATTGGTCGTATGCGCCGTGATGTTTCTCGGCTTCTTAGGGATCGCTCTGATGATGTGGGGCACAACGCCAAGTACAGAATTGATCCATGCTTGGATTTTTGTCTTGGTGCCAGCCCTCCCCTTCACAGGATTTGTCCTGACATGGATTGCGTTGCGCCAACAGCCACCACATCCATGGTGGGACGAATTACAGGGCCAAATTGCCGCAGACATGGCCTTGCTCGACACCCATGTCAACTGAGCCAACCGAAGACCCTGGCGCGCAACTCGCGCGCACGCGACAAGACATTGCCAACTGGCTCAAAGCGCACCCCGTGCCACCACCGGCTGACACCTCTAACACCGCGGCATCGACAAGCCCCAATGTTTTGGCCGGACTGCTCTTGATCGCCATTGCAGAACGCGTACTGAAGCGGTCCGCCAAACTGCCAACAGAAACATCCACGCTCACAAGTCTGCATCACGCAAAAAACGTAGTGCAAGCAACGACACGAAAGCACCCAGGTTGGATGCTTGGACTGGCACTGCTGGCCGGTGCTGGATTTGCGGCAAGCCGTCCTTGGCGATGGCTTGCGCAAAAAAACATCTGGCTGAGCGTGTTGTCGCAATTGTTGATGGCAGGGGTGACGCACGTCTTAGACAAAGAATCACTCCAAAAAGAATCGGCCACCGAGACAACGAAGTAATGCATACACATCAAGCGCTTGAGACGCTAGGATGGCATGCATATCAAATCAACTCTAAATTGCGAGGATGCCTACATGACAGAAACCATAGATATTTTGAGAAAAGAAGTGGCTGTTATGCGCGACGAGTTTCGAGAGCTCAAGCAAAGTTACCTAGACACCAACCGTCGTTATGCAGACACCTTGTTGATGCTGCGTGGGCTCACCCAGCACGCCACCGAGTCGGCCGAACAAGCAGCCAAAGCTGCAGAGTTTTCAGCCATCTGCTCAGAGAAGTGTTTGGACATTGCCAAACGGGCCGCATCAGTTCCGATGCTTGAAGCAGCCGAGGGTGCAGCGCGTGCCGCAACCTCAGCCGCAGAGTCAGCGATACAAAGTGCAGCAAGCGCCGCCTCTGCTGCCGCGGCGGCGGCGCTTGCCGTTGCAAACCACGCAGAAGACGCATCGGCGCAAGGCTCATCGGTGGCAGCCGACGCCTCAAAGAAAGCTGCAGCCTTCGCTGCACAAGCCGTGCTGATGTCAAACAAAGCGGCAGAGTACGCTCGCTCCGCGAGAGACGATAAACCCACGCCCTGAACCGCAGGGTTTCACAACGCCTTCAAGGCACCCGACGCTGTCGGGTGCCTTTTTTATTGTGCAAATCACAAGACGATGCGCCTGTCTATATGCAGCAAGTTATACCCAATCAAGTGGATTGTTTGGATGTGCTGATTTTTAGAAACTCACGGCAGACAAAACGAGAAGGCAACTTTCAAGTTTCGTCTAAGCAGCCAGTATCAAAAGATATTTGGCAAAACTTTACGACTTTGTTTCAAAGGAAATCATCATGAAAAAAATCTCTTCTATCGCCTTGGCCATCATTGCAACCACTGCTTCTGTATTTGCTTTCGCTGACAACGGTAATGGCAACGGCAATGGCAACGGTGGCAACCCAACCCCAAGCAACCCCACGCTTCAAGCCACTGTCTTGGTGAACACAGCCGTGATCAACAAAGCTTTCGGTTTCAACGGTCAAGCACAACAAAACTTGGCGTCTAACGTCGGTTCGTTTGCATCCAATGCGACCGAAACCCAATTGGTCATGACTAAAAACGCTTTGATCGCCAACAGCGGTTTTGGCGGTCAAGCCAACCAAAACATTGCATCCAACGTGGGTGAAGACGGTTTGCGCACAGCCACTGTGCAAATGGCTTACATCAAAGACTCTGCGGTCATCAACAAAGCCAGCTGGGGTGGCAAAGCGTTGCAAAACTTGTCTTCCAACAGCAACTGCCTGACTTGCCAATAAGTTGAGCCAGTACCTGCAAGGTGGTGACTGAGGGTCGTTTGCACCACAAGGTCATCACCTTGCATTTTTTGATTTGGGGAATAGGTTGATCATGAAAACATTTGAAATCTTCAAATACGTGATTGGGTTCACGCTGACATTGCTTGCTTGGCAACTTGGCGCGCAGCCAGTTCCTGGCGAAGACCCTGTGACGCTGAACCAAAAAATCATGCGTGAAATGCTGCCCCTCAATCCTGCAACACCATCCGCAGCTCAAAACAACAACCAAGAAATGCCTTCGTGGATGGAAGCCAAACTGGCACGACTACTCGCCAAAGCTTTTTCAGCAGACACAACAGGCATCCAGACCGATGAAAACATCGTGAATACCGTGGCCACGGATGGCTTGCGAAAAGTTTGCGTACAAGAACTCGCAAGCAACACCGCCCAAGCCGCCGCCACAGCACGCTACGGCCCTAGAACTGACCCCCAAATTGTGGTGTTACGAGGCGATCTCGTGAACATCTGTCGTTGACATCTTGCGCATCAATTTTAAAAACCTGGACACATAAATCTTATGATTTTTCACGCCAAACCCCTACATAAAACGCTGCTTTGCATCTTGGCCATGTCCTTAACGGCGTGCAGCACCCCCTCTGATGTTCGCAAAGATGCCGCGTTTCAAAGCTACGGCAATGCAGCCAGTAGGCCGACGGTTCGTCCTGTTCGTTCGATGTCAAGCTTTTCAGACTCGTTGCAGTGCATGGACAGATTGCTCAGGGACGCACAAGTCCCAACCACGTTGATCACCAGCAAACAAATTCCAGACTATTCCACACGTGCCCCTGTGGCGGCCAAAGAAATGGTGGTGACTGCTTTGCTGCAAATGTCGCGTCTGAGTAATGCATTCAGATATGTCGACTATGAAGTGGACTTGGTCCGCCAAGACACGGTGCAAAACCTGACCAACATCTTGTTGAACAACAACCAAATTCAACTTCAGCGCCCATCGCTTTATCTGTCAGGCGCCGTCTCATTCGTCGATCAAAACGTGTTGAACAACCGCATGGATGTGGGCACATCGGGCTCACGACTGGAAACGGGTTACAGCAAAAACCGCAACGCCACCGTGATCGGTCTGGAGCTGCATTTGGGTGACTTTCGCACCCGCACACTCATCCCCGGCATGGACTCAGCCAACGAAGTGGTCATTGGCAATGGCGGCCAAGGTCTTGACTTAGCAGGCCGCATCAGCGAATACGGCTGGCAGTTCAACGTCGGCAAAGACTATGCGCAAGGCTCTGGCGCTGCGATTCGTACCTTGGTAGAGCTGGCTGTCATTGAACTCACCGGCAAATGGGCGCGTGTGCCGTATTGGCAGTGTTTGACGATGGAGCAAACACACCCCAACTTTCAGCGTCAACTTCGCGATTGGTATGACGAAGGCACCATGGGCGTTCACCAAAGTTTGGTCAAACGCTCCTTGATTTCCAAAGGCTATATGAGCGAAGCATCGATGTTGGAGACAAACAATGTGTCGGCATTCCGCGCCGCACTGGGTCGCTTTCAATCGGACAACGGCATGGTCGTCACGGGCGTGGTGGACTTCAACACCTACGAACGTGCGCTGCGCGATTTTGTCTCGCTCGATATGGACGGCAACTTGATGCGCTACGGCTGGTCGCCCACGGCCTCCGATCCTGTGGACATGCGCAACAGCAAACAAGTGGCGGCAAGTTCGGGCAAGTCGTATGGCAAGAATGAAGGGCCGCGCAGCATCAACCTGCAAATTGAAAACGTGATGATGGGGCGCTCACAGTTTGAAGTGGGTGAGCAAGTGTTTGTCTCAGCCACCGTGTCACGGGCCTCGCACTTGGCTTGTTATTTGTCTAACGCGACGGGCGGCGTGATTCGTTTGATACCTAACCCCATGTCGAATCAATCACAAGTCAGTGCCAACCAGGCCATTCGTCTGCCCGATTGGATGAGCCCCAACCCTGGCTACATGATTGAAACCGCGTCACCGGGCACAGAAGGCGTGCTGTGCGTCGCCACCGACGATGACGTGACCCAACGCTTGCCTGAAGCCATGCGCACCGAAGCGTTCACTCCGATGCCCGGCATCCAAGGCTTGAAAGACGTGGCCAAGCATTACACCGAAGTACTGCCTAAAGGTCAGTTCACATCAAGCACGATGGAGTGGCGCGTAGCCCCTCGACGTATCGCTGAACCTGGCAAGCGTGGATAACGCGGCATGAAAACCCGTCTGTACTTTCTGCTGAGTGCGCTCTTGGTGACGGCGACGGGTCAAGCGCAGTCGCCGGACAAGAAAACACAACTGCTGAGTCAGTCCTTGCCAGACGTGGCACCGCTGCTAGAACCCAAACAAGAGACGGGCACACCTGAGCTACAAACGCGCTACCTCAAGCCCCTCTCGCCCGCACAAGCCAAAGAGTTGGAACAACTGCAAAGCATGGCGGCGCAAACCACGCACACCGCCGCGCATGAGGATCCAGTGGCTGCCCGTGCAGCTTGGATTTTGGGCTTGCTGTATTTGCATGGCACAGGCGTCCGCGCCGATGCAGCGCAAGCGCGGCATTGGTTTGACATCAGCTACGACAGAGGTGAACCCATGGCCAGCGCCGGTCTGGCGTGGTGTGAGCTGCAGGGTTGTGGGCATTTCCCAGATCCAAGTCAGGCGGAAAAGTGGATTCGCGTGCTGGAAAAAATTGATGCGCCACGGGCCCACTATTTGACGTGGGTTTCAAAACTACAACTCTCGCCCATCAACGGCAAAAACGGCATGTTGTCGAATCGGCATTTGCTGGTGTCGGCTGCGAATTCAGGGGATGTGCATGCGCTCATCGAATTGGGCATCGAAAGCGCCTCGCTGAACCGCACAGACAAAGCACTGGTCTACTTTGATCGTGCCGCTGTGCACTCGCAAATCGCAGCTGATAACGCCAAGCTCATCCGAGACCGGCAAACACAGCAACGCGCGGCAGAGCAAGCCAAAAAGTCCAAGCCAGCCACGCGTGCGGATGCTCAGACATTGTTCAAACAAGCACAGAAATACCATCGCGGCGAAGGCATTCCTGCCAATTACAACGAAGCTGTTCGGCTCTACAAAATGGCAGAGCGTTTGGGAAGCCTAGAGGCCAAGCGCATGTTGAATTTGATCTTTGCACGCACACAACCCGATGGGCAAATCGACATGGTTTGGATGCGGCAATTGGCCAATGCGGATGTCACAGGCAAAACACCACACTTCAACAGTCAATCGGCCGTTCAGTTGTTGCACCGCGAACCAACGCCGCTGTATGACTTGCTGCCCAAGCTCTGGAAACCCACGGCGGCCACGCCCGGATGACGCTGAATGCGCACTGCCCATGCCAACCCAAGTCCAACTCCTGACCGGTGAACCGCTGGTCAACGAACCACCAGTGCCCCAAACGCCAGAAGTTCCTCAACCATCGACATGCACCGCATGGCAGTTAGATGCCATCGACTCACACTTGGAGATCACCATGACCATGTTTAAAAAAATCTTAGTCCCGACAGACGGCAGCGACACCTCGAAAAAAGCGGTTGCGACTGCGCTTGAGTTCGCGCTCGAAAGAAAGAGCCAAGTCCGCTTGATTCACGCCGTCGATGAATTAGCCTATGTATCGGGTTATGAATATTCAGGAGAAATGGTGGATTACGCACGCCAATACGGCAGCAAAATTTTGGCTGAAGGCCTCGAGTGCATGAAGTCCATGGGCGTTGAAGGCGACACCAAGCTGATTGACTTTGCCGGTGCACGACTCGGCGATACCGTTGCAGACGAAGCCCTGTCTTGGGGTGCCGATTTGATTGTGTTGGGCACACACGGACGCCGTGGGATTGGCAGATTTTTACTAGGTAGTGGCGCCGAGCAAGTCACACGACTGGCCCCCGTTCCGGTGCTGATGATCCGTAACCCCGAGGCGACAGAAAGTTAAATCACAAGCCGATGGCTTTCTTAGCCATGCGGTAACCGGCGTGAATTAATTGCTCAACCGTTTTGAGAGAAAAGTCATAACTCTTGGCAAACGGCACGTGGCCACTGTGCTCGCGCACGATACGGGTAATCGCCATGGGGGCTTCGCCCCCCATCATCTGAATGAATCGTGGTTGATGCTGAATGCGCTTAGCCGCATCTGCTGGCAACTCGTGAACGATTTCTTCGACCAAGCGTTGGTAGTCACGCACCAAATTGCTCATCCGTAAATCTGTATGAATACGCTCGGCATACACAATTTCATCGCGTCGTCCCATCACATCCAATAAGTTTTGCGGCAACAAGCTACGTTTGCCGGGAAACAAATCGATGATGAACACGCGTTTGCCTGCAGAGCCACAGCGAGCCAACACATCTTCTAACGGGGAGTTGCTGACAATGCCAGCATCCCAATATCGTTTGCCGCCGATTGATGTCCAAGCAAACGCGGGGGGCAAGCTGCCGCTGGCCAGCACGTGCTCAGGCTTGAGGTCATCGATGTAGCTGTCAAACATCGCCAGCTCACCCGTCTGCACATCCACGGCTTGAATCAGCAAACGAATGGGACTGCGTTTGAGTTGGCTGAAATCAACGTATCGTGTGAGCAACGCTTTGGCTGGCGTCAAGTCGTAGAAACTTGGCCACCGGGCGGATGTGTTCTCAGACTTGAGCGTCGACATGAGCCAGCGTGGTTTGAAAAAATTTGGCACACCAAACCACACCGCGTGTTGAGAAGCAAAAAAACGCCGCAAATTCTCTTCTGGCACCTCAGGCAATACCAAAGCGAGGTCTCGCCAAAACGCTTTTAACGCGGAAGCAGGGTCATCTGGATTGCCAGCGATGATGGCGCCATTGAACGCACCAATAGAAATACCCGCCACGATATCGGGCCGTATGCCCGCGGCATCTAAGGCGCTGACGGCACCACACTCAAAGGCACCCAACGCACCGCCACCTTGCAAAATGAAAATGGTCTGGTTGGGAATGTGGTTCAAACGAAAGTCAGGGTTAGACAGGTCATGCTTGAGCGCATGAAGGTTGACACGGTGTTTGATCAGCGTTTCCGTCACCTTGACTTCGTCCGTCGGTCGCCCCAATGCAAAGAGACCTCGGGGAATGTCGTTTTTCAAAAAAAACGAGGCGTACGACCCTTGAGCCAATGAACCTCTCTCAATTTTTTCAGCATGTTGATTCACCACACCCAACAAGGTGAAACTCTGGTCAAACACATGGCTGTAAAAATAGCTCACCTCGGCATAGGGCAAATTCTTTCCAAGCATGTTGCGTGCCGCCACACGCCCTTGCTTGACGGCGTTGTCCCAATGCTCAACACGGTGTTGGCAATTCAACACCTCATCGTGAAAGTTAGCCACATCGCCGGCAGCAAAAATATGGGGATTGTTGGTGCAAAGAAAACGATCCACACAGATGCCGTTGTCCAACTTGAGGCCACTGGTTTTCAAGAACTGGATGTCCGGCTCTACCCCTGCGCCCACCACAACCAAGTCGCAGGCGATGGTTCGTCCTGCCGCGGTGGTCACCGACTCGACCGCGGTTCTGCCTTGAAATGACGCCGGCATATCGCCAATCAAAACTTGAACGCCTTGCGCCTCTAGTTTGTGTTGGAAATGAACTGAAATTTCGGGAGTGCTGAGTTTTTCTAAAACACTGTCGCGTTCAATCAAGGTTACCTCTAGCCCTTTTTGGCGCAGCGTGGCCGCGACCTCTAAGCCCATCAGGCTGCCGCCAATCACCACAGCGCGCCGCGCTTGTTGCATGCTGCGCCAAATGGCTTGCGCATCCAGCAAGGTGCGTAAGTGGTGCACCCCTTGCAAATACTCACCTGGAATGGCCAAGCGACTCGGCTTCACGCCTGTGGCGATGAGTAGTTTTTTGTAATGAATCACCTCATGTGTGAGCGTTCGCAACGTTTGATGCATGGGTTGCACCGACGTCACCAACGCCCCCAAACGCACGTCAATCGACAGCTCTTGGTACTTGGATGCCGACAAGATCAGACTAGGCTGAGGGGGTTCGTCGCGCAGCAGTAACTTCTTGGACAGCGGCGGTCGTTGGTACGGCAAATACGCCTCTTGCGTGAGCAAAAGAATTCGCCCTTGGGCGCCTTCATTCCTCAGCGTCTCAGCCGCCGTGACACCAGCCAAGCCACCGCCCACGATGACAAAGTCAAAGCGATTCGCCACACCCAATCGTCAGGCCTTCACGCGCCACGCAGGGCAAATAGACTCGGCCACCACTTCGGGATAGTTCCGGTATTGGATTGGCTTTCGCTCCCTCGGAGGAAGACTGAAATAAACCAGTCCGCACCGAAATCCAGTTTGTGAACTGTCAGACGCCAACAGGTTGTGACAGTTGCGACACGTCGGCAATTGTTGAATGGAGGGATCAAATGTTTTGCTCATACTGAATCACATAAAACTGATACGGATTCAATGTACGAAGGGTGCGTCAATCCCACTGTGCGCCATCACACGTAAAAGTGATAAACGTGATCGCCTGATGGGTGACGCATCGCACAGATGCGTTGGGAACTCTCTCGTTAGACTTTTCTGACTCTTTTATTCATGAAATGCACATGTGATCAACCGACCCAAAATTTGTGACTCAGCCGATCCCTCTGCATCAGATTTGGCCTTCGCACTTGACCGTCAGATTGAGGTCTCGCTGGCAGCGCTGACCGGTGGTCTCTCCCCCATTTCACTGGCACTGGCGAGCACGGATTGGGCTTACCACATGGCCACATCACCCAGCCTCTTGATGTGTCACACCTTAGACACATGGCGTCAAACCACCGAGGCCCATGCCGCTCAGAAAGACCTCACCGCCGACGACCCACGCTATGCCGATGCCAACTGGCAAACGTGGCCTTTCTCTGGCGCCAAAGACATGCACCACATGGTGGAGTCTTGGTGGAGCAAAGTGACCCAGCTGCGTGGGATGGAGCATCACCACCAAGATGTGATGCACTTTTTCATCCGGCAATGGCTCGACATGCTGTCGCCTAGCAATTCACCTGCACTCAACCCAACGATCTTAAAAACCATGTTCGACACACGCGGTGCAAGTGTGGCTCACGGCATGGCTCATGCCATGGATGACTGGCGTGACAGCCAGGGTTTGCCGCGTTTGAAAAAAGAAACGCAATTTCGCATTGGCACAGATGTGGCCTGCACACCCGGTCAAGTGATCCATCGCAACCACTTGGCTGAATTGATTCAGTACACGCCCAGCACCCAACAGGTCCAACGTGAGCCCATCTTCATCGTCCCCTCTTGGATCATGAAGTACTACATCCTTGACCTCTCGCCCATGAATTCAATGGTGCGGTATTTGGTCGATCAAGGTCACACGGTGTTCATGTTGTCTTGGCGCAATCCCGATGCCTCCGATGCGCTACTCGACATGCGGGATTACTTAGAGCTTGGCGTGTTCAACAATTTGGCGGTCGTCACCGAGCGCACCCAAGGCGCACCGATTCATACGGTGGGTTATTGTTTGGGCGGCACGTTGTTGGGGTTGGCGGTTGCCGCACTGTCAAGACCGGGTGCAATCCAAGGGGCAGAAAAGATTGCTCCTGTGGCGTCCATGACGTTGCTGGCATCACAGTTAGATTTCAGCAACCCTGGTGAGTTGGGCGTCTTCATAGACGAGCCTCAAGTTTCTTTGCTTGAAGACATCATGGCCGAGCAAGGGTTCTTAAGCGGTCGGCAAATGGCCGCGTGTTTTCAATTCTTGAAAGCACGCGATTTATTTTGGTCCGCACGTATCCGTGAATACTGGTTGGGGCAGCCCGATGTGATGAACGACTTGATGTTCTGGAATGCAGACGTCACCCGCATGCCTGCATCCATGCACAGCGAATACCTGCACAAGTTCTATCTGCACAATGCACTTGCACTGGGTCAATACGAAGTAGATGACGTGCCGGTTTCGTTGTCAGACATACGTGTGCCCGTGTTTGCCGTAGGCACTGTGAAAGACCATGTGACACCTTGGCAATCGGCTTATGAGGTGAGCCGACTTACCCAATCGGAAGTGACGTTCGTCTTGGCAAGTGGTGGGCATAACGCAGGCATTCTCTCGCCTGTAGGCGCAACGGACCGCAGCTACCAACAACACACCATGCCTTTGAATTCACGCATCGAGTCTCCACAAACTTGGCAACAAACAGCCAAGTCTGTGAACGGTTCTTGGTGGCCAGCGTGGCATGCGTGGCTTGTGACGCACAGCAGCGGGTCAATCCCTGCGCATCAGCGCGAGGCACTTGACCCCATCACACAAGCACCCGGCTCATATGTCTTCGTGCGATACGACGACTGAGCAAGCCGAGGTATGTGGCTTAGCGAACGCATTTTTTCGCGCCTAAACCAGACACTGTGAATGAGTCAACGTATGACTCATTCCATCCACACCATCGGTTTGCCGACTTCACCAACAGGGTAGCTATATGAAAGATCAATCCATGCCTCATCTCAATTTACTGACGCAATCAAGCTCGCTTTACTCAAACTCTTTGTCCAACTACATGAAGAAATTCATGGAGCTGGCGGTCAAAGAAAACACCAAAATGATGGAAAAAGCGCAAGCGCGATGTCTCGATATTTTCCAAACCAAAAACTCCACAGCGGCCATGCAAATGACCTCCGAGCACATGGCGGCCACCGCCAACGATTGGATTGAGTTTGCGTTGAAAACAAACTCAATGGGTTACCAAGAGCATCTGGCCTTCATGAATGCGCTTCAAAAACAGTTGATTGAAAGCAGCGAATCGCTGAGCTCGTCCATTGACCACCTTCCCAATGGCTCCTTGGCCAGCTCGGCTTTGATGCTGACCGCCTTCAAATCGGCTTTGGAAATGAGCAACCATGTGATTGACTCCGCACAAGCGGCGTCTAAGCGCACGGCTGAGTTGGCGAACCAGTCGTGGAGCGCCGCGTCGAACCACCACCTCATCAAAGAAGCCAAGACCCCAAAAAAGCAAGAAGCTTGATGCGGCGGGCTTGAAAAACTCGCTTGTGTCCTACAATTGAGTTTGACGGGCCTCCTCACATGGTGAAGCGGCCAACTGGGTCAGGCGGGGAACCGAGCAGCCCTAACTGTGGAGCCAGTGCTGAGGGTCGGGCCCGTCACCTATATTTTTTCTTTATCCGCTAAAGAAAAGCTCAACCCGTGCCGATACGGTGGGATGGCCGAAGAAATCACCGAAGCAACCCAAGATCCTGTACCGAGCGCACCTGAAGCGCCCGATGCCATTCAGCCTTTCATCGACAAGGCCCACGAAACCATCCAGCACGAGGTCGAAAGTGCTGAGTTGGGCAAATTTTTGCGCGCCCACATCAAGACCTTCCGCGAAGAGTGGGAAACCTGGTCAGACAGCGCCAAAGACGCCTACATCCACATGATGGTTTCTCAGTTGTTGCAACGCAAAGCCGCTGCGACACACATTGGTATGGGACATGAATTCAAGTTGCCAGACCCTTCGGCGTACACAGAACTCATGCTGTCGCTCCAACGCACGCAAGTCAAGCCGGCCAAGCGTTACCCCGCGATAGACATGCCGCCCAAACTGCGCAACGTTATTTGTTGAGTGTTTTGGCCGACAGGTAATCCGCCAAGCTGGCGTTGCTTAGACGCACGCCAGTGTCTTGGGCCACTGCACCACGAATTTGCTTGATCAGCAGCCCCTTCACATCACCTTGCATGGCTTGCGTGCGCAACTCTAAGTAGCGCACCTGTGCTTTGGTTGAGTCCATCTTCGATTCAGACATGGCTTGCAGCCACAGCCCATCGTCACGTTTGCCTGCTTCTAACTCGCGCAACACCAAGGCGCGAACCATGTTGGAAGATGACTGAGACATACATAGGCTCCGAAAAAACAAAGAGTGCATCAATTCTGCCAGTTGAAGTAGTAAATTCAGCAAATCAACACTCGCCACAACGCTTATGCCCGAACTGTTTGGCTCTGATGCCTATGCCCCCAAAGAAATCGCCGCCAAAGTAGAAACCGTGGGCGTCGCCAAAGCGCACATGGCCACCCTACCTTTGGTCATGCTGGGCTTGTTGGCGGGCGCATTTATTGGCTTGGGCGGCTTGCTTTTCATCATCGTCAAGTCCGATGCCAGCCTCAGCTTTGCAGTGAGCCAGCTGCTGGGCGGCTTTGTGTTTTGCTTAGGCTTGATCTTGGTGGTGATTGCAGGGGCTGAGCTGTTCACAGGCAACAACTTGCTGGCCATGGCGTGGGCGGATGGGCAAATCACCACGCGCGAAGTGCTGCGCAACTGGCTCTGGGTGTGCGCGGCCAACTTTGTGGGTACCACTGGCTTGGCACTGCTGGTGTACCTGAGCGGTCACACGCACATGAATGGCGGAGCCATTGGCACAACCGTTTTAAAAATTGCACTGGCCAAACAAAACTTGGTCTGGCATGAAGCGTTTTTCAGAGGCGTGCTGTGCAACGTGCTGGTGTGCATGGCCGTGTGGATGGCCATGGCAGGCCGCAGTGTGGTGGACAAGGTGATTGCCATCGTCTTTCCTATCACCGCCTTTGTGGCTGCGGGGTTTGAGCACAGCATTGCCAATATGTATGTCATGCAGCTTGCGCTCATCATTCAACACTTTGAGCCAGTCACAGCGAGTAACGCCCTTGGCGTGGCGGGCAACGCCTTGAGCGTCGCCGGCATGTTTGGCAACTTGGTGCCCGTGATTTTGGGCAACCTCGTGGGCGGCAGTGTGTTTGTGGGTTTGGTTTACCACCTCATCTACCGCGTAGCGGCAGCGGCTCAGCCCCTTCAAACCCCGTTGATCGAAAAAGATTAATCGTCTGTGGCGGTGGCGTTCATCGCTTCAACCATGCCCTGCAACAAGGTCTCGCTCTCGTGGGCACCAGACAGACCCACTTGGCGGTTGAAGATAAAAAACGGCACGCCTGTGATCCCCATCTCACGCGCAGCTTTGTCGCTGTCGATGGTTTGACTGTGCAGCGCCGAGTTTTGCAAATGCTGCTCGGCCACCGCACGGTCCATCCCCGCTGACTCGGCAATGTCTAGCAACACCGAGGCTTGGGTCAGGTCCAGGCCGTCCAGAAAATAAGCCTTGAAAAAGGCTTCCACCATCGCGTCTTGCACCATGCCGGGCTCTGACACGGCAATCAGGCTGTGCGCCACGACCGTGTTGGGCTGTCGAACAATGCGATCAAACGCAAATGGAATACCCACTTCTTTGCCCACGCCAGCCACACGTTCGTAAATGGCACTGCCTTCGTCGCCAAACTTGTTGCGCACATAGTCCACGCGGGCCATGCCTTCGGGGGCCATCTCTGGATTGAGCTGAAAGGTATGCCAGCGCACTTCGGGGTCCACATCGGGATGCTGAACCGCCAAAAGTGCCAAAGCACGTTCTAAACGTCGTTTTCCCACATAGCACCAGGGACAGACAACATCGGAGACAACATCAATGGTGAGAGTTTTCATGGGGGTACTTGGTTTCTGCCACAATGCCCCAACTGTAGCTCTATCGCCAATTGAAAGAGGAAATAAACCATGGCCAGCGATTTGATCAAACACATCACCGACAGCAGCTTTGAAGCAGACGTTCTGCAAGCTGACAAACCCGTGTTGGTGGACTATTGGGCCGAATGGTGCGGTCCTTGCAAAATGATTGCCCCCATCTTGGATGAAGTAGCGACCGCCTACGAAGGCAAGCTGCAAATCGCCAAGATGAATGTGGACGAAAACCGCGATATCCCAGGTAAGCTGGGCATCCGTGGCATCCCCACCTTGATGGTGTTCAAAGGTGGCCAACTGGCTGCCACCAAAGTGGGCGCCATGAGCAAAGCCCAGTTGACCGCCTTCATTGACCAACAATTGGCTTAAAAACTGCCAAAAACGTCAATCCAGAAAGCCCGCAGATTATTTGGTCTGCGGGCTTTTTTCCTGTCATAATTAAATCCGAATTCACCTTGCGGCCCATGAGGCTACTCGGCTCCCAATCAGGGCTTGAATTCCGGTCCAGAGGTATGTCTCACCTCGCTCCGACCTCCCCCCCTATTTTTTTAACGAACTCCCTTACTGGAGTCCCAAGATGCATCTGAACGAACTCAAGGCACTGCATGTGTCTGAAGTGCTGAAACAAGCCGAAGAACTCGAAATCGAAAACACAGGCCGCATGCGCAAGCAAGAGCTGATGTTTGCCATCATCAAAAAACGCGCTCGCGCTGGCGAACAGGTGTTTGCAGATGGTGTGCTCGAAATCTTGCCCGACGGCTTTGGCTTCTTGCGCAGCCCAGACACCAGCTACACCGCTTCGACTGACGACATCTACATCAGCCCCAGCCAAGTGCGTCGTTTCAACCTGCACACCGGCGACATGATTGAAGGCGAAGTGCGCATCCCCAAAGACGGCGAGCGTTACTTTGCTCTGACCAAACTCGACAAGGTCAACGACGACCTGCCTGAGAACAACAAGCACAAGGTCATGTTCGAGAACTTGACCCCGCTGTTCCCCCGCGAACAGATGAAGCTGGAACGCGAAATCAAAGGTGAAGAAAACATCACCGGCCGCATCATCGACATCATTGCACCCATCGGCAAAGGCCAGCGCGCCTTGGTCGTGGCCCCGCCCAAGAGCGGTAAGACCGTGATGATGCAGCACATTGCCCACGCCATCGCGGCCAACTACCCCGACGCCCACATGATGGTGTTGTTGGTGGACGAGCGCCCAGAAGAAGTGACAGAAATGCAGCGCTCGGTCAAAGCCGAAGTGATTGCCTCCACCTTCGACGAACCCGCGGCACGTCACGTGCACGTGGCCGAAATGGTGATCGAACGCGCCAAACGTTTGGTGGAATTGAAAAAAGATGTGGTCATCTTGCTCGACTCCATCACCCGCCTCGCTCGCGCTTACAACAACGTGGTTCCTTCATCCGGCAAAGTGCTGTCTGGCGGTGTGGACTCCAACGCCTTGCAACGCCCCAAGCGCTTCTTTGGTGCGGCCCGCAAAGTGGAAGAAGGTGGCTCACTCACCATCATCGCCACCGCCTTGGTCGACACCGGCAGCCGCATGGACGAAGTGATCTTTGAAGAATTCAAAGGCACGGGTAACTGCGAAATTCACCTCGACCGCCGCTTGTACGAAAAGCGTGTGTTCCCCGCCATTCAACTCAACCGCAGCGGCACACGCCGTGAAGAGCTGTTGTTGCCACCCGAAATCTTGTCAAAGACCCGCATCCTGCGTCAGTTCATGTACAACATGGACGAAATCGAATCCATGGAAATGGTTTTGAAGAGCATGAAGGCGACCAAGTCCAACGTCGAGTTCTTCGACATGATGCGTCGCGGCGGTTAATTCCCAAATCAATTCGGGACCAAAAACTCCCGACTGATGCTCGCGCCAATCTCGTTCACACGATCCAAGAACTGTGTGAGGTAGGCGTGCAGCCCATTGGCCAAGATTTCTTCAATGCGGCTGAACTCCATCTCGGCGCACAACTTGCCCGCACGGCGATAGCTTTCTAACGAACGGTCGTCCGACACCATCGAGATGTTGTTGACCACTTCGTTCAAGCACGCATGCAGCGAGCGCGGCATGTCGGCACGCAGAATTAAAAGCTCTGCCACGCGCTCGGGGTGAATCACATCGCGGTAGACCTTGCGGTAAATCTCAAAACCCGACACGCTACGCAAAATCGCGCTCCAGTGGTAGAAGTCGTGCTGCTCGGTTTTCTCTGTGCCATCGGCAAACAAGTCGCCATGCACGGCGTGGAACTTCACATCCACCAAACGGGCGGTGTTGTCAGCGCGCTCTAGGAATGTGCCCAAGCGCATAAAGTGCAAAGCCTCATCCATCAGCATGGTGCCCACGGTCACACCGCGTGAGAGGTGCGAGCGGAACTTGACCCATTCAAAAAATTCACCAGGGTCGCTCTCGAGCAAACCGCTCTTCAAGATGCGGTTGAGTTCCAACCACGTTTGGTTTTGTGTTTCCCACACTTCGGTGGTAAGGCTCCCACGCACAGCACGCGCGTTTTCACGCGCAGCGCGCAAGCACGAGATGATGGATGACGGGTTGTTCTCATCCTTCACCATGAATTCCATCACACGTTGTGGCGTGATGTCGCCATGACGGGCTTGGTAGGCTGGCAACAACTCGCTGATAGACAGCAAGCCTTCCCAACCCAGCAGCGCCACTTCGGCAGACTGAGGCAGCAAAGAGGTTTGGTAGTTCACGTCCAGCAGGCGTGCGGTGTTTTCGGCCCGCTCGGTATAGCGGGACATCCAAAACAGGTGGTCAGCGGTACGGCTCAGCATTGTTAAACCTCAAGAATCCATGTGTCTTTGGTGCCGCCGCCTTGGGACGAGTTCACCACCAGTGAGCCTTCTTTCAGCGCCACGCGGGTCAAACCGCCGGGCACCATTTGCACGGTCTTGCCGCTCAACACGAAGGGGCGCAAATCAATGTGGCGCGGGGCTATGCCGCTCTCCACATACGTGGGGCAGCTCGACAAGCTCAGCGTCGGTTGCGAGATATAGCCATCAGGCTTGGCCAGCAACACTTGGCGGAACTCTTCAATCTCGGCCTTGGTCGCGGCAGGCCCAACCAACATGCCGTAGCCACCTGCGCCGTGCACTTCTTTCACCACCAGCTTGTCGAGGTTGGCCAGCGTGTACGCCAAGTCGTCTTTCTTGCGGCATTGGAAGGTCGGCACGTTGTTGAGGATGGGCTTCTCACCCAAATAGAACTCAATCATTTGCGGCACATAGGGGTAGATGGACTTGTCATCGGCAATGCCGGTGCCCACCGCGTTGCAAATGTTCACATGGCCTGCTTTGTAAACCTCCATCAAACCGGCGCAACCCAACGTCGATGTTGAGCGGAACACGTTGGGGTCCAAGAAGTCATCGTCCACACGGCGGTAAATCACGTCCACGCGCTTGGGGCCGCGTGTGGTGCGCATGTAGACGAAGTTGTCTTTCACAAACAGGTCTTGGCCTTCGACCAACTCCACACCCATTTGTTGCGCCAAGAAGGCGTGCTCAAAGTAGGCGCTGTTGTACATGCCGGGGGTGAGCACCACCACAGTGGGGTTATCGGTGGTGGACGGGCTGCTGGCCCGCAAAGTTTCTAACAGCAAGTCTGGGTAATGCGCCACCGGGGCCACGCGGTGTTGGCTGAACAACTCGGGGAAGAGGCGCATCATCATCTTGCGGTCTTCCAGCATGTAGCTCACGCCGCTGGGCACACGCAAGTTGTCTTCGAGCACGTAGTACTCACCTTTGCCTTGGGCATCAGGCGCACGCACGATGTCGATGCCGCTGATTTGCGAATACACCTGGTTGGGCACATCCACACCATGCATCTCGGGGCGGTACTGCGCGTTGTTCAAAATCTGCTCACTCGGAATGAGGCCCGCTTTAAGAATGTTCTGCTCGTGGTACACGTCGTGGATGAACATGTTCAACGCATTCACGCGCTGCACCAAGCCTTGCTGCATGCTCGTCCACTCGTGGGCGGGAATGATGCGGGGAATCAAATCAAACGGAATCAAGCGCTCGGTGCCTGCCCCGTCTTCATCCTTGTCGCCGTACACCGCGAAGGTGATGCCGACGCGACGAAAAATCATCTCGGCCTCTTCGCGCCTGTCGCGCATGGTCTGTGGGTCTTGGCGCTTGAGCCAGTCCAAGTAGTTCCGGTAGTGGGGGCGCACCGCGCTGTCGATAAACGGCAGCTGGGCGTACATTTCATCAAACTTGTGCATCTTAGGAACTCCTAGCACCTCTTACGCAAGTTGGATGCCAGCTCTCAGAATACGTGTTGCCAATAGCGTTGTCTTTGATTTCGCTCACATTGCACCAACTTGGGCTGCTCACTGTGCCATGTCGACGCACCACAACGGGGTGTCTGCACCACAAGCACCCCTAAATCGCTGTAACGCCGCAACACATCAGGCCTGGGATGACCAAAGCGATTGCGGTAGCCCGCTTGCACGATGGCGACGCTAGGCTGTACAGCCTCCAGAAAGGCTGGCGTGGACGATGTGGCGCTGCCGTGATGCGGCACCAGCAGCCAATCGGCTTGCAGGGCTTGGTCGCTTTGCAGCAGGTCTTGCTCTTGCGCAGCTTCGATGTCGCCCGCGAGCAAGGCGGATGTGTTGTGCGCACTCACGCGCAGCACACAACTCAGTGCATTGGGTTTGAGCTTGCGCTCATAGTCACTTGCACTCGGGTGCAACACCTCAAACTGCACACCATCCCACGTCCACAATTGCCCGCGTTCGCAGCGCTGCATCGCGCCCAACTGTTGCAGCGGATGCTCTGTCGCAATCGACGTCAACACACCCGCCTGCGGCTGCATGGCCATCACCGCAGGTGCGCCGCCGCTGTGGTCGCTGTCTTGGTGGCTGATGACGATGCGGTCTAGCCGCTCACCCCACGCACGCAGCAAGGGCACCAACACGCGCTGGCCCGCATCGGTCTCAGCCGAATAGCGTGGCCCTGTGTCGTACAGCAAGCTGTGCGTGGCCGTGCGCACCAACACCGCATGGCCCTGCCCCATGTCGGCAGCCACCAGCTCAAACGTGCCGTGTGCAGGGCGTGGTGTTTGCCAACTGAGCACCGGCAGCACCAAGGCCACGCCAAACCAACGCAGCCACATGGGCACGCGCAGGGCCCACACCCCCATGCCCACCAACGCTGCAGCTCCCACCCACAAAGGCGCAGCAGGTGCAGACCATTGTGCCCAAGACACACCCGCACATGCCTTGAGCAGCCACACCAACCACTGCAAAGCCTCAGCCGCCATGCTCCATGCGAATGGCAACACCAACCCCAACAAACAGAGGGGCGTGACCACTAAAGTCACCCACGGCACCGCCAGCAAGTTGGCAAACAAACCCACGACAGAGACTTGGTGAAACAGCAGCAAAGTCAGCGGGGCCAAGCACACACTCATCAACCACTGTTCGCGCCACATGCGCTGGGCGGAAGCCCACACTGTGTTGGCAGGCGCATGCGAGCCCGATGTAAACAACACACCCACCGCCACAAAGCTGAGCCAAAACCCCGCTTGCATCAGCGCCCACGGGTCTAACGCCAGCACCACCGCGCACACGGTCAGCCACACCTGCATCAAAGGCCAACGCAAACCATACACACGCAGCAGCGTGACCATGCCCAACATCCACACGGTGCGCTGCGCAGGCACACCCCAGCCGGTGAACACCGCATACGCCAGCGCCACACCTGCAGCACACGCGCTCGCGGCAATGGGCGCGGGCAACCACAAGCTCCAAGGTTGGCGAGGCGACCACACATCACTGCGCCGCCACAACCAGCCCACACATAAGGCCGCTAGCCATGCCAAGCCCGTGATGTGCAAACCTGAAATGGCCATGAGGTGTGCCACGCCGGTCGCACGAAACACATCCCAGTCCGCACGCTCAATCGCCGCTTGGTCGCCCACCAACAAGGCCGCCACAATGCCCGCCACGGCACGGTCGGCTACGTGTGCATCAATGGCGCTGCGCACGCGCTGACGCAGCCGCTCCACGGGGTGTGTCCATGTGCTGCCTAGCCATTGCGGCGGCGTGTCTTTGGCGCCGTTGCGCACATAGCCTGTGGCTTGCAAGCCCTGCTCCCACAGCCACAGCTCGTAATCAAACCCGTGTGGGTTGATGTGGCCATGCGGCGCTTTGAGGCGCACGGCTAGTTGCCAGCGGTCGCCGGGGCGCAAATCAACGGGCGGCGGTTGTAGTTTGTCGTCGCTGCCATTCAAACGGTTGCCGTACCAACCGATCAGCAACTGCGGCGGCAGCTGCACCAGTGCGCCGTCACTCTCACGCGCAGACGCCACCTCGAAGCGAAACCGCGCACTGTCTTCCACGCGCTGCGGCAAGTTGGCCACGATGCCCACCACTTGCAAGGTGCGGCCTTCGAGCGCTGGGTTCAAAGCGCTTTGCGCATAGTGGCTGGCCCGCACGCCTGCTTGGGCAAAAGCCAATACAGCCGCCAGCGCAAACCAAGCTGCGGCCTGCAACCAAACGCCAGCCAACCCACGCGTGAAACGCACGACGGCAAAAGCCATCGCTAAAGCTGCTGCACTCAAACCCCAATACACCTCACCCGCCCACAACGGCGCCTGCTGCAACTGCAAAGCCGTGCCCGCTATCCAGCCCAAAGCCAAAGGTGTGATGACAGAAAACATGGCCACATATTCAGCGCAACATGGCGGCACGTGGGCGATGCCCACTCACAAGTTAAAAAGCCCCGACCATTCGGCAGGGGCTTCTTCTATCCAAGGGACAGGTTGGGTTCAGCCAGCAGCGGCCTTAGACCCGCACACTTCTTTCTTCAAAGCTGCCAAGTAAGTATTGGGACGAATGGCAGATTCGCGTGGACGCCACTCGTGCACATCGTCCGAGGCCACTTCTTTGCCCTTGCCCATTTGCTTGTCAAAGTAGCTCACTGACAGGCGTACCACCGTGTCGTTTTTGCAGTACATGCGCACGCGCAGCATCATCGACTTGTAGTTTTCACCAGTTGGCGTTTTTTCGCCTTTGGGCAAATCGGTCAACACCCATGCGTAGCGCGACACGTGGACGGGCATGACCGCTTCTTTGTCGAAGTAATACGTGGCTTCATCTTCCTTCACCAGCTCGCTCCACTCAGCCGAAGCAGGCGCAGCCCAGGCCAGTAGGCTGGTCAACACAAAAGCAACAACAGAGAAGTGGCGTGAACGCATGGTGGGTCTCAAAGATAAAACTGACTTGCCTAGGGTATCGGCGGGGCTGCAAAAAACTTGAGCAAAAAAGCGCACTTCTTTGGCGCATAAGGCTTGGCGCGTGTCTTGCTAGAGAAAAGACATGTCTATCCATGCTGCACTCCACCACGTCACCCACTACAGCTACGACCGCTTGGTTGAGTTAGGCCCGCAGGTCATCCGCCTTCGCCCTGCTCCCCACTGCCGCAGCAACGTGATTTCGTACTCACTCAAGGTCGAGCCCGAGCACTTCATCAACTGGCAGCAAGACCCGTTTGCGAACTACCAAGCGCGTTTGGTGTTTCACGAGAAGACCACCGAGTTCAAAGTCACGGTGGACTTGGTGGTGGAGATGGCGGTGTACAACCCGTTCGACTTTTTCCTCGAGCCCCACGCCGAAAAGTTCCCCTTCGCCTATGGCGTCACCTCGGCCCAAGAGCTGGCTCCCTACTTGGTGACCAACCGCTTCACGCCCAATTTCAAGCACTACTTCAAGAGCATCGACTTCAAGGCGCTCAAGCGTGAACCCATTCGCACCATCGACTTTTTGGTGGAAATCAACCGCAAGCTGCACGAAGACATCGCGTACACCATCCGCATGGAGCCCGGCGTGCAAACGCCCGAAGAAACGCTCACCCTGCGCAGTGGTTCGTGCCGCGACACCGCATGGTTGCTGGTGAATTTGCTGCGCCACTGCGGCTTGGCCGCCCGCTTTGCGTCTGGTTATTTGATTCAACTCGCCCCCGATGTGAAGTCACTCGACGGCCCCAGCGGCACGGAGGTGGACTTCACCGACTTGCACGCTTGGTGCGAGGTGTACCTGCCCGGCGCAGGCTGGATTGGTCTTGACCCCACGTCGGGCCTGTTGGCTGGCGAAGGCCACATTCCGCTGGCGTGCACACCGCAGCCATCGAGCGCCGCACCGATTGAAGGCTTGGTGGACGAAGCCGAGGTGGAATTTGGCCACGAGATGAAAGTCACCCGCGTGCTTGAATCACCACGCGTGACCAAGCCCTACACCGAAGGCGAATGGATGGAGGTGCTGGCCTTGGGCGACGAGGTGGACCGCCGACTGACAGAAGGCGATGTGCGACTGACCATGGGCGGTGAACCCACCTTCGTCACCGTACACGACCGCGACGCACCAGAATGGAACACCGATGCACTGGGCCCGACCAAACGCGGCTTTGCCACCGAATTGGTGCACAAGCTGCGTGCCGAATATGGCGATGGCGGCTTCTTGCATTTCGGCCAAGGCAAGTGGTACCCGGGCGAGCAGCTGCCGCGCTGGGCGCTTGGCATTTACTGGCGCACCGACGGCCACCCTTGCTGGCACAACCCCGATTTGTTTGCCGACGAACGCGTGCCCAGCAGCTACACCACCGAAGACGCACAACGCTTCACCCAAACCCTCGCACACAAACTGGGGCTGGACGACCAATACATCACCCCCGGTTATGAAGACACGTGGTACTACCTGTGGCGCGAGCGACGCTTGCCTGTCAACGTCGACCCATTTGATGCCAAGCTCGACGACGAGATGGAACGCGTGCGCCTGCGCCGCGTGTTTGACCAAGGCTTAGACAAAACCGTGGGCTATGTGTTGCCTCTCAAAGCTGGCGAAGTGGCAGGCGGCCCGCGTTGGAGCACCGGCCCTTGGTTCTTGCGCGACGAGCGCATGTACCTCGTCCCCGGCGACTCGCCCATGGGCCTGCGCTTGCCACTCGACTCACTACCGTGGGTCAGCCAAGCCGACTACCCCTACGCGATTGAGCAAGACCACTTTGCTGAGCGCAAGCCCCTGCCCCACGCGGCGGCCTTGCGTGCGCAGTACTCGCACCACGCACGCCACACACATTACGACCACCACATCAACACGCATGTGGCGGGCGGCGGCATAGCCCAAGGCGGCACGGTGGGCCTGCAAACGGGCATGGGGCAAGACGGCTTTGTGCCCAGCACCGCGCACCCTGTGCCGGCCAAAGACCAATCGGCACATTGGATCACCCGCACCGCGATTTGCGTGGAAGTGCGCGACCCATCGCGTGCCAACGGCCCCGCCGTTGAGTTGAAGGCGATGGAAAACCCACAAGGTTTGATCTACGTTTTCATGCCGCCACTGGGCGACTTGGAAGACTACCTAGAACTCCTCAGCGCGATTGAAGCCACGGCAGAAGAGTTGGGCGTGCGCCTTGTGTTGGAAGGCTATCCGCCCCCACGCGATGTGCGCCTCAAAGTGCTGCAAGTCACGCCTGACCCCGGCGTGATTGAGGTCAACATCCACCCCGCCCACAACTGGCTGGAAATCGTGGACCACACCGAGTTCTTGTACAAGGCCGCGTTTGAATCGCGCCTGTCTGCCGAAAAGTTCATGACCGACGGACGCCACACCGGCACGGGCGGCGGCAACCACATCGTCATGGGCGGTGCCACGCCTGCGGACAGTCCGTTTTTGCGCAAGCCCGAGCTGTTGGCTTCACTCATCTTGTATTGGCACAACCATCCGTCGCTCAGCTATTTGTTCAGCGGGATGTTCATTGGCCCAACCAGCCAAGCACCGCGCGTGGACGAAGCGCGCAATGACCAAATTTATGAGCTGGAAATTGCGCTGGCAGAGATCCGTCGACACAGCGAGAAATTTGGTCTGAGCAGCTCCGGGCCGTGCCAAGCTGCGAAAGCCCCCTCGGGGGGCAGTGACCCACACGCAGTGGGGGAACGTGGGGGCGACACATTCATGCCGCCATGGATCGTGGACCGCACGCTGCGCAACTTGCTGATTGACGTCACAGGCAACACGCACCGCAGCGAGTTTTGTATCGACAAGCTCTACTCGCCTGATTCATCCACCGGACGTTTGGGCTTGCTCGAATTGCGCGCCTTTGAGATGCCGCCGCATGAACGCATGAGCATCGTGCAGCAGCTCTTGCTGCGTGCCTTGGTCGCACGTTTCTGGGAAACACCTTACCAAGCGCCTGCGACACGCTGGGGCACCGAGCTACACGACCGCTTCTTGTTGCCGCATTTCGTCAAAGCAGACTTTGACGATGTGCTGACTGAGTTGGGCGACTGCGGCTTTCAGTTCGACCCCGCATGGTTTGCCCCACACTTTGAATTCCGCTTCCCACGCGTGGGCGATTTGCAAACACTGGGCATCAACCTCACGCTGCGCAACGCCTTGGAGCCTTGGCACGTCATGGGCGAAGAAGGGTCGAGTGGCGGCACGGTGCGCTATGTGGATTCGTCGCTGGAACGCATCGAGGTGCATGTGGCTGGCCTCAACCCCAGCCGCCACACCATCACGGTCAATGGCACGCCGCTGCCGTTGCAACCGACAGGCACGGTGGGCGAATACGTGGCCGGTGTGCGTTACCGCGCATGGGCGCCGTCATCGGCTTTGCACCCCACCATTGGCGTGCATGTGCCGCTGACCTTTGACATTGTGGACACGTGGATGAAGCGCTCTGTGGGGGGCTGCCAGTACCACGTGGCGCACCCCGGTGGGCGCAACTACGACAGCTTTCCCGTCAACGCGTACGAGGCTGAAAGCCGACGCTTGTCACGCTTCTTCCCGCTCGGCCACACACCGGGAAAACTGGATGTACCGCAAGCCACCGTGGGGGTGCCTGCCAGCAAAGAGTTCCCCTTCACGTTGGATTTGCGACGCGTCTAAACACCCCATTCAACCGATGGCCAACCCCGAAGGCGGTGAGACAATGCAGCCACTGTGCAAAAGCCATCCTCGCCCCCTTCAGCGTCTGTTGCCTCGCCGCGTTTGGTTGACGTGGTGAAGGGCCTGGCACATCCCGCCGACAGCGGGCACTTTGATGAGCTGCAAGGCCAGTGCGCGCCGACGGCTTCAGCCACGGCCAAAGCCCTGGCGCAAGCTGCTCAAGCGCAAAACTTGTCTTCGCCGTGGCGCACATTTTTTGAACAGCTCGGCAACACCGGCCTCGACGACCTAGACCGTCGCACCCAAACCCTCGCGCGCCAAGTGCGCGACAACGGCATCACCTACAACGTGTACGCCAGCCAAGGCGGCCCACAGCGGCCTTGGGCTTTGGACCTGTTCCCACTCATCGTCACACCTGAGAGCTGGCAGCACATTGAAGTGGGCGTGAAACAACGCGCACGTTTGCTCGAGCGCATGATGGCCGATGTGTATGGCCCGCAGCAATTGATTCGCGAAGCCATGATTCCGCCCGCCTTGGTGCAAGGCCACCCCGGCTACTTGCGCGCTATGCATGGCGTGGCACCTGTGGGTGGCACGCATTTGCACATCGCTGCGTTTGACTTAGCACGCGGCCCCGATGGCCACTGGGCCGTGGTGTCGCAGCGCACGCAAGCGCCTTCGGGCTTGGGTTATTTGCTAGAAAACCGTTTGCTGATTTCGCGCCAATTTCCGCAAGCGTTTGAGGCCATGAACATTCAGCGCTTGGCGGCCACCTACCGTGTGTGGGTCGAGTCTCTCAAGGCGCACAGCCCCGAAGGTGCCAATGCCCACGTGGCCTTGCTCACGCCCGGGCCTTACAACGAAACCTATTTTGAACACGCCTACCTCGCCCGCTATTTAGGGCTCACACTGGTCGAGGGCCATGACCTAACCGTGCGCGACGAACGCGTGTACCTGCGCACCCTGCGTGGCTTAGAGCCCGTGCATGTGTTGCTCAAGCGCATGGACGATGAGTTCTTAGACCCACTTGAATTGCGCGCTGACTCCACCTTGGGCATTCCCGGTTTGCTGCAAGCCGTGCGCGCTGGCAATGTGGTGGTGGCCAACGCACCGGGCTCGGCGTTTTTAGAATCGCCCGCTTTGTTGGGCTTCTTGCCGGCTTTGAGCGAAAAGCTGTTGGGCGAAGAACTGCAACTGCCTGCCCTCGACACCTGGTGGTGTGGCGAGCGTGCGGCCTTGGCTTCGGTGTTGCCGCAACTCGAACACATGGCCATCAAGCCCACCTACCCGGGCTCAGCCACGCACGGCACGTTTGATGCAACCATTCAGTCTGTTTTAGGTCGAACACTCACCCAAGCACAACGTGACGAATGGGTGGGCCGCATCACCCGCCAGCCCGACCGCTACACCTTGCAGGCCTACTCACCGCTGTCGCAAATGCCCACGTGGAAAAACACCACCGAAGGCGTGGTGCAACGCTCAGTCATGCTGCGTGTGTTTGCCTTGCGCAACGGCGCTGGCGATGGCCCAGATGCATGGCGTGTTTTGCCCGGTGGTTTGGCGCGCATTGCCGCACCTGATGCACAAATTGCCTCCATGCAACGCGGTGGCAGCAGCGCCGATGTGTGGGTGCAAACCCATGCCGACATTGACCGCAGCAGCTTGCTGCCCAAGTACAACGCCACCTCTGGCTTTAAACACCGCGAACGCATGGTCACCAGCCGCGCCGCCGAAAACTTGTATTGGCTGGGCCGCTACACCGAGCGCAGCGAAAACATGGTGCGCTTGGTACGCCTGTGCATCGAAGCCTTGAACGGCGAAGACCCCGCCTCACGCAGCTTGTGGGCATGGCTTCAGTTGCTCACCCAACGCCAAGGCCTCGTGCCTGCAGGTGTGCCATCCGCACACGCCGCTGCGGGCGAGGACAAAGCCACCAGCACACCCAGCATGGGCGCACGCCGCCGCGTGTTTGAACGCACGCTCATTGCTTGCTTGGACCAAGACGACCACAGCACCAGCGTGGGCTACAACTTGCGCGCTTTGCACCAAGCCGCGTCATCGCTGCGCGAGCGCTTGTCACCCGAGCACTGGAACGCCATCGTGCATTGCGTGGACCAGTTCAGCGCCGATTGCGCACAAGCGGGCTCACCGCGTGCGTTCTCTGCCGTGCAAGCCATGCAGGCCCTCGATGCGGCCAGCTCTGCACTGGCCGCCATCACCGGCGCGCAAACTGATCGGATGACGCGTGACGACGGCTGGCAACTGCTGAGCATTGGCCGCCACGTCGAACGTTTGGGATTTTTGTCATCCGCACTCGACTTGGCTGTCGAAGTAGGTGCGTTTGAACACACCGCCGATGACGCTGACAGTGCAGATGAAAACAGCTCGCACTATGCCGCGTTGTTGTCGCTGTTTGACAGCACCATCACCTTCCAAGCGCAGTACCAACAAAGCCGCGAACTGGCCCCGCTGATTGAGCTACTGGTGCAAGACAACGACAACCCGCGCTCACTCGCATGGGTGGCACGCACGCTGCGTGGACGTTTGTCCAAACTGGCCGACACCCCCATGGGCGAGCCCGATGCCTTGGCGCGCTTGGTGCCCGACTTGAAGCAAACCGATTTAGAACAACTCTGCACGCCGAACGACGTGGGCCACCACCCCAACCTGCGCACTTGCTTGACCGACTGCATGCAAGCCGCATGGCAAGTATCTGACGCCATCACGGCGCACTATTTCAGCCACACCGACGACGCCGACAGCGTGGGGGCCTGAGCCATGCTGCTGTACATCACCCACACCACCACCTACCACTATGTGCCGCAGGTCAACACCGCGCAGCACATGGCGCATTTGTTGCCGCGCAGCGATGCTGCACAAACGGTGCAACACGCCGAGCTGCACATCACACCCACACCAGCAGCCACCAGCACGCATGTGGATGTGTTTGGCAACAACCGCACCTTCTTCTCGCTGCCCGTGGTGCACGACACACTCAGCATCACGGCCAAGAGCACGGTCGACACCCACTTCATCCCCTACCCACCCGAGCAAGCGCTGACCACGCCAGCTTGGGAAAACGTGCGCGAACACTTTGTGTATCACTCAGGTGCTGCGTGGGACGCGGCTACCGAATACGTGTTTGCCTCGCCCTATGTGCAGCCACACCCCGACTTTGCCGAATACGCACGTGCCAGCTTCATCCCAGCCCGCCCCGTGCTGGAGGCAGCGTGCGATTTGATGACGCGCATTCACCAAGAGTTCACCTACGAGACGGCCAGCACCGACATCAACACGCCTGCCCTCGAAGCCCTCAAAAGCCGCAAAGGTGTGTGCCAAGACTTTGCGCACATCCTCATCGGTTGCTTGCGCACACAAGGTTTGGCGGCACGTTATGTGAGCGGCTATTTGGTGACCGAAGTGCCAGAAGGCCAAACGCGTTTGATTGGCAGCGACGCCTCACACGCCTGGGTATCGGTCTATGTGCCAGACGTATTGGACGATGCCGCTGAAACCGCCAAGACCGGTGCACTTGCCACCCACGGCCAATGGTTTGACCTTGACCCCACCAACAACCGCTGGGGCTTAAGCTCACCCGGTATCGACTACGTGACCTTGGCCATTGGCCGCGACTACGCGGATGTATCGCCTGTGCGCGGCGTGATTCATGGTGGGGCTAGCCACACCCTGGAAGTGGCCGTGACTGTGCAGCCGGCTTCTGAGTTGATGGTGACATCTGGACAAACGCAATCGCAATCTCAGTTGCAATCACAAGGGCAAACGCAGACGCAGTCCCAAGGGGCATCGCAAGGCCAATCACAAAGCCAAAGCGAAGCACGCTGACCTCAGTCACGCGCTGTGAGCGCTCTTAAAATCACTGGATTCAAACAAGGAATCCAACATGAGCGTTTACGACAAACTCCAAGCCCTGAACATCACCCTGCCCCCCGTGGCTGTGCCCGCTGCGGCCTATGTGCCATTTGTGCAAACAGGCAACTTGGTGTTTTTGAGCGGCCACATCGCCAAACAAGACGGCAAAGTGTGGACCGGCCAACTGGGCAAGACCATGCAAACCGCTGAAGGCGCACAAGCCGCACGCGCAGTGGCAGTGGATTTGTTGGGCACGCTCCACGCCGCGGTGGGTGACCTGAACAAAGTCAAGCGCATCGTCAAAGTGATGAGCTTGGTCAACTCCAGCCCCGACTACACCGAGCACCACTTGGTCACCAACGGTTGCAGCGAACTCATTGGCCAAGTGTTTGGCGACAAGGGCGCGCACGCACGCAGCGCATTTGGCGTGGCGCAATTGCCTTTGGGTGCTTGCGTGGAAATTGAGTTGATTGCTGAGCTCGCCTAAGCGGAAGATTTAGGAACGGCGTTACTCGTCAAAGTCCCAGATTTGATGCAGATCTAGACGAATCAACGCCAGCAACTCCACCACCTCTAGCTGCATGCGTTCAGCGGCATTGAGGTTGTCGCTGGCCATTCGTGCAATCAGTAACACATCCGACAAACTGCCCTCACCCAAGGTGTAGGCCTTGACCGATTTTTCTGCGGCCAAGGCTTGGCGTTGGGCGGCAGATTTCAAGTTGTCAGCAGCTGTGCGTTTGTGCTGAAACTGAATCCACATGCTGTCAAACATGGCGCCCAGTTGTTGCTCGGCCAGACGCACGTTGTCGCTGGCCGTTTGCGCATCGGCCACCAGCGCCGTCGCATGATGAAAGCGAGAGGCACTGGGGAATGGCATCGAGAACATCACCCCCGAAATGGTTTCAGCCCCTGCCCGCTCGCGCCCGCTGAACACACCCAATGTGGGGTCAGGCAATCGGTCACGCGAGGCACGGTCAGCGGCGAGGCGCAAGCGTTGCGCGTCCACACGCATCATGTTGAGCTCGTGGTTTTTGTCTAAAAACTCTTGACGCATGGCGGCCATGGTTTCAGTCAGGGCAGGCAAGCTGGTCGATGCGTCTAATCGCAAAGAAGCAGGCATGTGTGTGGGCAACACCATGCCCGCATAGCGACGCGTGAAAGCCGAAGCACTAGAGGCCAACTGCGCATCGGCCACCGAACGTGCGGCGGTGATGCGCTCCAACTCGGCATTGGCCAGCTCGGCGTCGAGCTGGGAAATTTCACCTTGCTTGAGTTGGCTTTGCGTGAGGCGCTGCATCTTGGCGGCCAAGTCAAAGGTGGTCATTGCATTTTTTTGATCGGCCAATGCGCGCAAATAAGCAAACCAAAAACGCATCAACTCGCGCGCGCCTTCGTGCATGGCATCGGCGTATTCGATGTCGGCAAAGGCTTGGGTTTGTGTGGCGAGGTCGGCGTCCATGCCGCGCTTGCCCCAAAAGCGCACGGGGCGCTCGATGCTCACCATTGACTCGTGCAGCTGTGTCCCTGCAGCCACATCACGGCGGCGTTGCGAAGTGCTGCGCAAGGTGAACTCGGCGGTGCCTGAGTCAATGCCTTTGGCGCGTGCTGTGCCTGCTTCTTTTTTAGAGCGAGCGGCTTGCATCAAGGGGCTGCTGAGCAAGGCGTCTTTCACCGCAGCTTCAGCGGGGAGATAAGGCAAGAGCGGTGATGTCACCGTCGAGGCTGAAGCTGATGAAGCAGCAGAAGATGCTGCTGTTGTTGCAGAAACAGCAGGCTGCTGCGCCTGCGCTGCCCCAAGCGTCAAAACACAAGTGCAAGCCACAGCAAAGGCCACGACATCAGATGTCACAAAACGTTTCATGATTTTCTCCAAGGCAAGAAGCGCGTGAGCGCATGCCACGGCACGCTCTCTAGCCCACCAAAGCGTTCAAATAATTTGGGCAACAACAGCAAGGTCAGCAAGGTGGAGCTGAGCAAACCGCCCGTCACCACAATGGCCAAGGGCCGTTGAATTTCTGACCCAGGCCCAGTGGCAAACAACAGCGGAATCATGCCCAACGCAGTAATGACCGCTGTCATCAACACAGGGCGCAAACGGCGCTCGGTGCCTAGGCGTACCACCACATCAATCGCCTCGCCATCGAGCAAACGTTCGTTGAAGTGCGTGACCATCACCACACCATTGAGCACGGCAATGCCCAACAACGCGATGAAGCCCACCGATGCAGGCACGGACAAATACTCGCCCGAGACCGCGAGTGCGACCACACCGCCCACCAACGCAAACGGGATATTCAAAAAGATGATGCCGGCTTGAATGGCCGAACCAAAGGTGAACACCAAGATGGTGAAGATGAGCACCATGGCCGCAGGAATGACCAAACCCAAACGCGCCGCCGCACGTTGCTGATTTTCAAACTGGCCGCCCCACACAATGCGCACATCGCTGGGTAGCTTCAAAGCGGCCACTGCCTTTTGGGCATCGCCCACAAAGCCCGTCAAATCGCGACCATCCACCGACACCTGAATACTGGTGAAGCGCGCGCTTTGCTCGTGGTCCACACGAATGGGGCCATCGACCAAGCGGATGTCAGCCAAGGCACTCGCGGCCCACACGCGACCATCGGGTGCGGCGAGCTGCAAGTTTTTAAACGCTTCGGGGCTTTGGCGCGTGGCCTCGTTGCCGCGCAAGGTGAGCGGCATGCGCACACCGTCTTGCAGCACGTAGCCAAGCGACTCGCCTTCCACTTGGTTTTTGAACGCTTGCTGCAAGGCCTCCACACTGAACCCGGCTTGGCCCATGGTCGTGCGGTTCAAATTGACCGATACGTATTGCAAGCCTTCGGCCTTGGGCGCAATCACCTCGGCTGCGCCAGGGATGGTGCGCACGGCATCGGCAATTTGATGGGCAGCGTCGTTCAAGCTGCCGAGGTCTGTGCCAAAAATTTTGATGGCCACATCGCCGCGTGTGCCGGTGAGCATTTCAGACACGCGCATTTCAATGGGTTGCGTGAAGCCGTAGACCAAGCCCGGAAAACCATCCAGCACCACACGCAGCGCATCGACGATGTCGTCTTTGTTGCCGCGCCATTCGCTTTTGGGTTTGAGCACCAAGAAGGTGTCGGTCTCGTTCAGGCCCATCGGGTCCAGACCTAATTCATCTGAGCCAGCACGGGCGACGATGGATTTGACCTCGGGCACATTTTCCAAAATGGCTTGCTGCACGCGGGTGTCAATCTCTAGCGAAGCCTCCAGAGAAATCGAAGGCAGCTTTTGCAACTGCACCAAGATGTCGCCTTCGTCCAAAGTAGGCATGAAGGTTTTGCCAATGAAGCTGTACAGCACGGCGGCCACGACCAACGAGGCAAGAGACACGCCATACAACCACTGCGGCTTGGCCCACACACGTTCACGCAAACGCAAATACGCAGCATGGATTTTTTGCATCACCACCGGCTCGTGCGCGCCCTCTTCTTTCAGCACCATCGAGGCCAAGGCCGGAATCACACTGAAGGCCAACAGCAGCGAAGACGCCAAGGCCATGATGATGGTCACCGCCACAGGCGCAAACAGCTTGCCCTCCAAGCCTTCAAGGCTGAGCAATGGCAAGAACACCACGCAAATAATCAGCACGCCAGACGCCACGGGTTTGACCACCTGACGCACCGCGCTCAGCAAAATTTCGGTCTTCGACAGGGCGTGACCCTTTGGGTGCGAGGCAAACGCGGTTTCGATGTTTTCCACCACCACCACCGCTGCGTCCACCAACATGCCCAGCGCAATGGCCAAGCCGCCCAAGCTCATCAAGTTGGCGGTCAAACCAAACATGCGCATGAGCATGAAGGTGCTCAGCAATGACAAGGGCAATGCCACAGCCACCACCACCGCAGCACGCATGCCGCCCAAGAACACATACAAGGTGATGCACACCAAGACAGCCGCTTCAATCAAAGCGCGAATCACCGTGTCTGCGGCTCGCGTGACCAACTCACCTCGGTTGTAAAAAGTTTTCACCGTCATGCCTTTGGGCAAGCGCGGCGCCATCTCGGCCAACTTGGCATCGACCGCATTCACCAACTGGCGGGCATTCACACCGCGCATGCCCAACACCAAGCCTTCGACCGCTTCGCCTTGGCCATCGTGCGTGACTGCGCCGTAGCGTGTGAGTGCACCGTGCGTGACGGTGGCCACATCGTCAAGCTGCACCTTCGTGTTGCGCGTGGTGGCCAAACGCACAGCACGTAAATCGTCCAGCGTTTTGACCGCGCCTTCTACGCGCACCACCAAGGCCTCTTCGCCAGCCGTCAAGCGGCCTGCGCCATCGTTGCTGTTGTTGGCGAGCAAGGCTTGTCGCAAGTCGGTCATGCTCACACCCATGGCCGCCATCTTGGCGGTGTTGGGAATGACCTCAAAGGTTTGCACTTCACCACCGAGCGAGTTGACTTCGGCCACACCGGGGATGGTGCGCAGCTCGGGGCGAATCACCCAGTCGAGCACGCGGCGTTTTTCAGCCAAGCCGAAGTCACCTTCAAGTGTGAACATGTACACCTCGCTCAGCGGCGTGGTGATGGGGGCCAAGCCACCGCTCACGCTGGCGGGCAAATCGCGCATGACCGAGCCCAAACGCTCAGAAACTTGTTGGCGCGCCCAATACAAATCCACACCTTCGTCAAAGTCGATGGTGATGTCGGCAATGCCGTACTTGGAAATGGAACGCACGATGCGTTTGTTGGGAATGCTCAGCAGCTCTTGCTCGATGGGCTTGACCACGCGCTGCTCGACCTCTTCGGGCGTCATGCCCGGAATTTTGAGAATGACCTTGGCCTGCGTGGGCGAGATATCGGGAAAGGCGTCAATCGGCAAATTGAGCCAGGCGTATGTGCCTGCGATGAACAGCACGCCAGCACACGCCAGCGTGAGGCTGCGAAAACGCAGACTCAGACGGATGAGGTGTTCAAACATCACTCGTCCTTTTGCAACAAGGCACGCAGAGAGGCAATGCCTGTGACCGCCACTTTGCTGCCCGCAGGCAAGGCGGCCTCCACCAACGACAAGTCATCGGTGGAAGAAATCACGTTCACCGTTTGCGCTTCAAAGCCTTTGTCATTCGCCACAAACAACCAAGGCTTGCCACGCCATTGCGTGACGGCACGTGCAGGCACCAGCCATTGCGTATCGGGCTTGGCGAAGCCGGCTTTGCCTTTGGCATGCACGGTGACCGACACCAACTCACCCGCTTGCAAGCTGCCACGACTCGTCACTGTGGCGCGTGCGCGGGCCAACTGACTGGCATCCACCGCGCGGCTCACACCAATAATTTTGGCTTTGGCATTGCGCGAAGCAATGCTCACCTCGTCGCCCACTTGCAGCTGCGCGGCTTTGTCGGACGAGAGCTGCACGTCGAGCTGCAACTGCGAGCTATCCGCGAGTTTGAACAACATTGCGCCCGCCTCCACACGTTGGCCCACGGCGACAAAGGCCTCGGATACCGTGCCCGACAACGGCGCTTTGAGCGTGCCCGTGGCGTAACCGGTGTTGGCATCAAAGCGCATGCCTGCGGCTGTCAACTCGGCCTCACGCGCATGCAACTGCGCTTGCGCCGCTTCTTGTTTGGAGCGGCTCAACTGCAAACGCACGGCAGGGATGATGCCTTCGTCAAACATGGCTTGGTCGCGCTGCGCAGCAGCTGAGGCATTTTTGTAATCCAACGAGGCTTCATTCAACAAGCGACGTGCGTCCCCCAACATGGGGCTGGTGAAATGCGCCAAGGCAGCACCGGCTTTGACCGTGTCACCCACACCCACCAACAAACGAGACACTTGACCGGCATACGGCGCAGACACCGTGAATTCTTTGCCTGGCGGCATGACCACCGTGGCGCTGGCCAGCAACTGCCCGCCTGTAGACGCCTGCACCGTTGCCACTTGCACACCGAGGCTGGCTTGTTGCTTGGCGTTCAGAGACAACAACAAAGGCGAACTGGCCGTAGATTGAGCCGGTGCAACCTGCGCCAACGCACCCAACACCCATGCAGACAGCGCCCACACAAAAGCACCACGAACAAAAAACTTGAAAAAAGTGAACATCACCAACTCCACACATCACTGACCGATAGACGATGCACATAGCCGTGCACACGCGTTAAATATCAGAAGCGAGACGTGGGAGGCGCGTGCGGCAACGGCGGAAAGCCGGCAAGAAAAGAAGGACGGCCAGCACGTTGCGTGTCTGGCGTGAGCAAGAAAGACACGACGCGCTGAATGAGCGCAGCCATGACAAACACAGTGAGGATCAACACGCTTTGCGGCTGTTCTTCCACGTCTAACGCGGCTTGGCGTGCATACGAGGTCTCGACGCCCACAGCCGCAGACTCTGGCTCATCGTCTTGACTGAAACTGGTCATGGTCAATGCGGGTTCAGCAGACACGACCACAGAGCCTACGCCCGCCACATGCAAACCCGTTACCTGAGATGCGCCGTAATGCGCGTGCAAAAACGGGCCGATCGCCAACAAGGCGACCAGCGCAATGGCCAAGTAAAGGCACATCGTTTTGAATAGGGAGGTTTGCTGCGTCACGGCTGGAATCTTAAACCAAGCCAGCTTAAGCCCTGCTGAAGCGGAGGCCTTATCAATCTGCCGTGAAGATGCCACTGACGCTGTGCAACTGCTCCAGTGCCAAACCGCAACCACGCGCCACGCAGGTCAAAGGATCTTCTGCGATCAACACCGGCAAACCGGTTTCTTCAGAAATCAAACGGTCCAAGTCGCGCAACAAAGCGCCACCGCCCGTGAGCATGATGCCGCGCTCAGCAATGTCAGAGCTCAGCTCTGGCGGCGTGCGTTCCAGCGCAATCTTGACCGTGGAGACCAAGTTGTTGAGCGTGTCGGTCAAAGCCTCCAAGATTTCGGTGGAGCTGATGGTGAAGCTTTGCGGAATACCTTGACTCAAGTTACGCCCAGTGATTTCCATTTCCCTCACGTCGCCCGTCGGAAATGCAGTGGCAATTTGTTTCTTGATACGCTCCGCCGTTTGCTCGCCAATCAACATGCCGAAATTGCGACGGATGTAATTGACAATGGCTTCGTCAAATTTGTCACCACCGATGCGCGCGCTGTTTTTGTAAACCATGCCGCCCAGAGAAACAATGCCGACCTCGGTGGTGCCACCACCAATGTCCACCACCATGGAACCGCAAGGCTCTGTCACAGGCAAACCAGCGCCGATGGCGGCCGCCATGGGCTCTTCAATCAAATAGACCTCAGAGGCTCCAGCGCCCACAGCAGATTCACGAATGGCGCGCCGCTCAACTTGGGTAGAGCCACAGGGCACGCAAATCACAATTCGTGGGCTGGGCTTGAAGAACATCTGGGGATGCGCCAGCTTGATGAAATGCTTGAGCATCACCTCGGTCACAGTGAAGTCGGCGATCACGCCATCTTTCATGGGGCGAATCGCCTCAATGCCTGCCGGCACACGCCCCAACATGGCTTTGGCTTCGTTCCCAATGGCCAACACAGAGGTTTTGCCATAGATCTTGCCGTCTTTTTTAATCACCACCACCGATGGTTCATCCAAAACGATGCCGTTTTCTTTGGTGTAAATCAGCGTATTGGCTGTGCCTAAGTCAATGGCAATGTCGGTCGAAAAAAACTTCGTCAATTTAGAAAGCAAAATAACCTCGCGTCTGGCAATCGTCGCGGGAAATTATCAGCACAGCCGCCTGAGCCGTCCATACGCTTCAGGGTGTACGAAACTTTGAATTTAAAGAAAAACTAATTAAATAGGTTAAATAAAAAAGGCGCCATCAAGGCGCCTTTGAAAATAAATTGAGCTTAAGCTTTCACAGCCCTGAAACCGGAATACATGCGCGAAGCTGGACGGCTTCGTTGCTCGGCCTCTTGGGCGAGCTGAGCGCGGATGCGATCGAACGTGGCTTTGATGCCGGTCTTTTCTGAAGACACGATTTTGAAGCGACGCTCCACGGCCACATCTGGCGATTCGATCTGAACAACTGATTTATCCAATTTAGGCTCCTGAGAACTTAGTCAGAAATCAACGCGTCAGAGTTTCATTCGGTGTACACAATTTATAAAATAATTAAGATCAAATCAAAAACAAAACGGTAAGTGTTTGATTTATATAAGTTTATTATTTTCGAAACCCATAAAAAAACCACCCGAAGGTGGTTTTTAGAAATCAAAGATGAATGATTAAGAATTAACGAACGACTGCGATTTGATCGCGCTTACCCGCCTTGAAGGTATAGAGCGTGAGCGCGCCGTTCTTGATATCGCCTTTGGCATCGAACGAAATCGTACCCGTCACGCCTTTGAAACCCGTAGTTTTGGCCAACTCCGGCAAATACTTGGCGGGTTCGCTGGACTTGGCGCGTTGCATGGCATCGACCATCACATACACGGCGTCATACACATAAGGCGAATACAGCTTCACGTCGTCGTTGAAGCGCTTCTTGAACTTGGCGCTGAAGTCATCCATGCCCTTCTTCAACGCACCGTCCACACCGCCCGCCTCCGCACACACCACTTGGCCGTCAGCCATGGCGTCACCTGCAAGCTTGATCATCTCGTTGGTGCAAATACCGTCACCGCCCATGAACTTGGCTTTGATGCCCAGCGACTTCATTTGCTTCATCATCGGGCCACCCACGGCGTCCATACCGCCAAAGAAGATGATGTCTGGCTTCTTGCCTTTGAGGGTGGTCAAGATGGGCATGAAGTCAGTGGCTTTGTCGGTGGTGAACTCATGACCGACTAAATTGCCGCCAGCGGCCTTGACCGCTTTTTCGAATTCTTCAGCCACACCTTGGCCGTAGGCTGTGCGGTCGTCGATCACGGCAATCGATTTGCCTTTGAGCTCATTCACGGCATAGCGACCCAAGGTGCCGCCCAAATGCACGTCATCCGCCACCACACGGAAGGCTGTTTTGTAGCCTTGACGTGTGTACTTGGGGTTGGTCGACGAGGGAGAAATTTGGGGAATACCGGCGTCGCTGTAAATCTTGGAGGCGGGAATGGTTGTGCCTGAATTCAAGTGCCCAATCACGCCACTGACTTTGGCGTCCACCAACTTTTGCGCGGCGGCTGTGCCTTGCTTGGGATCGGCGGCATCGTCTTCGGCCACCAATTCCAATTTCACTTTTTTGCCGTTGATGTTGACACCTTTGGCATTGAGCTCTTCAATGGCCAAACGTGCACCGTATTCGTTGTCTTTGCCTAAGTGAGCAATGGCACCGCTGACAGGTGCCACATGACCAATCTTCACCACTTGCTCTTGCGCCAGAGCCAAACTGCTGAGCGCAGCCAAAGTTGCAACGGCTGTCAATTTGAAAGAGAGATGCATCAAAAACTCCTTAAAAGTGGAAAAGAAAAACACAGAAAAATCAGGCCGAAGTGTCCTTCAGCTTTAAATCATGGCGCGTGATGGAATACCCGCGATCCGCGTAGTGCTTCCAGCGCTGACGCGCTTGCTGACGGTCTTCGTCGTCAAGGGTGACCACTTCAATCGTGCGCTCAAAGCGCTCGTAACCTGCTGCCACCTCGCCGCCCAAATTCAGCAGCACTTGATGGTGCGGCAGCTCGGGCCCGCCTTCAATTTGTGCAGCCAACACCACGGGCGATGCCATCAGCTGTTCAGCGGGGCTACCAGCACGGCAATGCGCCACAAACTCAAGAGGCGAGAAGGTCCACAACAAGGTGTCAAGCGCTTGCAACGAGGCGGGTGCGCCCGTCACCACCACGCGCGCGCCGCTGGCCACGGCCTTGCGCAGCAAGCGGCAGGCGTAGGCCAGTTTGTCGGGCGCGTTGAAGTGAAAAGCGATTTCGGTCATTTCGCTTTCTTTGCAGGCGTTTTTGACGCGGCCTGAATCGTGCCCAACAGGTATTGCAACAGCAAGCCCACGGGGCGGCCTGTCGCGCCTTTGGCAGCGCCGCTCTTCCAGGCTGAACCCGCGATGTCCAAATGTGCCCAAGGGTAGTCTTTGGCAAAACGCTGCAAGAACTTGGCAGCGGTGATGGAGCCCCCCTCACGCCCTGCCACGTTGGCCACATCGGCGAAGTTGGACTTGAGACCTTCTGCATATTCCTCGTCCAAAGGCAAGCGCCAGCATGGGTCAAGGGCAGCTTCGCCAGCGGCAAACAAGGCATTTGCCAAGTCGTCCGAGGGCGAGAACAAACCACTGCGCACATGGCCCAGCGAAATCACGCAAGCGCCAGTGAGGGTGGCAATGTCAATCACCGCACGGGGTTTGAAGCGTGTGGCGTAGGTCAAGGCGTCACACAAAATCAAGCGGCCTTCGGCGTCGGTGTTGAGCACCTCAATGGTTTGACCGCTCATGCTGGTGATCACATCACCGGGCTTCAAAGCCGTAGCGTCAGGCATGTTTTCGCAGGTGGGGATAAGACCCACCACGTTGATGGCGGGCTTCAAGTGCGACAGCGCCTCAAACGTGCCCAGCACGCTGGCAGCACCGCACATGTCGAACTTCATCTCGTCCATGCCGGGGCCTGGTTTGAGGGAGATACCCCCCGTGTCAAACGTGATGCCCTTGCCCACTAAGACGGTGGGCACAACTGATTTAGCGGCACCGGTGTACTGCAACACGATGAAGCGCAAAGGCTCGACCGAGCCACGTGCCACCGCAGCAAACGAGCCCATGCCGAGTTTTTCGATTTCTTTGGGGCCCAACACCTGGCATTGAATGCCCGCCTTCTTGCCCAATGTCTTGGCTACATCGGCCAAATGGGTAGGGGTGGCGTGGTTGGCGGGACGGTTGCCCCACTCTTTGGCCAGTGACACACCGGCCACTTGGGCACGGGCAAGGTCAAACTCGTGTTTGGCGGCTTTGGTCTTTTCAGCCGTTGGCAAAGCCAACACCACGCGCGTCAAGCCTGCGGCTTTGGCCGAGGGTTTGGTGGCGGTGTACACATAGCTGGTGTCGGCCACAGCTTGAGCCGCGGCTTGCAGGCGATGTGCGCTGGCATCGGCCAAACACACGGTGATGTGGGCGGGCTTAGCCGTCTTGAGCGAAGCCACTGCCGCTGTCACGGCTTGGCGCACGATGCGAGCGCTGCCATCGCCACTGGACACTAAAACCACACGTTTGGCGCTCACGCCCTGCGGGCGCCACACGCTGAGCAGCTTGGCGGGCGACTCGTCTAAATCACCGCTTTTGCGTGCCTCAGAAATAAGTTGCGACAAAACGTCTTTGGCAGGCTTGTCCTTGGCAGATACCAAGATAATCAACGCATCGGTTTTATGCGTGGCTGCAGCGTGTAAATCTAGGGTCTTGAGCTCGAAGTTCATAATTGCGGTTTTCCTCTGTCGCTGATGTTATTCCATTCCTCCATTCGCAAAGAGCTGGCACGCAGTTTTGGCGCCACGCTCATCGTCTTGGTCACCATCGTGATGACCATGATGCTCATCCGCACGCTCGGTCAGGCCTCGAGCGGCAGCGTCAACCCAACTGAAATCAGTTTGGTCATGGGCTACACCATGTTGGGACACTTGCCCACCGTGCTCACCATGAGCCTGTTCATCGCATCGGTTGGCACCCTGTCTCGCATGTATTTGGAAAGTGAAATGGTGATTTGGTTGGTCAGCGGCCGCGGCTTGCGCGCCATCCTGAAGCCCATGATTCGCTTTGCGTGGCCCACGCTGCTGACGGTCAGTGTTTTGGTGTTGCTGGTGTGGCCTTGGTCCAACCAGCAAATCAGTGAACTCAAAGAGCGCTTTGAACAACGCGGCGATTTAGAACGCGTCTCGCCCGGTCAGTTCCAAGAGTCTGCCAATGGTTTGCGGGTGTTCTTCGTTGACAAGGAAAGCGTGGAGAACAAAGAAGGCAAAAACGTCTTCATCTCTTCGAGCGAGCGTGGCAAGCAAGCCATGACGTCTGCCAAAAAGGGCCACGTTGAAACCATCGATGAAGACCGTTTCTTGGTGTTAGACATTGGCCAGCGCGTGGAGCAAACCAACGGCGAGACCGAGCTGAAAGTCAGCGAATTTAAGGTCTACGGCACACGAATCAGCCAAGATGTGAAGGCCGCAGCCGAGCAACCCACCAAAACCATCCATTCGCTGCAGCTCCTGCGCAATCGAACACCCAGCAATTTGGGTGAGTTGGCTTGGCGTTTGGGTCTGGCCATTGCGGCATTTAACTTGTTGGTCATCGCCTTGGCCATCACCAGTGCCAACCACCGAGTGGGGCGCGGCGGCAACTTGGCCCTGGCTTTGTTCATCTTTGTGGTGTATTACAACTTCATCAACCTCAGCCAAAGCTGGATCAGTTCGGGCAAAGTTCAGTTCTTGCCGAACCTGATTGCCTTGCACGGCGGCGTGTTCCTGTTTGCCATGACTTGGTTAGCCATCCGCCATAACAACTGGAGCTGGCGCAACCTGTTGGTCAAACGCCGCGCCAAGGAAACTGCCGCATGAAAACCTTGCGACGACTGATTTACGGCGAAGTGCTGATTGCCGTGGCGTTTGTGACGCTGAGCTTTTTGGCGCTGTTTTTCTTTTTCGACTTTGTGGACGAACTGCAAAACGTCGGCAAAAACGGCGGTAACTACCAAGTGAGCCACGCGTTCTCGTACGTGCTGCTGCTCGTGCCTAGCCACTTGTATGAATTGCTCCCTATCTCGGTGTTGATCGGCACTATTTTTGTGATGGCACGTTTGGCACAAAGTTCAGAGTTCACCATCCTTCGCACCAGTGGACTTGGGCCTACTTTGGCGCTGCGCAACCTGATGGGCTTGGGGTTGGCGTTTGTGGTGCTGACGTTTGCGGTGGGCGACTACTTGTCACCGTTTTGTGACCGCTACGGCCAACTCTTGAAGTCGCGCTACTTGGGGCAAATCACCGTGGGGCAAACCGGTGCTTGGTTGCGCGAGCGCCAAGACGACCGCAGCTACGCTGTGAATGTGAGCACCCTCACGCCTGAAGGCAACCCCAAAGGCATCCGAATTTTTGAATTCAACAAAGACGGTCAATGGGTCGCACTCACCAAAGCAGAGGTGGGCTTGCTGTCCAACGATGAGGCCTGGGACTTGCGCAACATCGAACGCAACGAGGTCGTTCGCCAAAACAATGAATCGGCACTGGCGCGCAAGCATGCGGACAGCCAGCGTTGGCCCACCGGCATCACCTCTGAGATGATCTCTGTTGCCCTGCTCAAGCCCGAACGCATGGGCACGATTGACTTGTTTCAATACATCCAACACTTGAGCGCCAACGGCCAAACCACGCAACGCTTTGAGATTGAGTTCTGGAAAAAAGTGTTCTACCCACTGAGTTGTCTGGTGATGGTGGTGCTTGCGCTCCCCTTTGCATACCTGCATTTCCGCAGCGGCAACATTGCCAGCCATGTGTTTGGTGGGGTCTTGGCAGGCATCAGCTTCTTTTTGCTCAACAACGTGTTCAGCTACATCGGCAACATCAACAGCTGGGCACCCTGGTTTGCAGCCGCGGCACCTGGCATGCTCTACACCCTCGCCTCACTGGCAGCCTTTGGCTGGCTGGTGCTGCGCCAATAAGGTTTTTACATGCACGCCATCATTTTGTTTGCCCACGGCTCACGCGACCCGCTGTGGCACAAGCCCATCCAAACCGTGGCCGAACGCATTGCTCAGCGCTCGCCCAGCACCGTGGTGCGCTGCGCCTACCTTGAGCTGACCGAACCCGACCTGCCCCATGTGGCCAATGCCTTGGTCGCCGAAGGCGCGACCAGCTTATGCGTGGTGCCCATGTTCTTGGGCGTGGGTCGACATGCGCGCGAAGATTTACCCGAACTGATGCACGCCCTCAAAGCCAAGCACCCAAACATCGACATCACCTGTCAACCCGCCGTGGGTGAGCAAGATACCTTGCTGGACTTGCTCGCTGAAATCGCACTGGGGCGCGCCAACAGTCAGTCCACATCAAAAGCATAAGAAACCGTTTAATTAGATCATTAAGGCATAATGAGTGGTAAATCACGCCACCGCGCCATGAACTTACATCAATTTCGTTTCGTCCAAGAAGCCGTCCGCCGCAACCTCAACCTCACCGAGGTGGCCAAATCACTCCACACGTCTCAGCCCGGCGTCTCCAAAGCCATCATTGAGCTGGAAGAAGAACTCGGCATCGAAATCTTCTCGCGCCACGGCAAGCGCCTCAAGCGCGTGACCGAACCAGGCCAGCATGTGCTGCGCAGCATTGAGGTCATCTTGCGCGAGGTGGGCAACTTGAAGCGCATTGGCGAGCAGTTCAGCGCCGAAGACAGCGGCACCTTGTCCATCGCCACCACCCACACCCAAGCCCGTTATGTGCTGCCCGTACCCGTGGCCAAGCTGCGCGAGGCCTACCCCAATGTGAACATCAGCCTACACCAAGGCGCCCCTGCGCAAGTGGCGCAAATGGTGATGGACGAAGTGGCCGAGATTGGCATTGCCACCGAATCACTCTCTGAATACCCCGAGCTGGTGACCCTGCCCTGCTACGAGTGGGAGCACATGTTGGTCATCCCCAAATCACACCCGCTGGCGGGCAAAGTGCGCATCACGCTCGAGGACTTGGCGGCTGAGCCCATCATCACCTACCACCCGTCGTTCACAGGCCGCACCCGCATTGACAAAGCCTTTGCAGCGAAGAACCTCTCGCCACGCATTGCGCTTGAAGCGATTGACTCAGACGTGATCAAGACCTACGTGCGCTTAGGTTTGGGCGTGGGCATCGTGGCCGAGATGGCCGTGAAAGACGGCTTGGACGACGACCTCGTCGCCCGCCCCGCCTCGCAGCTGTTTGGCAAAAACGTGGCGCGTATTGCGTTCAAGCGCAGCGCCTACATTCGCCACTTTGTGTACGACTTTGCAGCGCTCTTGAGCGACCGCCTCGACCGCAACCTCATCATGAAGGCCCTCGACGGCCACCCTACTGACTTCAATATGTAAGCCACGCAACATGACCACACCGCACCTCGACACCAAGTTTCCCAAAATCGGCACCACCATCTTCACGGTCATGTCGGCGTTGGCCACTGAGAAAAATGCCGTCAACCTCGGCCAAGGCTTTCCCGACTTTGACTGCGACCCCAAGCTCGTGGCCTGCGTGAACGACGCCATGACGCACGGCCTCAACCAATACCCGCCCATGACCGGCGTGCCCGCGCTGCGCGAAGCCGTGGCAGACAAGATTGAGTCGCTCTACCAATACCGCTACGACGCCACCAGCGAAATCACCATCACTGCAGGTGCGACACAAGCCATCCTCAGCATCATCTTGGCGGTGGTGCGTGCGGGTGACGAAGTCATCGTGCTCGAACCCTGCTACGACAGCTACATCCCCAACATCGACATGGCGGGCGGCGTGGCCGTGCGCGTGCCGCTCACGCCAGGCACCTTCCGCCCAGACTTCGACAAAATCGCAGCGGCCATCACACCCAAGACACGCGCCATCATCGTCAACAGCCCGCACAACCCCAGCGCCACCGTGTGGACGCGCGAGGAAATGCTCACGCTGCAAGAGCTGCTTGCCCCCACCAACATCGTGCTGATCAGCGACGAGGTGTACGAGCACATGGTCTACGCGCCGCTGCAACACTTAAGCGCCTCAAGCTTCCCCGGCTTGGCCGAGCGTGCGTTCATCGTGTCGAGTTTTGGCAAAACCTTCCACGTCACGGGTTGGAAAATTGGCTATGTAGCCGCGCCTGCAGCCTACAGCGCCGAATTTCGCAAGGTGCACCAGTTCAACGTGTTCACCGTCAACACACCGGTACAACACGGCTTGGCCGCATTCCTGCAAGACCCGCAGCCTTACTTGCAACTGCCCGCCTTTTACGCCGCCAAGCGCGATCTGTTTCGCCAAGGCTTGGCCCAAACCAAGTTTGAGCTGCTGCCCTCCGAAGGCAGCTACTTTCAGTGCGTGCGCATAGCCAACCTGGGCGTGCCAGAGAAAGACCTGAGCGAAGCCGACTTCTGCAAATGGCTCACTTCTGAAATTGGCGTGGCCGCCATTCCCCTCTCCGCCTTTTACGCCGATGGGTTTGACCAACGCGTGGTGCGCTTTTGCTACGCCAAGAAAGACGAAACTTTGAAATTGGCACTAGGCCGACTGGCTCGCCTGTAAGCACTGCATGCACCTGCCCACTCTGTGTCTCGTCACGCCAGCCTTGGCTGACGCCAACAACGGCAATTGGCAAACGGCTCAACGCTGGGCCCACATGTTGTCGGCCTCGTTTCAAGTCCGCATCAGCCCTGCATGGCCGGATGGCCACGACGCGGATGTGATGCTGGCCTTGCACGCGCGGCGCTCGGCACCATCGGTGGCCGCATGGGCAAGCGCGCATCCTGAACGCCCTCTGGTGCTGGCCCTCACAGGCACCGATCTGTACAAAGACATTGACCACGATGCCGATGCCCAGCGCTCGCTAGAGCTGGCACACCACCTCATCGTCCTGCAAGCGCAAGGCCTGCAAGCGCTGCCCGTCCACCTGCGCCACAAAGCACACATCATTTACCAATCCAGTACGCCGCTACCCGCCGTCGACAAAACACACGCGCATTTGCGTGTGGTCATGGTGGGACATCTGCGCGATGAAAAATGGCCGCAGGTGCTGTGGCAAACCGCGCAAGCCTTGCGCGCGGACGAAGGCATTTACATCGACCACATTGGCAAGACCCTAGACCCTGCGTTGGCCAAAGAAGCCCAACACGTGGCCAGCCAATGCCCGCACTACCGCTGGTTGGGCGAACTGCCCCACAAACAAACACGCCGCAGCATTCAACGCGCGCACGTGTTGGTACACACCAGTCGCCTAGAAGGCGGCGCACACGTCATCATGGAAGCTGTGCTCAGTGGCACGCCTGTGTTGGCTTCGCGGGTGTCGGGCAATGTGGGCATGCTGGGGGACAACTACCCCGGCTACTTTGAACCCGGCAACGCCACCCAGCTTGCAGCTCTGCTGCGCGAATGCAAGCAAACCCAAACACATGCGGATGGCTTATTGGCCCAACTGACCCAGGCATGCCAAGCACGTGCCCCCTTGTTTCAACCCGAGCGCGAACAAGCCAGCCTGTGCGCGCTGCTGACTTCTGCTTTTGACCCCGTATGACACACCTTCATCGCCGCCAGCTTTTCGCGCTGCTGGCCAGCGCAGCCCTGCCCTTTGGCTCAGCCGCACAAGCCACCAAAACACAAGGCCGCCTGGTCATCATTGGGGGCGCGGAAGACCGCAAGCAAGACCGCATCATCCTGCGCAAGTTTCTTGAACTCAGCGGTGGCCCGAACGCCAAAATTCGTGTCATCAACGCCGCCAGCGGCGTACCCGATGTGGTGTGGGCCAGCTACCAAGCTGTGTTTCAAGACCTAGGTGCGCTCAACTGCGAGGTGGTGCCCATGCTCACCCGCGACGATGCATCTGAGCCCAACGTGGTCAGCCAACTGGCAGAGGCTGATGGCATTTTCATCACAGGTGGCGATCAAAACCGACTCATGCAATGTCTGTGGGAGTCCCCTGCCGCACAAGCCATGCACCGAGCCTTTCATCTGAACAACACCTGCATTGCAGGCACCAGTGCAGGCGCAGCCGTCATGTCGCGCCACATGTTGGCCCAAGGCACGCCCACCCCCACACCAGAAAAAGATGGGGTATCCATGGACATCGGCCTAAGCTTCATGCCCAACGCCATCGTGGACCAACACTTCTCGCAGCGCCATCGCCTGAGCCGTTTGCTCTCGGCCTTGGCACAACGCCCAGACCTCTTAGGTGTCGGCATTGACGAAGACACAGCGTTGGTCATCGAGCCCAACCAATCGGTCGAAATTGTGGGACGTGGCGCCGTCACGCTGGTCGACCCGCGCCGCATGCGCAGCAACTTTGACAACGCGGATGGTGGCGACAAACTCGAAATGCTTGGGCTGCAACTGCATGTGCTGCCCGCAGGCAATCGTTACGTATTGCCCAGCAACCCCAAGAACCGCAAACAACCTGTGCTGCTGTGGGATGCACTCTCGATGCTGGCCAAAACAGGGCCCATGCGCGGTTAAACATCGTCATGCAAGCCCTCCTCAACGCCATCGCCACGATGGCACTCTCGAGCGACGCACACCGCGTGTTTCATGGCCGAGGCGGTTTGCACCCAGGCTGTGAGCATTGGGTGCTCGACGCTTTCCCGCCCGTGCTCGTGCTCACCAGCTTCAAACCCACCACCGACGATGAACTGGCCGCTGTTCATGCCGCCTTGCAAGCACGCTGGGCACACATCGCTCCCGAGCAGCCCCTCAACTGGGTGTTTCAGTGCCGCCATGAAAGCCAAACCGAAACGCGGCTGATGAGCGGCGCAGTCCCCGAACCCCATGCGGTCACCGAGCAAGGCGCACGCTTTCGGGTCCATGTGCTCAAAGGCCAAAACCACGGCCTGTTTCTCGACATGGCCGAAGGCCGCCGCTGGGTACGCCACCATGTGGCCGCCCACCCCAAACTCAAAGTGCTCAACCTGTTTGCCTACACCTGCGCCTTCTCTGTCGTGGCACAACAGGCCGGCGCCAAACACGTGGTGAACGTGGACATGAGCCACGGCGCCATGGCCACAGGCCAGCAAAACCACCAGCTCAACGGCCTCAACTCGGGTGCGAGTTTTTTAGCGCACGACATTTTCAAAACCTGGGGCAAGATCACACGCAGTGGCCCCTACGGACTCGTCATCGTGGACCCGCCCAGCTACCAAAAAGGCAGCTTTGTGGCTACCAAAGATTACGCCCGCCTCATGCGCCGTTTGCCAGAACTATTAGCACCTGGCGGACACGCCTTGTTGTGCCTCAACGCCCCCGAACTGGGCCTCTCTTTTTTGCAAGACCAAATGCAAGAACTCGCGCCAGAACTTGTGTTTGAACAACGCGTCCCCAACCCCGCAGTGTTTGCCGATGTGTCGCCCGAACGCGCGCTCAAAGTGCTGGTGTACAAGGCCCCTGATCTATGAGATCGCCCATTTCAGTGGTCGATGTGGACCGCCCAGAAACCTGGACACGCTATCGCAATGGCCTGTGCGACACCTGCGCTGCCAACTGCTGCACCATGCCCGTCGAAGTCAAGCTGCCAGACTTGGTGCGCTTAGAACTGGTCGACCCTTTTGAAGCCGAACACGAAGAACCCAAACAAATCGCCAAACGCTTAAGCAAGGCAGGTCTGATTGAGCACTTCAATTTCAAGAACAGCATCTTCACCCTCGCCCGCCGTGCCAGCGGCGACTGCCAATTCTTAGATGCCCAAACCCGCCGCTGTACCGTTTACGACAAACGCCCCAACACCTGCCGACTGCACCCGCAAGTGGGACCAAGGCCGAATCACTGTCCGTTTGGGGCGGTGAAAAAAACGCGTTAACAACCTAACTGCAGAACAACGCGATAGCCCACCTTGGCACTATGTGCAGCAGGCAGAAAACGTGTTGTACGAGTAGCAAGGCAAAGGGGCGCATTTGGTCGAGTTGTTGGACTATGCACGGTTAAGACCTTTGGGCGAGGCATCGTTGCAGCAGCGGTTGATTAACTACTCGAGCCACCGCTAACATCCGCACCGCCTTGAGGCTGTCTTTCATTTCCAACTGCGCCACTTTCAAATCGAAGGTGGCTTGCAAGTTCAGCCAGTATTGGGGCGTTTGGCCTAAAGCACGGCCCAAACGCAAAGCCATCTCAGCAGTCACAGGACGGTCGCCTTTGAGCAGATGTGACACACGCATGGGTGACACGCCAATGGCCTCGGCAAACGACGCTTGGGTCATGCCCAGTTCGTCCAATGCTTCGCGCAAAAATTCACCAGGGTGAATGGCGGGCAAACCGTTCTTTGGTTTTAGGGCAGTCATCGTCATTACTCCTCAGTGGTAATCCACAATTTCAACATCATGGGCATGACCCCGCTCAAACCGAAAGCACAAACGCCAACGGTCATTGATGCGCACACTCCACTTGCCCTGTAAATTCCCCGTCAATGCTTCCAATCGGTTTGACGGAGGCATTCGCAGGTCATCCACTTCGGTGGCTGCATGCAGCTGAGCCAATCGCATCACTGCACGTTTGAGTATTTCTGGCGGAAGACGGCGTGACCTACCTGTGGCGAACAGTTTTTCAGTTTCGTCGTTGGCGAAGTGTTGAATCATCCACTGGCTCGCAGTATAAACAATTTGTTTATAAAAAGCAAGGCAACATTTGACTTGCTGGGCAAGACATCAGCTTAGATAAGTCGCCAAATTAATTGAGCAAGTTGAGCTTCAGCAATGCGTTTTACAAACTCAATAACTCAAGTGCTGCCAAGCCTTATCCAGCCGCTTGACACTCACCGGCTGCGGCGTGCGCAGCTCTTGCGCGAAGAAGCTCACGCGCAGCTCTTCCAGTAACCACCTGAACTCTTGCATGCGCGCATCGGTCACGCCTTTGCGCTCGGCCACCAAGCGCCAATACTTTTGCTCCAGCGGTTTGAGTTCGGCCAGTTTGGCGGCGTCGCGTGCGGGGTCGGCGCGCAGTTTATCGAGGCGCAGCACCACGGCCTTGAGGTAGCGGGCGAAGTGTTGCAGTTGGGCAAATGGGGTGTCGGTGATGAAGCGTTTGCCCACCAAGCGTTGCAGTTGCTGGGCGGCGTCGGCCACGCTGTCGGGGCTGATTTTGGTGTCTTTGACTTTGCGGTTGGCCGCGGCAAACTCGGTCAACACGGTGGCGGCCAAGCGGGCCACTTCGTTGGCAATGAGGGTGAGTCGGCCACGGCCTTCGTCGAGGCGGCGTTTGAAATCGGCCTCGCTTGTTGGGAGTGGGTCGAGCAAGAAGGCTCGGTCCAAGGCCACGTCCAAAATTTGTTGTTTCAACTCTTCGGCAGTGCCGCCGCCTGAGCCGTCAGGCGACTTGCCGACCATCATGTACGCGACCGACATTTTTTGCAGGTCGGGCAAGTTTTTCTCCAAGTACTTGAGCGCGTCTTTGATCTGCATGGCAAACAAGCGACGAAGGCCCGCGCGGTGTTTGGTGGCGGCCACTTCGGGCTCGTCAAACACCTCGATGGACACGGCATCGCCCACATCCACCAAGGCCGGAAAGCCAATGAGGGTTTGGTTGCCTTTGGTGATCTCCATCAACTCGGGCAGCTCGCCAAAAGTCCAGCTGGTGTAACGCTGAGCAGCAGACGCAGCAACAGACGCCACACGACCAGAAGGTGTTGGCTGATGGGGAGCCGCGGGTGACGATTTCTGTGAGGCATGAGGAACCCGCGGCTCCCCATCAGCCAACGCCGCAGCTCCGTCAACGCCCGCACCAGCACTCAAAGTGCCCACACCTTTCAAAGCCGCCAACGCCTGAAACGCGCCACGCGCTTGGCTGCCCAACTCGGCTTTCAACGCGCCCAAGTTGCGGCCGTGGCCCAACTGACGCCCGTGTTCGTCCACCACCCGAAAGTTCATGAACAGGTGCGGGGCCAGCATGTCGAGTTTGAAGTCGGCGCGCTTCACGTCCACTTGGGTGGCGTCGCGCACCAGCTTGAGCAAGGCGTCCACCAACGGGCCAGCGCCAAACGCCACGTCAGACGACAAGGCCTCGGTCAAGCGGGCGGCGCTGTCAGGCAAAGGCACCAAACGCGAGCGGGGCCGTTGGTGCAGGGTTTTGAGCAAGGCATGAATTTTTTGGTTCAGCATGCCCGGCACCAGCCACTCGGCGCGCTCTTCGCTCACTTGGTTCAGCACAAACAACGGCACGGTCACGGTCAGGCCATCTTTGGCGTCGCCGGGTTCGTGCAAATAGTCGGCCGCGCAGTCCACACCGCCAAGGCGCAGCGTCTTCGGAAACGCTTGCGTGGTGATGCCTGCGGCTTGGTGACGCATCAGCTCTTCGCGGGTGAGGTGCAGCAGTTTGGGCTGGCGTTTCACCTCGTCGCGGTACCAAGTTTCCAGCGTCACCAAGCCGCACACCTCGGCGGGCAACTGCTGGTCGTAAAAGGCGTAAATCAGCGCGTCGTCGACCAACACGTCTTGGCGGCGCGACTTGTGTTCCAGCTCTTCCACTTGCGCAATGAGCTTTTGATTGGCCGCCAAGAACGGCAGCTTGGTGTCGAGCTCGCCCGCCACCAAGGCTTCGCGAATGAAGATTTCGCGGGCACCCGCCAAGTCCACTTTGCTGTAGCTGACGCGGCGGCCGTTGTAGGCCACCAAGCCGTACAAGGTGGCGCGTTCTAGCGCTTTGACTTCGCCCGCTTTCTTTTCCCAATGCGGGTCGAGCAATTGCTTTTTCAGCAAATGGCTGCCCACTTGCTCCAACCACTGCGGCTCGATGGCGGCAATGCCACGGCCAAACAAACGCGTGGTCTCGACCAACTCGGCCACCACCACCCAGCGCCCAGGCTTCTTGCGCAAATGCGCGCCAGGGTGCGGGTAAAACTTGATGCTGCGTGCGCCCAGATATTCGTTGCTGCTGGTTTGTCCCGCAGCGGGTTCGAGCTTGCAGCCCACGTTGCCCAGCAGGCCTGCCAGCATGGACAAATGCAATTGCTCGTAGCTGGCGGGCAAGGTGTTCAGGCGCCACTTGTGCTCCGTCACCACGGTCAGCAACTGCGAGTGGGTGTCGCGCCATTCGCGCACACGACGCACGTTGATGAAGTTTTGGCGCAACAGCGCTTCGTATTGGCGGTTGCTCAGCTTGTGCTCGTTATTTTTGCCACCGCGTGAGTTTTCGAGCCATTTCCAGAGGTTGAGGTAGCCGCTGAATTCGCTGCGGTCGTCGTCAAACTTGGCGTGGGCTTGATCGGCAGCGGCTTGCGCTTCCATCGGGCGGTCGCGCACGTCTTGCACGCTCAAGGCCGAGGCGATGACCAAGACTTCGTCTAAGGCGTTGCGGTCACGCGCTTCCAAAATCATGCGGCCCACGCGGGGGTCGAGGGGCAATTTGGACAGCTCGCGGCCCATGGGCGTGAGTTCGTTGTCGTCGTCCACCGCGCCGAGTTCGCTCAAGAGTTGGTAACCGTCGGCGATGGCTTTGGGGCGCGGCGCCTCCAAGAACGGGAACTGCTCCACGTTGCCCAAGTGCAGCGCCTTCATGCGCAAGATCACCCCCGCCAGCGATGAACGCAAAATTTCGGGGTCGGTAAAGCGCGAACGGCCGTTGAAGTCCACCTCGTCGTACAGGCGAATGCAAATGCCGTTGGCCACGCGGCCGCATCGGCCTGCGCGTTGGTTGGCGGCGGCTTGGCTGATGGGCTCGACCATCAACTGCTCCACCTTGCTGCGCCAGCTGTAGCGCTTGACGCGGGCGTTGCCCGCATCAATCACGTAGCGAATGCCGGGCACCGTCAGCGAGGTTTCGGCCACGTTGGTGGCCAACACAATGCGGCGCCCGCCACGGGTGTCAAACACACGGTCTTGCTCGGCGCTGGACAGTCGGGCGAACAGCGGCAGCACTTCGGCGCTGCGCATCACAGGCGAGTGGCTCAGGTGGGCGCGCAGGTGGTCTGCCGCTTCGCGAATCTCGCGCTCACCGGGCAAGAACACCAAGATGTCGCCCTGCTGCGACGGGTTGCTCCACAGCTCGTCCACGCCGTCGGCGATGGCGTTGTTCAGGTCGTAGTCACGGCTTTCTTCGAAAGGGCGGTAACGCATCTCCACGGGGAAGGTGCGGCCCGAGACCATCAACACTGGGGCTGGGCCTTTGGCCGAGGCGAAGTGTTGCGCAAAACGATCCGCATCAATCGTGGCCGAGGTGACGATGATTTTTAGGTCCGGCCTGCGCGGCAAGATTTCGCGCAAATAGCCCAGAAGGAAGTCGATGTTCAGGCTGCGCTCGTGGGCCTCGTCAATGATGATGGTGTCGTAGGCCTTGAGCAGCGGGTCGTTTTGCGTTTCGGCCAACAAGATACCGTCGGTCATCAACTTGACCGAGGCGTCTTTGCTCAGCCTGTCTTGAAAGCGCACCTTGAAACCCACCACATCGCCCAAGGGCGTGTTCAGCTCTTCGGCAATGCGCTTGGCCACCGAGCTGGCGGCAATGCGGCGCGGCTGGGTGTGGCCAATGATTTGTTTGCGTTGGCCTGGCTTGGGGTTGGGCCCCAGCTCCCTACCTTGACCGCGCCCCAGAGCCAGCGCCATTTTGGGCAGCTGCGTGGTTTTGCCAGAGCCCGTTTCACCACACACGATGACCACTTGGTGGGCCTGCATGGCAGCCATGATTTCCTCGCGTCTGGCCGAGACAGGCAACGATTCTGGAAATTCAATCTGGAAGGGAACGGACGTAGACAAAACAGGCACTAACTTGATAGACAATCCGCAATTATCCCCGTCCGGCTCTCACCGAGAACGCTCACCCACTTACCCGCCACAAACCAGCCCACATGTCCGCCGTTTTTGACTTCACCTTTGTGCCTTGGTTCCGTTCGGTCGCGCCCTACATTCACATGCATCGCGGCAAGACCTTTGTCGTTGGCATCGCGGGCGAGGCCATTGCGGCAGGCAAGCTGCCCAACTTGGCGCAAGACTTGGCCCTCATCCAAAGCATGGGCGTGCGCATTGTGTTGGTTCACGGCTTTCGCCCACAGGTGAACGAGCAGCTGGCCGCCAAAGGCCATGCGCCCCATTACTCACACGGCATGCGCATCACCGACGGTGTGGCCCTCGACTGTGCGCAAGAAGCCGCAGGTCAACTGCGCTTTGAGATTGAGGCCGCTTTCAGCCAAGCCCTGCCCAACACGCCCATGGCGGGCGCCACGGTGCGCGTGATTTCTGGCAACTTCATCACCGCCCGCCCTGTGGGCATCTTGGACGGCATCGACTTTCAACATTCGGGCCTGGTGCGCAAGGTGGATGTGGCGGGCATCACCCAAACCCTCACCGCGGGTTCGATGGTGCTCATCTCGCCGTTTGGCTTCTCACCCACGGGCGAAGCGTTCAACCTGACCATGGAAGAAGTCGCCACATCGGTGGCCACCGCTTTGCAAGCGGACAAACTGCTGTTTGTGACCGAAACACCGGGCATTCGCATTCGCCCCATGGAGCCAGAGAGCGAAGACAACCCCATCGACACCGAACTGCCTTTGGACGCCGCCAAACAACTGCTGGCCACCCTGCCCCACACCACAGACCCCTCCGATATTGCGTTTTACTTGCAGCATTGCGTGAAGGCCTGCGAGACGGGCGTGGAACGTAGCCACATCTTGCCGTTTGCGGTGGATGGCTCGCTGCTGCTGGAGGTGTACATGCATGACGGCATTGGCACCATGGTGGTCGACGAGAAACTGGAAAGCCTGCGCGAAGCCACGCATGAAGATGTGGGCGGCATCTTGCAACTGATTGAGCCGTTTGAAAAAGACGGCACCTTGGTCAAGCGTGACCGCAACGAGATTGAACGCGATGTCGGCCAATACACCGTCATCGAACATGACGGCGTGATCTTCGCCTGCGCAGCGCTCTACCCCTACCCTGAAGCCCAAACGGCGGAGATGGCGGCACTGACTGTGTCACCCCAATCGCAAGGCCAAGGCGATGGCGAAAAGGTGCTCAAGCGCATCGAACAACGCGCCCGCAACAAAGGCCTCAAGAGCATTTTTGTGTTGACCACGCGCACCAAGCACTGGTTCTTGAAACGCGGCTTTGTACAGGTTGATCCCGACTGGTTGCCCGAGGCACGCAAACGCAAATACAACACCGACCGCAGGAGCTTGGTCTTGGTGAAAAAGCTGTAAAAAAGACCGACTTCTCATCGAAGTCGGTCTTTGCGTTGAGGCTAAGAGCTGGTTCAGCGCATATTCAAGACAACTCCTTTCAGGCTATCAAGTGCAATTGGCTTGCCACCTGCCAGCGTATCAATCGCGGAAGACAACACATTGGGCAGCTCTGTTTTGGCCATCTGACGCGCCGATGCACCGTTTGGTGCAAGCACCAATCGACCTCCAATAATTGCGCCTTTGAACGTCACCACTTCATTGTTGGCGTTACGTGTTTCGATGGTTGTGTAACGTGCGTTCAAGTTGCCAGGTGACACTGTCTTATTCGCTGGGACATCCGCCATCTGCAATTTGATGGCGCTACTTCCTTGCCCATCAAAACGTACACCAACCCCAGTTGTCGTAGTGCCCATCACGGTCACAGGCAAAATGCCGTTACTCGCATTCAATGTCACAGCATTGCTGGTACTGACGGTGGCACTCAGCAGTTCGTTCACCGCTGCGCGTTGCCCAGGGGTGAATGAACTTGGTGTCGAGTTCAACCAATTGGGACGGTTACGCATCAAGGCCACTGCTTGCTGGCGGCTCATGGTTGACAACTGCTCAGGACTCAACGCTGCCATTTGTTTGACACTCAACGTCTGCACCTGCGATGGCGTCATTCTGCTGATTTGAGCCTGCGTGAGTTGACGAATGTCTGCAGGCTGGAGCGATTGCACTTGGGTGGCTGTCAGTGTTGGCGCCTCCCCAGCCCTCGCGGATGGGCTCGCGCTCATGACACCTCCTGTTGCAGTTGCGCCAGTTGCGACCGAGCCGTTGGCTAAAGCCACAAGCGTTGAGCGTTGCACGGGTGACAAGGCATTCGCATTACTGCTCATCACCGCTTGCGCTTGGCTGGGGCTAAGCGATTCCATTTGTTGTACCGACAGACTTTGCACCTGTGCGGGTGACAAGGCACTCAACTGGTTCGCACTCATCGCGGCCACTTGTGCCCCTGAGAAAACAGACAGCGCTGTGGGCGAGATGGCTTGCACACTTGCCACAGACATATTGCCTATTTGTGAACCCGACAAACCCATGATGGTGCTAGGCGACGGTGCGCTGCCTGCCAATGTAGGAACCACGGCATTGGGTGCTGTCGTGGCTTGTGAGCCTTGGGCACCTGAGGATGATGTCGATGGCCCTGTCGTTGAAGCACTGGCACTCAAAGCGCCGCCCACAGTGGCGGGGTTATTGGCGTTGGCCTGGCTGAACAAAACCGACAACACAGGATTGACAGCCTGCATCGCAGCTTGTTGTGAAGGCGTCATGTCTGACAGCTGTGAAGGTGTGAACGCCATCAACTGGGCTGAAGACAAGCCTCCAAGCTGATTGGGCGTCAGCTGCGCCACCTGAGCATTCGACAACGACTGAATTTGTGCGGGGGTTGTAGATGAACTCACGCTTGAGCTTGAGCTGTTGGATGACGGCAAAGCGCCTTGCTGTGCGGAAGACAAGGCAGCAAGTTGTGACGAGGTCAGCGCCGCAACTTGAGCCGTTGTAAATGCAGCCAATTGACTCGTTGTCATGGCCCCCAACTGCGTGCTGCTCAACGCGGCCACTTGTGAGGTCGTCATGGCTGAGACTTGTGCGGTGGTCAGCGCTGCCATTTGTGCGGCAGTCACAGCACCCAGCTGCGTGCTACTCAATGCGGCCACTTGTGAGGTCGTCATAGCCGCCACTTGTGCAGTGGTCAGCGCTGCCATTTGTGCGGCAGTCACAGCACCCAGCTGCGTGCTGCTCAATGCGGCCACTTGTGAGGTCGTCATCGCCGCCACTTGTGCAGTGGTCAGCGCTGCCATTTGTACGGCAGTCACAGCACCCAGCTGCGTGCTGCTCAATGCGGCCACTTGTGAGGTCGTCATAGCCGTGACTTGCGTTGTTGACATCGCTGCCAATTGCGCACCAGAAAACTGAGTGATTTGCGAAGTTGAAAAATACCCAATTTGTGTTGCGGTCAAGCTTTGAATATTGCCTGTCGTCAACCCAATAATTTCAGAATTGGTGATCGCTTGAATTTGCGCAAGCGTTGTCAAGGTCGTGATGTCAAACGGACAAGGGCCTGCACAAATAACCCCTGGATTTTGGACATTGCTTCCTGTGTTGGTCACGCTTCCTGTCAGCGCGAGCGAAGCAGTTCCGTCATTGTGAATAGCGCCAGATCCAGAAATCGCATTCGCAACTGTTGGTGAGCCGGTTAAGTTAAATGTCAACGTTCCGTTGTCAACGATGTGTGTCGTGGCAGACAGCGCGCCCGCAGACCCACCATTACCAATTTGCAGCGTCGCACCGTTGTCGATGGTCGTGTCGCCTGTGTACGTGTTTGTGCCGGTCAACACCTGCGTACCGCCCGCAACGGTCAATGCGCCCGTGCCACTGATAACGCCACTGAACGTATCGCTGGCGTTTGTGATGGTTAAACGCTTCGCAGAACCTGCGGCCACAGGAATCAATGTGTTGGGATAAGAAGAGGTGTCTACCGCGTTTGTAGCAGGAGAGCTCAAATAAACATGACCGCTCCCAGACAAACTGGTGATGGAAGCGCCCGTAGTTACGCCACCGATATCCAAAAATCCATCATTCGTGATCTTTGATGAGGCAGCCACGCTCCCAGCGCCTTCAAGCCTCAAGATCGTGTCCGCATGGATCGTCGTAGGCCCTGTATAAGTATTCACACCTTTGAAGGTGAGGCCTGCAACTTGCCCTGGCATCAACTGTGACGAGCCCGACAGGGATACCCCCCCAGTACCTGAGATAACACCATTGAAAGTGTTGTACGACAGATTCGGGGTTGACCATGACGCATAACTGAGCAAGCTGGGAATTGCATTGATTTCCAGCGAATTAGCACCTAAAAAAATAGTTGGCGCAGTCGCGGTGGGTGAAGAACTCAATTCAGCAATATTTAAATTTCCAGTTTTTCCACTGATATCTAAATTGGCGTCATTCAACATCATGACTTTCACGGCTGAACTAGAAAAACCACCCGCGCCTTGAAGGCTGAGTGAGCCTTTGCTCAACATGAGTGTTGGGGCATCGATCGTGCTCACACCTGACATGGCAAAAATTCCAGAAGATCCAGACGCCAAGTTATTGACAAAAATTGTGACAGGCATTTTGGAGCTGTATACAGTGCTACCAAACGTTTGATTCAACGTGATACCGCCACTGATGACGCCTGAATAGCTTAAACCTCGCGCCACTGAGTCGCCCGCTTGGTTGAAAGAAATAACCCCTTCCAGCGGGGTTTGAAAGTACGAGGTAGAAGTTGCATTGAATGCAATGTTGCCCGTCCCGTAAATCACACCGCTGGCTTTCAAGATGATGCTCGAAGTCTTGGTCGTCCAACTGATGTTGTCATTGATGACGATGTCCCCCAGCCCTCCAGAATTGGCCGTGCCAATGTGTGTCCCCGGAATATTTCCATTCAAAGAACTGTCAGACTGAATCACCACCCTCGAGCTGTCAATAGCGGCGCTCAGGGCGGCGCCAGTGATGTCTCCCCCTGTGGGCGCAATCGTGAAATCCGTCGGGTCTAACAGCCATGTGCCTGTTGCACCAGCAGGCGCTTGGGTTGATATGCCAATTCCGTTCACGTGCAGCGCATGACCTGATGTTTCAATCTCACCGCCATTGCCCGAGCGAGGACCGGCGTTTGCATCAATGCGGCCATGAACCTGCGTTTGCGACGCTGCGTTGCGCACATCGCTCCACAACACCACTTTGCCGCCATCGCCTGCGTCTGTTGCGCTGGCATCAATTGTTGCACCCGCATCCATCGTGACCTTGGTGGCCTGGCGTACATTGCCCCCGCCTTGCCAATCACCACCGACCAACACCGTGCCACCGCCGGTCGGGCCTGTGGCAGAAATGGCGCTGGTGGCGCTGAGTGTGATGTCATCCGCCTCAAGAACGATCTGTCCGCCTTTGTTTGAAAGACTGTTTGCAGACAGACGGCCGCTGTTTCGAATAACGCCCGCTTGCAACTTATCCAATGCCACGGCTGAAATAATAATTTGGCCATCAGGGGCCTGAACGGCTTGACGGTTTTCAATCAAAGAAGCCATCGTGCTTGGCGTTGTGCTGATACCAGCCAAGCTGTGGTTGCCATCAAAATTTAAGGTCACCACCTCACCAGACGCCAACGCCACCGAACCCGCGCGAGCAATCACCACGCCAGCGTTTTGCACCTCGGGTGCCAGCAACGCGATGTAGCCGCCCAGTGCGGCGTTCAACTGACCATCGTTGACCACTTTGCCTGTCGCACCGTTGCGACTGAACACGTTGCTGCCCGCCATGAAGTTGGCGTCGCTGATGCTGTGCGTGGTCGCCACCAAAGCCCCCACATCCACCTGCGAGGTAGGAGAGAAATACACACCATTGGGGTTGGTCAAAAACACTTGCCCATTGGCTTGCATCTGCCCATAAATTTGACTGGGGTTTTGATCGGCAATGCGGTTGAGTGTGACGGCTTGCGCGTTGGGCTGGTTAAACACCACCGAAGCGTTTTGCCCAACGTTAAAACTGTTCCAGTTGATCACCGCACGTTGACTGCTTTGGTTGATGGTCATGCGCGCCGCCTGTGCTGTGGCCGTTTGCGCAACGCTGGCTGCGCCTTGGGCCACCACACCACCTGTCGGTAACTGCGTGGCAACGGGTGGTGCTTGTTGTGCGTAGAGCTTGAAACTTCCCCCCGCCAACACCACGCTTGCAAGGGTGCTGAGCACAAGCTGGCGACTGCGTGAGCCGCCCTTACCACTGCTCTTGGTCAATTCAGACACCGCGTGCCAGCTTTGCGTGACCTGCGACCAAACCAGACGGTACAAACGATTAAGAGAGGCGTGACCATTCATTTTTTTATTCCTTAAAAGTTCACCGATGCGTTGAGCCACAAGCGGTTGAACTTGCGGGTGCCGTCTTGGTCGTTGTCTTTGTTGTCAGCCAATGGGTTGCGGCCTTTGCGGTGTGCGAGCGTAGCCCGCAACTCGGTGCCCTTGAGCGACTGCCAAGCCAGCGACACGCCGTAGCCGCTGAGGCTGTAGTTGTTAGAGAAGCTGTCAGAGTTCAAATGCGCCGTGCCATCGGCATAGGCGTTGTTCTTAAAGGCTTGCACATGACCTCGGTCATAAAACCCTGTAACGGTGTAATGGCTATTCAGTTGTTGGCGCAGTTCAGCCGTGAAGGTGTTGCCTTGCGAGCCTCCCCCTTCACTGCTGGGATAAGCACGCACACCACTAGCACCACCTAAATACATGCGTTCGCTGCTGTCCAAGTTTTTGTTGGCCATCTGCATGTTCACCGCGACGTAGGCACTGAGGGTTGTGTCGAGTTTTTGCAGACGGCTCAAACTCAGGCTGAGTTTGACGAAGTTGCCTGCGGTGGCTGGGCCATTCGTGTCTGTGCTTTGGTTGGCAGAGCCATCTAAGTTGACCTGCCCCGTGGTCAGCGTGGCCGAAGCGTTGCTCATGCCGCCACCGTTCCAGTTGTCAAGCTGGTTGGCATTCACGCCAATGCTGTAGACATCGATGTTGTAGTGAGACACCGAGCCCGAGAGGTTGTTGTTATCAAACCGTTTTTGTTCGTAGTTGGCCATCAGGTTGATGTTGGTCGGTTGGCTGCGCAAGAGCGGATAGCTCACATCCAAGCCTGTGGAAAGCGAAGAACCATTACTCCCCATGCTGGCAAAGTCGCCCACCAGTCCATAGCTCAGGTGTGTGGCATGTGCGCCTGCACGCAGGCCGTCGTAACCCACAGGCAGGGTGAAGCCCACGCGTTGGTAGTCGCTGCCCTGTGTTTTGAGGGCGGTAAGCCCCAATTGGTCGCCCAGTTGCAAAGGGCCGTTGATATTGAGGCTCGCCAACACACGCTCAACCCCTGTTGAACGTGAACCATAGTTGTCAACACTAACGTTGCCAGCCAATGCGCTGCCATCAACGGCCTTGATCAAAATATCTGTTTCGCTTGGCTTCTCGCCTTCAATCAAATTTCCAGCGACGATGACGCCCGGCAAGTCCCCCAGCAACAGCAAGGCTCGATCAATCTTCTTGGCACTCAAGGGCGCACCGGCCACTTGCGCGGCATCCACAAAGCCCTTCAACACGGCGGCATCCACGCGTTGCGGCGCATCCACCAACACCACCTTGCCAAACACCGCCTCTTCCACCTGAATCGTGAAAACACCATTCGTAATTTTTTGAGCAGGTAAAAACGTCCGCACCAACCATCCGGCCTCACGATACGCATTCGTCGCGGCATCTGTGACCTGCTGCAACTGAGCAAACGTCAGCGCTTGATTCAAGTAAGGCGCAACAGCCGCTTGCAACTGCGCGTCGCTCAACATTGTGTTGCCCACAAATTTGAACTGCGTAACCGTCACGCTAGTCTCACCAGGCTTCACCACTGAACTTTCCAACACCTCGCGACGCACCTGTGCAGCCGGTGCGCGTTGTGGATTCAAGTCTCGCTCTGTTTGCCTGAGCAACGAGCCAGCATCAGGCGTTGCCTGTGCGTAAGCAACACAAGAAACGACGGAAAGCCCAATCACGCCGGAGATTTTGGAAAAATAATTCTTAGAGTTTTTCATGGATGTCATGGCACGTCACTTTTAAGCCTTAACGGCCTTTTTGAATTTGAAGTAAAGAACGCTGTCCGTCCACATTCATCAACATCTGGAATGGGAAACTCGCGTCCGGCACCGCCACTAAAACCAGCGCCTTTTTCTCGGTGTTGTACGTGATCCATGAGGGCAACTGTTTGCCATTTGGCAAAGTCAGCAGCACCTCATTTTTTGATGTTGAATCAGCGCTACTGATGTGATCAACCAGCGGAATCAAAGTCTCTACATCCGAACTGGTCAGACCCATCGGCAATGTCACCGTGATCAACCCCACACTCTGAGCGGTTGGCGCTCTCAGCACATTCACCACCACGGTGGCATCCGATTTAGCTGCGTTGATCGCCACAAAACTTGAACTCAAGTTGCTGTCCGCAGATGCCGGTGCGCCGCTGGCTACTTTTAGCGCCGGTTCAATAGCAGGTACTGCCTTAGCCGCAACTTTGTTCTTCTGATCTGTTGACTCTGTAGTGGTTTCAGATGTCGGTGCAGGCTCAGGCGCAACTTGGATCTCCAAAGGAGGTGCAGGCGGTTGGACGAGCACTGGAGCCACCACAGGAGGAACAACTGGCACCACTGGAGGAATCACCGGAGGCAACGTCGCAGACGGTTGTCCAGTCACAACAAAAGTCAAAGGCGTTGACACTGACGTCACACCGCCAACAGTTTGTCTTGCTGTGATCGAATGCGAACCGGTACTCAAACTGCTACCCACTTGGTAGGTCCAAGCACCTGTCACGGCGTCCGCAGTGGCGGTACCCAACAACGTTGTGCCGTCATACACGCTCACAGTAGCACCTGGGGTAACCGTGCCGCTGATCGCGGGGGCCTGCGCCGAGGCCCCTGTCGCTGTCGTAGAGGACACCAAGCCAGTCGGGGTTAAGCCCGCGTTGCCTTGCACATCCACCGAGCTCGCAGTGGTGGTTACTGCACCACCGAATTGGTTGGCAGCATTTGTCAACGTCACACGCCCTGTCCCCGCGCCCAGCGTTGAAGTACCGGTGACCGTCAAAACGCCCGTTTGGGTGATGTCACCATTCGTGCTGTTGGCACTGAGGGCACCGCCTACGGTCAGAAGGCCCAAATCCAATGCGCCATTGCTGGCCACCAGAAAATCGCCGGTCGTCGCGACTGTGCCCAAAGTCAACGCATTGGCATCTGTCAGTTGCACGGCTGCACCTGTTGCCGACACTGCACCTGTGAAGTCGTTGCCCACGTTAGCCAACGTGACATCGCCTGTGCCTGCATCAAGGCTTGAGGTACCTGTAACAGTCAACGCACCTGCTTGCGTGATGGCCCCGTTGTGGCTATTAACCACCAAGTTGCCACCCACCGTGCTGGTGCCCACATCGATCGCGCCACCTTGGGTGGTGAGCGTCAAATCCTGAGCGGCATTCGTCGTGCCTAAGGCAATGTCGCTGCCGACAGTGGTGCCATCGTTGGTCACACTGATGTGTGAAGCGGTCACGTTTCGCAGCGTGATGGCCCCAGTGCCTTCGTTGGTTTTGCCGCCGCCATTGCTGCCGCGCAAAATCACTTCCAGCGTACCCGTGCCCACGTTGAGGCTGGTGTTGGCTGCTTGCGTGATCACGGCATTGCCTGCATCGCGCTCTGCATCCACCACACCACCACCCACGCCATTGACGGGTGTGACCCATTCGTTGCCGATGATCGACAAGTTCGCATTTCCCAGCCCAATGCCCGCATTGAGCAACACCGAGCGCCCTGCTTGCAAGGTCAACCCGCCGCTAGACGACACAGGCGCTGAATTGACAGCTGCGCTGACCGTGATGTCGTTGCTGGCTTGCAGCGTCACCGACGTGCCTGCATCCAGTAGTGCCACCAAATCAGAAGCCAAAAACTTGCTGGTTGCCGATGCTGCCGTGCTAAACCCCACGGTGGACGTCAGGCTTGAGGACGACACTGGGCCCAAGATATCAACACGCCCTGCAAGAACGGCTCCTGACACAGGGTCACGCCATTCGGGGGATGACAAAACCACACGTCCGTCCAACAACACAACAGCGCCACCAGAACCTAGTTGATCACCCGCCGTTGAACCAAGCAAGCTGTTGGTGCCACTGCTATCCAAAATACCCGTGACACCGGTGGAACCGGTGATCCAGGTTGCAGCGCCCTTGGCATTGGCGGTCGTGCCGTTACCACTACCCCACAACGGCGACATAACCACTGCATCGCCATTGCTCAGCGCAGTGACTGCACCAGAACCAACGTGGTCACCCGCGGCGAACCCCACCAAGCTATTGTTACTAGACAGCACACCTGAAATGCCCGAAGTACCGCTGCCCCAAGTGATGGCACCTTTTGACAAAGCTGCAGTGGCCGAAACCCCGCCGCCCCAAAATGCAGAGCGCACGACGAAGTTACCGTTTGTCAAAGCGGTTACACCCGTCGCCCCCACCCGATCACCAGCAGCGTCACCCACGAGGCTGTTGAGATCACTCAAGGTTCCTGTCAGGCCTGTAACCCCATTCATCCAGGTCGCCGCACCCTTGGCATTGTCGGTCGTGCCGTCACCACTACCCCACAACGGCGATGTGATCACTACGTTGCCATTGTTCAACGCTGTCACTGCGCCGCCAGAACCTAAACTATCGCCGTTAGCCGCTCCCACCAAGCTGTTGCTGGTAGAGACCACGCCGGTCAAACCCAAAGTGCCACTACCCCAGGTGATGGCGCCCTTCGATGAAGCAGTCGTGGCCGAAATCCCACCTTGAAAAAATGGCGACAGCACAATGTAGTTGCCATTCGACAAGGCCGTGACGCCGCCGGACCCCAAACGATCACCCTGTGCGCTACCCACCAAGCTATTGCTGCTACTCAGCGTCCCACTGAGACCTGTCGAACCGTCAATCCAAGTCACCGCCCCCTTGGCATTGGCGGTCGTGCTGTTACCACTACCCCACAACGGCGATGTGATCACTACGTTGCCATTGTTCAACGCTGTCAGTGAGGTGGCGCCAGAACCTAAACTATCACCGTTAGCCGCTCCCACCAAGCTGTTAAGACTCGACACAACACCTGTCGTACCAGTGGCACCATTGCCCCACGTGATAGCACCTTTTGCTGCACTTGCGACCCCCCCGCTACCCCAAAGCGGAGAGCGAATGAAGTAGTTGCCATTAGCCAGAACAGTGATGTAGCTGACGGATCCAATCGCGTCCCCAACAGCATCTCCAATCAGGCTGTTGGCGCTAGAGAGAAAACCGGTAATGCCAACGGCCCCGTCAAACCAGGTAATAGCCCCTTTCGTAAAACTAGAATTACCGGACCCATCGTTACCGTACGACAGTGTTTTCAAGAGATATTTACCGTTGCCTAACGCGATAATGTTATTGCTACCACTAGCAACAGCATCATTGGGATTGACACCCACCAAGCTGTTGGCGCTTGACACATCACCGACTACCCCCGAAGTGCCACTGCCCCATGTCATGGCCCCCAATCCCCCGTTCCAAAGGTCATTGCGCACAACATAATTACCATTGCTGAGCAAATCGGCCCCTCTGGTACCAACATAATCCAACGCATTGGTGCCGACAAGGCTATTGGTGTTGGACACATAACCGCTAATGCCACGAGTGCCGTCCACCCAGGTCGAGGCTCCCCTAGCACCTGACCAATAGGGCGTCGAAACCACAGCATTGCCATTCAACAAGTTTGTGATGAAAAGACCCACTCGATCACCGGGACTTGAGCCAACCAAGCTATTGGCGGCGGACACACCGCCAACCACACCCGAGACACCACTACCCCAGGTGACAGCACCATAGGCCGTAGAAGTTGTACCCCCATTCCAAAGCGCCGAACGCACGATGTAGTTACCGTTCGACAATGCAGTAATACCTGTAGCGCCCACTTGGTCATTCGTCAAAGTTCCCACCAAGCTGTTGGTGTTATTCAATGTGCCGGTGATGCCTGTGCTGCCGTTCACCCAAGTCACCGCGCCTTTGGGATTGGTGCCGCTTGAGTTACCACTGCCCCACGATGCAGAAAGAACAACTGCATTTCCGTTATTCAGCACCACCGCCGATTTACCGACGAAATAATAGTTAGAACCGCCCACCAAACTGTTGGTATTGGCCACCACACCACTGACGCCCGAGGTACCACTGCCCCACGTGATCGCGCCTTTGGCTGTGGACCAGTTGGCCGAGAGCACGAGGTAGTTGCCATTGGTCAAAACGGTGATACCGTTGGCACCCACGCGGTCATTCAAGGCACCACCTACCAAACTGTTTGTGCTACCTAAGGTACCAATGAGGCCTGTGCTGCCGTTGATCCAGGTCACGGCCCCCTTGCCGGCATTGGGGGTGCCATTGGCACTGCCCCACATCGGGGACTTCACCACATAGTTGCCGTTGCCAAGCGAGGTGATCGTGTCAGAACCGACGTTGTCGCCCGCCGCGCCACCCACCAAGCTGTTGGTGCTAGACACATTACCCATCACCCCAAAAGTACCGCTGCCCCAGGTGATGGCACCTTTGGCCGTGGTCGTAGTGCCGCCACCCCAAAGCGCTGAACGCACGATGTAGTTGCCATTGGTCAAGGCAGTCACGCCCGTGGTGCCGACTTGATCGCCAGTGGCCGTGCCGACCAAGCTGTTGCTGCTGGATACCACACCCGACACACCCAATGTGCCGTCAAACCATGTCACCGCCCCCTTCGCATTGGTTAACGTACCAGCGCTTCCCCACCATGAGTTGGTGAAGGTGTATTTGCCTGCCCCAAGGTCAGTCAAGGCACCTACGCCGACTTTGTCGTTGGCAGAACTGCCTGTGAGGCTAGACACAAGCGCACCTGTGGTGGCGTTGAAAACTTTGATTGATCCCGCACTGGTTGCAACGGTTGAATCAGTTTCCGAGGTCACCAAAATTCGGTTCAACGAGCTAGAGGTGGTGCTATTGAGCAGCTCTTTCGTCAGAGTTGCACCCAAGCTACGGTTGGCGGCAAGGGTGTCGGTCAAGCTCAATACCGAAGGGTTTACAACCGAACTGATGATTTCAATGTTTTTGGGGTCAAACAACACTTGCCCGTTGTTGCCGTGTGGGGCTGACACATCGATGGTGCCGGCCTGCACCAAGTTTTGGTGGCTAGACACTTCAACTTGTCCGCCATGACCAGCTTGCGCGCCGCCCTGGGCACTGATGTGACCGCCAAATTGGGTTTGGTTTTCTGACCACACCACCACAGTGCCTGCATCGCCGTTGTCCCGTGCATTGGCGCTGAGCTGGGTGGCCATGACTGTTACTTTGTCGGCGTTGGGTAGATCGGCGTCACCGCCTTGCCAGCCGCCACCGATGCGCAGGGTGCCACCACCCAGGTCACCGTCGGCGTGGACAGAGGCACCGGCCAAGGTCAAGCTAGGCGCGGTGATGGACACATCGCCGCCCCGCCCACCACTGGCACTCAAGCTGCCAGACACGTAGGCGCTTTGCTTGGCTTGCATCCAGATGCTGCCTGCTTGGTCGCCATCGGCGTGCCATTGGGCGGCTTGGGTTTGTTCGATGTTTTCGTCAGCCACCACGTGAATGCGGCCTCCGCGTGCGGTGCTGCCATTGCCTGCGGCGCTGGCGTCCCATGTGCCAGCGTCGATCAGGTTTTTGGTGGCCACGCTGATTTGCGGCGCACGCAAGGTGCCGGTTTGAATGACGGCTTGCGAGGCGTCTAAGCGAATGACGCCATCAACCATGTTGAGCTGCGTGGCTTCGACCGCGCCCGTGTTGTTGACCACACCGGCCTGTAGGTCAGCCACCGATTTGGCCGACAGGATGATCAAACCCCCAGGGGCACGAATGGCTTGGCGGTTTTCAATCAAGGTTTCCAAAGTGGCGGCGGTGGTGGTGATGCCTGCCAAGTGCTGGTTGCCATCAAAATTAAGCGTCACCACCTCGCCCGCGGCCATGGCCACGGTGCCTGCTTGGGCCACGACGACACCGCCGTTTTGCACCTCAGGGGCTAACAACGCGATGTAGCCACCGAGTGCCGCGTTTAACTGCCCGTCGTTGAGCACTTTGCCAGTGGCGCCATTGCGCTCAAAGCGGTAGTTGCCCGCCATGAAGTTGTCGTCGCTGATGCTGTGTGTGGTGGCCACCAAAGCGCCCACGTCCACTTGCGCGCTGGGCGAGAAATACACGCCATTGGGGTTGGTCAAAAACACTTGGCCCGGTGCGTTGATGCGGCCAAAGATTTGGCTCGCATTGACGTCGTTGACCCGGTTGAGGGTGACTGCGCTGCTGTTGGGCTGGTTGAAGTTCACGATGGCGCTGGCACCGACGTTGAAGGTGTTCCAGTTGATGGCCGCGCGTTGGGTGGATTGGTTGATGTTCATCACCGCGCTGTTGGCAGTGCTGGTTTGCCCAATGGTGGCTGCGCCTCGCACCACACTTGCGCCTGTGGGCAACTGGGTAACGGGGGGCGCTTGCTGCGCATGTGACAAGGTGGCAATGGCAGCCATGGCCACCGACGTTAAGACGCCGCCCATGATGGCGCAGGCACCGTGGCCCGAGCCACTGCGCTTGCCAGCGCCGCGTGCGGTTTCTGGGGCAACGTGCCAGCTTTGGGTGGCGTCAGACCAGACGTGACGAAAGTTGCGATTGAGGCTGCCGTTGTTTTTCATTTTTATTCTCTGCTTTAAAACGCGATGCTGGTGCTGACCCACACACGGGTGGTTTTGAGGGTGCCGTCACGATCTAGCCCATTGGTTTGTGCCAAGGGGTTGCTGTGCGTGCGATGTGCCACGGTGGCTTTGACGTCAACACCTTTGGGGCCTTGCCAGCCCAAGGACAAGCCCCAACCTTTGAGGGCATAGCTGTTGAGTGAGGTATTCAGGGTGTTGCCTGAGTTGTCGGCCACCGCGCGTTGGTTGTTGCGAAACTCTTGAACACGCCCGTAGTCATAAAACGCCGTGAGGGTGAATCGATCATCCAAGCGTTGGCGCAGTTCGTTGGTCAAGGTTCGACCCAGCGCACCACCGCCTTCGCTGGTCGGAAAGGCGCGTACGCCGTTGACACCACCCAAGTACATCTTCTCGGATGAGTCAAGGTTCTGGCTGGCGGTTTGCCATGCAGCCGAAACAAACCAACTTAAATCGTTGCTCAGGCTTTGCAGTCGGCTGAGGTTGAGGTTGAGTTTGGTGAAGTAGCCTTGGGTGGCAGCACCTGCAAGGTCGTCGGCTTGATTGGCCGAGCCATCCAGATTGACGCGGCCATTGCTCAGCGCCACAGATGCGGTGTTGGCACCGCCACCGCCCCAGTTGTCTAGCTTGTTGCCGTTGAGGCTGAGGTTGTAAACATTCAAACGGTAGTTAGACATAGCGCCAGCGCTGCTCCAGTTGTCAAAGCGTTTGCTGTCGTAGCTGAATACGAGGTTGAGGTTTTGAAGTTGGCTGCGCACCAAGGGGTAGCTCAGGTCTACGCCCATGGTTTCTGCGGTGCCTTGGTAGCCCGCAGTGCTGAAGCTGGCGAGCAAGTCGTAGTGCATCGAACTTGCATGGACACCGGCACGCAAACCATCGTTGCCCACGGGCAAGGTGTAGGCCATGCGTTGAAAATCACTGCCTTCGGTTTTCAATAGGTTGACGGCCAGTGCATCCCCCAAACGCAAGGGGCTGTTGAGCATGAGGTTGGCACTCAGTCTTTTGGTGCCTGTAGAGGTAGCGCCTGCGTTGTCATAGGCCACATTGCCAACCAGCCAGGCTTCATCAGTGGCGGTCAAAGCCAAGTTAGTTTCACTGCGCTCACGACCTTCGTACAAGCTGCCCACGACGTTGACACCTGGCAAATCGTCCAGCAAAAGCAAGGCACGATCGATGTCTTGTGCGCTCAGCGGTTCGCCTTTGTGCAACACGCTGTCAACAATGTCGGTGAGTTGTGAAGCGTCTACACGCGTTACCGGTTCGCCTTGCAGGCGCACCTCACCAAACACAGCTTCGATGACGTGAATGGCAACCACGCCTCGCGTGATTTGTTGCTGAGGTAAGTAGGTCCGCACAATCCAGCCCGCATCACGGTAAGCCATGGCCACCGCATCCACCGCTTGTTGCAACTCAGCAAAGCTCAAGGGGCGATTCAGGAAGGGATCAACAGCGAGGCCAAGTGCCTCGTTGTTCAGCAGGGTGTTGCCTGTGAATTCAAAGCGCGAGACGCTAACCGTTTGCTCACCTTCTTTTTTCATGACAGGAGGGGCCGTATGTGGCCGAGGAGTCAATGTGGGCGGTGTTTGGCGCTTCAGGCTTTGCTCGTTTTGCTTTTGCAAAGCGCCTGCATCAGGAATGGTTTGCGCAACCGCCGAACAAGATGCTGCCAGTAACATCACGGCGCAAGCGATTTGGGTGAATTGAATTTTTGGCGAAGTTGTTTTTGTCATTTGATTTGATAAATTTGTCGCAATTGGTATAACTATGCGAAAAACAACAAATCAAACCTAACAAAAGCTATCAAACGATCACCAAAAGACAGCCCAAGGCCTTGGCAACCTTACAAAAGTATGATTGACCTCGATGAATCAATAGGCAAAAACTAACCAATCCTCACGTTGTGCTCATCACTTCTTTAAAACCACCATTCCGTCTTTGGTTACTCGCGCTGGTAGCAGCCCTGCTGATTCTCACAGGCTGCACTGCGGCCACTAGCCAGGCAACATTGATTCAGTCACAAGAGTGGTTGATGGACAAAACTGGACACGCCAGCTTGCAAGAGGTGACAGCCAGCCCCGACTGGCAGCCGATGGCGCGATGGCAGAGTTGGGGCTACGGCCCAGAAACGATTTGGATCCGCACCAAACTCAAAGCGGCAGCACACGACACGCGCACGTCTTGGATCGTGCAGATCAAACCACCCTACCTAGACTACCTGACGCTGTATGACCCCAGCGCAAACCTAGTGCTTAAGAGCGGTGATGCATTGCCACCAAACGATGACAGCTTGGCTTCGATCAATTTCACATTTCAAATCCCCGCGCTTAACCATGAGCGAAACATTTATTTACAACTCCATACCACCAGTACACGTTCCATAAATATGGAGGTTTTGCCGTCTACTCAGGCGCAATTGCAAAACCGTTTGCAGGAATGGTTGATGGGGTTTTTCACGGCAGCCTCTGGCATGTTTGCGATTTGGGCAGCGGCTCAGTGGTGGATCAGTCGCGACGGCTTGATAGGTGCTTTCGCGTTCAAACAAATCTTTGCAACTACATGGGCGTTCTTCTTATTAGGTTTTGCACGCATCGTGGTTGGTCCCTACTTGTCAGAGGGGGTGTTGACCACAATTTCTTCCACCTCGTTCATTTGGGTCATCAGCGTGACACTGTGGTTTTTAGCTAAGTTCATCGAAAGTTATCGCCCTGCACGCATGTGTCTCATCGCCTGTCGGGTGTTGGCCATTTCTATTGCATCACTGTCTTTGTTGCAATTTTTGGATCTCACCATTGAGATGTTAAAAATTGGAAACATTGCGATTCTTTTGGCTTTCTCGCTGTTGCTAATCACTCTTCTCACAGCCATACCTCACAAGGTGGTTCAGCCAATTCCTCTGAAACTTTTATTGGTTTATCTACTCGTTTACAGCGCATTGAGCTCGTTGCCACCGTTGATTCATTTGGGTTGGATCAAGGCGCACCCCATCATGGTGATAGGCACATTGACACATGCGGTGATGGATGGTGTGGTGATGTTCATCATGTTACAAGTGCGTGCCAGAACGCTTCAACACGAACAACAAGCCATCGTCAGAGAGCTTGAACGCAGCGAACAAAAGGTCGCAAGTGAAAAACACCACCGCGAAGAGCAAAGCCAGCTCTTTGCCATGCTGGCCCACGAGTTGAAAACACCACTGGCCACTCTGCGTATGCGAATGGAAGTGGGTGAACTCAAGCGAGAGGTGATGGACCGCACGATTGCTGACATGAACCAAGTGATCGAACGCTGTGTCCACACAGGACAGCTGGCAGACCAAGGGCTAGAACCGTATTTGCAAAGCGTTGACCCAATTGCGCTCACACAATCATGCATTCAAAGCTGTCGCTATCCGGGACAAGTTGATTTTTCTGCGCCCAATACATCGGGCTTGCTACACACCGATGCTCAAATGTTGTCTATCGTGCTGGGCAACCTGCTGGACAACGCGTGCAAATATGGCGCACCGCAAGGTCGCGTTCAAGTTTCTCTTCAGTTCACGCGCAAGCAAGACCAAAGCGGTTGGCTGTGGCAGGTGGCCAACCAAGCTGGAAGCACAGGGTTGCCTGATGCGGCACAGCTGTTTGAAAAGTATTACCGCAGCCCACAGGCGCGCCGAGTTTCGGGGTCTGGCTTGGGGCTTTTTTTGGTCAAAGGTTTGCTTGATTTGCTGCAAGGCACGATCAGTTACACGGCGCAAGCTGGCCACCCCGTGTTCACCGTTTGGGTGCCTGACCTGACCATGCGGCGTTAGTTATTGTTGGGAATACGAATGTGAAAGTCACAGAATCCTAGATCTATGCAAAACGTCGCGCTGAAAATATTGGTGATTGAAGACAACGATGAACTGCGCGAAGCCACGTTGGCTTTTCTGCAGAACCAAGGACATTTCGTGCGCGGCGTTCCACAAGCAGAAGACCTCAACGACGTGACCGGTGGTTTTCTGCCCGACGTCTATGTGATTGATCTGAACTTGCCAGACGAAGATGGCTTGAGTTTGACGCGACGGCTGAGAGCCTCACACCCGAATGTCGGCATCGTCATCACCACCGCACGCACACAAATTGGCGATAAGGTGATTGGCTATGAAAGTGGTGCCGATCTGTACCTCACCAAACCCGTGCATCCGCAAGAGTTAATGGCAGGTGTGGCTGCGGTGGGAAAACGACTGCGCACTATCAATCAACAACACCACCACACCATCACCCTCAACTTGTCGCGCATGCAGCTCAGCGGACCCGACGGTGATGTGGATTTAACAACCAGCGATGCTTTGATTCTGAGTGCGCTGACACGTGCGCCAGGTCAAAGCCTAGAACGTTGGCAAGTGGCCGAAATTGTGGCTTCAGGGAAAGACACCTTGCCATCTGCCGCCACGATTGAGATGCGCATGACCCGGTTACGCAAAAAGCTAGCTTCGATCGGAGCACCAAGACCCAGCATCAAAGCCTTGCACAAGGTGGGTTACACCTTGTGTGTGCCTGTGGTCATGCAGTGATGACGAATCACTGTGGCCAAAGCCAACAACCCCAACCCCACAAACGCCACAAACGACCAGTTGGCAATCGAGCCGCCTAAAAAGGTCCAGTCCACCTTGCTGCAATCGCCACCCCCTTTAAAGATCATGGGAATGGCACGTTGCAAGGGGAAAGTTTCGATCATGCCGTAGAAGTCGCGGCCACATGACACCACCTCGGGGGGGTACCACTGCAACCAAGTTTGGCGGGCCGCCACGTAGGCACCACTCCCCGCCAAGAGCACCAGCACGCTGCCGGCCATCAACGAGGCGGTACGACCCGACAAACCTGCCCCCAACAAGGCCACCAAACCCATCAGCACCATCACATAGCGCTGCACGATGCACATGGGGCAAGGCTCTAAACCCACCACATGTTGCAAATACATACCAAAGCTCAACAAACCCGCACACACCACGAAGATGAACAACCAAATGCGGCGAGGACTATCCAAAAGTTTTACAAGCACAACACTGTCTCCAAAGGGGCAAGATTCAATTGTCGCTGTGAAACAATCAGCACTGACGCGACCAGCGCACATTACACGATACAAAGCCATGACTTTACGCACGCCACAGCTCGCCGATACACACCGTTTACAAAAATTCGTCACTGACCTAGACGATTTGCTCGAAGGGACAACCGACGAAGCTGCCATTTTGGCGAGTGGCAAAACCCTGCTGGCCGAGCTGGTGGCCCAAGACGATTGGCTGCCTGACGCCTACGCCCAGCCCAACCCCGAGCGCTACCAACAGTTTTTGCTCTACGCCGATCCAGACGACCGCTTTTCGGTGGTGAGCTTTGTGTGGGGCCCTGGCCAAGCCACCCCCATCCACGACCACACCGTGTGGGGCTTGATTGGCATGTTGCGCGGCGCAGAGCTGTGCCAGCCGTTTGCCAAAAATGCACAAGGCCATTGGCAGCCCAGCGGCGAGCAAATCCGTTTAGAGCAAGGCCATGTCGAAGCCGTGTCACCCACCATTGGCGATGTGCACCGGGTGTGGAATGCATTCGCCGACCAAGCCTCCATCAGCATCCATGTCTACGGCGCCGATATTGGCAAGGTGAGCCGCCACGTGTTCCATGAAGACGGCACGGTGAAAGAATTTATTTCGGGCTACAGCAATGCCAAGACGGATGAACCAAAAGAGTTTCCCCTCACCGCAGGTGAGTTCCCATCCGCGGCATTTGCCCAAATTCGCGAAACCCTCTTGCAACGCCAAGAAATCGCCATCCTCGACGTGCGCGAGGAAGACCCATTCGCCCAATGCCACCCCCTGTTTGCAGCCAACTTGCCATTGGGCCGTATCGAAGCCGATGCTTGGACGCGCATCCCTCGCTTGGACACCTTCATCGTGGTGTACGGCACTGCGTTCAATGGCGACGACCTCGCCCTGCCCGCAGCCCGCACCTTGAAACGCATGGGCTACACCAACGTGCATCTGCTTGCCGGTGGCCTCCAAGGCTGGCAAGACGCAGGCGGCGAAGTGTTCCGCGATGTCAACGTGCCCAGCAAATCGTTTGGTGAGTTGGTCGAATCCAAGCGTCACACGCCGTCGCTCTCCGCGCAAGAAGTCAAAGCCCTCATCGATGCCAAAGCCAATGTGGTGGTGATGGACGCACGCCGTTTTGACGAGTACCAAACCATGAGCATTCCCAGCGGCATCAGCGTGCCTGGGGCTGAGCTGGTGTTACGTGCCCGCGCACTCGCGCCCAATGCCACCACGCGCATCATCGTGAACTGTGCGGGCCGCACGCGCAGCATCATTGGTACGCAGTCGCTCATCAACTCAGGCATTCCCAACCCCGTGAGCGCCCTGCGCAACGGCACGATTGGTTGGACCTTGGCAGGCCAAGAGCTGGTCAAAGGTGCGAGCGATCATTTCCCCGAGGTGGACGACGCCACCCGAGCCAAAGCCGCTGCCAGCGCATTTGCGGTGGCCATGCGCGCTGGTGTGAAACGCGTGCGTTTGGATGAGCTCAACACATGGTTGGCCGACCCCACACGGACCACGTATTTCTTTGATGTGCGCACACCCGAAGAATACGCAGCGGGCCATGTGGCCGGTGCACGCAGCGCCCCCGGCGGCCAGCTGGTGCAAGAGACCGACCACCAAGCTGCCGTGCGTGGCGCACGCATCGTGCTGTGCGACACCGATGGCACACGCGCCCACATGTCGGCCTCGTGGCTAGCCCAAATGGGTTGGGAGGTGTATGTGGTGTCAGGCCTCACGGCCGAAGACTTCACACACACCGACACACCGCCGTTGCCATTGCCAGATACACAAGGTCAAGTCACATCCGTCAACGTTGAACAAGTCAAAGCTTGGCTGGCCGACCGCAACAGCCACACCGTGGTGCTGGACTTCAGCACCAGCGCCCAATACATCCAAGGCCACATCCACAGCGCGTGGTGGGTGCTGCGCACGCAGCTCAAAGAATCGCTCGCGGCCGCTCACAAAGGCTACCGCTATGTGCTGACCTGCCAAAACGGCAGCGTGTCACGCTTTGCCGTGGCCGATGTCCAAGCGCTGGCCAAAGCAGGCGTGGACGTGGTGTGGCTGGAAGGCGGCAACGCCGCTTGGGTGGCCGCCGGTGGCAAGCTGCAAACAGGCGACCACCAAATCGCCGTTGAGCGCGTGGACCGCTACCGCCGCCCCTACGAGGGCACCAACAACCCCGTGGAAGCCATGCAGGGCTACCTCGACTGGGAGTTTGGTTTGGTTGAGCAGCTCGCCCGCGATGGCACACACCATTTCAGGGTGATTTAAATATTGCTACAGTCTTGCCTGAAGTTTTTAACCCTGATCACAGAAAAGCACATCACATGTCACGCACCGTTCAATGCATCAAACTCGGCACCGAAGCAGAGGGCCTCGACTTGCCACCGTACCCAGGCGAGCTGGGCAAGCGCATTTGGGAAAGCGTCAGCAAGCAAGCTTGGGCCGATTGGATCAAGCAACAAACCATGTTGGTGAACGAAAACCGTTTGAACTTGGCCGACCTGCGCGCCCGTGAATACCTGAAGCGTCAAATGGAAAAACATTTCTTTGGCGACGGCGCTGACGCCGTGCAAGGCTACGTGCCGCCGAGCGCATAAAACTGCGTGACGCGTCGCAACGCATGGCACGGCTGTAACAGCTGGTGCCACACCCAAGCCAGCTTTGACGAGCTGGCTTTTCTACGTCTGTGGCACGACTGGACCGCAGATGCTGCACGCCCCACGCACTTGCATGTGGTGGCACACACCGCACAGCCTTTGCAGGCAGATGCGTTGCTAACAACTGCCGCTGCACACACAGAGCTTCTTTCATTCGCACAACAACTGGCCGAACAATGCTGGGGCTTGCTGCCTGGCATACATCGCTTGCGGTTTGCGCTGAATGGCGATGCACGCCGCCACACGACTGAGACATCACAGAATTCGCACAGCCATGCCCGCCTTTCGCTCACGCTGTGCGTGGGTCAACACAAAGACTGGCCCGAGTTTGCCGACGTGCTACGCGCACACCCCATGGGCCTGTGCACCCCACCTGTCGATGCCCCCGCTTTGAACGAGCGCACCGTCACCATCATTGGTGCAGGCATTGCAGGCGCAGGCACAGCACGCGCACTGGCCGAACGCGGCTGGCAAGTGACGGTGCTGGATGCAGGGGATGCGCCTGCTGCGGGTGCATCGGGCTTGCCCGTGGGCGTGGTCGCGCCACACACCTCGCACGACGACAGTGGTGTGTCACGTCTCTCGCGTGCAGGCTTGCGACTCATGGAACAAACCATGCGCTTGTTGCTGACCGAAGGTGTGGATTGGGGTTGCACCGGCGTGCGTGAACGCCGCCTGCCCGGCAAAACCCGACGCGGCGGTGTGCCACTGAGCTGGCTCCACGAACACGCACATACCGCGAACGACTGGACACACAAAGCACCACCGCCCGCCCCCGATGACGCGTATTGGCACCCACACGGCGCGTGGCTCAGGCCTGCGCAATTGGTGCGTGCGTTGTTAGCTCATCCCAACATTCGTTGGCAAGGCCACGCGAAAGTGGATGCACTCAAGTGCATCACGCACGAGAAGCACGAGGCTTCCAACGCACCAACACCGCAGACCACAAATCCCGCTCACCTTGCAAACACAAGCGCATCAAAGTGGCAAGTTCTGCAAGGTAACAAAGTCTTAGTCGAGTCATCGCGCGTGGTGTTAGCAGCAGGCCCTGGCTCTGCGGCTCTCATTGCCACCGCCACTGAGGACGGCAGCGCACCGCGCATCAACCCGCTACGCGGACAGGTGTCTTGGGGCTTGATGGCCGATGTACCTGCGGGTACGTACATGCCTGCCACACCTGTGAACGGCAATGGCAGCTTTGTGCACAACATCACCTCGCCCGACGGACCCGCTTGGTACACCGGCGCCACCTACGACCGCATCAACGGCGATGCGCGCTTGCTGGACGCCGACCATGCCGAGAACTTAGAACGCTTGCAGGCTTTAGAGCCAGACACCGCTGCCGCACTCGCCCCCTTGTTTGCCACCGTGGGCACAGACGCCCCACGCGTACACGGTTGGGCCGGTGTGCGCTGCGGCGTGCACGACCGCTTGCCCATGACAGGACGCGTGCCCAACACACCCGAGGGCTTGTACATGAATGCGGCCATGGGCTCGCGCGGTTTGACACTGGGTTTGCTGTGCAGTGAACTGCTGGCTACACAATGGCATGGCGAGCCTTTGCCCATCGAAGCACGATTGGCCAAGTTTTTAGATGCCACGCGGTTCAATAAATGACTCACACCTCACACGATCACACAGCCCCTGCCCCTGTCAGCCTGGCCAGCGCCTTTTGGTTTTGGCTCAAGCTAGGCTTCATCAGCTTTGGTGGACCTGCGGGGCAAATTGCCATCCTGCATCAAGAGCTGGTGGAACGCCGCCGTTGGTTGTCTGAGCGACGCTTCTTGCACGCACTCAACTACTGCATGGTGTTGCCTGGGCCTGAAGCACAACAGTTGGTCACGTACATCGGCTGGCTCATGCACAAGCGTTGGGGCGGCGTGGTGGCGGGAGCGTTGTTTGTGTTGCCGTCGTTGGGCATCCTCATTGCGCTGTCGTGGGTGTACATCGCGTTTGGCGATGTGCCTTGGGTGGCCGGTTTGTTCTTTGGCATCAAGCCTGCGATCACGGCCATCGTGGTGCAAGCGGCCCATCGCATTGGTTCGCGTGCGCTGAAGAACAACGTGTTGTGGGCCATCGCTGCGGCATCATTTGTGGCCATCTTTGCACTCGATGTGCCCTTTCCGTTCATCGTGGGTGTGGCGGCTGCCGTGGGCTATGTGGGTGGCCGCGTGTCGCCTCACACCTTTCAAACCGGCGGTGGGCATGGTGCCTCCAACGCTTCGTATGGCCCTGCCTTGATTGACGACCACACGCCCACACCGGCACATGCGCATTTCAGCTACGCAGGTTTGGTCCAAGTATTGTTGGCCGGTGCCGTGTTGTGGGCCGTGCCCATGGGCGTGCTGTGTGCGGTGTTTGGTTGGGACCACAGCTTCACGCAAATGGGTTGGTTCTTCACCAAAGCGGCCTTGCTCACTTTTGGTGGCGCGTATGCCGTACTGCCCTATGTGTACCAAGGTGCGGTCGGTCAGTTTGGCTGGGTCACACCCACACAAATGATGGACGGCTTGGCCTTGGGCGAAACCACACCCGGTCCGCTCATCATGGTGGTGGCGTTTGTGGCGTTCATCGGTGGTTATGTCAAAGCGCTGCTGGGGCCTGAGAGTTTGTTCGCTGCAGGTGCCTTGGCCGCTTGCCTCGTGACGTGGTTCACGTTCTTGCCCTCGTTCATTTTCATCTTGGCGGGCGGCCCCTTGGTCGAGAGCACGCACCGTAACCTCAAATTCACCGCCCCCCTCACCGCCATCACTGCGGCGGTGGTCGGCGTTGTGCTCAACCTCGCTTTGTTCTTTGGCTACCACCTGTTGTGGCCCGAAGGTTTTGCAGGTGCGTTTGATGTGCGCTCGGCACTCATTGCCATCGCGGCAGCAGTGGCCTTGTTCAAATACAAACGCGGCGTGATGGAAGTCATCACCCTGTGTGCCTTGGTGGGTTTGGCCATCAAGCTCATTCCGCTTTAACTCCTTGCGCTGAAGCATGCACACCCTTGAACAACTGCGTCGTGGCGAACTGGCTGGCATCGAACGCTTGCAACTGCGCTGCGGCTTGACCGAGTTTCCACGCGAAATTTTTGAATTGGCTGATTCGCTGGAAATCTTAGATTTATCGGGCAACCAACTGAGCGCCCTGCCCGATGACCTGCCACGCTTGCACAAGCTACGCGTGATTTTTTGCTCGGACAACCCGTTCACCGAATTGCCCGAAGTGCTGGGCCAATGTCAGCAGCTCAGCATGGTGGGCTTCAAAGCCAACCGCATCGCGCATGTCTCGCCCAAGGCTTTGCCTCCGATGTTGCGCTGGCTCATTCTCACGGACAACGCACTCACTGAATTTCCCGCTGAAATTGGGCAATGCACGAAGATGCAAAAGCTCGCACTGGCTGGCAATCATCTACGTCGCCTGCCACCAGAGCTGGCGAAGTGCAGCCGCTTAGAACTCCTTCGCATATCAGCCAATGCGTTGACTGAATTTCCCAGCTGGCTGCTCAACATGCCACGCTTGACTTGGCTGGCCTACGCAAGCAACCCATTCTGCGAACATTTGGAATCTGCGGCGATAGCCAATGCGCCCATGCAGCACATCGCGTGGTCTCAGCTACAACTGCAACACCAACTGGGTGAAGGCGCGTCTGGTGTGATTCACCAAGCCACTCTGCGGACTCGCGAAGGTGAACAAGCCGTAGCGGTGAAGCTATTCAAAGGTGCCGTCACCAGCGATGGCTTGCCTGACTGCGAAATGGCGGCCTGCATGCACGCAGGCGCGCATCCGCATTTGGTGTCGGCCATGGCGCGCGTGGTCGAACATCCAGACGACAAACAAGCCTTGGTCATGCCGCTGATCCCGCCCGAATTTGGCAACTTGGCAGACCCTCCCAGCTTAGAGAGTTGCACGCGTGATGTGTACCCCACCCACCCACGTTTTGGCTGGCCCGCCACACTGCGCATGGCCATTGGCATGGCATCCGTCACGCAGCACTTGCACGCACGCGGCATCTTGCATGGCGACTTGTACGCGCACAACATCTTGCACACGTCTGAAGGCAATGCCCTTTTGAGCGACTTTGGCGCTGCGGCATTTTTTGATGCGGACGATGCTGCACTTGCGCAGGGTTTGGAAAAACTCGAAGTACGTGCTCTGGGTTGTTTGCTGGAAGAACTGACGATGCAGTGTGACGCCGCGTCCGCTCATTCACAGACCCGCCAACTTCAAGCCTTGGCCCAACTCGCGCAACGGTGCTTGCATGACACACCATCCCAGCGCCCTAGCTTGGCGCAGGTGTGCGCCGAGCTAGCGGCCTTGAGCCACTGAAACGCTTAAATCTTTAAGCGCCCACCACGCCACCATCGCGGCGTGAGATGGCGATGATGGATGAACGCGGCACGGCATCGCCCCCTTGTGGAAAGTGCGAAGCTGCCAACTTTTCACCTGGGTGTTGAATACCCACAAACATCGTCTTATGGTCAGGCGTGAACGCCATGCCAGTGATTTCACATGCGACTGGCCCGACCAAGAAACGTTTGATGTCGCCTGTCACAGGGTTGGCACACAACATTTGGTTGTTCCCCATGCCTGCGAAATCTTTGGCGTTGCTGTAGTCGCCATCGGTTTGAATCCACAAGCGGCCATCGCGGTCAAAGGCCAAACCGTCAGGGCTGTTGAACATGTTGTCGGGCGTGATGTTGGCCGAGCCTGCATAGGCGTCTTTGTGCAGTGTGGGGTTGCCTGCCAACGCAAAGATGTCCCATGTGAATTGGTTGGCCGTGTGGTCATTGCCTTTAGGTGTCCAACGCACGATTTGGCCGTACACGTTTTTGGCGCGTGGGTTGGGACCGTTCACCGCTTGGTTTGGCTTGGTGCCGCGGTCGCTGTTGTTGGTGAGGGTCACATACACCTGCGCTTGTGTGGGGTGCGCCGCAATCCACTCGGGGCGGTCCATGGTGGTGGCGCCCACCACCGTGGCAGCCAAACGTGTGTGTACCAGCACTTCAGCTTGGTCTTTGAAACCCGCCTCTGCGGTCAAGCCATTTTTGCCATGGGTCAGTTCCAGCCATTCACCATCGCCTTGGGCTTTGCCGTCCACCGTGGTGAAGCGCGCCACATACAAGGTGCCCTCGTCCAGCAAATCGCGATTGGCTTTTGGATTCTTGGCATCGAACTTTTTAGCAGACACAAATTTGTAAATGTGCTCGCCCTTTTCGTCGTCGCCCATGTAGACCACCACATGGCCGTCGGCGTTCACCACCACCTCAGCGTTCTCGTGTTTGATACGGCCCAAGGCCGTGCGCTTGATGGGCGTGCTGGTGGGGTCCATCGGGTCAATCTCGACCACCCAGCCAAAACGGTTGGGTTCGTTGGGATTCTTGGCTAAATCGAATCGACCATCGAAGGGGTGCCAGTTCAGGCCCGCACCTTTGGCACTGATGCCGTAGCGTTTGAAAGCGGCGTTCTCAGCCACATTCTGGGGCAGGCTCTCGGCGGTGCCAAAGTAGCCGTTGAAGTTTTCTTCGCAAGTCAAGTACGTGCCCCATGGCGTGCGGCCATTGGCGCAGTTGTTGAACGTGCCCAAGGCCACGGTGCCTGTGGGGTCGGCTTGGGTTTTCAACAAAGCGCTGCCTGCGGCGGGGCCGCTCAAACGCATGTCGGTGTTAGTCGTGATACGACGGTTCAAGCGGGCCTGGGGTTGCAGCTTCCACACGCCCCCCATGCGACGCACTTCAAACACGCTCACGCCATGGGCAGCTTGTGCTTTGCGGGTGTCTTCGATGCTGTTGCAACGGCCGTTGACAAACAGGTATTCGTAATTGGCGTATTCGTTGTTGACGGCAATCACACCGTGGTCAGCGCCCAAGCTGAAAAAGCTCATGCCATCGTTGTTGTCGCCGATGGACAAACCTTGGCTGATGGCTGTGCCGCGCGTGGCGGGGTCAAACGCAGTGCCACCAGGCAGGATGGCATCGCCCCACGAAGCCAACACGCGCCACTGGTAGCCTGCAGGCACGGTGATGGTGTCCAAAGAATTGGCGGCAATGGGTGTGAAGCCAATGCGTAGGCCAGCGTTCGCGCTTGCGGGGGCCGCGTGCGCCAAACCTTGACCGCCCAAGAACAAACCCACTCCCGCCCCTGCTGCGCCCAGCAATTGGCGACGGCTCAACAGGGTGTTCACCATGTGGCTGAAATCAGTGTCCTCCGGACGTGGATGGTTGCGTTGGTCGTTTTCGTCAAAGGTATTCATAGCAGCCTCAATGAAATAAGTGACGCAAACTTTAAGCGCAATTCATGACAAAGCAATGACATAAGATTGTCATGAATAAACGGTAATATTGTTTTCATGAAACACGGCACACTCCTCGCAGCGATTGATTTAGGCTCCAACAGCTTCCGTCTCGAAATTGGTCGCTATGACCACGGTCAAATTCAGCGTGTGGCCTACCTCAAAGAAACGGTGCGTCAAGGCAATGGCTTAGACGACGACCGTAACCTCACCGAAGAAGCCATGCAGCGCGGTTGGGACTGTTTGGCACGATTCGCAGAGCGGTTGGCTGGGTTCAAAAAATCACAGGTCCGCGCTGTGGCGACACAGACGTTGCGCGAAGCCAAAAACCGTGAAGCGTTTTTGATGAAGGGCTGTGAAATTTTGGGCTTCCCCATCGAAGTCATCGCAGGTCCCGAAGAAGCACGCCTGATTTACCAAGGCGTCGCCCACATGCTGCCAAGCGACAACGAACGTCGATTGGTGATTGACATTGGCGGACGCTCCACCGAGCTGGTGCTAGGCCAAGGCTTAGACGCTAGAGAAACTGCCTCGTTCCGAGTGGGCAGCGTGGCATGGTCGATGACGTATTTCCCTACGGGCGAGTTCACAGAACAAGCGTTTTACCGCGCTGAAATTGCCGCACAAGCTGTGCTTGAAGAAGCCATCTCCGCGTACCCACGTGACCAATGGCAAAAAGCCTACGGTGCATCAGGCACGGTAGGTGCGGTGGCCGACATCTTGGCTTTGTCTGGTTTCCCTGAAGGCGAAATCAGCTTAGAAGGTTTGGATTGGTTGGTGAAGTGCTTGGTTCGCGCAGGCCAAGCCAGCAAAGTTCAACTCGAAGGTCTGAAAGACGACCGCCGCGCCGTGATTGGTGGTGGCGTGAGTGTCTTGCGCGCTTTGATGACGCTGCTGCAAATCACAAAGCTGCATGTGGCACAAGGTGCCTTGCGCCATGGCGTGTTGTTTGAAATGGTGGAACGCGAAGATCACAACACAGACACGCGCGATTTGTCGATTCAACGGTTGGCTGTGAAATTCTCAGTCGATACCACCCAAGGCCAGCGCGTGGGTCGTGTGGCCGTGCACCTGTTGCAGTTCATGTACCCCAAGCTGAGCAGCGATGAAGCCACGCACATGGAACGACGGTGCCGCAAACTGAGCTGGGCTGCTCAGCTGCACGAGGTAGGTGTTGCGATTTCTCATAGCGACTACCACAAGCATGGCGCTTACATCCTAGACAACGCTGACCTTTTGGGCTTTAGCATGCCCGAGCTTCACCGATTGGGCTTGTTGGTTTTGGGCCAACGCGGCAAGCTCAAAAAATTAGAAGCCGAACTGGAAGAAACCGAATTTGCCAAACTGCTGATGGCCTTGCGCCTAAGCCTGATTCTTTGCCACGCGCGCAAAGACCCCGAACACCAAATATTGAAGCTGCACTGCGATGATCACAAGCAACGCATCACCCTGACCGCTTCTGATGCATGGGTCAATGACTATCCGCAATCGACGCACTTACTGAAACAAGAAAGCGCCTCATGGCAAAAAACACCTTGGGCATTTGAGTTTGTGACAAACAAGTGACATATGTGACACTTGGTGCATTTAATTAAACCGTATAAACTGTTTACTTCATTAATTTTGAAGGAATCTACAAGTGAACACCACTGCTCAAAAAGCCCTCGTTCAAGCTGCCGTTAAAGCACCAACAGTCAAAACTCCAGCAGCCAAAAAACCTGTTGTGAAAAAAACCGCCACGAAAAAAGCTGCCGTTAAAAAACCAGTTGTGAAAAAAGCAACGACAAAAACTGCAGTTAAAAAAGCCCCCATCAAGACAGCCGCACCAAAGCCCGTGAAAGCCGTCAAAGTGGTGAAACCAGCCAAAGTCAAAAAACCAAAATTGGTACGCGACAGCTTCACCATTCCTAAAGACGAATACGTGGTCATCGACAGCCTGAAAGTTCGCGCAGGCAAACTCGGTCAAGCTGTGAAGAAAAGCGAATTGCTGCGCGCTGGCGTCAAAGCCCTCGCCGCCATGAGCGACATTCAGTTCAAAGCAGCATTGAGCAATGTACCGACCATCAAGACCGGTCGTCCCAAGAACTCGAAGTAAGTTCAGGACATGCGACGGTCAGCAACACCGTTTGGGGTTGACCGTCGCGTAGGCGGGTGCGCAACCACCACACGCCGCCCTTGCGCACAGGGCATGTGTGCTCTTGCATGCCCAGCAGCTTGGCCACCAGCTCGCCCAAATAAGGTTGATGCCCCACCAACAAGACAGGCCCCTTGAGTTGCGGCCCAGTTTCGGGGTGCCACTTCAAAAGGTGCAGCACATCCTCCACGGATGTTTCAGGCACCAATTCATCGCGCAATTTAAATTTACGACCCAAGGGTGCAACAGTTTGTTGCGTGCGCCGTGAGGGACTGACCAACACCCGCGTGCCTTCAGGCAAATGACGGTCTAGCCAAGCTGCCATACGCATGGCTTGACGCTCGCCTTTCTTGGTGAGTGAGCGCGACAAGTCGTCACCGCCCTCAGGGGCAACTTCTGCTTCTGCATGACGCCACAAAATCAAATCCATGGTTTGCCCTTCGTTGACGGTCTCACGATTTGGCGGCATACAGCGCCATCAGCGCGGCTTGCGCGCCATGCAATGGCACAGGTGTTATCGGTTGCGCCGCCTTGATGGATGTACGTTTGGGCTTGATGGGTTGCACACGCGTGTACTGCCCGTCGGCATTCAAGCTCCATGCGTCCACGTTGTCGTGCAGGTAAGCCACCAAGCACTCATCAATCACACGTTGGCGCAAGGCAGCATCTTCCACAGGCCATGCCAATTCGACACGGCGAAGCATGTTGCGGTTCATCCAATCGGCGCTCGACAAATACAAAGACTCATCATGACCTGTGCGGAAATAAAACACACGTGAATGCTCTAAAAAGCGACCAATGATGGAGCGCACACGGATGTTGTCGGTCACACCCGGACGCTGCGCGGGCAACATGCACGCACCGCGAATGATCAAATCAATCTGCACGCCGGCCTGCCCAGCATGCACCAGCGCCTCCATCAGCTTTTCATCAGTGAGCGTGTTCATCTTCAAGATGATGCGGCTGGCCACACCTTGTGCAGCGGCTTGTGCTGTTTTCTCTACCTTGTCGATCAAGCTGCGTTGTAGCTGGAACGGTGCAATCATCAGCTTGTTCAAGCGTGGAATCTTGCTTTGGTTCGCCAGCAGGTTAAACACGCTCTCCACATCTTGTGTGAGCTTGGGGTCACAGGTGATGTGGCTCAAGTCGGTGTAGAGCTTGGCTGTGCGTGGGTTGTAGTTGCCCGTGGACAAATGCGCATAGCGACGAATGCTGCGGCCTTCGCGACGCGTGACCAGCAGCATCTTGGCGTGAGTCTTCAAACCCACCACCCCGTACACCACTTGTGCACCGATGTATTCCAGCTTCTCGGCCCAGTTGATGTTGGCCTCTTCGTCAAAGCGTGCTTTGAGTTCCACCACCACTGTCACTTCTTTGCCGCGTTGCACCGCCTCTCGCAGCAACTCCATCAGCACCGAATCAGCGCCCGTGCGGTAAATGGTTTGCTTGATGGCTAACACATTGGGGTCGCGCACGGCTTCGCGTAAGAACGCCAACACGCCATCAAAGCTTTCGTAAGGCTGGTGAATCATCACATCACCACTTTGCAAGCGCTCAAAGAGAGACCCATTGGTCACCATCTGTTGCGGATAGCTGGCGGTGTAACGCGGAAACAACCATTTGGGGTTGTCCACCAAATCAATCAGCTGATTCAAACGCACCAAGTTCACAGGGCCATGCACGCGGTACAGCGCCGAGTGCGGCAACTCAAACTGATGCAACAAGAATTCAGACAAATACTCTGAGCAACCCGACGACACCTCCAAGCGCACAGCCTGCCCGTAATTGCGATGCACCAGGCCTTTGCGCAGCGCGGTGCGCAGGTTTTTCACATCTTCTTCGTCCACGGACAAATCCGAATGGCGCGTGACACGGAACTGTGAAAACTGCCCCACATCGCGGCCCGGAAACAGGTCTTTCAAATGCGCACGAATCACACTGGAAATGGACACAAACAACTGACGCTTGCCACAGAGCTTCTCAGGCAAAGCAATCAAACGCGGCAAACTGCGTGGCACTTTGACAATCGCAATTTCGTTGTCACGACCAAACGCATCTTTGCCTGACAAGCGCACGATGAAGTTGAGCGACTTGTTGGCCACTTGTGGGAACGGGTGTGCTGGGTCTAAGCCCACAGGCAGCAGCAAGGGACGCACTTCACGTTCAAAAAAAGACTTCACCCATTGGTGCTGCGTCAAAGTTCGATCGCCGTGCGACAAGATACGCACGCCCTCTTTGGCAAACGCAGGCGTGAGCACATCGTTGTACAACGCGTATTGCTCTTCGACCAAGGCATGGGCCACTTTGCTGAGCGAGTGCTGCGCGTGTGTACCTGCGGCATCCAGCGGTGCCTTGGGATGCTCCACGCTGCTGTGCAGCGCGGCGCGGACTTCAAAAAACTCATCCAGGTTAGACGACACAATGCACAGGTAACGCAAACGCTCTAACAGCGGCACCTCTGCGCGTTTGGCCCAATCGAGCACGCGCGCGTTGAAGGCGAGCAAACTCAAATCACGGTCCAGCCATTCAACCTTTGAATTTCTTTGTGTATGCGGCTCTTTGCCAGTTGCGACTGTCGTCATTTTTTCACCTGTTTTACAGATATTGAGTGTGACGATTTATCGTGACAAATATGTGACATTTGTGACGGTTGCATTTAATTCACATACATATTTTCAAAAAACCGTGACTCACTAAGATACGCAGATGAATTGGAATACATCACTCATTGGTCTGCTGACAGCCTTAGGCATTGGCATGCTCATTGGCACGGTTCGTGAACGTTTACACAAACCTGGCGTGATGAAAGCAGGTGTACGCACACATGCGATCGTAGGTTTATTGGGCTCACTCACCTTCAGCATTGGGCCATCTACTTTTGTCACCACCTTGCTCATCACAGGCGTGTTGATTGCCATTGGTTACCGGCATTCGGCACAACAAGACCCAGGCATGACCGGTGAATTTGCTTTGCTTTTAACTTTGGTTCTTTCGGGTCTTGCCATGCAAGACGCCTCTTTATCTGCAGCCATCGGCGTCGTTGTCGCATGTTTGCTATTTGTCAAAAAGCCATTGCGACGGTTTAGCCAAGAGATATTGACTGAACATGAATTAGAGGATGCGCTGATGCTGTGCGCTTCCACCTTGGTGGTTTTGCCTCTTTTACCAACCACAGCGATTGACCCGTGGCATGCACTCAATCCTTACGCCATGTGGAAGATTGTTGTGTTGATCATGGGCGTTGGCATCGTGGCTCACGTTTGTATGCGTGCATCGGGTGTGCGCTGGGGCTTGCCATTGGCTGGCTTTTTCAGTGGTTTCATTTCTTCCACCGTTGCGGTCGCAACCTATGCAAGAAAAGCACATGAAAAACCTGAACTCGAATCAATGGCTAGCGCCGCCGCATTGCTGTCAACCCTCTCCTCGCTCATCTTGTTCACGATGGTGCTTGCAACAAGCAGCCCAGAGTTGATGCTGTCCGTCAAGTGGCCGCTCATCTCAGCAGGCCTTGCTTTATTGATCTGTGCAATTTATTTCATACAACAAACAGACACGAAAGAAAGCCTTTTACTCCCATCAACACACCATGCCTTCAAAGCATCGCACGCGTTGATCATTGCGCTCACCATCAGCGCAGTCACACTCTGTTCTGCTTGGCTCAGAAATCTCGTGGGTGATTCAGGCACATTTGCAGCATCAGTCTTTGTGGGATTGGTCGAAATTCACGCTGCCGCTGTGAGCATTGCGCAACTCAGCCAACAGGACCCCATTCAATCTGCTTATGCCCGGTGGGGCGTCATCGCTATCTTGGCATCAAGCGCCCTGTCCAAACTATTTTTATCGTATGCCAGCGGTAGTCGAGGCTATGGCCATCGCATGGCTTCTGGTTTGGGCATGATGCTCATCTCAGCCACTGCCGCCATGCTGATGCTTGAATAACACTCAAAGCCTTTTGAGCAAACACTCCCCCATGCGAATTCGCTTGCCACTCTCAATGCCATCGGCCAATCCAAAACTTGGCGGCACAAACACCAAGATGGTCGAGCCGTGTTCAAACCACCCCATCTCCTGCCCTTTGACATAACTCGCATCGCAGGGGATTTCATTGGGGCCTTTGTAACGAAGGTTCAACAGTACATCCACAGCGTGAAACCGCATGCTTGCCACCAACACCGCAGCCACAGGCACGATCAAAAACGGCATGCCTTGGGTGGTTTTCATTTGCAACACGGCACGCTCGTTTTTACAAAACAACTCTTTCACACGCGTCAATGCAATGGGGTTCACGTTCCATGTATCGCCTGAGATGTAGGTCACATGATTCAAATCTGCATCGCAAGGCGCATGGAAGCGGTGGTACATGCTGCTGGTCAAACGCAGAGTGACAAATGTGCCGCCCTCTAACAAGCTGGGCCAGCGTTGCACCAATTCCATAGAACCCAACAAGCTGTCCAAGGTGTACGGGAAGCCCTTGGCTTGAAACACCGTGCCATCCCGAATTTCGCCACATGCCCCCACGATGCAGTCGCAAGGCGAAGTCATCACAGCAGGGTCAGCATTGATGGGGCGCAAACCTGGTCGTAGTTCACGTGTGAAGCATTCGTGAACGCTGGCAAATGTTTGTTGCCTTGACTCACTCAAATCCAAATCGGTGAACCAGCGCCACACCGCGATAGAGCCTTTGACAACCCATGGATGGCGCAGCTGGCTCCACCACCCCATGAATCGCGTCAAAGTGATACGCGGTATACGGTTTGTGAGTAAAAAATTGAGGTCCTCTTGCAGGAGAAAATTTTGCAATTGATGTCGAATCTTCATCGTCTTGTCACTTAATTTAAATACAAAGGTAGATCTCTTACACAAGGAAATTGACTGTGAACACCACATGGATGAGCTTGGGCGTATTGGCGACATTGGCACCGTCTATCTATCGACGACTACAACTCTCACGCGCCAAGCACCGCTCGCTGGCAGGTCATTCACGCATGGCCAAACGTTTGGCTCGCCTGTTGCCCGGCTACCATTTTGATGAACCAATGTTCTTTAAATGTGACAACGCGCCATTCGACGTACAAAATCTTCGTCGACAAGCTTTTTTCAAAATTGCCGAAGTGCTCAAAGCGCGTCACCCCTTGAGCATTCAAGCCACGGCAGCGGCTAGAGAGAGCATCTCGGACATGCAGTTCATCTCCGCTTACCGCGTACCCTTTCAGTTCAGCCCCTTGGTCCAAGAACATTTGAAGGTGGGGTCGTTTTTGCAATCAGCCACTGGCGTTTACGTGACCGATTTAGACGGTCAATCGTTTTACGACCTGACTGGCTCTTATGGCGTGAATGTGTTTGGTGCAGATTTTTATAAAAAGACGATGGCCGACGGCATGGCCAAAACACAAAGCTTGGGCCCCACGCTGGGTGCGTATCACCCGTGTGTTGCCAGCAACGCAGAGCGTCTCAAGAAAATTTCAGGCATGGATGAGGTGTCGTTTCACATGTCTGGTACTGAAGCTGTGATGCAGGCCGTGCGTTTGGCTCGCTACCACACGAAGCGTAAAAACTTGGTGCGCTTTTGTGGCGCTTATCACGGTTGGTGGGAAGACGTGCAACCAGGCCCTGGCAACCCCATGCCACCGCGCGAAACCTACACACTCAGTGACATGAGTGAACGCAGCTTAGACGTGATTCGTACACGCAAAGACATTGCCTGCGTGCTGGTGAACCCGCTGCAAGCCCTGCACCCCAACGCCAATGCACCGGGTGACACCACTTTGGTCGACGGCAGTCGCAAAGCGGCATATGACCGACAGGCTTACACCGCGTGGTTGCACAAACTACGTCAAGCGTGCACCGACAACGGCGTGGTGCTGATATTTGATGAAGTCTTCTTAGGCTTTCGTTTGGCCCCCGGTGGCGCACAAGAATATTTCGGCGTCAAAGCCGACATGGTGACTTACGGCAAAACACTGGGGGGCGGATTCCCTGTGGGTGTGGTGTGTGGCAAAAAAGAGTGGATGCACCGCTTCCATGCCGACCGCCCTGCGGATATTTGCTTTGCACGCGGCACCTTCAAAGAGCATCCCGTGGTGATGGGTGCCATGTCTGCTTTTTTAGACCAAATAGAAACACCTGAAATTCAAGCCGTGTACGAAGGTCTGGATGAACGCTGGAATTCTCGCGCGCAGCGGTTCAACAGCGTCATGCAAGCCAACGACATCCCGCTGCAAGCCGCGAATATGTCGAGTGTGTGGACCCTCTCTTACACACAACCGAGCCGCTACCACTGGATGCTGCAGTACTACCTGCGCATCCATGGCTTGGCATTGAGCTGGGTCGGCACAGGTCGTTTGATTTTCAGCCTGAACTACAGCGACGATGACTTTGAAACAGTGGTGCAACGCTTTGTCATGGCCGCCACGCAAATGAAAAACGATGGCTGGTGGTGGCATTCACCTGAACTGACCCACAAAAGCATCCGTCGCAGCATCTTGAAAGAAACCTTGTTTCGTTAAGAAAAAGGCGTTCAGGTGAAACACCTGAACGCCTTTCAATCTTCAATGGCGTATTTTATTGAGCTGAGTGCAAAAACGCTTCGTCAAAACGCTGACCACGCAACAGCTGCAAAGGTGCTTTGTGATACAGGTACACGTCGTGGAATGGGTCTGTGAGAATTTTGATCATCCACACCAAACCTGTTTGCACATCTTTGATGAAGCACAAGTGAATGGTGCGAAACAACAAACCACCCACACCCAAGGCCAACCACGAGTAGCCCACAGCTTCCGAAAACTCGACCCATGTTTCATGCGTAGGCACCACATCCAACATGCCAGGGAAGTAATAAATCACCAGCGGCAGCAACACCCAAATGCTGAGCAACACCACTTTACGGCGCAGGTTAAAGCCCACTTTGATTTCTTCTTTGAACTCGTTGCTGGCTTCGTTCACATGGTCATAGCCCAAGGGTTCAAAAAAGAAATGGCCCGATTGTCTCGCCACCATCGACACCAACCAAGCCAACAAAGCGGCCCAAGCGGGATTCACAAACAATAAAGCATACGAGATCAAAAAACAAATCGCACTGAGCAAATGCAAAGATTGATTGATGCGGCAGTGGTGGTAATAGCGATGGTCATCCCAACGCTGGATGCGCAAGGCTTCTAAAAAGTTTTTCACGTCTGATGGTCCTCATGTGTTTCAAGACTTAGCGATCATGAGCTTGTCATGTGAAAAAACAATGACAACAGATAAGAAATGCAGGTGAAATAAAAACATCAAAAACCTGTCATGTCATCAAGTTGTTAAATTCAACAGCAAACATGGCTGCATGGAACGATCACCCAACATACCCATCACAGTTGAAAACTTTGAACCCGCACAACGCTTCTTGCGCATTGCCGTTGTGACCGAAACCTGGCCCCCTGAGGTCAATGGCGTGGCTGTCACGTTGGCGAAACTGGTTCATCATTTGGGTCTGCGTCACCACACCATTCAGCTGATTCGTCCACGTCAAGACAAAAATGACGAAGGACATGAACAAACGGGTTGGTCTGAATTGCTGTTGCGCGGGCTACCGATTCCACGCTACCCACAGCTCAAGCTGGGCTTGCCTAGCAAAAAAGCCCTGCTCAAAGCTTGGAGCATCAAGCGCCCCGACTTGGTACACATTGCCACAGAAGGTCCGCTGAGCTGGTCGGCGTTGCAAGCGGCGCACATTCTTCGCTTGCCTGTGACCTCAGATTTCCGCACCAACTTTCACAGCTACTGTCAGCACTACGGCGTGGGGTGGTTAAGCAAACCCATCGTGGCCTACCTGCGCAAGTTCCATAACCGCACGGCTTTCACCATGGTGCCCACACAAGCCATGAAGTATCAACTGGACGCCATGGGCTTTAAAAACCTCAAAGTGGTGGCACGCGGCGTGGACACTCACCTGTTCCACCCCGACAAGCACAGCGACGTGATGCGAGCCAGCTGGGGCGTCACACCTGACACGATGGTGCTGCTGTCGGTCGGTCGATTGGCGGCTGAAAAGAATTTAGACCTGACCATTCAAACCTACCAAGCCCTCATCGCCGCAGGCCGGCGCGTGAAGATGGTGTTTGCAGGTGATGGCCCCATGCGCGCGTTGACTCAAACAAAGTGCCCAGATGCCATCTTCATGGGCATGTGTAGCCACGATCAATTAAGCACCTTGTACGCCAGCGCAGACTTGCTGCTGTTTCCAAGCTTGACGGAAACCTTTGGCAATGTCACCTTAGAAGCCTTAGCCAGTGGCACTCCCGTGTTGGCGTTTGACTGCGCAGCCGCCAGCGACTTCGTCACAAATCACAAAAATGGTTGGCTGGTTGACAGCAACGAGCCACAGACCTACATCCAACGTGCCGTGGACATCACCCGAGAGACCAACACCTTGCGTCTGGCACGTGAATTCACACGTGCCAGCGTGGCGCACCTGGGCTGGGATGAAATTGCGGCACAAGTGGAAGACATCTTTCAGCGCACCATCGAGATGGGGTAATCAGCGGAACTGACGCCAAAGCAGCAGGCAAAGCGGCGCGATGCCTGCAACCAGCAGGACCGCCAACAGCAGCATGATGTAAGTCAATGACATTCCAAAAGCCAACAAAGCACTGTAGGCGGCCAACATCAACAGCACGGAAAGGTTTTCGTTAAAGCCTTGAACCGCAATTGACCGTCCTGAGCTGAGCACTTGCATGCCCCTGTGTTGCAACAAGGCATTCATGGGCACCAACAACATGCCGCCCGCCACACCGACGCACAGCAACAGCGCAATGGCGAGCCACAGGTTTGAAATGGTGACCATCAACGGCAGCAACACCGCCAACCACAAGCCCCAAGGCAAAGCCTGTCGGGCCGAGTGCAGCTTGAATGACCGTCCAGCCATGTAAGCCCCAAAAACCACACCAACGGCCACCAAGGCTTGCAAGTAAGCCCCGAACTTGAGTGTCATGCCCAACGAACCCTGCGCCCACAAGAGCACAGCAAACTGCATCACCGCACCCACACCCCAATACAAGGTGGTGACATACAACGACACACCTCCGAGTGGATCACGCCACAACTTTTGATTGGATTTCCAAAACGTACCGATTCGCACCGCATGCCATGTCAACGGCTCGATAGGCCCACGTTTATCCATGGGTATGAGCCCGACATTCAACATGGCAGCTGTCAGATACACGCCAATCACTACCGCCATGGCAGGCCATGTTTGGGTGGAAACCACAAAAACTATCGGTGCACTCACCTCAGACAAACCCGTTAATGCGCCGCCTAAGGCAATGCCAAAAATAACCGACAGCACCATCGACACTTCTATCCACGCATTCGCACGTACCAACAAACGTGCAGGCACAGCCTCGGTGGCCAATCCATACTTTGCAGGCGCATACACCGATGCGGCAAGCCCGATCAATGCAAAAGCGAACAAGGGGTGAACACCCGCCAACAGCAGCAACACGCCAGCCATCTTGAGTGCGTTCATGCACGCCATCAAACGGCTTTTAGAAAACGCATCTGCCAAAGGCCCCACCACGGAGGCCAAGAGCACATACGCCAATGTCAGCGAGAACTTCAACAAAGGTGCCCACCACCCTGGGTAGCCTTGCTCATTCAAAAAGTAAATGCCTAGGATGAGCAGTGCGTTGTCGGCGAGGCCAGAGGCGAACTGGGCACCAATTAAAAAGTAAAAGCCTTTAGGCATTGAGTGCGGGCGTCTCCAGCATCACAGGTTCAACGCTGAGGTTGATCAACTCATTGCGACGCCCGATACCTTGGTACGCAATACCTAAATCAGCCAAGGCATCGGGGTTGTACAAATTACGACCATCCAAGATGTACGGCGTGCGCATGCTCAACTTCATGGCTTGAAAGTCTGGATTGTGGAAATTTTTCCACTCGGTCAACACCATCAAAGCATCCACACCATGCAAAGCATCCATGTCATGCGCCACCAAGTTGAAGTTGTTCAACAAGGCCTCTTGACCTGCACAGTCCAGCTTCAAAGCCACCATCGCTTCGTGACCTGCCACAGGGTCATAGGCCGTGACGTGAGCACCACGCTCTAACAAACTCTTGATGACCACACGGCTCGGTGCTTCGCGCATGTCATCGGTGTTGGGTTTGAAAGCCAAGCCCCAAACAGCAATTTTTCGACCGGTCAAGTCATCCCCCAAGCGTTTGACCAAACGATCTACAAGCAATGTCTTTTGACGTTCATTCACTTGCTCGGTGGCGTTGACCACGCTCATGAGTTGACCGTGTGCCTGTGCCGTGCTGACCAAGGCCTGTGTGTCTTTGGGGAAGCAGCTGCCACCATAACCACAGCCCGCATACAAGAAGCTGTAACCAATGCGGTTGTCTGCACCAATGCCACGACGAATTTGGTCCACATCGGCACCCAGTGCATCGGCCAAATTGGCAATCTCATTCATAAAAGAAATGCGTGTGGCCAGCATGGCATTGGCGGCGTACTTGGTGAGCTCTGCACTGCGTACATCCATCCACACCGTGCGTGAATGGTGACGGTTGAAGCTGGCGTACAAATCGCCCATCATCCGTTGGCTTTTTTCGTGATGAATGCCATCATCAATGCCAACCACGATGCGATCAGGACGCATGAAGTCATCAATGGCTGCGCCCTCCTTCAAGAATTCAGGGTTAGACACCACATCAAACATTTCGCTGGACATGCCGCGTTGTGTCAACTCGTGTTTCACGGCAGCACGCACACGGTCAGCTGTACCAACGGGCACGGTCGATTTGTTCACAATGAGCTTGAAGTCTTTGAGATTGCGTCCCACCATGGCAGCCACAGACAGCACATGCGCCAAGTCTGCTGAACCATCTTCTTGTGCGGGTGTGCCCACCGCGATGAACAAAATATCGCCATGGTCAATGGCCAGCTGCGCATCGGTGGTGAAACGAATTCGACCTTCTGCATGATTGCGTGACAGCAACTCTTTCAAGCCAGGCTCGTAAATAGGCACCTCGCCAGCTTGCAGCATCTTGACCTTGTCTTCGTCCTTATCAAGACATACCACTTTGAAACCTAGGTCAGACAGACATGCGCCTGTGACCAAACCCACATAACCAGAACCGATGACGGTGACTCGCATAAATTTCCTCCTGAATGCGTTCATCGTTGCAGAACATGATGAAAGGAATAAGAAGAAATGAAGTCAATTCAATGACGTTCAGGCAAAAAAAATGACTCCAAGAGTCATGCGGCATTTGAGTAGTTATTCACGTCGGTTGCCAATGTGCAAGCCCCATCATCAGAATGACACGCAAGTGATTGCTTAAGTTTTCCATCCCCTGCAGCTTCGATTCTTGACCGGCTTGCTTGACCACGAACGATTCGTGACGGTGTGGAAACTTAATATGAATCACATCTGGCACAAAGCCCACAGGCGACTGAATGCGTATGGCAGGGAATTGCCCCTCAAAGCGATTGGTGCAAGTAAACCGGCAATGCATGTGCTGAGAGAAAGCATCGATAGATTCGATCAGCTTGGGTAGCAACTGCTCTTTGACATCGCGGTAATCCATCAAGCGATGCGTGTCGTGCAAATAAGTTTCAAAGCTAGGGTCGCTGATGCTGTTGGGTAAAAAATAGAGGGGGCTCACGGATGAACCTCCTCGCCCACACAAATGTTGCGGCGGATTCGAACTAAATGCTGCTCAAACAGTCGCGTTGACTCATCCCAACTGAAAGAGAGCGCTTGAACACGCGCTTCTGAGCGTGGCACTTTCAAAGCTTCCAAACTGGCATAAGCCAAGTCTTCGTGCAACACACCTCCCTTGCGTTGGTGCGGGTAGTCCGCATCAGGACGCAACACCTCTAAGGGGCCATCTACAGGGTAAGCGGCCACAGGTGTGCCGCAGGCCATGGCTTCGAGCATGACCAAGCCAAAGGTTTCATTGCGACTGGGAAACGTGAACACATCAGCACTGGCGTACACACGAGCCAGTTCATCACGGGACAATACCCCTAACCAACGCACGTGGTGAAACTTGTTTTTCAGTTCTTTCTCAAGAGGCCCCACACCGCATACCACTTTGCTGCCGTGCCAAGGCATTGCCAAAAAACTGTCGATATTTTTCTCATACGACACACGTCCCACATACAAGGCGATCGGGCGTGGCAAATCATTGAGGTCAGGATGTTGAGCAACCGTGTCTGCATAGCCAAACAAACGCATGTCTACACCGTGCGTCCAGCTGCGTAAATTTTTGAAACCCCAACCATCTAACAAACGCATCACACCTTGCGTAGGAACCAATACCCCAGCTGATTGTTTGTGAAAGTGACGAAAGATGGCATAACCCATCCAAAGCGGTATACGTAAAGCCGCTTTCAAGACTTCTGGGAATCGGGTGTGGAATGCCGTGGTGAATGGCAAACTGTGCTTCAAGCAATACTTTCGCGCAGCCCAGCCTAATGGTCCTTCTGTGGCCACATGAATCACATCAGGAGCAAACGCATCCAACTGACGCGCCAATTGTGGGTAAGGTTTGACAGCCAAATCAATGCCCGCATAACCAGGACATGGACGCGTTTTGAATAAGTCAGGGTGAATCACCTCCACCACATGACCTTTGGCATTGAGCTGCTCCACCAGTTCGACCAAGGTCGTCACGACCCCATTGATTTGAGGACGCCAAGCGTCTGTGATGAGGGCAATTTTCATGCGACTTTGACCAACTGAGGTTTAGCAATGACCACGGGCTCTGTCTGCCAGTACAGCAAGGACAGCTCCCCTTGCTCGTTTTCCACCAAGGCGCTTCGGCTTTCTACCCAGTCACCATCGTTGCAATACAACACGCCATTCACATCGCGAATTTCAGCGCGGTGAATGTGGCCACACACCACGCCTTGGTAGCCGTGCTTAGCAGCTTCATGCGCCACAGCGTTTTCAAAGTCAGTGACGTAGTTCAAGGCCTTTTTCACCTTGTGCTTTAAGTAGGCCGAGAGCGACCAATACGGCAACCCCAATCGACCGCGCATGTTGTTTAAGTAACGGTTCAGCTTGAGCGTGAACTCATACAAATAATCACCCACATACGCGAGCCACTTGGCTTGCTGCACCACGGCATCAAAGTAATCGCCATGAATCACCCACAGCTGACGGCCATCGGCCGTTTTGTGAACCGCTTCCTCCACCACTTCAATGCCACCAAAATGGTGGTCTAAAAAATGGCGTGCAAATTCGTCATGGTTGCCTGGCACATAAATCACGCGACACCCTTTGCGTGCTTTGCGTAACAACTTTTGAATCACATCGTTGTGTGCTTGAGGCCAATACCAACGGCGACGTAATTGCCAACCATCGATGATGTCGCCCACAAGGTACAAGTAGTCGCTGGTGTTTTCTTTCAAAAAATCCAACAACGCGTCTGCCTGACAACCGGGCGTGCCTAAGTGCAAATCAGAGATGAAGATGGCTCTGTAATGCATCAAGCGCCCAAGAAGTGCTTGCGATAGCGCGGTGGCATGTCGTTGATTTTCATCAACATGGGTAAATCAGCGGTGTTGAAGTCTGGGTCCCATGCGGGTGCACCTAACACTTTGGCACCTAAGCGCAAATAACCTTTGATCAGAGCGGGTGGCTCGAAAGCGGGGTTCACTTCCCATTGATCCACAGGCAAGGCTAAACGTGGTGTCACTTGGTTTTCGACACCCGCCAAATGTGTTTTCTTCAGCTGATGCCAAATGCTGGCGGCCACTTCACCGCTCACCACGCCTTGGTGAAGCATGGGAATGCTGGCACAGCCAATCATCACATCCAACTTGTTGCGCACCATGAATTCAGCCAAGGCGCCCCACAAAGCCATGATGACACCACCATGGCGATGCTCTGGGTGTACGCAGCTGCGGCCCAACTCAACCATGCGTTCGCGGTATTGACGCAAGCGGGTCAAATCAAATTCCAAATCTGAATAGGTGCTGCCGATGCGTTTGGCTTGTGCAGGTGTCAACACGCGGTAGGTGCCAATCACTTGCTCGGTCACATCGTCACGGATGATGAGGTGCTCGCAAAAATCATCGAACAAATCAATGTCATGACCTGGAATGCTGTCTTTCAAACGTGCGCCCATCTCGGTGGCGAACACGTCATAACGCAGGCGCTGTGCTTCACGCACCTCGTCTTGGTGCTTGGCCCATTCAACAATCAGGGCTGAGCGAGCTTCAGTTTTTTGGGGCGAGATAGAAACTTTTTGAGCGTCAAGATCGTTTCGATGAAGTGACCCCCGGGGCATATCGATGAACGACAGCGGCATGGTTGGGTTTGGCAGTTCTTTCATGGTTGCTCCTTGGTAATTCAATGCATAGATTCTTATCAGGGCATGTGAATTAACCGCGAAGATTGTGTGAAATATTCGTGACAACTTCCGTCATGATGTTCACAAATCTGTCATGCAGCATGTCTATGCTTACCCGCCAACTATGCTGCTGAAATACTTAAGACTCATTCACGCCTTTGGTCACGCCTTTTGGATTTTGTGGATCAAATTCCCAAAACTCAGCAAGGAGCGAAAGCTTCAAGCGATCAAAGATTGGTCTCAAAAGACGCTGAACATCATCGGCATCCAAGTGGTACACGAAGCCATCCCCCCTCCGACAGAGAACATCAACATCCCGCGGTTGCTGGTGGCCAACCATGTGTCGTGGGTGGATGCGCTGATCATTCAAACCATTCAACCCAGCATCTTTATCGCCAAATCTGAAGTGAGAAGCTGGCCCATCGTGGGCAGCATTGCCAAAGCCTGTGGTGTTGTCTTTGTCGATCGCGGCTCACCCAGTTCTGCACGACGCATGGTGGACGATGTGTCGAGTGCGCTGCATCACGGCTATTGCGTGGCTGGGTTTCCTGAAGGCACGAGCAGCGAAGGCCATGTGGTGAGCTTGTTTCATGCCAACTTGTTTGAAGCCGCCATCAATCACAACATTCAAGTACAACCTCTGGCCATCCGCTACACCAACCCACAAACGGGTGCTCTGTGTCTCAAAGCGGCCTTCATCGGTGACATTGGTTTTGTCCAATCCCTTCACCAAGTCATGGCATCCTCTGGCATTCACGCCAAGGTTCATGTGGGCACGACCCTCTCCCCCGAAGGACACTCTCGCAGAACCTTGGCGCATCTGTCGCACAAAAGCGTCAGCAGCCAATTGGAATTGCTCAGCGCATAAATGAAGCCATCAAACTTGGCAGCCCTGTCGCCAGTAATGGGAGCCATGAAATCATCAAGGTTCCAACAAAGATAGCCACCAATGCAGGAGCTACCGAAGCGGCCACGGTGCGAATGGGTTGCTTAAATACCGCCGATGCAAAGTAAATGTTCATCCCGGCAGGTGGGCACAAGAAGCCCATCTCCATGTTGGCCAAAAAGATGATGCCAAAGTGCACTGGGTCAATGCCGTAGCTGATGGCCAAAGGCAATAACAAAGGCACCAGCACCACAATGGCGGCATAGATTTCCATCAACGCCCCTGCAGCAAACAAAAACACATTGAGCGCCAACAAGAACACCCACTTGTTTTGCGTCACGCTTTGCACCCATTCGGTGGCCAAGTCTGGAATGCCAGCATCCACCAAATAATTGGTCAAGCCCAACGCCATGCCCAAAATCAACATCACGCCGCCGATGATTTGGGTGCATTGCGACAAACACGCGCCGAGCTTTTGGGCATCCAACTCATGATGTGCCCACGCTTGCGTGAGCACGGCATAAATCGCGGTGAGCGCGGCGCTCTCGGTTGGCGTGGCAAAGCCAGTGCCCAAAGAGCCAATTGCGACCACAGGTGCTAACAGCTCCCATTTCGCAACCCAAGCGGCATGACGCAACCCAGCCATGTTGAACGCAGGTCCCGCTGTGGACTCTTGACGATTGCCATCGTTGCGTAAATAACCACCAAAAATAAGCAAGCACACCACCATCACCACCGCTGGCACGATGCCCGCCAAAAACATGGTGTTGATCGGTACACGCGCAATGATGGCGTACATGATGAGTGGCACCGAGGGCGCCAACAACACGCCCAGCGCACTGGCACTGGTGACCAAGCTGATGCCTTTGCGCTCTGGGTAACCCACGCCTTGCAGCAAAGGCAACAACAAACCACCCAAAGCCAAAATCGTCACCCCACTGCCGCCCGTGAACGCCGTGAAACACGAACACAAGACCGTGGCAGCAATGACCGTTCCTGTTTTTCCACCGCCAAATAGCGCGACAAACACAGCACCCAAACGCTGCGCAGCCCCTGTGCCTGCAAATATCAACCCAGCCAACGTGAACAGCGGCAACGCTGGCAATGACGGGTTGACCGTGATTTGGTAATGCGACAAGGCAATTGATGCCAATGGCAAACCTTCTTGCCAAAACAGCGCCAAGGCCAAACCACCCAACACCGCAAAAATAGGTGCACCAAACGACAGCATCAACACCAAGCCAATCACCCAGGGCCACAATGGCAACGCGTCACCATCGAAGCTGTACGCCAGGAAAGCGCCCAACACAGGCGCACTCAGCGCGAATAAGAACTTAGCCCCAATCTGCTGGCTGCAACGCGCCCCCAACTTCAGCCCTAAGAGCGCAAACCCCACAGGCATGGTGGCTTGAAACCACCACACAGGCATGCCATAAGCCAACATTTGTTCAGCGGACATTTCGCTGAACACCAATGCACCACTCGCCCAAGCCAACACGCCGCACACAGCGGCAGCACCAAACTGTCCCAGCACATAAAAACGAGGCACCATCACACCCAAGCTCGTCAAATGTCCAAAGCGCTCAGCGGCAATCGCACCGGACATGGCCATCAGCAAACCCAAGTGCTGCACCACCACCGGTGCGTTGTCAATGCCCTTGCCCATCAAAGGCCGAGACAAAATTTCGACCAACGGAATCACCGCCATCAAGACCAAAGCCAAAGCAGCCAAACCGGCATCGGCCTGCGTCAAGCCACGAAGCAGTCGACTCATCATTTGGTTTTTCCTGCGCGGTATGCCTTCAAGTGGCGAAACACCTCGTCAAAGGTTTCGGCGGGCACCAAGGTGCCGCGAATGCGTGTGTAGAGTTTTTCGGCCAAGTCGTTCCAAGCGCGCATTTGCTCGGCATTGGGTTTGTTGACGACCAAGCCACGTTTTTTCATCGCATCCACAGCCTCTTCCACTTCTTGACGCGCTTTGGTGCGAATTTGTGCCCCTGCTTTGTCGCTGGCTGCACGCACGGCAGCTTGTGTTTCGGGCGTCATGTCGTCCCACGATTTTTTGGTGATCACCAGCGCACCGACGATCGGGGCCCAGTTGATTTCCAGCATATTGGGGGCCATGGTGTAGACCTGACTGGCCAAAGCAAAGTAAGGTGTGGATGGCACCACATTGATCATGCCCGTCTGCACCGAAGGCAAGATGTCGCTGGTTTCTAGCGGCACAGGCGTGTAACCCATGCTCTTCATGATTTCTTGCTGGTCGGCCTCACCACCCCACGCGAAGAATTTCATTTTTTGATAGTCCTCAGGTTTGAAGGCTGGGTCCTTTGAAAAGAAACGCACCCAACCCGCATCACCCCAAGCCAACACCACGAAACCTTTGTCGAGAAATTTTTTCTCCATGGCAGGGCGCATTTTTTCGCGCACATAGTCCACCTCTTCCCACGACTTGAACAACAAGGGCATGGATTGCAAAGCCGCAATCGACGGTTCAATTTCACGCAGACCCACCACCGACAACAAAGCGCCTTGCAACTGACCAATGCGCATGCGGCGTGCCAACTCGGTCTCACCGCCTTGGCTGCCATCTGGGTACACGACAAACTTGGCATTGCCACCTTGCGCAGCGCGCCACGCCTCACCTACCTCCATCAATTGGCGGTGGTACAGCGAATTTTTAGGAGCCAAAGTTCCTAAACGTAACTGTTTGTCAGGTGCCGCCCATGACACAGTTTGGCCGCACAGAAAACTTGCGGCAACACACACTTGTAAAAACGATTTAATCAATGGAGACATTCAAGGCTTTCAAAAAAGTTCATCGACAGATGAGAGCAACCATTGCGCACGCTCGCGCATCACTTCGTTTTGCAAACTGCGGTGCGCTTGGCTAATCGCCAGCGCTTGTTGCAGCAACTGTTCAAACTGCTTTCGGTCTTCAGCGGGCAGCGCCACACCCTCGGCCTTGGCCACGAGTGGCCCCGCCTCTTTGCCTTGGCTCAAGGCAATGGCTTGGTCGAAATAAGCCTGTGCTTTTGGACGTGAACCGCCCACCTTGGCCGCTTCTAAAGTGCCCATCAAACTTGCCAACGCACCTTGCCCATACGTGGGGTTGGTTTGCCAAGCCAGCTCGGCCAATCGCATGGACAGTGGCAAATCAGCCACCAAATCTGGGGCGTCTTTAGACATTGAAATCCAGCCACCGAGAGAGGCTGCCGCCCAATAAGCCAAAGGCACTTGCGTCTTCGTCAATTGCAATGGGTTCTTGGTATCGGGCTTTCGCAAGGCATCCCCAAAACCTGGGTGACTGCGCTCAAGCGCCACCATCGCGTGGCGATGTGCACGTGCATACAAACGTGCAGCACGTTCGCGCATCTGGGCCGCCACTTTCGGATTTTTTGTATCTATCTTTTCGGCATCGAAAGCGACGAAGGCATAAGCGTATTGGGTGAACCCCGCAGACACCGACTCCGCCAATTTCAAATGCCCCGGTGTTTCTTTCAAAACCGACTCTGAAAATTTGAGATAAAAAGCACTGGCCTCACGTGCGAGTTGCAAATCATCTTCGCTGGACATGGGTTGTGCCGATAAGGCTTGCGCCGTTTGGTCCACCACAAACGGACGAACAGCACATCCTGAAAACAAGAGTGAAAGAGCCAAAAGTGGAATTAGGCGGTAGTAAGTAATAAGAACACCTCTTCAGAGTTGGCGAAGAACAGAATTCAAAAAATGTAAATCTGTCATGTGAATATTCGATGACATTGCGTCATCAAACTGAAACAGTGCATAGCCATGATGTGCATAAAGGAAATGACCATGGCTGACAAACACCAACTGAATGAAGAACAAATTCAACGCCTGCGCGATGACCTTTTGGACACGCTGGACGAAGAGCTTGAAATGTCTATCGACGAAGAAGGCAGCAACACAGACCGCGTGAAATATTTCCGCGAATTGCTGCGCTTGCAAGGCGAATTGGTCAAGCTGCAAGACTGGGTGGTGGCCACCAAGCAAAAAGTGGTGATCTTGTTTGAAGGTCGTGATGCCGCAGGCAAAGGCGGTGTGATCAAGCGCATCACCCAACGCCTCAACCCACGCGTGTGTCGTGTGGCTGCCCTACCCGCCCCCAACGACCGCGAGCGAACGCAGTGGTACTTTCAGCGCTACGTAGCCCATTTGCCCGCTGCTGGTGAGATTGTGTTGTTTGACCGCAGCTGGTACAACCGCGCAGGCGTCGAACGTGTGATGGGGTTTTGCAACGACGACGAGTACGAAGAGTTTTTCCGCACCGTGCCTGAGTTTGAAAAAATGTTGGCGCGCAGCGGCATCACACTCATCAAGTATTGGTTCTCCATCACCGACGATGAACAACACGCGCGCTTCTTAGGTCGTATTCACGACCCCCTGAAGCAGTGGAAGCTCAGCCCGATGGATTTAGAAAGCCGTCGCCGTTGGGAAAACTACACGGTCGCCAAAGAAACCATGATCGAGCGCACACACACACCCGAATCGCCATGGTGGGTGGTGCAAGCGGTGGACAAGAAGAGTGCACGTCTGAATTGCATTCACCACTTGCTCACGCATTTCAACTACCACGAAATCGCGCATCCAGAAATTGACTTGCCTGCGCGCGTGAGGAATCCGGACTACATCCGCCATCCCGTACCAGACGACATGGTTGTCCCAGAAATCTATGGATGACCAGCAACTGTCTGAATTTCACGCCAACGTCACAAATCATTTGTAAATTAACAAACCATGAATCAGATTCATGAAAACCTGCAAAAGCAAAGACGTGGCTTGAACCGCGTCATCCATGCATTTGGCTATTCCATACAAGGTTTGCAAGCTGCCATGCATGAACCCGCGTTCAAGCAAGAGGCTTATCTTGCTTTCGTATTAATTCCGTTGTCGTTTTTTTTAGGTAGCAACTGGGTTGAAATTTCAGTTCTTTCAGGATCGGTGATTTTTGTTTTGACAGTCGAACTTTTAAACACAGGCTTAGAGTCTGCCATCGATCGTGTGGGCCCACAGTGGCACGATCTTTCTAAGCGTTGCAAAGACTTAGGAAGCGCCGCTGTGCTGCTTAGCATTCTGCTTTGCATGAGCATTTGGCTCACCGCACTTTTCTTGAAGTTTTCACAATACTTTTAGAAAAGCTCACGCGTGATGGCCTTCATGAGCATTCGTCGTTTATTACTGGGACTGCTTCTCACAACCTCTGAGCCAAGTTTTGCAGCCAGACCATTCGTCACCGATGACGCAAGATTAACCAGCGCTGAAAGCTGTCAACTCGAAAGCTGGTCGCGTTCTTACCAAAAAAGCCATGAATTCTGGATACTTCCCGCTTGTAATTTGACGGGTAACTTTGAGATCACGGCAGGCACAGGAACAGCAAAAAATGAGGGGGGCATTGCCACGCAAGATTTCATCCTTCAAGGCAAGACCCTATTTCGCGAACTCACCACCAACGGATGGGGGTGGGGCCTTGCTCTCGGCAAAGTGAACCACCCTGACATTGCACCTGGGCCAAACTTATTGGGCAACACATACGCCTATATTCCCGTGTCATTTTCGACGCTCGACGACAAGGTGATTTTTCATACCAATATGGGTTGGTTAAGAGACAAAGCAACCGCTGAAAACCGCGCGACTTGGGGTGGGGGTGCAGAGGTGCAAGCCACATCACGTCTCTTGTTCATCGCCGAATCATTTGGCGACAACAAGAGCACACCTTATTGGCAAATTGGCGCACGCTACACCATCATTCCTCATTTGTTTCAACTCGACACCACCATGGGCCGTCAATTCAATAGCACCAACGACACACGTTGGATTTCGTTTGGGCTGAGGATTACACCCGAGAAAATATTTTGATCCTGTGGATGAGGACGCTATAAGTCCCAATATTCATCACCATGTCATAAAAATTTAATAAATTCGTCAGGTAAATAAACCTGTCATTACGTTGCATGTCACTGAAAAATTTAATCGATATGTTGAACAAACAAAAGTTAGTCGATGGCATGGTCCACAGCCAACACATGCACAAGCATGACTTTGTTGAATCCTTGCTTCAAAAACAACACGATGCAGAACTGCAAAACTTTATTGCCAAGCAAAGTGCCACCGAAATCGGCAGCTATCTTGACGCATTACCGCTCGAAGAAGCACAAAAACTTTGGCACAAGATTCCCGCAGAGCGTGAAAACGATGTGCTGTGGGAAATCTCGGACGAACGCCGCATCGACATTGCAGGCGATCGACAACCTGGTTTTGAAGACAGCAAGATCAATGTTTATCAACTTGTTGACGGTCGACTCAAAAGTATTCCACTGTCTGGCCGCAAAGACCTAGAGGGTGCAAAACCAATTTGGGTTGATTTGGTCAACTCCAGCAAAGCTGAACGTGTATTTGTTGGATCGCATTTTGGCGTTGAATTACCAGACCCTATTCAAGCCACCGACTTGGAGGTAAGCGCTCGATTTCACGTTGAAGAAAATGACGACATTCACTTGCATTCCAACTTTTTATTGGACCGTGATGGCAACTCTAGAAGCGTTCCGGTTGCTTTTATCTTGCATGGTGGAATTTTATTTTCTTTACGCAACGAAGAACTTTCTGTATTTAGGCTACAGCGCCGACGCGCCCTCACGCAGCCTAATTACGTCACTGACTGCATTGACTTGTTATTAGACCTCTACGGTGCAGATGTTGAGATATCAGCAGACTCTTTGGAAAACATCTATGCAAAGCTAGGCGTGGTAGGCAGACATGTACTCAGTGAAGCTATCACCGATCAAGAGGCTGCCGGAATCTTGGCCGACATCGCAGAAGAAGAAGATCAAAACGGTCGCATTCGCAGCAACATTCTTGATACACAACGGGCCTTGAGTTTTTTAATGCGCGGTCGATTGCTCACACCGGATCAGATTTCAGATGCCAAGCAAATTTTGCGCAACATTGATTCGTTGAACAGCCACACGGCTTTCCTGTTTGACAAGATCAACTTCTTGATGGATGCCACGATTGGTTTCATCAATATCAACCAAAACAAACGCGTGAATCAGCTCACTGTGTTCAGTGTGGTGTTCATGCCTATCAACATCTTGGCTGGCGTGGGTGGCATGTCTGAGTTTTCCATGATGACGGAAGGTACGCCTTGGCCGCTGGCATATGGTGGGTTTTTATTAGGTTCTGCATTCATCGGTTTGATCACGTATGTGTTGCTCAAGCATTTCGAGAAACGACGTCTTAAAAAACAATGAGAAACACAGCTATGACTTATCACAAACACGAATCTTCTGAAATCAAAGACGATGGCTTGCGTTACAGCAAAAAGAAAAATGGCTCTCCTTTTGAAGGCACAGGCAGAACCGGTGAGATGATGAGCTGCATCAAATGCGGCACGCACAAGCCAAGATCTAGCGGCTCATTTCGACGCTTTTTAAATGCCAACCATTTTTTTTGCGGAGAATGCCGCGCGGTTCCAGCTTAAGCGGGTAGGCGCCACCGGGTCGATGGAAATACCAATTTAAAGCACGAACCCTGCCCCACTTCACTGGTGATAGACAAGCTACCACCATGGCGCTGCATCACGTGTTTAACGATCGCCAACCCCAAGCCTGTGCCACCCGATTCGCGCGAACGGCTTCGGTCTACACGATAAAAACGCTCGGTCAAGCGCGGCAAATGCTCTGCAGCAATTCCCGCTCCCGTGTCACGCACTGAGATCAACAAACTGCCATCCACACCTTGATCAACGTTGACATAGATATGTCCCCCTGCCGGGGTGTAACGGACCGCGTTGCTCACTAAATTTGACAAAGCACTTTGCAGTTCACGTGGATCCCCCATCAGTGATGCTTGGGCAAGCAAAGGATTCATCTCAAATTGGATGATTTGAGCTGCAGCCCCCTGAGCAATTGCATCCGATAAACCACGCGCCTCTGATTCACACGTCTGCACCAAGTTCGACACGCGCATCGTGTTAGAAAAATTAGGGATGGGGCTGCCCTCTAAACGCGAGAGCGTGAGCAAGTCCTCCACCAAACCTTGCATCCGAATGGCTTGTACCGCCATCAAGGCCAGGTAGCGCTTTTGCTCCTCGACACTCAATGGCAGCGTTTGCAATGTTTCGACAAACCCAGACATCACTGTCAACGGGGTTCGAATTTCGTGCGACACATTAGCCACAAAATCACGGCGCATGGCCTCAGCTTGCTCCAACATCGTGACATCGCGGGTGAGTAACAGCTGCTTACCTTCCCCATAACGATGGCGTTGCACGGAAATGCGCACTGGACGTTCAACCCGGTCTTTGCGACCCGCCATCACGATAGGCTCATTGGGCTGCTCAACTGCCATATACGCAGTGAACACCGGATCACGCAGCAAATTGCCAATGCGTTGCATGACATCGCGCTCGGGGTGAATGCCCAGCTGCGATGCTGCCGTTTGATTGCACCATTCAATTTGCGCATTGGCATCCAGCATCACCACGCCATTGGGTGAAGCTTGAATAGCCGATAAGAAATCTTTCAAGCGTTGCTCGCCAGCATCAATGCTGCGTTCACGTTCGCGTAAAAGCTTGCGCGCACGCTCTAAGACCACCCCCCACCAGCCAGACATTTGCGGCACGATGCCCAAATCACCATGACGTAACCAAGAGCGCACTCGGTAACCACGCCACGCGTCAACCAGCATCCAGATGACACCTGCAGTCAACGCCCCAACCAACAGATAAATGACAGGTTGCGGCTTGTCGCCGATCACAGCCCATGCAAAACCGATAGCGGCACCAAAGGCTAAGAGAGAGAAAAATGAAAGAAATCGACTGATCACATAAACCTTGCAGGTGCTTTAGGACTGATGAGTGATTCTGTAGCCTACGCCACGAACAGTCTCTACCATGTTACCCGCTGCACCTAAAGCTTCACGCAAACGCTTCACATGCACATCCACCGTGCGTTCTTCGATGAACACGTGATCACCCCACACACGGTCCAGCAACTGACTGCGGCTGTGCACACGTTCAGCGTGGTGCATCAAATAGTTGAGTAACTTAAATTCGGTAGGGCCCAGCTTGATGCCTTGGTCGTTGAAGCTGACACGGTGTGTCGAACCATCCAATTGCAAGCCGCCAATGCGCACCACATCACTGGCTTGCTCAGGGGCGCGGCGTCGCAACACGGCACGAATGCGCGCTAGCAGCTCTTGGGTAGAAAACGGTTTGGTGATGTAGTCATCCGCACCGGCATCAAGACCTGCAATTTTGTCGGGCTCATCGCCACGGGCGGTGAGCATCAAAATGGGCGTGGTCTTGGTCCGTGGGTCGGCACGCCAACGGCGGGCCAACTCCAAACCACTTTGACCAGGCAACATCCAATCTAACAAGATCACATCGGGCAACACCTCGTCGATGTGCTTCTGCGCAGCCACACCATCACCCGCCAACATCGGCATCATGCCGTTGTGGCGCAAATTGATCGAAATGAGTTCAGCAATCGCTGACTCATCTTCAACCACCAAAACGCGTGCAACTTTCATCTTCAAAAAACTTTCAATCAGCTCATCGAGGATTCAACATCGGCCAATGGGGTATGACGCACGTCTTCGCCCTTGACGATGTAGATGATGAATTCGGCAATGTTTTTGGAGTGGTCACCAATGCGCTCAATCGCTTTGGCAATGAACAGCAAATCCAAGCTGGCCGAGATGGTGCGTGGGTCTTCCATCATGTAGGTGATGAGCTTGCGCACAAAGCCGTCGAACTCTTTGTCAATTTCGTTGTCTTCGCGCAAGATACTCACCGCCATCGGCACATCCAAGCGTGCAAAGGCATCCAGTGCTTTGCGCAACAAACCTGAAGCCAAATCAGCCGAAACACGCAAATCGCTGGATGGCAAGGAACGTGGTGCAGAGCCTTCAATGATGGACTTGACCATGCGAGCAATCTTGGCCGCTTCGTCGCCGACGCGTTCCAAGTTGGCGGTAGTCTTAGACATGGCCATGAGCAAGCGCAAATCGCGTGCAGTGGGTTGACGACGGCCAATGACTGAGGCGATTTCGCGGTCGATTTCAACCTCTAAGCTGTTAACTTTGTTTTCAGTCACCAACACATCGTCAGCCGCTTCAGGGCTGAACTGAGACAAAGCAAACACGGCTTGGCGAATTTGTGACTCGACCAAACCACCCAACTCCATCACGTGTGAAGAGATGTTATTGAGGTCGGAATCAAATTGTGAGGACAGGTGTTTTTCTGGCATGGTGATCTCTCCTATTAGCCGAAGCGGCCAGTGATGTAGTCTTCTGTGGCAGTTTTATTGGGTTTGAAGAAGATTTGTTCGGTCTCGCCAAACTCGACCAATTCGCCCAAATACATATAAGCCGTGTAGTCGCTACAACGCGCGGCTTGCTGCATGTTGTGGGTCACGATGGCAATGGTGTAGTCGGCTTTGAGCTCATGCACCAACTCTTCCACCTTGCCCGTCGAAATGGGGTCGAGCGCCGAGGTTGGCTCGTCCAACAACAACACCGAGGGCTTCACCGCCACACTGCGCGCAATGCACAAACGCTGCTGCTGACCACCCGAGAGTGACAAGCCGTTTTGGCCGAGTTTGTCTTTGACCTCGGTCCACAACGCGGCTTTGGTCAAGGCCCATTCAACGCGCTCATCCATCTCAGTTTTGCTGAGGTTTTCATACAAACGCACGCCAAAAGCGATGTTGTCGTAAATCGTCATCGGGAACGGGGTAGGCTTTTGAAACACCATACCAATGCGGGCACGCAGCAAATTCAAATCTTGCTTCGCATCCAAAATGTTTTGGCCGTAAAAGTTGATTTCACCTTCGGCACGTTGACCTGGGTACAGGCTGTACATGCGGTTCAAGGTGCGCAACAAAGTAGATTTACCGCAACCGGATGGACCGATGAACGCGGTGACCTTGCGCTCAGCAATGTCCATGGTGACATTGCGCAAGCCTTGAAACTTGCCATAGAAGAAGTTCAAGTCGCGAACTTCGATGGCGTTTTTGGGTGCTGTTTTGATTTCAGACATTTGTAAATCCAATTGAAATTAAGCGCTGACTTTGTCGCGGAAAAACACACGTGCCAAGATGTTGAGTACAAGCACAGTCAAGGTGATCAACAACGCACCAGCCCAAGCAAGGCGAACCCAGTTGTCATAGGGGCTCATGGCGAACTGGAAAATCACCACTGGCAAGTTGGCCATAGGTGCCCCCATGTTGGTGCTGAAGAATTGATTGTTCAAAGCGGTAAACAGCAAAGGCGCTGTTTCACCGCTGATGCGGGCCACCGCCAGCAACAAACCCGTCATCACGCCGCTCTTGGCCGCGCGCAAAGTGATGAAGGTAGAGACCTTCCAACGCGGCGCGCCCAAAGCAAATGCGGCTTCGCGCAAGCTGCCAGGCACCAAGCGCAACATGTTTTCGGTGGTGCGCATGATCACGGGCACAGCAATGAGTGACAAAGCCAAGCTACCGGCGTAGCCTGAAAAGTTACCCACCGTGGCCACTGCAATCGCGTACACAAACAAGCCCAGCACAATAGATGGCGCTGACAACATGATGTCGGTCACAAAGCGGGTGAGCTCAGCGGTTTTGCTCTCGTCACCGTACTCGGTCAAGTACACCCCCGCCAAGATGCCTACGGGGGTAGAGACCAAGACGGTCAAACCCACGATCATCAAACTGCCAACAATGGCGTTGCGCAAACCACCGCCTTCGGTGCCAGGTGCTGGCGTGTCGCTGGTCAGCAAGTTCGCATCCAATGCCGAGAGGCCGTTGGCAAACAACACATAAAGAATCCACAACAAGACGGCCAAGCCAATGGCCATGGCGGCCATGGAAAACACCAAGCCGAGCATGCTGGTGATGCGGCGTTTTGTATAAAGTTGATTGTTCATTTCCATAGGGTTCTCTTAATTGCCTTTGGCTTTTTCAGCACGCAGGATCATCATCTTGGCCATGGCCAACACCACAAAGGTGATGACAAAAAGCAAGAAGCCCAGTGCAAACAAGGTGGAGAAATGCAAGGCCTCAGCTTCACCGAACTCGTTGGCCAAAACAGAGGCAATCGAGGTGCCGGGAGAAAACAACGAGGTGGGCATGCGGTTGGCGTTGCCAATCACAAAGGTCACGGCCATGGTTTCACCCAAAGCACGACCCAGCCCCAACATGATGCCGCCGATCACACCTTTTTGTGTGTAGGGCAACACCACCTGGCGCACCACTTCCCATGTGGTGCAACCCAAACCATAAGCAGACTCACGCAGGATGGGCGGTGTGATTTCAAACACATCGCGCATCACCGCTGCGACAAACGGCAACACCATGAAAGCCAGCACAATGCCCGCCGCCAAGATGCCCATGCCGTTGGTCGCACCGCCAAACAAAAATCCCACCAAAGGCATGCCGCCCAACACTTGCTGCAGCGGCACTTGCACGTAGTCCGCAAACAAAGGGGCAAACACAAACAAACCAAACATACCGTAGATGATGGAGGGCACGGCCGCCAACAACTCAATCGAAGTACCCAGCGGGCGACGCAACCAAGTTGGGCATGTCTCGGTCAAAAATACGGCCACGCCAAACGCCAGAGGTACGGCCAATAACAGCGCGATGCCTGCACTGGCCATGGTGCCAACGATGGCAATGGCGGCACCAAAATCTTCATTGATGATGTCCCACTCGACATGCCATAAAAATTTAAAACCAAATTTTTGGAAGGTGGGCCATGCATTCACAAACAAGGAAATGATGATGCCCAACAAAGCCGCCAGCACAAGCAATGAAAACGCTTGCGTGATGCGGTGAAAGAAGAAATCTTGCGTGCGCTGCTTCTTGGCAACTGCCACCATGTCAGCACTCACGGCTTGACCTGATTCTTCTTTTAGAAAATTGTGTGAGCTCATGACGGACCCTAGACTCATAGAAACACCCTACTTCTTAAAAACTAAAAATCCGTCGGCATGTACAAACCAAGCCGACGGAATTGATTAGCTCAATTCAAATTACTTTTGAATTTGTGTCCACACCTTGGCGCGGATTTGAGTCGTCAAGCTATCTGGCAAAGCCACGTAGTCGAGGTCTTGTGCCATCTTCTTGCCGTTGGTGAACGCCCAATCAAAGAACTTGACAGCTTCAGCGGCAGCCGCTTTGTCAGTGGGTTGCTTGTACATCAAGATGAATGAGGCTGTGCTGATCGGCCAGCTGTTAGCGCCTTTGGCGTTGACCATCGACACGCCCATACCAGGCACGCTCATCCAGTCAGCACCAGCCGCAGCCGCAGCAAATGTCAAATCATCGGGTGCCACATACTTGCCATCGGCATTTTGCAACTGCATGAAAGTCATGTTGTTCTTTTTCACGTAAGCGTATTCCACGTAACCCAAAGAACCTTTGACACGGTTGACGTTTGCCGCCACACCTTCGTTGCCTTTACCACCCACAGAGGAAGCAGCTGGCCACTTGACAGCAGCGCCCTTGCCCACTGTAGAAGACCAGTCTTTGCTGACTGCAGTCAAGTAGTCGGTGAAGTTGAACGTCGTGCCAGAGCCGTCAGCGCGATGCACGATGGTGATGGCTTGGTCAGGCAATTTTTTACCGGGGTTCAAAGCTGCAATTTTTGGGTCGTTCCAATTGGCAACTTTGCCCAAGAACATGTCGGCCAACACCACACCCGTGATGCGCAATTCGCCTGGCTTGAAGCCTTCCAAGTTCACCACTGGCACAGTGCCGCCGATGATGGCAGGAAACTGGACCAAGCCTTCTTTGTCCAAGTCCTCACCGGACATCGGTGCATCAGTTGCACCAAAAGTCACGGTCTTGGCTTTGATTTGGCGGATACCACCAGAAGAACCAATGGATTGGTAGTTCAAACCGTTACCTGTAGCGGCTTTGTAGCTTTCAGCCCACTTGGCATAGATAGGGAATGGAAAGGTTGCGCCTGCGCCAGTGATGTCGGCAGCGAAGGCAGAACCCATGGCCAAAGTGGCAAAAGCAGCAGCGGCCACGGATTTGATGAATGTGCGTTTCGTGTTCATGTGATTCCTTCAATTGGTTAGAACAGCTGTGACTTTAGCTAGCCATTGTGACGAAACTGTGACAAATATGACGCTTAATCAATTCAATATTTCAAGTATTATTGAAACATGAAAAAGCAAAAGATTCTCGAGACACAAGTGGTCGAAGCCTTGGCAGCGCTGGCACAGGGCCAGCGTTTACGGGCATTTCGCGCTTTGGTAGTCGCTGGCAAGGAAGGATTGACACCGAGCGCGCTTGCCGCTTTGTTGCAAATCGCACCCAGCGCTTTGTCCTTTCACCTTAAAAATCTGAGCCATGCAGGCTTGGTCAGCGCGGAGGCCAGTGGTCGCAACCTGATTTACCGTGCCGAGTTTGCACGCATGAACGACTTGCTGACCTACCTCACCCAAGACTGCTGCCAAGGCCAATCGTGCGCCGTGGTGCCCGAGACATCGAAAACCTGTTGTTAATTTTTCAAAGGAAACGCCATGAATGTTGATCAATTTTTAGGCCTTTTAGAAGCCCACCCACACCAAGCCCTGCGCATTGTGTTGCCCAACGGCGAAGCGGTGGCCCCGCACTTTCACATCACCGAAGTGGGCCATGTCACCAAAAACTTTCTCGACTGCGGCGGAACAAAGCGCAGCCAAGAGAGTTGCCTGCTGCAAACCTGGGTGCACAGCGATGTGGACCACCGCTTAGAAACCAGCAAGCTCGCCAACATCTTGCGCATCGCAGGTGATGTGCTGCCCTCGCTCGACTTGCCCGTAGAGATTGAGCACGAAGCGGGTGTGGTGTCGCAATACCCCGTCACCGCAGGCAGCAGTGATGGCCACACCTTGACCTTAAACACAGGCCTCAAACACACCGCGTGCTTAGCCATGGACGTGTGCTGCGCACCTGCCCCTGCCGCCGAGGGCGCTGCGCCACTGACCACCGCCGAGAAACCGCGCATCAAAGCAGGCTCGTGCTGTACGCCTGGTGGCGGCTGCTGCTGATCACTGACCCACATCGAACTTCATATCCACCAACACCCTCTCGCATCATGACTACTTTGAACGTTCTCTTTTTGTGCACGCACAACTCTGCGCGCAGCATCTTGTCGGAAGCCTTGCTCAACCACATGGCCACAGGCGCCAGTGGCACTCGCTTCAAAGCGTTTTCGGCGGGCAGCAGCCCACGCGAGAACCAACAGCCCAACCCACTGGGCCTGCAAGTGTTGAAGTCCGCTGGCATTGACACCTCATACCTCAGCAGCAAAAGCTGGGATGAATTTGCCAAGCCCGATGCGCCACACATGGACTTGGTCATCACCGTCTGTGACAACGCAGCGGGTGAGGTGTGCCCCTATTGGCCAGGCCAACCCGCCACGGCGCACTGGGGCTATGCCGATCCATCTGCGGTAGAAGGCAGTGATGAAGACCGCCTGGTTGCATTTCGCAACACGCTCTACATGATTCAGAAACGTTTGCAACTGCTGGTGGACTTGCCCGCCGACAAGCTACAAAAAACCATGTTGCAACACACCGCACGCGAACTCAGCCAGGGCCACGCATGAATTTCTTTGAACGCTATCTCACCGCCTGGGTGGCCTTGTGCATCGTCGTCGGTATTGCACTGGGCCAGTGGCAACCTGAACTGTTTCAAGCCATTGGTAGTCTGGAATACGCGCAAGTGAACTTGCCTGTGGGTTTGCTGATTTGGGTGATGATCATCCCGATGCTGGTCAAGGTGGATTTTGGTGCCTTGCACGAAGTGCGTCAGCACATCAAAGGCATTGGCGTGACGCTGTTTGTGAACTGGTTGGTCAAGCCGTTTTCCATGGCGTTGCTGGGCTGGTTTTTCATTCGCTATTTGTTTGCACCGCTGCTACCAGCCGACCAGATTGACAGCTACATCGCAGGCCTGATTTTGTTGGCTGCTGCGCCCTGCACCGCCATGGTGTTTGTGTGGAGCCGCCTCACCCACGGCCACCCCTTGTTCACCTTGTCACAAGTGGCCTTGAACGACGCCATCATGGTCGTGGCGTTTGCACCACTGGTCGCGTTCTTGCTTGGGCTATCCGCCATCATCGTGCCGTGGGACACACTCATCACCTCGGTGGTGTTGTATATCGTCATTCCCGTGATCTTGGCGCAGCTGATTCGCAAAGCCTTGCTCACCAAAGGCACTGAAAAATTTGACGCCATCATGGCGCAAATTGGCCCATGGTCTATCGCCGCTTTGCTGGCCACACTGGTGCTGTTGTTTGCGTTTCAAGGCGAAGCGATTTTGAAACAGCCTTTGGTCATTGCCTTGCTGGTTGTGCCCATCCTCATCCAAGTGTTGTTTAACTCGGCCTTGGCTTATTACCTGAACCGCGTAGTGGGCGAAGCACACAACGTGGCCTGCCCTTCGGCGCTGATTGGCGCGTCTAACTTTTTCGAGCTGGCCGTGGCTGCGGCCATCAGCCTGTTTGGCTTTGAATCCGGCGCCGCACTGGCCACGGTGGTGGGCGTGCTGATTGAAGTGCCGGTGATGTTGCTGGTGGTGCATGTGGTCAACCGCAGCAAAGGTTGGTACGAGCGCACACCATCCGAACGGACCTGATGGGTGTGAACATAACGCGGCAACAAATACCCACAGCGCTTGATGTTCCTAACGGGGAGCAAGTCGTGGCTGATCTTTTTGCGCAGCCGGTGAATGTAGACCTCGGCAGCCGTGGTGTTCAAGGCCATGTTGTCTGGCGCGATGTCTTGAATGATGCGTTCTTTGGAAATGATTTGTCCCGCGCGCTTAAGCAGTATCTCTAAGACCTGCGCCTCACGAAGTGTCAGATCTAAGACAACACCCGAGATCCACGCTTGCTGAGTGACGTGGTTAAAGCTCAACGCACCGTAGTGAGACACCGAAGCTGTCATGCCTTGCCAGCGTCGTGTCAAAGCACGTAGCACGGCACAAAGACTCGCCTCGTCCAAGGACATAGGCAAGCACCGATCAAACCCTGCGTCTAACAAGGCGGGCGCAAAGGCCATGTGGTTGTCAGGCACAAGCACCAAGGCTGCCCTGAAAAATGGCTCGCATTTGACGTTCATCAGGGTGTGGCCTAAGTCCATCACAGACGGCGATTGATGAACGACCATCAAATCAAATTTTCGCGATTGCCATGAACCCGCGTCATCCGACAAGGTTGCGTAGCGCGCCACCCTCGCCCCCAGCCCTTCGAGGGTATGGCGCAGCTTGTGCGCCAGCAAGTCGTCTTGCACAAAGAGGGCTGCATCAAGCATGCTGGCAGCCTCCCTGCACACGCTGGCGTGCAATGGCTGACACGCCTTGTTGGTTGAGCATCCATTGCACCGGTTCAGCCGACAACTGCACCGCCAAACGCGTGGCTTGTTTCTGTACTGCACACGCAGGTGCTTGGCCCATCAGCGCCATCCACGGCTTATCCAACACATCCACGGGGTAAGCCTGAATGCGTTGCAAAATTTCTTCGGCTCGCGCGTCAAAGCTGAGCGCATCGGCAAACCCCAGCAACTCGGCCTGCGCGGCGGCGTAGGGCCGACCTTGCAGGTCGGTGCCACGAATATTGGCGTGAATGGTGTTCACGCGGAGAATGGCGTTGAGCGCCAAGGCTTTGAGTGCTTGGGCGAAAGACATGATTTTTAAAGTGACCGAATCATGGCCGGTGGTCAGATGAAATGTCTGGCGCTTGTGACGCATTGGCTTTTTCAACAGGCGATGCATCTAACTTTGGAAAACACATCTTTTCACCATCCCAGCGTTGGCCGCACCAGCACATGCCATCGGCATTGATGATGCAGGTTCCGGTGCCGCAGCACCTTGGGTCTTCACTCATACAAATCCTTCAGGGTTTAGCAGTTGGCGCGGCGGTGATCGGCAATGGCGTGGTCATCAAACTTCATCTCGGGGCTGCGCAGCGCACGGTGTTTGGTGGTGCGACCCCGCACGCGCATGCGCCACAAGCGAAACGCGCTAGGGTTGAGTTCGGCACGCATGAGACGGATCACTTCCGGTTCGGTCAGGCCCACGCGCTCAAAGATGGTTTCAAACGAGGTGCGGTCTTCCCACGCCATTTGAATCACCGCAGACACATCGCCTGAACTCAAGCTGGCAAGACGTTGGCTAGAACTGAGTTGCATGGGATGGGTCCTGCGTGAAGCGCTTCAGGCCATCATCATGGACAACTGAAACACCGAGTTAGGCGCCTTGGGCATGAGCGGCGCCACCATGGGTTTGAACTTGAAACGGCCCATGGTTTGCACAAACGAGCGGGCTTCTTGGTCGCGCGATTCGTCCACAAAATCGGCCAGCGTGAAGTTGCTGAGCGTTGTCTTGACGACTTGCTCTAGGCCCAGCTCGTAGCTGGCGGGCGTTGATGTGTCATCACACATGTCCGCGTCTTCAGAGGGCGAGGCGTTAAGCGTGCACTCCAACACCGAGGTGATATCCCAGATGGAAATCAGTGACATGTCACCCTGAATCATGTAGCCACCGCCTGGACCTTTCATGGCGCTCACGATGTGGTGGGCTTTCAGCGGCTTGAGAATGTTTTCGAGGTAGGAGATCGACAAATCGAGTCTGGGCGACATTTCGGTGGTGGTGACGTAGCCTGCGTGGCGTTGGCCTGCCAAATACACACAGACCTCGATCGCGTTGATGGTTTTCTTTGAGATCATGGTTCAAACTCCTATTGCGTAGAATTTTGACGCAGTAATCTACTCAATAGTTCATTTAATTTGATAATTTCTATTTTTCGACACATAATCTACGCAACTCCTACTCAAAAAGCCACTTTTGAACACCAGCGCCCTCACTTCGACTGCCCTGTACCGCATTGGTGCAGTGTCTAAAACCACGGGTATCCCTGTGTCCACCTTGCGCATTTGGGAAACCCGCTACGGCGCATTCACCCCCGTCAAGACCGAGGGCAAGCAGCGGCTGTTTGCCGAACACGATGTGTCAAAAGCCTTGCTGCTCAAACAGCTTTCGCAAAACGGGCACGCCATCAGCACCATTGCCAACCTCGACCTTGCGCAACTGCGCCGCATGAACAACCAGCCGCACCCCACGCCCCAAAGCTTGGCCGTGCCAGGCCAGCCCGTGTCACTGGCGGTGGTGGGGCTGAGCATGGCCAATCGCATTGAGTCCAAAAAATTTGCAGCAGGCTTGAAGCAAAACCGAATCAAAGTGACCGATGTGTTGGTTGATTTGGCCACCGCGGCCAACGCTGAATTGGCACAGCAACCGCAGGTCTTGTTGGTCAAGGTGAACACCTTGCAAACGGCAGTGCACACCGACATTCAGGCGCTGATCAACACGCATCAATTTGCACAAACCATCGTGGTGTACAACTTCGCGCCCGAGAGCGTGGTGCAAGCCATGAAATTCTCGGGCCTCATCGTGCGGCGCGAGCCCATCTCGGACATCGAGCTGGCCGAATTGCTGCAGTCGGTGTTGTTTGTCGACCCTGCACGTGCGCAAGAGTTTGGCACCAAGGGTGCCGTGATTGCAGCCCGTAAATATTCAGACGCCACTCTCAGCCGGGTAGCAGGCATTTCGACCAACGTGCTGTGCGAGTGCCCGCGCCATGTGGCCGAATTAATTGCCCAGCTGGCCAGCTTTGAGGAATACAGCCAAGAATGCCTCAACCGCAATGCAGAAGACGCGCATTTGCACGCTTACCTTCGCTCCATCTCGGGCTCAGCACGCTCGTTGTTTGAAAACGCTTTAGAAAAAATTGCGGCCCATGAGGGGATTGATCTGCGCGAAGGCGCAGCCACCAATCAACGCCAAGGGGCCGTCTAAGCCGCCCGCATCGCCTGCAACCACAAGCTGTCGATGTCACTGAGTTTAGTTTTATCAAACTCAGCCGCGTGCTCCCAATAGCGCCCCGATGCGACCATGTAGCCCAAGTCTTTTTCAGCCTGCAACGCGCGTGCTACGCCTTCGGCATTCAGCAGTTCACCCTGTCGTTGCAAGCGGTTCTGACACACAGAAGGCGTGCCCAACGCAATCCCAGACACACGCGGAAACAACAAACGCGACTCGGACAGCTCTGACAAATTCACCACCGCGCATCGGTGCGCCTGCGCCAACGCCATGAAGCGCACCGACTTGGCTTCAAGCGACTGCAGGGTCACATCCACCCGTAAAGGGTCTGGTGTGCCTTGGCCATAAAAGTGGCTGCTCTCGCCCGTGGCTGTGCCGTACACCATGTCGCATCCTAGGAAAGCGATCAGGTCAGGCTTCAAAGCACCCAAGGCCCAATACCCTGCCGTGAACGCCATGGTGCCGCCCGCATACACAAAACCACCAAAGTTGTTTTGCTGCGGCACAAATTCGGGGGCGGCAATCAGTTGCTGCGAGGGCTTCAACGGCGTGGGCGGCAAGCGCTCGGGCGCAAAGTCTTCGGGGTACACCAAGTAGTCCCAGTCAGGCGTGATTTGCCATGCGTTGTTGATGACCACGCGCTGGGTAAAGATCGACAAGTCCCAGTCTTTGGCCTGCACGGCGTCGGGTGCACTGCCAATGAGCAGCACCATTTTCAAATCCTCTGCCATGCGGTGTCCGTTTCTTGAGCGCTTTTAAAACAGCCGCGATCCTAGAGCCTTGCGATAGCCATTGCCAACCAAAGGTTGGAATGCATTTCTAAAATCAAAAGATGACCTACCGTGAACACTGGCGATAAACCGAACGAAAGTCCAACCATGACCACCGAAGCACGCAACGTTTTGGACACTGCCCTGGTGCCCTGCTCTTACGACCCGCTCACGGGCTACTACCGGGACGGCTGTTGCAACACGGACGAAAACGATCAGGGCAGCCATGTGGTGTGCGCCAAAGTCACGCAAGCGTTTTTAGATTTCTCGCTGCAACGGGGCAACGACCTAATCACTCCGCGCCCCGAATACCGCTTTGCGGGCCTCACAGCCGGCGACCGCTGGTGCTTGTGTGCCCGTCGCTGGCAAGAAGCCTTTGAGGCCGGTGTGGCCCCGCCTGTGGTGCTGGAATGCACGCACGCCAAAGCCCTTGAATTTGTCACGCTGGAGCAATTGCAGTCATGCGCTTGAACACACACCTTGCTCGCTTTGCTATTCAGACGCAATGAAACTTCAACCCACCGACGTGCAACTGGCGATGACCTCCCTCACGGGCTGGACGCTAGATACCCACGCACAACACCACACGCCCTGCCTGTCCAAAAGTTGGGCCCTGCCCAGCTTTGAGGCGGCAGTAACCCGGTTCAACCAAATCGCCCAACTGGCGCAAGCACAAGACCACCACCCAGAGGTGCTGTCGAGCTACACGCAGCTGCAGGTGCGCATTTGGACCCATGATGCGGCAGGCCTGACGCACAAAGACTTCACCCTCGCCCAAGCCATCGACCAACTGAGCACCACCCCATGAAGTACCTCAAAAAACTCGATGGCTTTCAACGCTCACCCGCAGGCCTGGAGTGGCAAATTTGGAAAAAATTGCACATCATTTTGGTCGTGGGCACAGCCCTACCGCTGCTGGCCAGTGCTGGCGCGTATGTGTTGGATGGGCTGGATTCCGCCACACAAAACGCACGCGCGGTGGAACAGTTTTTTTATGTGATGCTTGGCGTCGTCATGCTGCACTGGACACTGGTGCTGACACTGGCCATTGGTTGCGTGATCGTGATGTTGATGAAAGGCCCTGCCTACGTGGCTGACGCCTACGAGATGGAGGAGCTGCCCCTTGGCTCAGAAAAACACATTCAAAGGTAACAAGCAAAGCCTGCCCAGCAAGCCCTGCAAAACCTGCGGGCGTGACATGACGTGGCGCAAAGCTTGGGCCAAAAACTGGGAGCAGGTGTTGTACTGCTCGGACGCTTGCCGCAAAAACAAATCGCCCACACCCCCATGAGTTACGACCTGGTTTGGTTCAAGCGGGATCTGCGCTGGCAAGACCACGCAGCACTGGCTCAAGCGGCACAACACGGACCTGTGCGATGCATTTACGTGGTGGAGCCCGAGCTGTGGTTGCAACCCGATGCCGCCTTGCAGCACTTTGAGTTTGTGCGCGAATCGTTGCAAGCCCTCGACGACGCGCTGCGTTTGCAAGGTGGCTGTGTGGAAGTCCACACGGGTGAGCTGCCCGATGTGCTGAGCCGCATTTGGAGCGAAGCGCCCTTTCGCCAACTGCATGCACATCAAGAAACGGGCAACGGATTTACCTACGCACGCGACCTGAGGGTGGGCGCATGGTGCCAAGCGCACAACGTGGGTTGGCACGAGTACCCACAGTTTGGCGTGGTGCGTGTGTTGAAGAACCGCAACCTGTGGCAACCCGCTTGGGAGCGGCACATGGCGGAGCCTGTGCAGGATGTGGGCGAGTTGCGGTTTTGGCGGCAACGCGCATCCCGCAACGAGACACCCACTGAAGTGCGCAGCGCTTGGTGCACACCCTCGCAGATGCAAGCCCCCGAGCACCTGCAACACAACCCGCCTATGCGCCAACGCGGTGGCCGCCACTTGGCCTTAGACACCTTGCACAGTTTTTTGCACGCACGCAGCTTGGGCTATCGCGGCGGCATTTCGTCGCCGTTGTCGGCACCCGATGCGTGCTCGCGTTTGTCGGCCTACTTGGCGTGGGGCTGCATCAGCATGCGCGAGGTGGTGCAACACACGCGCGCACACATCGCTCAGCTGCCGCCACAGGCCAGCCGCCATCGTGCGGGCTTGACAGCCTTCATCAGCCGTTTGTATTGGCACTGCCACTTCATCCAAAAGCTCGAGAGTGAACCCGCCATCGAATGGCAAAACATGCACCGCGGTTACGACGGCTTGCGCGAACACGATTTCAACGAAGCACACTTTGAAGCCCTCAAAGCCGCACGCACCGGCTGGCCTATGGTGGACGCGTGTGTGACGATGTTGCGCGAAACCGGCTGGCTGAACTTTCGCATGCGCGCCATGCTGGTGTCGGTGGCGGCCTATCCGCTGTGGCTGCATTGGCGCCCCGTGGGCGAATGGCTGGCCACGCAGTTCTTAGACTACGAGCCCGGCATCCACTGGAGCCAGTTGCAAATGCAATCAGGCACTACGGGCATCAACACCACGCGCGTGTACAACCCCATCAAACAAGCCCAAGACCACGACCCACATGGTCGCTTTGTTCGGCAGTGGCTGCCTGCGTTGCGGCAAGTGCCGGACACTTGGCTGTTTGAGCCGTGGCTCATGCCGCACACGATGCAAACGCACCTCGGCGTGTTTGTGGGTGGCGACATGAACAGCGCGTTGCCACAGCCCGTGGTCGACTTGGCCCAAGCCACACGCGAAGCCAAACAGTTGCTGCACAGCCGACGCCAAACCGACGAAGTCAAAGCAGCCAAAAAAGCCGTGGTCGACAAGCACGCCTCGCGCAAAAATTGGGGCAAACGACCAAGCGCTCGCCGCACATCAGTTGCCACACCCACCGACAAACAACAGCTCGGTTTTGATTTTTAAAAAGCGCCTCACATGACTCCCCCACGCAAACGCCTGATCCTCATCCTGGGTGACCAGCTGGATGAAGACGCCTCCGCCCTGACCGACTTCGACCCAGCGCACGACACCGTGTGGATGGCCGAGGTGCTGGAAGAGTCCACGCACATCCCCTCGTCCAAACAACGCACCACGGTTTTCTTAAGCGCCATGCGGCACTTCGCCGAACACCTGCAAGCACGGGGCTGGCCGCTGATGTACAGCCAGCTTGATGACGCGAACAACACAGGCACCTTGGCCGGTGAGCTGAGCAAGGCCATTGCCCAATTGAAGCCCCAGCGCTTGGTGATGACAGCCCCCGGCGACTGGCGTGTGTTGCAAAGCCTTCGCGCTGTCGCGCAACAACACGACTTGCCGCTAGAGATCAAAGACGACACGCACTTCTTCAGCACCGTGCGCGACTTTGCCGCGCATGCCAAAGACCGCAAACAGTTGCGTTTGGAATATTTTTACCGCGAGCTGCGCCAGAAAAATGGCATCTTGATGGAGGGCAAAAAACCCATCGGAGGCCAGTGGAACTTTGATGCTGACAACCGAGGCAGTTTTGGCAAACAAGGCCCGGGCCTGCTGCCCGCCCCTACGCGTGTAGCGCCCGACACCATCACCCAAGACGTGATGCGTTTGGTCAACGACAAACTGGCGCACCACCCCGGCTCTATCACGCAGTTTGGTTGGCCGGTCACGCGCGCACAGGCCTTGGTGGCGCTGGATGAATTCATCACACATCGACTGCCCAGCTTTGGCTTGTACCAAGACGCCATGTGGGAAGGCGAAGTGTGGCTGTACCACTCGCACCTGTCGTGCGCGTTGAACTTGAAGCTGCTCAACCCGCGTGAGGTGCTGGCTGCTGCAGAGGCTGCCTTTCACAAAGGCCACGCCCCGCTGGAAGCTGTGGAAGGCTTTGTGCGGCAAATTTTGGGCTGGCGTGAATACGTGCGCGGCATCTACTGGACCCAGATGCCCGACTACGCCGAGGGCAATGCCCAGCAAGCGCACGAAGCGCTGCCCGAGTTTTACTGGACAGGCGATACCGACATGGCCTGTTTGCGCGATGCCATCACACAAACCTTGCAACACGGCTACGCGCACCACATCCAACGCTTGATGGTGACCGGTCTTTACGCCTTGCTGCTGGGCGTAGAACCCAAGCAAGTGCACCAGTGGTACCTCGGTGTGTACGTGGACGCTGTGGAATGGGTGGAGCTACCCAACACACTCGGGATGAGCCAATTTGCCGACGGCGGCCTGATGGCCAGCAAGCCCTATGTGGCCAGTGGCAAATACATCGACCGCATGAGCAACCATTGCAAAGGCTGTCGCTTCAACCCTGCCGAATCCACGGGCGACACAGCCTGCCCCTTCACCACCTTGTATTGGGATTACCTAGGCCGTCACGCCGACATGCTGGCCAAAAACCCGCGCATGTTGATGCAACTGAAGAACCTCAACCGACTCACGCCTGAGCAACGCGAGGCGATTGCCACGCAGGCACAAACACATCGCGCCCAACAAAAAGCCCCCCAAGCTTGAAGGCTTGGAGGGCTTTGATCGCTAAGCGACCAGAGGCTTAGACGCTAGCCAAAGCCGCGTTGAATGTGGCGCTTGGACGCATCACGGCTTCGAGCTTCTTGGCATCTGGCAGGTAGTAACCGCCGATGTCCACAGGCTTGCCTTGAACGGCATTGAGCTCGTCCACGATCTTCTTCTCGTTGTCGGTCAAGTTCTTAGCCAAAGGCGCGAACTTGGCAGCCAAGTCTTTGTCTTCGGTTTGCGCTGCCAACTCTTGGGCCCAGTACATGGCCAAGTAGAACTGGCTGCCACGGTTGTCGAGCTGACCTGTTTTGGGCGATGGGTTTTTGTTGGTGTCCAACAATTTGCCTGTCGCTGCATCCAAAGTCTTGGCCAACACGGTGGCTTTGGCATTGCCGTTTTTCAGACCCATGTCTTCGAAAGACACGGCCAAGGCCAAGAACTCACCCAGTGAATCCCAACGCAAGTGGTTTTCTTCCACCAACTGCTGCACGTGCTTAGGAGCAGAACCACCCGCGCCTGTTTCGTACATACCGCCACCGGCCATCAAAGGCACGATGGAGAGCATCTTGGCTGAGGTGCCGAGTTCCATGATGGGGAACAAGTCGGTCAAGTAGTCACGCAAGATGTTGCCGGTCACCGAGATGGTGTCCAAGCCACGGCTCACGCGCTCCAAGGTGTAGCGCATGGCGCGCACTTGAGACATATGCTCAATGTGCAGGCCTTTGGTGTCGTGGTCTTTCAAGTAAAGGTCGACCTTCTTGATCAACTCGTTCTCGTGGGGACGGTAGGGGTCCAACCAGAAGATGGCAGGCATGCCTGAGTTGCGTGCGCGGGTCACGGCCAGCTTCACCCAGTCACGAATGGCAGCGTCTTTGACTTGGCACATGCGCCAGATATCGCCTTCTTCGACGTTTTGGCTCAACAAGACTTCGCCTGTGGCCAAGTCGGTGATGTTGGCCACGCCGTCTTCTTGAATTTCAAAGGTCTTGTCGTGTGAACCGTATTCTTCGGCTTGTTGGGCCATCAAACCCACGTTAGGCACGGTGCCCATGGTCTTGGGGTCGAAGTTGCCGTGCCACTTGCAGAAGTTGATCATCTCTTGGTAGATACGGGCAAAAGTCGACTCAGGCATCACGGCCTTGGCATCCTTCAAGCGGCCATCGGCGCCCCACATCTTGCCGCCGTTACGAATCATGGCGGGCATGGAAGCGTCCACGATGATGTCGTTGGGCGAATGGAAGTTGGTGATGCCTTTGGCAGAGTCGACCATGGCCAACTCTGGGCGGTGCTCGTGGCACGCGTGCAAGTCACGCTTGATTTCGTCTTGCTTAGATTGAGGCAAGGCGGCGATCTTGTTGTAAAGGTCAGCCATGCCGTTGTTCACGTTCACGCCCAACTCTTCAAACAAAGCACCGTGCTTGGCGAACGCTTCTTTGTAGAAAATTTTCACGCAGTGGCCGAACACGATGGGGTGAGACACCTTCATCATGGTGGCCTTCACGTGCAGGGAGAACATCACGCCTGTTTTGTGTGCGTCTTCGATTTCTTTTTCATAGAACTCGACCAGCGCTTTCTTGCTCATGAACATGCTGTCGATGATTTCTTTGTCGAGCAAAGAAACTTTTGGCTTCAACAGAATGGTTTTGCCGCTCTTGGTGATGAGTTCCATCTTCACGTCACGGGCTTTGTCCAAGGTCAAAGATTTTTCACCGTGGTAGAAGTCGCCGTGGTGCATGTGTGACACGTGCGAGCGAGAGGCTTGGCTCCACTCAGCCATGCTGTGTGGGTTCTTGCGTGCGAACTCTTTCACAGCGCGGGGGGCGCGGCGGTCAGAGTTACCTTCGCGCAAAACAGGGTTCACCGAGCTACCGATGCACTTGGCATAACGGGCTTTGATGGCTTTGTCTTCGTCGCTGGTGGCTGACTCTGGGTAGTCAGGCAAGGCGTAACCTTTGGACTGCAACTCTTTGATGGCGGCGGTCAACTGGCCCACGGAGGCACTGATGTTGGGCAGCTTGATGATGTTGGCTTCTGGCTTCAGAGTCAGTTTGCCGAGTTCGGACAAGTTGTGCGGCACGCGCTGAGCTTCTGGCAACAGGTCTGAAAACTCACCCAAGATGCGGGTTGCCACAGAGATGTCGCTCGACACCACGTCAATGCCTGCGGGTGCAGCAAAGGTACGAATGATTGGCAAGAACGAAGCCGTCGCCAACAAAGGCGCTTCGTCAGTCAGGGTGTAAACAATTTTGGATTTTTCAGCAGCCATTGCTAGGTCTCAGTCTTTGTTTGGATAGGGTGAAAGAAATACAGGTTGAAGCCCACATTATCCACGGCACTTTAGCCTCCTCCCCCTGCGCTTGGCTTACGCCCACCCTGCCATGAAAACCTTTATTCCTAATTGGAATATATGTAGAACAAACAAATCGTTTGTTTTGGCATAAAGACCACCTACAGTCCACGCCTATGCAAGATTTTGGTTTCGTATTCGCTGGCTTTTTTGTGGGCTTGGTCGTGGGTTTGACCGGGGTGGGCGGCGGCTCGCTGATGACGCCCATTTTGATTTTCTTCTTCGGCGTCAAGCCCTATATGGCCGTGGGCACTGACCTGCTGTTTGCAGCCTTCACCAAAGCGGGCGGCACGTTCAGCTTTGCACGCCAGCGCATCGTGCCTTGGCGCGTGGTGATGGCCCTGTGCGCTGGCAGCATTCCCGCCTCAGGCGCCACGCTTTGGGTGTTGCACAACATTGGCCCTTCCGACCCCACCGTTGAAAAAGTGATGAAGCTCACTTTGGGCCTCGCTCTGCTGCTGACAGCCAGCGCCATGCTGTACAAGGTCATCCGCGGCAAACAAGTCCCAGTGGTGTTGGCCGAAGAGAACTTGCGCCAAGCCACACAGCCCGGCCATTGGGCCCTGCCCGTGTTGTTTGGTGCGGCGATTGGTACCTTGGTGACCCTCACCTCGGTGGGCGCAGGCGCGATTGGCGTGACGGTGCTTATGATCCTGTACCCACAGTTGCCGCTGTCACGCATCGTGGCGGCTGACATTGCCTATGCCGTGCCGCTGACCATGGTGGCTGGCTTGGGTCATGCCTCCTTGGGCTCGGTCGATTGGTCTTTGTTGAGCTTGCTGCTCGCAGGCTCCTTGCCTGGTATTTGGTTAGGCACTCGCCTGATGCACAAAACGCCTGAGCGTGTGATTCGTTCGATTCTTTCTGTGTTGCTGGCTTGGGCTGGCAGCAAGTTGGTTTTTGCTTAATTTTTTCGTTTGAGTTCTTAGATGTATCAATACACCGCCTTCGATCAAGAGTTTGTCAAAGCACGCGCTGCGCAGTACCGCGACCAACTCACCCGCAACTTGGCTGGCAAATTGGCCGACGACGATTTCCGTCCCTTGCGTTTGCAAAACGGCTGGTACGTGCAACGCTACGCCCCCATGCTGCGCGTGGCCGTGCCTTACGGTGAACTCAACAGTGCGCAACTGCGCGTGTTGTCCCAAATCGCTCGCGACTACGACACGCCTTCGGCTGAGCTGCTGGCCCGCGCGCAAAGCACGCAGGACAAAATTGGCGGCATTGACGCCCCCAAGCTCACGGTCAACTACGGCCACTTCACCACCCGCCAAAACGTCCAATTCAACTGGATTCCGTTGGAGAAAAGCGCCGATGTGATGGAGTTGTTGGCCAGCGTCAACCTGCACGGCATTCAAACCAGCGGCAACTGCATTCGCAACATCACCAGCGACGAGCGCGCCGGCATTGCGGTGGACGAAGACGTCGACCCACGTCCCTACGCCGAAGTGCTGCGCCAGTGGAGCACCTTGCACCCTGAGTTTGCTTACCTGCCCCGTAAATTCAAAATCGCCATCACCGGCGCCGCCGAAGACCGCGCCGCCATTGAATGGCACGACATTGGCTTGCGCTTGCTGCGTGATGACGAAGGCAATGTGGGCTTCAAAATTTTCGTGGGTGGCGGCATGGGCCGCACGCCCATCACCGGCACCGTGATTCGTGAGTTCTTGCCTTGGAACCAAATCATCAACTACCTCGAAGCCGTGGTGCGCGTGTACAACGGCTGGGGCCGTCGCGACAACATCTACAAAGCGCGTATCAAAATTTTGGTGAAGGCCGAAGGCCAACGCTATTTTGACGAAGTCAATGAAGAGTTTGACCGCATCTTGGAAAGCGGCGCACACCACACCATCCCGCAAGTCGAGCTCGACCGCGTGAGCGCCTGCTTTGTGCTGCCTCCCGTGGACGTTGTCTCGGACGAAGCCCAAGAGGCTGCAGAGCAAGCCTTGCTGGCACAAGCCAAGGCCGACAAAGAATTCACCCGCTGGTTGCAACAAAACGTGACCAGCCACCAAAACCCTGGCTTGCGCGTGGTGACCTTGTCGTTCAAACGTTTGGGCCAAGCCCCAGGCGACGCCACCGCCGACCAACTGGCCACAGCCGCTGACTTGGCCGACAAGTTCAGCTCAGGCGAAGTGCGTGTGAACCACGACCAAAACTTGGTGCTGCCTTGGGTGCGCATCGACCAATTGGCAGACCTGTACCAAGCGGCACGAGCCGCTGGCTTTGCTCGCGCCAATGTGCACCTGTTGACCGACATGATTGCCTGCCCCGGCGGCGACTACTGCGCTTTGGCCAACGCCCGTTCGCTGCCCATCGCCGCGGCCATCACCGAGCGTTACCAAGACCTCGACGAGTTGTTTGACTTGGGCGAGATTGACTTGCACATCAGCGGTTGCATCAACTCGTGCGGCCACCACCACAGCGGCCACATTGGCATCTTGGGTGTCGATAAAGATGGTCAAGAGTGGTACCAAGTCACCCTCGGCGGCTCAGATGGTTCGTTCTTGAGCGGCCCATCCAAAGCAGGCAAAGTGGTGGGCCCATCTTTCGCCGCTGCCGAAGTGGTAGACGTGGTGGAAGCCGTGCTGGACACCTACCGCGACAAGCGCGAAGGCCACGAAACCTTTGCACGCACCTTGAACCGCGTGGGCTTTGACGTGTTCAAAGCCGCAGCCAACTCGGCCCGTAACACCACAGCACGTGCTGCTTAAGTCTGAACCCGATACGAGATACCTATGAGCCTGCAAATCATTACCCAACACACCTCTGAAGGTGCCAACGCCCGCGCTTTGGCGAACGACGTGGACGTGCAAACCTTGGACCTCGAAGGCTTGGAGCGCATCGATTTGAACTTCCCCAAGTTCACCGATGGCCGCGCTTTCAGCCAAGCATTTGTATTGCGCCGTCGCGGCTTTGGCGGTGACATCCGCGCCCACGGCGATGTGTTGATTGACCAATTGCTGCAAATGCAACGCAGTGGTTTTTCTAGCGCGGTGCTGCGTGACGACCAAGACGCGGCACACGGCGAAAAGTTGTTGACGCACTACAAAGCCTTCTACCAAGGCGATGCCGTCACCGCTGAACCTAAATTTGCCCGCGTGGTTTAAGCAGGTCGCAACATGAGCTCCAGTTCATTTTTGTCTGCCAACGGCCAATCCAAGGCCACCACCTTGAACGCCCGCGCCAGCGACGACTTCGCCGCCAAACTGGCCGAAACCCAAGCCTTGCTGCAACGTGCAGCGGCTGAGTTTTCGCCCGTCACGCAAGCCTCTAGCTTGGGTGCAGAAGACGTGGTCATCACCCACCTCATCAACAGCTTGAAGCTCGATATTCCCGTGTTCGTGCTGGAAACCGGCGCGCTGCACACCGAAACTTTGGCTTTGCTGGAGCGCACCGAGGCCACCTCACGCGCGCCCATCAACGTGTATCGCCCTGTGCATGAATCGGTCATCCAGTTTGTGCGCCACCAAGGCCAAGACGCGATGTACAAAAGCATTGAGCTGCGCAAGGAGTGCTGCGGCATTCGCAAGATGGAACCGCTCGCACGCGCCCTCCAAGGCCAACGCGCTTGGATCACCGGCTTGCGCCAAGAGCAATCGAGCGCACGCGCCGATGTGCCCTTGCAAGACGACAGCGAAGTGGCTACGAAGAATTTGAGCAAGTTCAACCCCTTGGCCAAATGGACATGGGGCGATGTGTGGCACTACATCGCCACGAACAACGTGGACTACAACCCTCTGCACGACCAGTTTTTCCCCAGCGTAGGCTGCGCACCTTGCACCCGTGCGATCAGCCTAGGCGAAGAGTTTCGCGCCGGTCGCTGGTGGTGGGAAGACGAAGCCGCCAAAGAGTGCGGCTTGCACGTGAAGAAATAAAAGTTAGATACCGAGAAACGTCATGAACGCTACAACCCAAACCGAGTTGCACCACTTAAGCAACACCCACCTCGACGCGCTGGAAGAAGAAACCATCTTCATCTTGCGCGAAGTCGCCGCCGCTTTTGAGCGCCCCACCCTGCTGTTTTCGGGCGGCAAAGATTCATTGGTCATGCTCAAGTGTGCTGAGAAGGCCTTTGGTGCTGGCCGTATTCCCTACCCACTGTTGATGATCGACACGGGCCACAACTTCAAAGAAGTGACGGATTTCCGCGACTCACGTGCCAAAGAGTTGGGTGCTGAGTTGATCGTGCGCAGCGTGGAAGACTCGATGAAAAAAGGCACCGTGCGTTTGGCGCATCCTGGCGAAAGCCGCAACGTGCACCAATCGGTCACCTTGCTCGAAGCCATCGAAGAATTCCGCTTTGACGCCCTCATCGGCGGCGCCCGCCGTGACGAAGAAAAAGCCCGTGCCAAAGAACGCATCTTCAGCCACCGCGACAGCTTTGGCCAATGGCAACCCAAGGCCCAGCGCCCTGAGTTGTGGACCCTGTTCAACCACAAGTTGCAGCCCGGCGAGCACTTTCGCGTATTCCCCATCTCTAACTGGACCGAGCTGGACGTGTGGCAATACATCGCCCGCGAAAAAATCGCTCTGCCTTCGATCTACTACACGCACAAGCGCGAAGTGGTGGACCGCCGTGGCTTGCTGGTACCCGTGACCGAACTCACCCCCCCCAAAGACGGCGAAGAAGTGGTGATTCGCGACGTGCGTTTCCGCACCGTGGGCGACATCACCTGCACTTGCCCTGTGGAAAGCGATGCGGCCACGCCTGAACAAATCGTGATCGAAACGTTGGCCGCTGATGTCAGCGAGCGCGGCGCCACACGCATGGACGACAAAACCTCCGAGGCTTCGATGGAGAAGCGCAAAAAAGACGGCTATTTCTAAGACGGTGAATGAGATGACGACAAAAAATACAACTACCAAAAATGACGTTCAAAGCGCCCTCAAGTTCATCACCTGCGGCTCGGTCGACGACGGCAAAAGCACCTTGATTGGCCGCTTGCTTGTAGACACCAAAGCCGTGCTGCAAGACCATTTGGCGGGCGTGCAACGCTCAGGCGAAACCGACCTGGCTTTGTTGACCGACGGCCTCTCGGCAGAGCGCGAACAAGGCATCACCATCGACGTGGCCTACCGCTACTTCAACACCGAAGCGCGCAAGTTCATCATTGGTGACGCCCCCGGCCATGAGCAATACACCCGCAACATGGTGACCGCTGCGTCTAGCGCCGATGCCGCCGTGGTGCTGGTCGATGCCATCAAGCTGGATTGGAAAAACCCCGCTTTGGAGCTGCTGCCCCAAACGCGTCGCCATTCGCTGTTGGTCAACCTGCTGCGCGTGCCCTCCATCGTGTTTGCCATCAACAAACTCGACGCGGTGGACGACCCTGCCTTGGCCTACCAAAACATCGAAGCTGCGTTGCGCAAATTCGCCACTGAGGCGGGCATCCGCATCACAGCCATGGTCCCCGTGTCCGCCCTCAAAGGCTGGAACGTGGTGGACACCACCAACGCCGATCAAGCCGCTTGGTGCGGCTACACGGGCCAAAGCCTATTGAGCATCTTGGAAGATTTGCCCAACACGCCCGCCGAAACCGAAGTGGCTTTCAGCTTCCCCGTGCAATGGGTCGAAAAATTCCACGACTCCGGCGTGACCACCCAAGGCCGCCGCGTGTTCTGGGGTCGTGTGGCCACAGGCACCATCGAGCCAGGCCAAACCATCAAAGTCTTCCCAAGCGGTCAAACCGCGGTGGTGTCGCAAGTGCTGTCGGCCACACGCGAGCCACAAAACAAAGCCGCAGGCCACAGCGCGGGCATCGTCCTGGACCGCGAAGTGGACGTGTCACGTGGCGACTGGCTGCTGGCCGCTGAGGGAAGCCCCGAAGGCCAGCGCCAGCTCAACACCACCGTCGCGTGGATGGACGATGAGCCCTTGGTCGCGGGCCGCGTGTACTGGGCTTTGCACGGCCACCGTTGGGTCAAAGCCAAAGTGCAACGCGTGGTGCACCGCCTGAACGTCAACACCTTGGCCGAGGAAGAAGCCACCGAGCTGGCACCCAACGCCATTGGCCACGTCACTTTGGCGCTGCAAGAGCCTTTGGTGACGCTGCCTTTCACCCAATCGCGCATCTTGGGTGCTTTGGTGTTGGTCGACACGTCCACCCACAAAACCTCGGGCGCTGTGTTGGTGAACTGACCCAACTTCTAGCCCCGTATTGAATCCCGTTTAAAATCAAAGGCTTGGCGCACAGCTCCCGCTGTTGCGCCCTCTTTTTTACCCATCGATTGAATTGTCATGACGCACGTTGTCACCGAAGCCTGTATCCAATGTAAGTACACCGACTGTGTGGACGTTTGTCCCGTCGACTGCTTCCGCGAAGGCCCTAACTTCCTCACCATCGACCCAGACGAGTGCATCGACTGCGCGGTGTGTATCCCCGAGTGCCCTGTGAACGCCATCTACGCCGAAGAAGATGTGCCAGAAGGCCAAGAACACATGACCAAGCTCAACGCTGAGTTGTCCTTGATCGGTTGGCCCAGCATCACCAAGCGCAAAGCGCCTATGGCCGATGCTGACGCATGGAAAGACAAAACCGGCAAGCTCGCCGAACTCAAGCGCTAAGCACAACGCACACAGCCCCTATGACGGCAGCCACGACTCATACCGATGCCGTCATCGTGGGCGCAGGCCCTGTGGGTCTGTTTCAAGCTTTCCAGCTTGGGCTGCAAGACATTCGCAGCCACATCATCGACGCACTGCCCCATGTGGGCGGCCAGTGCGTCGAGCTGTACGCCGACAAACCGATTTACGACATTCCGGGCATCCCCGTGTGCACGGGCCGTGAATTGGTGGCGCAGCTGCAAACCCAAATCCAACCTTTTGCACCGACGTTTCACCTCAACCAAGAAGTGACTGAAGTTGTTCGCTTAGACGACGGCCTTATCTCGGTGCGCACGTCTGCGCAACAGCATTTCATTTGCAAGGTATTGGTCATCGCCGCAGGCGTGGGCGCTTTTCAAGCGCGCAAGCTGAGCGTAGAAGGTGCCGCAGAGCTCGAAGGCACGCACGTGCATTACCGCTTGGGTGATGCCGCGCGCTTTGCGGGCCAAGACGTGGTGGTGTTGGGTGGCGAAGCGTCTGCCGTGGCGGCTGCGTTGAAACTCACGCTTGAAACAAAAGCACCACGCAGCGTGACGCTGATGCACCGCCGCGATGTGTTCACCGCCGAACCTGTGCTCTTGCAAGCCATGCGCGATGCGGTTGCCAGCGGTAGGTTGCAACTGCAAATTGGCCAGCCCACTGCCTTGTTAAGCACATCGAACCAGCTTCACGCCGTGCAAGTGGCCACGCCCGATGGTCAAACCATAGAGCGCCCTGCTCAACACGTGTTGGCGTTCTTAGGCCTCTCACCCAAGCTAGGCCCCATCACCAACTGGGGCTTGGCCATGGAGCGCAAGCAACTGGTGGTCAACACAGAAACCTTTGCCACCGATGTGCCAGGCATCTTTGCCGTGGGCGATATCAACACCTACCTCGGCAAGAAAAAACTCATCTTGTGCGGCTTTCACGAAGCCACGCTCGCCGCTTTTGGCGCAGCGGCTATCGTGCATCCCGCACGAAAAACCCTGCTGCAATACACGACAACGTCGACCGAATTGCATCGCCTTCTAGGCATCGCTTAAAATCTACATCGCGTTAGCAATAACGCATCCGCTAGGGGTGTTGAAGCCGTCACCGACTTCGACTGAGAAAGTCCCTTTGAACCTGATTGAGGTAATCCTCGCGCAGGGAAGCTTGGTCTTACAACGAGGCTCTTCACTCACAAGAGCACACACTCGTTTAGAAATCAGCCGACCTGTCATACGTTTAAGGAAACGTCATGGCAAACCATTCGCCATTCTTGAAAGCAACGCGCGTTCACGCGGCCGTTGCACTGTGCATTGCATCTTGCGCGTCCGCTTGGGCGCAACAAAACCCGACCGAAATCACCATCACCGACAAACTGCCCGCACGCGTGTCTGGCTTTGGTGATGTGCCCGCACACGAACTCCCGTTCAACACCACCACCATTGACAGTGCCACGCTGAAAGACATTGGCGCGCAACGCGTCTCTGACGCCCTGCGCCTGGACGCATCGGTCACCGACAGCTACAACTCTCCCGCTTATTGGGACATGTTGAGCGTGCGCGGTTTCACGCTCAACAACCGCTACAACTACCAACGCGAAGGCTTGCCCATCAGCGCGGAAACCATGATTCCCATGGACAACAAAGAGCGCATCGAGTTGCTCAAAGGTACCAGCGGCATGCAGGCTGGCACCAGCGCACCCGGTGGTTTGGTGAACTACGTGGTCAAGCGTGCGCCAAGCAACGCTGACCAACAAATTCGCAACATCACCCTCAGCTACGGGCAGGGTAACAACCGCTTGGTGGCTGCTGATTTAGGGGGACGCTTCGGCGAAAACGCTGACTTTGGCTACCGCTTCAACGTGGCCCATGAAGACCTAGACCCGTACATCAAACATGCGAACGGCCATCGCGATTTGGTCGCCTTGGCTATAGACTGGCGACTCAACGCCAACAGCAAATTGGAATGGGAGTTTGAACAAAGTCACCGTGAACAAATCGGAGTCAATGGCTACAGCCTGCTTGGTGGTCAACTCCCGCCCACCGTGGATGGCAAAAAGAACTTCACCTACCAGCCTTGGTCACAGCCTGGCGTATTTGATGCGCTCACTGGCAGCGTGCGCTTCAAACACAATTTAGACAATGGCTGGTTGTGGACGACGCAATACGCAATACAACGTTTAAAGATGGATGACCGTTTGTCATTTGCGTTTGGATGCAGCACTGAAAACGTTTATGACCGTTACTGCAGCAATGGCGGCTTTGACCTTTATGACTACCGCAGCGAAAACGAACGTCGCACCACAGAAGCTCTACAAACTGAGCTAAGCGGACACGCCTTAATGGGAGGACTTCAGCATGACCTCACATTCACCGTGATGCGCTATCGCCAACTGAACCGACTAGCCCCGATGCAGGCTTACAACTCCGCGGGTACTGGCAATATCGACGGTACGAGCACCAGCACTGCAGCGGCTACGCCAGGAGACTTGAACACCGACCGTAGCGACTACACCAACGAATTCGCCCTCAAAGACCGCGTACACCTCACGCAACAAACCTCCGCTTGGCTTGGCTTGCGCCAGATCCAAATGAACCGACAAAGCGTGAGAACCGATGGCAGTCGCCCTATTCAAGACGCACGCAACGTGACAACGCCGTGGGTGGCTTTTAGCCATGCTCTCGACCAAAGCGTCACGGTATACGCCAGCTACGGCCAGGGCATAGAAACCGAAGTCACCCCCAACAAAACCGGCACTTACGCCAACGCAGGTCAAGCGCTTCCCGTGCTGCGTAGCTACCAACATGAAGTGGGCGTCAAAGGACAAACGACTGCCAGCAACTGGCAAGTCACTTGGTTTGACATCACCCGCCCAACTGCGGGCGATGCGCCGACAAGCAGTAGCTTAGTCAACCGTCAAATGGATGGAGAAGCTCGCCATCGTGGCCTCGAACTCAGTGGCACCACGTCAGTGCAAAACTGGAAGCTCGGCAGTGGCTTCACATGGATAGATGCCAAACGACAAAACGCAGTGATTGACACCTCCGTGAATGGCCAACGTCCTCTGAACGTCCCCGCCTACATCTTGCGTGGCATGGCGGAGTACCGCTACAGCGGCGTGCCTGGTTTACGCACAGGGGTGCGCTTGTCCCACGAAGGCAAACGTGGCGTCACGGAACAAAGCAATGGCGATATTCAGCTCCCCGCTTGGACCACGCTCGACGCATCTGCCCATTACGACACAAAAGTCAACAACGTGGCCTCCACCTGGACATTGGCGATCGACAACCTGGCGAACAAACACTACTGGCGAGAATCCCCCAAACAGTACGACCACTACTACCTCTACCCAGGCGCCCCCCGCACTTTAAGGGCCAGCGTTCAATTCCGTCTTTAAACATCAAGTAAAGTCAAAGGCATGAGTCGGAAGTCTAGATTTTTGGGAGTTTCTCGCATACAAAGTGCTGTTGCACTTTGTATGACGGCGACTTCCTCAGTCTGGGCGCAACAAAATCCGACGGAAATCACCATCACTGCCGAGCCTCCCATTCGGGTATCCGGCTTTGATGGTGCGCCCTTGCAAGAGCTGCCCATCAGTGTCAGCACTATCAACCAAGCCACCTTGCGCGACATTGGTGCGCAGCGCGTCACCGACGCTTTGCGTTTAGACGCCTCAGTGAGCGACAGCTACAACCTCCCCGCCTATTGGGACAAGCTCAGCGTGCGTGGCTTTGCGCTTGATAACCGCTACAACTACCGCCGCGAAGGTTTGCCCATCTCCGCCGAAACCATCATTCCGATGGACAACAAAGAGCGCATTGAGTTGCTCAAAGGCACGAGCGGCATTCAGTCTGGCACCAGCTCGCCAGGCGGGTTGGTCAATTACTTGGTCAAACGCGCACCCACCAGCGCAGAAAAAAACATTCGTGATGTCACGCTCAGTTACGGCCCTGGAAACAACCGTTTGGTAGCCGCAGATTTGGGCGGACGCTTTGGTCAAGACGCTGATTTCGGCTACAGGTTCAACGTGGCTCACGAAGACCTTGATCCTTATATTCGTGACACCAAGGGTTACCGTAATTTGGTGGCCTTGGCCATGGACTGGCGCATCAACAACAGCAACCGCTTGGAGTGGGAGTTTGAGCAAAGCCACCACACGCAAATTGGGGTGAACTTTTACAGCTTGCTGTCATCCGGATCAACTCAAAGGGTACTGCCGCCAACCGTGGATGGCACACGCAACATCACGCGTCAGCCCAACTCGCAACCTGGCGTGTTCGATGGTCTGACAGGCACGGTGCGTCTGAAACATCAGTTAAACAACGGCTGGACGTGGCAGACGCAATACGGTTTGCAACGTTTGCGTGCCGATGACCGACTGACCTATGCATCCGGTTGCAGCAGCGCCATCAGCGATAGCTTTTGTCTTTCGCCGATGGGTAATTTTGAAATTCGGGATTACACCAGCGAGAACGAGCGACGCAAGAGCGACGCGATTCAAACGGAACTCCGCGGTCAAGTTCAATTGGGTGGACTGGAACACAGCGTTCAGCTCAGCCTTATGCGACAGCGCCAAATGAACCAAATGCCCTACTCGTACAGCGACAACCTCGTGGGCATGACCAACATCAATGGGGGCTTAACCCCAACCCCCGACGACAACACGTATCGACAAACCAGCAGCACTGACTACAGCACCGAAGTGGCCGTCAATGACCGCGTGCGATTAACTGATCGCACACAAGCTTGGTTTGGCCTGCGTCACACCCAACTGAGCCGCCAAAGCATACAAACCGACGGCAGTGCTGCTGTGCAAGACATACGGGGTGTAAGCACGCCTTGGTTAGCTTTGAGCCATCAACTGACCCCGCATCACTTGGTCTATGCCAGCTACGGTCAGGGCCTAGAAGCACGTGCAACGCCCAACACCCCCAACTACACCAACGCAGGTCAACCCTTGCCAGCGCTGCGCAGCACCCAACGCGAAGTTGGTATCAAAAGTCAAGGCACGCGCGACAGCTGGCAAATCACTTGGTTTGACATCACACGCCCCGCCATTTCAGATTCTGGTGTGTGCAACACAAACGCTGGCAGCTGCACGCAGCAAATTGATGGTCAAGCCCATCACCAAGGTATCGAACTCAACGCCCAGCGTCATTTGTCACGCTGGTCTATGGGGGGCAGCGCCACATGGCTAGATGCCAAACGTGAAAATGCCACCGTCCAAACAGACCTGAACGGCCAACGCCCGATCAACGTGCCCAAGTACATCTTGCGCGGCATGGCTGAATACCGCTCGGCCAGCATGGTGGGATTGCGCTCTGGCCTTCGCCTTTCACACGAGGGCGAACGCAACGTCACCGAATACGGTGACATCATGCTGCCCGCATGGACCACGGTGGACGCCACCACACACTACGACACCAAAGTCAACCATGTCGCATCCACCTGGACATTGGCCATCAACAATTTGGCCAACAAACACTATTGGCGGGAATCGCCCAAACAATATGGGCAGTACTTTCTCTATCCAGGAGCACCTCGCACAATTCGCGCAACAATTCAGTTTCACCTCTGAAAAACGCGAAAAAAATGCGCTATAATTTTTGTATTCCTCGATAGCTCAGTTGGTAGAGCGCCGGACTGTTAATCCGTAGGTCCCTGGTTCGAGCCCAGGTCGAGGAGCCAAAAACGCACCGGGTCAATAACGTAAGTTGTTGATCCGGTTCATGTTTCTGGATTCAGATTTCCTTGTGTGGCCCATGATTAGTGGCGGCAAGAAGAACACCAATGTTTTTGGTATTCAAACTTGACCGGAGCTAAAAATGCGACACATATCTGACGAAAAAAGTGCAGTGATCGTCCCCCTGACTAGGGGACAAATTTTCACCCTCAAAGAACTGGCCGACACATACATGGCCTGTTACCAAGGGGGTGACCGCCAACAGGCCACCCGCTTGGCCTACTTCGTTACGCACCTTGGAACCAAGGCTGCGCACGAAATCGATGGCGACGACATCCAAGACGTTTTAGACGCCCTGCAAAGGCGTGGCCGTGTCCACAATCGTGGCGGCGCTTCCCGTGAGGCCATCACACTGGTCGAAACTCACAAGCCACTGAAGCCCGCAAGCGTCAACCGCTACCGCACCACCATCCAGGCGCTGCTGACCTGGGGACGCAAACGCCGCCTGATGCCCAAAGGCTGGATGAACCCGGTGACCGACACCGAACGCCTGCCCGAAGACAACGTGCGCACGCGCTACCTGAACGAAGCCGAATATTTGCGACTTCTCAAAGCGTCCAAGGCGTCCTACTGGAAAAAGCTGCACGTGCTGATCAAACTGGCCGTGACCACTGGCGCACGCCGCGGCACCTTGATGGGCTTGCGCTGGGCTGATGTGGACATCGAGGGGCTACGTGCCTTCGCAGAGCGCACCAAGAACGGCGAACCCTTCGTGCTGGTGCTGCAAGACGATGTGGCCAAAGAACTCAAAAGCCTGCGCGGTGCATCCGCTGCCGATGAATTGATTTTCTGCGGACGCAACCCATTCAAGCCCATGAACTTCGAAAAGGCATATCACAACGCCATGGCCAATGCAGGTATCGAAGGCGCGTGTTTTCACACCCTGCGCCACACGCACGCCAGCTGGCTTGCCAAGCAAGGCGCCCCGCTGCTAGCCATTGCCGACAGCTTGGGCCACAAGTCCCTAGAAATGACGAAGCGATACGCGCACCTTTGCGTCGATAGCCGTGCCGCCATGTTGTCCCGTGTATTTGCAGCAGCCGCCTAACCCTGAAACCTTTGGAGATTAAAACCATGAACAAACAAGCCAACCAAACCAACGCCCACGAAGCCGCCCTGACTGACGTGATCGACGAACTGCACACCCTGGCCGCGCTGGTGGGTGCAGCTGAACAAGCCGCGTATGATTTTTCAACGGGCGAACACCAAGGGGCTGAAGTGATTGACCGGATCAACCGCCTGATGCTGGTGGCACGCGAACGTATCGCGGCCACCTTGGTGCGGGCTGATGTTGTACCAAGCCAGCCCACAAAGTTAGTGGCTTAAAAGAGTTTGTCGCGCCTAGGCTGATCCCCGAAAACCCGGAACCCTACCGGGCTGGCGCGGCACCCAAATAGGGGCGCAAGGGAGCGCACGATGCAACTAGAAGAACGAGAACGGTTAAGGCTTCATGCCCTACTAAACGGCAGCGACAAAGCCGTGCGACAGATTGAAGCGGCAATCACACACTATGCCGAAATGCTGCCAATGGCACGCGCGGCAAAGCAACTTCCAAGCGAAGTTAAAAAGGATGCCGACGACTTGCACAAAGCGCTGCAAACGATCGTGCGAATCATCGCTGATGGTGGCGATGCATGGGAATTTTTCAAATCAAACGCAGCAGATGAAGGCCTGGTCAAACCATTGCACCAGCTGACCGAAGCACTAGGCCCAGGCGCTGGTGAACCTGGTGATGCCTTGGTGCTTATTGCTGAACAAAACGCTGCCGATCTGAAACCAAAAAAAAGCCGCCCACGAAGTCCCGATAAGGTTTCACGCTTCTCTTTGATGTTTCATGTGGCAAATGCTGCGCGTGATGCTGGCGTGCTGATTTCGCGCAACAGCACTGCCTTCCAAGAAATCACCGCCGCTGTTTTTTTGGCTGCCAATATCCATGCAGACCCAGATCACGACATTCGTGAATTCTTGAAAACCTTTACCGAATAAGGGCTGGCAGGAAGTGGCAGAAATATGCCGACTTCTTGCCCTACTCACACTTAGCGCATATCCCGAAACTCCAAATGTCGCCACAGTCATGGCTACACAAGGAAAACTTTGGAGATTACGCGAATGCAAATACAAAACTCACTTTCGGCAGTCGAGAACTGGCGAGAGTTTCACAAATCAACTGATGGCAAGCGCCTATTCCCTGGCCTTGAATCTCTGCGCTGGTTCATTCGAGAAAACCGCGACAGTCTGATCCAAGCCGGTGCGCTGTTGAAGATTCGAGGGCAATGGCACTTAGTGCGTCCTGAATTCGACGATGCCGTAATTCGCACGCTGCGCGAAAAGGCTCTGACATATCTGCCCCACTGAACGGGGGCCTGATGATCAATTCAATCACTGAAAAAGAGTTTCAGACCTTGCGGGCACACGCTGCAATTCGCGGGTGTGTCCTGCATAGAAGTGAAGCAACTGATGGCCCAGTGGTGTTCTTTGCCGAACGTCACGGCCAACTGCACTACCAGCCAACTGTGGCCGCACTACGCGCCTTTGTTGCCCCCATGCAAGATCAAAAGGAAGCCACAGATCAGCACCAGCCTTCGGGCCAGGTGGGCATGCTGTGAATTACTACGAACATCACCTGGGCGACTATGCGAAAAACACTTCGCACCTGTCCATGGCTGAAGATGGGGCATATCGCCGCCTAATTGATGCGTATTACATTCGAGAAAAACCGCTTCCTGGTGAGTTGAAGGACGTTTGTCGCCTTGCGAGAGCAAACACCAAACCGGAACGCGATGCGGTTCAGGCTGTGCTGGCTGAGTTTTTTTATAAAGACAAAGACGGCTGGCGCCATAACCGATGCGATGCAGAAATCGACCGCTACCAGGCAAAGCAACCGCGCGTTGAAGCACGCAAAGAGAATGACCGAGAGCGTCAAAATCGTGCGCGTGAACGCCGCCGGGAAATGTTTAGCGAACTGCGTGAACACGGCATCACTGCGCCCTGGGACGCCACAACGGAACAACTGCACGCCCTGCTAAGAAGTGCAAGCGATGATGCTGATCACGCGCATGTCACGGAACCTGTCACGCGTGACAACACGGCTACCCATACACCAGACACCAAACACCAAGCACCAGATATATCTTCTTCACTTCGTTCAGAAGATAAAACGCGAAAGCGCGTTGATGCTGTTCGACCTGATGAAGTACCCATTGAAATATGGGCTGATTTTCTGGCTATCAGAAAAGCAAAACGCGCCCCGCTGACTGACACAGCACTAGACGGCATTAAAGGTGAAGCAACGAAAGCAGGAATCACCCTAGAACAAGCACTACGTGAATGCTGCTTGCGTGGGTGGCAAGGCTTCAGGGCTGAATGGTTGAAAGACAAAGCCATCCAAGTGCGCCGCCCAGCTGCTGACGACTTCGGTTCTCGTTCATACGGGCCAGGGGGGTTGCTGTGACTGACTACATGAAAGCAAATCGTTCTACTGAAACAGGAATCGAACAAGTGCGTGCTGCGCTTGAGCGTGGCGAACGACTGACGCCATTGGACGCGCTGAACCGATTCGGACTTTGGAGTCTGGCAAGTGCCATTCACGCACTGCGTAAGCAAGGCATGGCGATCGATGCCGAACTGATCGACGTGGGAACAAGGAACGGCGGCAGCGCACGCGTGGCGCAGTACTGCATGGCGTCAGTGAATGCGCGCGATGCGTGAATGCAGAGCGATGCAGACACACACATCACAGCGACCAGGCAAGCGGCCTACCCCCACCCCTCCCGTGTTTAGGTTCTTCCCCGCATGGGGGCACTGCGGGTGCCAGGCAGCCGCGTCATTCCATATCTGCGTGACCCGCCAAAACTGCATTGAATATGAATATCTTGGGTGCCGACCATGACGATGATGAACAAAACCGAACTGTGCGCGGCACTTGGTAAATCACAAAACACTATTGATCGCTGGGTGACGCTGGGCTGTCCAGTGGCAGAGCGATCAACAGGACGCGGGCAAGGCTGGAAGTTCGACAGCGCCGCCGTGGTGGACTGGTTCGTGCGCTGGAAGATTGACCAACAACAGGGCAATGCAGTCACCGCTGACATGGAAGAACTTCGCCGCCGAAAGCTGCAAGCTGAAACCACATTGATCGAAGCTGAACTGCGTGAAAAGTTGCGCCGCCTTGCACCAGTGGCCCATATGCGTGCGGCCATGAGCATATTTGCAGCGATGACCCGCGAACGAATGCGGCAGCTGCCCAGCCGAATCGCGCCCCAGCTGATCGGAGAAACCGACGAACGCCGATTCAAGCAAATCATGGGCGGAGAAATAGACCACGCGCTGACCGATGCGGCGCAATGCTCAGAAGATGAATTTTCTACCCGCTTGGAATCTGGCATTGATGATGAATTTGAAGACGAGGAAACAAATGCAGCATGAAAACAGCCCCTTGGAAAACGCACTAAAACGCGCGCAGCAATACCTTCGCCCACTAGCCGATGAACAAAGCCGCCCTGCTGCCCTGTGTGCTGCACGCATGTCCATTGAATCGGCTGGCCAGCACTTGCGCGCAGCGCTTGGACAGATGATCACCGCCGATCGACAAGACTTAGCCGACCAAGTAGCCGCGATCGCGCACCGTTTGGATGTTTTCAAAAGCGCTTTGCCCCGCAAAACCGACAAGCAGGAAAACCCACAAGAGGAAATGATTCGCTAGGCAACCAACACTGCGGACTTAGACACGAAATCACTTTCAGGAAATCTACACATGTCCGATGCACGCACCAAAATCCGCGCCTTACTCGCTGATGCGCAAAACCAAACCGCCTTCGTTTCGCACACGCCACCTGGCTACGCAGAACCAACTGCGTACTTTTCAAAAGAACCCGCAAGCACTGGCACATTGAATCTGGCCACCAGCTACTTACCGGGAATGCTTGGCGCTGACGGTAATTTGTACGGTGCCCCGATCGCGACAGCTGGTGGCGAACGTGCAACCCTGAACGCAGGCATTCTTCAAAATTCCCGCTGCGCTGCAGCTGGTTCTGTGATCATCACGCGCCCCGACCCAAGCAAAGCCCGCGCAATCGGACTTCGTGATCCTGGCGTGGCATTTGAACGCATTGCCAAATTCTTCAGCACGATCGAAGGTGCTCCATTCACAACGACAGACGACGACAGCGATGTGCAGGCGTCTGATCTTCCAATTAGTCGCGCCACCATTGATTGGTCAACCAGTATTCAGAAAAGTGTTCGCTTTGAAATTCCCCGTTCATTGCAGCGCCTTATTGGTCACGACCAAATCGTCGATGAAGTCCTGGTGGCATTCGTCCTGGGTCTCGCCCGCGCTTCTGATGCCGTTTTGCTGGCAGCGATTGAAGCAACAAACCCCGCCACGTTCACGGCTGGCGCTGTTGCTGCAAAAGGCTTGCGCATTGATGAACTGCGCGGCTTGGTGGGCACTGAAGGTGCTGGCGCTGGGTGGCGTGGCGATGGTGCATTCGCTGTGGCTGGTGGCATCGTTGCCGACACAACTGCCGACACCGCAGGCACAGTGATTGGCAGCTTTGGCCGCGCTGGTGTTGCCATTCACGAATCGATCGATCTGATCGTCGAACGCCGCAACACAAAAGGCGATCTGGTGCTGACAGCCCACGCCAACATGATCCCCTTGCTGCCCAACCCTTCAGTTTTCTGGACGGTCTGACCATGTTTTTAAAGCTGGTTCGTTCGATCACTCGCGGCAAATCCGCTCTACCCGATGAAGTGTCGGCCGTCATTGAAGCGGCCCACATCGTTGAACGTGAAGGCGACCCCGAAACAGGGCCACGCCTTGCAATTTCCATGGGTGGCCCCATTCGGGGAATGTTCATTTTCAGCCGCGCCGAAGCCGATAAACGCATTCGTGCGCGCTGGCCATGGCTGACTGATGCCCAAGTCAAACGTGGCGTGTCTTACCTTGAAGCGCGCGTGCGCCTAGCGACACAACCGAACAAACCTATTAATCGAAAAAATTGGGTCACAAATTATTAGCAGGACACAGACAAATAGTTTTCCTCGGTGACCGCCTTGGCTGATGGCGGAAGTAATCAGCCTTTCCTCGCCCTTCCCCCGGGGGGCTTAAACGGGTGGCCCGGATGCCCTAAAAAGTTGAAGGGCCACCTTTTTTTTGAGTAACAAAATGGACGAACACGAAACACTTTGCCAACTACGCACAGAACTGTGCAACCTGACGCAACGCGCAACACAAGCACGCCACACATTCCCCGGCCTGAAAGCTGCCGACAGCATGGCAACGATGACGATGGCGCACGACCTGGGTGTGCTGGGCCAAGAATTTATAAATCTGTCTGTGGCTTTAAAGCAAGCTGCGCGCACCGTGGCCGATGAATCGGTGAAGGCACGAACTTATCAGGCGAAAAAGTCCGCTACGCGCGCTGCTGGCGCCATGATTAAAAACGGTGCGTATCGGGTGGCCGCATGAATGACAAGCTGCCCGCCCAGGTAACCAAAATAGCGTCATTGATTGGCCTTGATCTGGCAATGATGTTGGTCGAACACGCACACGGTACCGATGGCACTGGTGTGGTTTACTTCCCCATCCACCCACGCCATGGCCAGTGCCTAGTCAGCCTTGTGGGGCTATCAGCAGCGGTGAAGCTATCTAAAGCATACGGCGGGCAAACGATCATCTTGCCTAAATGCCGCGCGATTTACCGCGCACGCCGCAACGCTGAAGTGATGCGCATGGCAGAAGCTGGAATGTCAAACCGCAATATTGCCCAAGCGGTTTGCCTAACTGAACGCCAGGTGCGTAACGTCCTGGCCAAGTAAGCTATTCGTTGTCTGTGCTTCCATTTTCTTTGGGGCGAACCTTAACGCGCACACGCTGGCCACGCCCACCTTTTGCCGTGTACAGGACGAAAAACAAATAACCGTCCTTGGCCATCTGCGTGATGTCCTCTGTCTGCTCGGCCATACCGATCCATTGGTCACCAACTTCGAAACGGTAAGGTATGCGCTGAACCTGCGATGGTTCGGTGATGATGAACGCACGTGCCCACTTTCTTCGGGTTATGTATGCCCGCCACCATGAATCGAAATAAAGGCCGCCGAGATTGGTGATGGTCGTCGGTTGATCCCCGACATTCCATGCTGTAACAGAAACATAGGTCTTGGGGTCTGGCACCAGACCGCCATAAACCTGCATTCCTGTCGAGGCCGATAGATCAATTTTGGCTCCCGAAGCCAGCCATTTATAGGCATCCCAGCCAAGAACGAAGGTCGAAACGATTGCCGCATAAGCTGCGATTCCAAGAGTCCACAACTCGTTCGAATTGAATGCGTAAGGTGCGGCAGCAGTCATAAAAATCACAACCTAATCAATTTTGTATTGGTGCATCTTAGGCCAAAGGGGTGATCCCATACCAACGGACAAGCGCACTTAATGCCTCTTGTAAACATGGCGAGAAATGGTGTAAAGTCGCGTCAGGTGTTCTTCTCGCGGCGCCCAGAGACCTCTGTTAATCCGTAGGTCCCTGGTTCGAGCCCAGGTCGAGGAGCCAATTAATAAGGGCCTTGCAGCGATGCAAGGCCCTTTTTCTTTGCTTTAGAAGGAATTATTGGACATGGTTTTGACCCCCATTGAGCTGATTTTTGGTTTAGTCGGCTGTATTTTGGCGATGCTGATTGGCGCTTGGATGGCAAAAAAACAAGCGCGTGCGTTTAGCCATCAAAGTCATGCCAACGCAGATCAAACGGTGCGGCAAAACGGCGATTTGCCTGTGGTCACTTTTGCCGACTACGGCGACATGCGCTTTTTGCATTTGGGAACGCCCGCAGTGCAGGGCTCTATGAAGGTGAGCAAGCCGTTTGAAATCCACCTCGAATATCAACAGCGCATGATGGGCTGGTTGTTATTCACAGATTTAGATCAAGTCAGTCATAAACACGCCATGCAACTGGGATTGGGCGCTGCATCACTGACCAAGTTTTGTTATCAGCATTTAAAGATGCGGACCATCGCCATCGAATTAAACCCACAGGTGATAACGACATGCAGGCAGTGGTTCAACTTACCCAAGGACAACGACAAATTACAGGTGGTATTGGGCGACGCCGCCGAAATCGCAAGCGACGACCAATGGCGCGGAAAGATCGATGCTTTGCAAGTTGATTTGTATGACCAAGATGCTGCCCGCCCAGTGATCGACAGCGAAGATTTTTACCGTGATTGCCGCAACTTGCTCACCCACGAAGGTTGTATGGCGGTGAACTTATTTGGCCAAGCCTCCAACTATGACGAAAGCTTGAAAAAAATCACAACAGCTTTTGGCAAAGACGCCGTGTGGGCATTCAAACCCACCCCAGCAGGCAATGCGATTGTGCTGGCTTTGCGTACACCTCGCGTGTTTGACACAAACACATTGCAGGCCCAGGCGCAAACGATTCAAACACGTTGGCCTTTGCCTGCAAAGAAATGGCTGAAGACATTAGCCCCAATCAGCAGGGCCATGACCCTAGATCGCTCAAGCCTCAGTTGAGAAGCCAGCCTCCCACAGCATCAGGGGCGACGTTTGACTTCACGCTGCGTGCTTTTATCAATCGCCGCAACCAACAAACCAAACTCTTGCGCAAGTAGTCTCAACACATCGTCGAGCGTGACAAGCCCGACAAGATCTTGCTTCTCATTCACCACAGGGACACGACGGATGCCGTTGGTACGCATGGTCCGCATTAAATCGATCAGCGAGTCATCCTCTTGCACGGTGATCACTGGCGCGCTCATGATGTCTTCTACAAATAACGGACCAGGGTCAATCCCTTGTGCAATCACACACGTCACGATGTCTCGGTCCGTGAGAAGGCCAGAAACCTTGCGCTCGCCATTGAGATGGTCCACAACCACCAAGGCCCCCACATGATCGCGGCGCATCAACTGTGCAGCGGTGACCAAATTTGTATCTTTGTCGGCAAAAGTCACTTCACGCGTGCAGATCTCGCCAACCGTTAAACGTTCGCCCATAGGAAGCTCCTTTGATGTCAATCGAACAAGGCATCCGACCTCGACAGGTCCGGGTTTGTCGAGGTTGGATGTATCAAACTTATGAAATCTTCAACAGCTTTGAATGATTGCCAAGCTTCTTTGGCAAGGTGAGCTCCAGCACGCCATCTTCATACTTGGCAACAGCGGTTGCCTGATCAATCGCTTGTTCCAAAGTGAAGCTGCGGAAAATCTTTCCGTAATAGCGCTCACTGCGAATCGTCTTCGCACCTTCTTTTTCTTCTTTTTGTTTTTTTGTCTCAGCGGTCACTGACACTTGATTGCCATCAATCATGACTTTGATTTCGTCTTTATGAACACCTGGCATTTCCGCTTTGACGAAGTAGGTTTTTTCATCCTCGTTCAGGTCTAACTTCATCTGTGGATGATCATCCGTCATACGGTAGATAGGTCGAAGCGCAAAGCCTTTGAAAAAGTCGTCACTGAATGGTTCGGCCAATTCACGAAAAGGGTTGAAACGGGCTAAGTTAGTCATGGGAAATTCTCCATATGTTGATCAATCGTGGCGCCTAATGCCCCACCTAAATAGCACCTTGAAGCAAGATGCCTATCCGCTAGTTTCTAAGTTAACGGCTTGTACGTTTGTGTCAAAACACACGCTAAGAGGCGCATTAAGGTTTAAAAATTTTTAACGTTCTCTACCGCACATCTTTCAATGTGTGAAATGGAACAGAAGATAAAAGGAAAAGAAAAGATCATTCACTTTCATTTTTGAAAGGACTCTTTATGACCCCCCACCGTCTTCTTGCGGCATGCATCTTGACAACGCTTGGCACCACCGCAGCCCAAGCGCAAACCAGCATCTACCCCTCAGATGTTGGCTATTACGGCGAAGTTGCCTATACCCCCATTGAACTGAAAGTAGATGGTGGCGAAACATCAAACCCCCAGGCGATGCGATTGATCGTTGGTAAGGAAATACATAAAAATTGGGCTGTGGAAGCCATGTACACAACCACGGTTTCCAAAGACAACAAAACTTTGTTTGATGGAGAAATCACCCACTACGGCATTGCCATCAAACCCAAAGTTGCATTGACCGACAGCACCGAACTTTTCGCACGCGTGGGGCTCTCGCACTCAAACATCACAGCGACCACCGGCGGCGAACGAACAGGCGCAGATGTCAGCTATGGCATGGGTTTGCAAACAAAGTTCACACCAGCAATTTATGGACAGGTGGACTATATGAACTATTACCACAAGGATGGCATCCGAGCACAAGGCTACGGCATCTCACTGGGATATCGGTTCTAAATACAAAGCGGCTGATCTCATCAGCCGTTTTTTAATGCCTCGACAGATTTCGTCACGACAACAGTGCCATCACATCCGCATCTGACACCTCGCTGAATTCTTGGTAGTACTGGCCAATGAAATGAAAATCAGCAGGCGCATGCAGGCAAACCACGTCATCTGCCAAAGGCCGCACACGCGACAAAGCCTCAGGTGAGGCAACCGGCACAGCACAAATCAATCTGCGAGGCTCTGCTCTGCACCTTGACTGGCCGCATAGGGTGACACGTAAGTCCAGCTTCGATTTTTAAACATCATGTCGCGCTCAGACACTCTTTGAAATTCAACGATCGTCATTGCCATACAACGCGTGAGAATGTGATGTCGCTTTGAATGAACCCTTTGAGCCCTGTGAGACTTGGCACACAGATGTCACTTCGGTCTTCCCCCTCAAACTCAATCGCCCCATGGAATGCCAAGTTCGACAGCGCACGATTGATGGCTTCTAAGTCCAGCCCCATCAAAAGCCCAAGGTCGGCACGCGTCATACGCATGGTGAATGGCCCCGCCTCACGTCCCTGCGCCACCAAAGACTGCCCCCATTGCAGCAAAAAATCAGCCACACGGCCATCGTTGGACAGTGCTTTCACAGAAACCGGCGAATGACGCCGCCTTAGCAATTGCTGACTGAAATCAGTCAAAGCATCTTGAATCAACGCAGGCTCGTAACCACTTGCGCGCAACAAATCGTCATAACGAATAGACCACGCTCTGCCTGAACCCAAAGAAATCGCCGTGCAGCTGTAGCAGCCAATCGGGATGCCATCAAACCCAACCCAGTCGCCATCGAAGATGACGTCAATGGTGCTTTCGCGACCGTTGGCGATCAGGTTGATTCTTTTCAGAAGTCCAAGGTTCATGAAATAAAGCGTGTCGAAGGCTTGCACATCGACCTTGTCATGAACGCTAGATACGTCGATTGCCTTTGCTTTTTCTGATCTCATCTTTACCTCGGTGTAGCCATGATTCCGTTTGAAAAGCATAGCTTTCAAACGTTGGATGACCAATACCCGAACCTGATGAAATCCTTACCCGCAAACAGGTAGAACGTTATTTGCGGGCGTGCGGCAAGCCTTGACGATCAATGCGGACTTCATGCGTTTTCCAATCTCGCACACCACGTCGATCTATCTCTAAGCGCACCACCCAACCGATGTTGTTGACCTTGTCTGGAAAGCCGTCAAACACAAAGTTACCTAAGCTGTAAAAAATAGGTTTGCCTTTGTACTGCTCTGTGTCTTGCACGCGATGCGGATGCCCGCCAATGACAGCGTCAGCGCCGGCGTCAATCATCAAACGCGCCAACTCACGTTGTCGGGCATTGGCAACCGACTCCTCCCAGCCCCAATGCATGACAGGAATCACCACATCCGCCTTCCAGACATGGCGGGCTTGCGCAATATCGCGCACCACTTGTTCGTCTTCACTCCAAGCAATGCCCGCGCGGTCATGGTCGGCCTCAAAATTACGTGGCTGAAACTCGTTGTAGCCTAAAAATGCAATGCGAATCCCGTGTCGTTCCATCACCAACGGCGTGTGTGCTTCTTGCAAGTTGTGCCCGCCACCGTAGTACCCCAAGCCCGACTGCTTGAGCAGGCCCAGCATTTGGGTCAATGCTTTGGGGCCAAAGTCGCCCGAATGGTTGTTGGCTAAACCCACCGCATCGAAGTGACGGCGCAGGTACGTCAACCCTCTAGGATGCACGCGAAACGTGTTGGGCTTTTCTGGTTCCACAGAACCCACGGTGGCAACCACGCACTCTAAGTTGCCCAAACGAAGGTCGGCGTTTTTAAACAAATGTGCCACGCCTACAAATGGATCGCGTCCACGCCGAATTGCGCGGTCTGCACCGCCTTCCAGCATGATGTCGCCCGCAAAGACCACCGACACCACCGGCTCCACAGAGGACGTCTGTGCAGAGACCGTCACGACAAACCATGACAAACACCATGCCGAAAGAAATTGAAGTGGGTATTTCATGGCGTTACCTCATGCAAAGCACAGCCATACAACAGCTCTTTACCTAAAAACGGCGAATACAAGGCGACGCGCCCCGTCAAGGCATCTGGGGTTGGCTGTTTGAGTGCCACAGGCGCCACAAACTTGACGTGCTGCAACACCATGGGCTGGCGTTCGGTTTGGTAAGACACGTAAAGGTTGATGGTGTCCACCTGTGTGTCGTTGCCCAGCACCACGGCCTTGAAACGAAACCGGTTTTCCAAATCCACACTGCGTACCGCATAAGGGTCATGGGTTGGCGAGAACGAGTGCTCAGATCGCGACGCATTGACCTCAAAGTGGCATTTCAGCAAAGGCACGGCCTGTGCCGCCATCGGAACCACTGCACCGAACACACACAATGCAGCCCACACTCGTCGCCAACACGCCATACATCACGCCCTTTCTGTTTGCGGTACAGCCTACAAGATGGCCCGCTGGGTTGATCCGTGGGTTTCCCCTTGTAACTGGCAAAATCTAGGTCTACGTCGAAAAGCATGTTTATGACCACTTCAAGCACACCGCCCCTCCCTACCCAGCCTCGCCTGACCAGTTTGTCCCATGGCGGCGGCTGTGGCTGCAAAATTGCCCCAGGCGTGTTGAGCGAAATTCTCAAAAGCACCCACGCGATGCCTATCCCTGCACAGCTGTTGGTGGGCATTGAAACCGCGGATGATGCTGCGGTCTATCAGCTCAACGACGAGCAAGCACTGATTGCCACCACCGACTTCTTCATGCCCATCGTGGATGACCCGTTTGACTTTGGTCGCATCGCCGCCACCAACGCCATCAGCGATGTGTACGCCATGGGCGGCACACCCATCATGGCCTTGGCCTTGGTGGGCATGCCCATCAACGTGTTGTCACCCGAGACCATTGGCAAAATTTTGGACGGCGGTCAAAGCGTGTGCCGCGAGGCGGGCATCCCCATCGCGGGCGGCCACACCATTGACTCGGTCGAGCCGATTTACGGCTTGGTCGTCATGGGCTTGGTTCACCCCAAACGCATCAAACGCAACGCAGATGCCCGCGTGGGCGACCGGTTGATTTTGGGCAAACCACTGGGCGTGGGCGTGTTGTCTGCCGCGCTCAAAAAGAACGCACTCAGCACCGAAGGCTATGCGCAAATGATTGCCAACACGACGCAACTCAACACACCAGGTGCGGCACTGTCCGCCTTGGCTGGTGTGCACGCCATGACCGATGTGACGGGCTTTGGCTTGGCGGGTCATGCCTTAGAAATGGCGCGAGGTTCTCAAACCACGGTGCAACTCCACATGCAGAAAGTGCCGCTGCTGCACGGCGTGCGCGCACTGGCTGAGCAAGGCATGCTCACCGGCGCATCAGGCCGCAACTGGTCTGCCTACGGCCATGAGATTGAGCTCGCGCCTGGATGCAACGCCGTTGACCAAGCCTTGCTGAGTGATCCGCAAACCAGTGGCGGCTTGCTCGTGGCATGTACCCCTGAGACAGTGGATGAGGTACTGGCCATCTTCCACGCGCATGGCTTTGCCAGCGCTTGCGAAGTGGGCGAAATCAAAGCCGCCTCAACGGATGGCATCAAGCTGCAAGTGCGTTAAATACCAGCCTCTTGAAATCGTAAATTTATACTGCTCTCCTTTGAAAGAAAACAACCACATGTCCACCATTCCAGCTTGCCCCCAATGCGGCCAAGAAAACACCTACCAAGACGGCGACAACTATGTCTGCGCCGACTGCGCGCATGAGTGGCCCATGGTGGCTGCCGCTGCGGCAGACGACGAAGACGAGGCGGTGGTGAAAGATGCCAACGGCACGGTATTGAAAGACGGCGATGCCGTGGTGCTCATCAAAGACCTCAAGGTCAAGGGCTCATCCACCACGCTCAAGATGGGCACCAAGGTCAAAAGTATTCGCTTGGTTGGCGGCGACCACGAAGTGGACTGCAAGATGGATGTGGGCAACTACATGTTGAAGGCTTGCTTCCTGCGCAAAGCCTAAACACGCGCAGCGCTTAAAGCACCCGACCTCGGTTCGATTTGATCGCCGAGGTCTTTTTTTTGCTGTCTAAGCGGCGCAGCTTAGACGCATAGGTGGGCTTGGTGGGCTTGCGCTTTTTGGGTGGCTTGGCCACGCTTTGTACCAAGTCGAGTAAACGCGCAAAGGCTTCAATGCGGTTCATGTCTTGGCTGCGGTGTTCTTGCGCTTTGATCACCACCACGCCTTCGTTGGTGATACGGTGGTCTGGCAAGCACAACAAACGTTCTTTCACATCATCTGGCAAAGACGACGCCATCACATCAAACCGCAAATGAATGGCACTCGAGACTTTGTTGACGTTTTGCCCACCCGCGCCTTGGGCGCGAACTGCGGTGACTTCAACTTCAGACTCGTTGATGTGCATGGTGTGTGCTTAGACGTGCCAGCCGGGCAACTCGCCCATAGCCCAAACAATCAAACTGACGGTGAAGAAGGACGCGACAGTGGTCACCAACAACGCGGCAGCACAAAACCCCTCTTCCCCGTGACGTTGCGCCAACAAGGGGTAGATGCCCAGCATGGGCATCCCCGCCAGCAACACCGCAGAAATTTTGAGGCTGGGCTCCATCGGGCCCACCACCATCAACATCAGCCCAACAGCCAAAGGGTGCACCACCAATTTACCGATGGCAATCCAGCGCACCTCTTGAATCAGGCCCAGCACACGCATACCCACCAAAGAGCCGCCGTTCACAAACAGGGCAATCGCAGCAGTGGAGGCGGCAAATAAGTTCACGGTCTTCGACAACACCTCTGGCAAGTGCCAACCCAAGATGGAGAACGCAAAGCCCAACACAATCGCTTGCATCATGGGAATCTTGGCCATGCGCTTCAAGCTTTGAAGCACGGTGTGTCGCCATGACAAATGGGCGGTCTCACCGCTTTCAGCCATAGCCAGCGCCAACGGAATCGTCACCAAGTTTTCAACCAACACGGTCAAGGCCAAACCCACACCCGCAGCAGGCCCCAAGAGTTGCAACAAGATGGGATAGCCCACGTAGCCACTGTTGGCCGAACTCACCCCCATCGCCACCAGGCTGCTTTGCGTGAGCGATTTTTTGCGCCACACACGCCACACACCAAAGCCAAGTGCAAAAGAAAATACGGACCCCACGCCATAGGCAATCAAATACCTTGGGTTCATCACCTCGGCAAAGTCGCGTTGCGTCAGCGTGTTAAACAGCATGGCAGGCAGCGCAAAGTGCAGCACAAAACGCCCCAACACTTGGCCATCCAGTTTGCTGAACAAGCCGCGATACGTGGCCGCAAAGCCCAGCGCGATGACCAAATAAATAGGGCCAGTGATGGTGAGGATGTTGAGCATTGAGTCTGTGGCTTATTGTTTTTGAATGCCTGCGCGTTGAATCACATCGCTCCAACGCTTGATTTCAGTTTGCAACCAATCGTGTGCTTGCCCCACCGTGCTGGGATGCGGCTCGACATTCAAGTCCAGCAACTTCTGACGCACGGCTGGGTTTTGCAGCGCGGCGTTCACTTCTTTGTTCAAACGGTCCACCACCGCTTGTGGTGTTTTGGCTGGCACGCCCAAACCATTCCACGAGGTCGATACGAAATTAGGCACGCCGCCCTCTTTGGCTGTCGGAACTTGTGGCAAAGCCGTGTTGCGTTTTGGGCCTGTCACGGCCAAAGCACGCAGTGCCCCACCCTTGATTTGCGGCAGCACAGGGCTGAGCACTTCCACCGCGATATCAATTTGTCCACCGCGCAGCGCGTTCATCACAGCGGGGGTGCCATTGAAAGGCACCACTTGGGCATCTAAGCCCGCCACCGATTTAAACAACTCAGCCGTCAAATGTTGGGTGCTGCCGATGTTGATGCTGCCAATGTTGAGTTTCCCTGGGTTGGCTTTGGCCCATGTCAACAACTCGGGCAGCGATTGAAAACGCGAATCAGCGCTGGTGACAACAGCTAAGTCAAACGTCCCCATCAGCGAAACGGGCGTGAAGTCTTTCACGGGGTCAAATGGCAAAGCCTTGAACAGACCAGCACTCACCGCGTTGGCGTTGGACATCAGCAAAATGGTGTAGCCGTCAGGCTCGGACTTGGCCACGATCTCCGCCGCCACAATGCCACCGGCGCCGGGGCGGTTGTCAATGACCACCGCTTGGCCTAAACCTTCCGACATTTTTTGTGCGACCGTACGTGCGGTCAGGTCAGCCACACCGCCTGCACCAAACGGCACAACGATGCGCAAAGGCTTTGTGGGGTACGACTGGCCATGGGCACTCACGGCAGCCAAGGCGCAAAACGCAGTCGCTGCAACAGCTGCGAAACGGGACAACACCAAACGACGAATGGGCATAACGCATCTCCAAAAAAGGGAACTGATGCGCAGATTGTCCTAGATCGTCAAACTCGCTCAAGAATCAGTGCAATTCCCTGCCCCACACCAATGCACATGGTGCACAGCGCGTAACGGCCGCCCGTGGCGTGCAAACGGTTCACGGCGGTGGTCGCCAAGCGAGCGCCTGATGCACCCAATGGATGCCCCAACGCAATCGCACCACCCCAAGCATTGACACGCGGGTCGTCATCACGCAAACCCAGGGCGCGCGTGACGGCCAAGCCTTGCGCAGCAAACGCCTCATTCAGTTCAATCACATCCATCTGGGCGATGGTGAGGCCCGTTTGCGCCAATACTTTTTGCGTGGCCGGCAAAGGACCAATGCCCATGATGCGCGGCGCCACACCCACCGTGGCCATGCCCACCACGCGTGCCTTGGGGGTCAAACCATTCTTGGCAGCATGGGTTTCATTCGCCAAGAGCAGCGCGCACGCCCCGTCGTTCACACCGCTGGCATTGCCTGCGGTCACTGAGCCATCGGGACGCACAATGGGTTTGAGCTTGGCCAAGGCTTCCAAGCTGGTGGCGCGGGGGTGCTCATCGGTGTCCACCACCGTGGGCTCACCCTTCTTTTGTGGAATCAGCACGGGTGTGATTTCGCGTGCCAAGTGGCCCGCTTGCTGTGCAGCAACGGCACGCAGTTGGCTGTTCATGGCCATCAGGTCTTGGGCTTCACGCTCGATCTTGAACTCCACGGCCACGTTCTCTGCCGTCTCGGGCATTGAATCGACACCATATTTTTCTTTCATCAACTTGTTGATGAAACGCCAGCCAATCGTGGTGTCGTACACCGCGTTGTTGCGGCTAAAGGCGCTCTCGGCTTTGGGCATGACAAAAGGCGCACGGCTCATGCTCTCCACGCCACCGGCAATCATCAACTGCGCTTCGCCCGATTTGATGGCACGTGCGGCTGTCCCCACCGCATCCAAGCCCGAACCGCACAGACGGTTGATCGTTGCGCCTGGCACGTCGACGGGCAAGCCCGCCAACAAGCTGGCCATGTGGGCCACGTTGCGGTTGTCTTCGCCCGCTTGGTTGGCGCAGCCATACAGCACATCGGTGATTTGCGCCCAATCCACGTTGGGGTTGCGCGCCATCAACGCTTTGATGGGGATGGCCCCCAAATCATCGGTGCGAACAGAAGACAAAGCACCGCCGTAGCGGCCAATGGGTGTGCGAATGGCATCGCAAATGAAAGCGTGTGTCATAGGATGTAAACGTTATTGATCTTCAAACAAGACAGATAAATCTGCCAACACAAAACCATCGCCGCATTGGCTGGCGAGGTCTTTGATTTCTTGGGTCAAGGCTTCTCGGTTTTGTTGACGGGCCCAAAACACGGGGCCGCCTTCCCAACGCGGAAAACCATAGCCATGCACCAACACCACGTCAATGTCTGTGGCACGACTGGCCACGCCCTCGCCCATCAAACGTGCAGCCTCGTTGACGATGGTCAGCAACGCGCGGCGTTGAATCGTGGCACTGTTCAACGGCTGACGTTGGATGCCGCGACGCTGCGACGCATCTTCAATGATGTGGCGCACCGCCTCATCGGTCGTCGGTTGTTGCTTGCCATCCACATAGGTGTAGTAGCCCGCACCGGTCTTACGCCCGAGGTGACCGGCTTCGCACAAGCGATCCAAGATGTCCACGTAGCGCACGCCCGGCGCGCGACTGGCGGCTTGCGCCTGACGCATGCGCCAGGCAATGTCGAGCCCTGACAAATCTGCCACCGCAAATGGCCCCATGGCCATGCCAAACTGTTTGAGCGAGGCATCCACATCCTCGGGCCATGCACCGTCTTCCAACATGAATTCACATTGGTTGCGGTACGCGTTGTAAATGCGGTTGCCAATGAAACCAAAGTGGTTGCCCGCCAGCACCGGCAGCTTGCGCAGGCGCTTGCCCAAAGCCATGCCTGTGGCCAATACGTCGGGACGCGAGTCTTTGCCGCGCACCACTTCTAGCAGCTTCATCACATTGGCAGGACTGAAAAAGTGCAGCCCCAACACGTCTTGCGGGCGTGAGGTGGCTTGCGCGATTGCATCCACATCCAAGTAAGAAGTGTTGGTGGCCAGCACTGCGCCTGCACGTGCAAATTGGTCAATTTTTTTGAACACTTCTTGCTTGACTGCCAAGTCTTCAAAAACGGCTTCAATCACCAAATCGGCTTTGGCCATGTCCGCCCAATCGAGCGTGCTGTGCAAACACGCTTCGCGTGCTTGGGCCACGTCGGCTTTCATTTTTTGTGCCGCCACGCGGTCACGGTAATGCGCAATCACACGGTCTTGCCCACGTTGGAGTGCCGCCGCATCTTGCTCAAGCAAGATGACTTGCATGCCCGCATCCAACACGCTGATGGCAATGCCCGTGCCCATGGTGCCCGCACCGATGACGCACACGGTTTCAACCGGAATGGGTGTGGCACTCAACTCAGAAGGCAGCTTGGCACTGTCACGTTCGGCAAAAAATACATGGCGCAAGGCGTAGGCCTCACGCGACAAACGCAGCTGCAAAAACACCGCGCGCTCATCGGCCAAGCCGTCGTCAATCGACAACACCGCCGCCGATTTGATGGCCTCCATCGCGGCCTCGACGGCAGGGCGACGTTTGCCTGCGCGCATCGCGTCCTCTGCGGCTTGCTGAATCAGTGCAGGACCTTCTGCAGGCACGGCTTCATCGCGAATGCGGCACTTTTTGCCTTGCATACGGCGGGCCAATGCCACGGCGGCATCCAGCACATCACTGGCCACCACCTCGTCCAACAAGTTGAGGGATTTGGCCTCTTTGGCTGAAATGCGTTGTGCGCCGCAAATCATGCGAATGGCGCGTGACACCCCCACGCGGCGCGGCAGCATTTGTGTGCCACCTGCACCAGGAATGATGCCCAGCGACACCTCGGGCAAACCCACCACTGTTTTGGCATCGGCCACACGTGCATCACACGCCAAAGCCAACTCAAAACCACCACCCAATGCCGCACCATGCAAGGCTGCCACCACGGGCTTGCCGCAATCTTCTATGGCACGGATGACCTCGGGCAAGATGGGCTCTTGCATGGGCTTGCCAAACTCACGGATGTCAGCACCTGCGACAAACGTGCTACCTGCCCCCACGATGACGGCAGCTTGAAAGTCTGAATTGGTTTTGAAATCAAAAATGGCCGCCATCAAACCTTGACGCACCGCCAAGGACGTGGCGTTGATGGGCGGGTTGTCGATGGTGATGACACACACATCGCCCCTCGCCTCCATATGCACGCAGGCAGCAGCATCCATCACCGCACTCACAGCGCTGCGACCAACTCTGGCACAGCCACAAACAGGTCAGCCTCCAAGCCGAAGTCGGCCACGCTGAAGATCGGCGCCTCTGGGTCTTTGTTGATCGCCACGATCACCTTGCTGTCCTTCATACCCGCCAAGTGTTGGATCGCGCCGCTGATGCCGCACGCCACATACAACTGCGGCGCGACGATCTTGCCGGTTTGACCCACTTGCAAATCGTTAGCCGCATAGCCTGCGTCTACCGCTGCGCGGCTAGCACCAATCGCGGCACCGAGCTTGTCAGCCAGTGGGGTCATGACTTCGTCAAACTTCTCTGAGCTGCCCAAGGCACGACCACCGGAGACGATGATCTTGGCTGCTGTCAGCTCTGGACGGTCGCTCTTGGTGACTTCACGGCCCACAAAGCTGCTCTTGCCTGAGTCGCTTGTTGCTGCTGTGGTTTCGATTTGAGCCGCGCCACCTGTGGCAGCCGCTGCATCAAAACCCGTGGTGCGCACGGTGATGACTTTCACAGCATCGCTGGATTGCACGGTGGCAATGGCGTTGCCTGCGTAAATCGGACGCTCAAACGTGTCTGGGCTGTCCACCTTTGTGATGTCGCTGATTTGGCCCACGTCCAACTTGGCAGCCACGCGAGGGGCTACGTTTTTACCTGCCGCTGTCGCGGGGAACAGGATGTGGGTGTAGTTGCCAGCGATGGCTAAGACTTGCGCTGCCACGTTCTCAGCCAAACCCGCTTCCAGTGTGGCGCCGTCGGCGTGGATGACTTTGCTCACGCCCGCGATTTGCGCGGCTGCAGCAGCGGCGGCACCGGCGTTGTGTCCTGCGACCAGCACATGCACCTCAGCGCCCATGGCGACTGCGGCTGTGACGGTGTTCAAAGTAGCGCCTTTGATCGAGGCGCTGTCGTGTTCTGCAATCACGAGGGATGTCATGTGTGTTTCTCCTGCGTATTCGTTGAGATGACGGGCTTAAATAACTTTTGCCACGTTCTTGAGCTTGTCCACCAAAGTGGCCACATCTGGCACCTTGATGCCCGCGCTGCGCTTGGCAGGCTCGACCACTTTGAGGGTCTTGATGCGGGGGCTCACGTCAACGCCCAAGTCTTCAGGTTTGAACACATCGAGTTGCTTTTTCTTGGCCTTCATGATGTTGGGCAAGGTCACGTAGCGTGGCTCGTTCAAACGCAAATCGGTCGTGATGACCGCTGGCAGGCTGATCGAAATGGTTTCCAAACCGCCGTCGACTTCGCGGGTCACGCTGGCTTTGTCGGCTGTCAGTTCAACCTTGGAAGCGAAGGTGGCTTGCGGCATGTCAGCCAAGGCCGCCAACATTTGGCCGGTTTGGTTGCAATCGTCGTCAATCGCTTGCTTACCCAGAATCACCAAACCAGGTTGCTCTTTGTCCACCAAGGCTTTGAGGAGCTTGGCCACGGCCAAGGGTTGCAGCTCTTCAGCGGTCTCGACCAAGATGCCACGGTCTGCGCCAATCGCCATCGCGGTGCGCAAGGTTTCTTGGCACTGCGCGACGCCACAAGACACCGCGATGACTTCCGTGACCACGCCCTTTTCTTTGAGGCGCACGGCTTCTTCCACCGCGATCTCATCAAACGGGTTCATGCTCATCTTGACGTTTGCAATGTCAACGCCCGAGTTGTCCGACTTCACGCGGACCTTGACGTTGTAGTCCACCACGCGTTTGACAGCGACCAAAACTTTCATGATGACTCCTTAGTTGCTGAAGGCGGCGATGCCCGTGATGGCGCGACCCAAAATCAAAGCATGCACATCGTGCGTGCCTTCGTAGGTGTTGACCACTTCCAGGTTCACCAAATGGCGGGCCACACCGAACTCGTCAGAAATGCCGTTGCCGCCCATCATGTCGCGCGCCACGCGTGCGATGTCGAGCGACTTGCCACAGCTGTTGCGCTTGAGGATGGAGGTAATTTCCACCGCGGCAATGCCCTCGTCTTTCATGCGACCCAAACGCAAGCAAGACTGCAAACCCAAAGAAATTTCGGTCAGCATGTCAGCCAACTTCTTTTGCACCAATTGGTTGGCAGCCAAGGGGCGGCCAAACTGTTGACGGTCCAACACGTATTGGCGTGCGCGGTGGTAGCAGTCTTCAGCCGCGCCCAAAGCGCCCCAAGCAATGCCGTAACGTGCGCTGTTCAAACACGTGAACGGGCCTTTGAGGCCGCGCACATCAGGGAACGCGTTTTCTTCTGGCACAAACACTTCGTCCATCACAATTTCGCCCGTGATCGACGCGCGCAAGCCCACCTTGCCGTGTACCGCAGGGGCGGTCAAACCCTTCCAGCCTTTTTCCAAAATGAAGCCACGAATCGCGCCTGCATCGTCTTTGGCCCACACCACAAACACGTCCGCAATCGGGCTGTTGGTGATCCACATTTTTGAGCCAGACAGCGAGTAACCACCCGCCACTTTTTTGGCACGCGTGATCATGCTGCCGGGGTCAGAGCCATGGTTGGGTTCGGTCAAACCGAAGCAACCAATCCACTCGCCGGTGGCGAGCTTGGGCAAATACTTTTGTTTTTGGGCTTCAGAGCCAAACTCGTTGATGGGCACCATCACCAAAGACGATTGCACACTCATCATGGAGCGGTAGCCAGAGTCCACGCGCTCAACTTCGCGCGCCACCAAGCCGTAGCAAACATAGTTCATACCTGCGCCGCCGTAGGCTTCAGGAATGGTGGGACCCAACAAGCCCAGCGCACCCATTTCGCGAAAGATAGAAGCATCGGTTTTCTCGTGACGGAAGGCTTCCAACACGCGCGGGGCCAAGCGTTCTTGGCAATAAGCAGCTGCGGCCTCTTTGACTTGACGCTCGTCGTCGGTCAATTGCAGGTCGAGCATGAAGGGGTCGTCCCAGTGAAATTTGGTCGATGAAGTGGACATGAGGGCTCCTAGAAATTGAAAAAAATGAGATGACTTAAGAGGCTTGGCGCAAGAGTTCGCGGCCAATGATCAGTTGTTGAATTTGGGTGGTACCTTCGTACAGACGCAACAAGCGCACGTCGCGGTAAAAACGCTCTACAGGATACTCGTTGATGTAGCCCGCACCGCCGTGAACCTGCACGCCGCGGTCCGCTACGCGACCCACCATTTCCGTGCAAAACAACTTGGCGCAGGACACGCGCATGGACACGTCGGGGTCAGACACATGCGCAGGCTTGCCGTCAAAGCGTTGGGCCACGTCTTGCACCAGGGACCAACCCGCCAGCAACTCGGCCTGGCTGTCAGCCAGCATGGCTTGGATCAATTGAAACTCACCAATCGCTTTGCCAAACTGTTTGCGGTCACGCGCATAGGCGGTGGCCTCTTCGATGATGCGATGTGCCATGCCGCACGACACGGCAGAGATGTGCAAACGGCCACGGTCCAACACCTTCATCGCGGTTTTAAAGCCTTGACCAGGCACACCACCAATGATGTTGGCAGCAGGGACACGCACGTTTTCCAAAATCACGTCGCAGGTTTTGGTGCCGCGTTGGCCCATTTTTTTGTCGGTCTTGCCCAGCTTGATGCCCGGCAAATCAGACGGCACGATGAACGACGACACGCCACCTGCACCCGGGCCCCCTGTGCGCGCCATCAAGGTGAACGCCCCCGCACGTGGTGCGTTGGTGATGTAACGCTTGGTGCCGTTGAGCACGTAGTGGTCGCCATCCAAATCAGCGCGGGTCTTCAGTGAGGCAGCGTCCGAACCTGCATCGGGCTCAGTCAAGGCGAACGACATGATGAGTTCACCACTGGCCACCTTGGGCAAGATGTTGGCTTTTTGCTCAGGCGTGCCATCCATCAAGATGCCCTGCGAACCAATGCCCACATTGGTGCCAAACACCGAACGGAACGCCAATGAGGTTCGACCAATTTCGTAAGCGACCTGCACTTCTTGGCTCATGGACAAACCGATGCCACCAAACTCTTCAGGAATCGACAGGCCAAACAAGCCCATTTCTTTCATGTCTTCGACGATGTCGGCGGGCACCTCGTCGTGCTCTTCGAGGTAGTTTTCTGCAGGCACCAAACGCTCTTGAATGAAGCGTTGCAGCGTGGGCAGCAAGAGGTCAAAAGATTCTTTGTCGAGAGCCATGAAGGGGATTTCCTAAAAGGGTGAGAAAGGGTCAGCAGTGCTGGAATGTGGGTTTGCGTTTTTCTAAGAAGGCGTGCATGCCTTCATGTGCATCCGCGCTAGCAAAGCGTGCGTACAAGGCGTGGCGCTCAAACTTGACACCTTCGGTGAGCGAGCCTTCCCATGCGCGGTTGACCGACTCTTTGATGGCGATGAGCGCAGGCAAAGAAAAGCCCGCAATGGTGTTGGCAAGCTTCAAGGTCTCGGCCATCAAAGCGTCGCTGGGCACCACACGGGACACCAAGCCGTAGCGGTCAGCCTCTTCGGCACTGAGCATGCGGGCGGACAAACACATGTCCATCGCCTTGGCTTTGCCAATGGCGCGTGGCAAGCGCTGCGTGCCACCCGCACCGGGCAACATGGCCAGCTTGACTTCAGGCAAAGCAAACTTGGCCGACTCTGCCGCCACGATCAGATCGCAAGCCAACGCCAGCTCGCAGCCACCGCCCATGGCGAACCCAGCCACCGCCGCAATCACAGGCTTGCGGACTTGGCGAATGGTTTCCCAGTTGCGCGTGATGAACGCGGAGCTGAACACATCCATGTAGCCCCAATCCGCCATCGCCGCGATGTCGGCACCTGCGGCAAACGCTTTGTCGCTGCCGGTGATGACGATGGCACCGATGCCGTCGTCCGCATCCAGCGCCAGCAAAGCTGCGCCCAAAGCGTCCATCAAGGTGTCGTTCAAGGCATTGAGTTGTTCAGGTCGGTTCAGGGTGAGTACCCCGACGCGACCTTGGCGCTCTGACAAAACGGTGGGTTGAGACATGTGCACCCTTCTTTCGCTCAGCGTTTCTCGTCGCGCAGAATTTCGCGCAATTTGAATTTCTGAATTTTTCCGGAGGGTGTGGCAGGCATGGCGTCACGGATCTCCAGTTTTTCGGGGATGTACTGCAACGCGATTTTTTGTGCCTTGAGGTAATCCACCAAAGCCGGCAAGTCCAAACTTTGGCCAGGCTTCAAAACCACCACCGCACAGGCACGTTCGCCCAAGCGCTCATCGGGGTACGCCACGATGGCAGCCATGGCAATCGCTGGATGGCGATACAACAAGGATTCGATTTCCACCACCGGGATGTTCTCGCCGCCACGGATGATGACGTCTTTGCTGCGGCCCGTGATGCGCACATAACCTTGCGCGTCCAAGCGGGCCAAGTCGCCCGTATCAAACCAGCCCTCGGCATCGGTGCCGTTGAGGTGTGCGCGTTTCAAATAGCCGCCAAAGTTGGAGCATGAGCGCACATACAACTTACCCGCTTCGCCCGCAGGCAACACCGCGCCGTCGTCATTCACAACTTTGAGTTCCACACCGGGCAACGGCAAACCGTCGGTGGTGAAGGCGCGCTCATCGGGATCGTTGAGTTCGATCAACGTCACAGCGCCGTTTTCGGTCATGCCCCAAGCCGACACAATCTTGGTGCCCAAGACGCTGCGCGCTTGCTCAACCAAGGGACCGGGGATGGGCGCACCGGCGCACAAGAAGGTGCGCAGTGTGGGCACTTTCTTGCCAGACTCTTCCACGTTTTTGGCCAAGTCGGTCAAGAACGGGGTCGAGGCCATGGTGAAGGTGGCGCCTTCGTGGCGAATCAAATCAATGGCGCGCAAAGGCTCCCACACGTCCAGCAACACCGCGCTGGACTTGAGCATGATGGGCATCATCAAGCCATACATGAAACCGGTTTGGTGCGCCATGGGCGATGCCATCAACACCACGTCGTTGGCATCGAGGTGCAAACGTGCGGCATAAGGAATGATGTTGGCCATCACCGTGTTGGCGGTGTGCATCACGCCCTTGGGTTCACCCGTGGTGCCCGAGGTGTAAATGAGTTGGGTCACATCGTCCGGACCTGGGCGATGTTGGGTCAACACAGCTGTCGCGTTGCTTTCTTTTTCCCACGCGGGGCCGCTGAGCAAGGCTTCAAAACTGTTGGCACCTGCGCCATTGACCACCACCACGTGCTTCAAGTCAGGCAAGCTGGGCTTGATCTCGTTGACCATCTTCTCGTAATCAAAGCCGCGGAAAGTTTGCGGAATGATGAGCACCTTGGCTTCGCCATGCTTGAGCATGAACGACAACTCGCGCTCGCGGAAAATGTGCATGAGCGGGTTCATCACCGCACCGATGCGCGAACAAGCCAAATAGGTGATGGTGAACTGCCACCAGTTGGGCAACTGGCAGGCCACGATGTCGTTTTGACCCACGCCAAGCTTGGTCAAACCCAGAGCCACGCGGTCAGCCATGTTGGACAACTCACGGTAGGTGAAACGTGTGACTTTGCCGCTCTCGGCCTGAACTGCCGTCAGCGCCAATTTGTCAGGGCAAGTGGCCACGCAAGCGTCCAAGTCATCGTTGATGGTGCGGTCATGCCAAAAGCCTTTGGCAATGCTGTGTGCACGACGTGATGGGATCAAAACAGCATCGAATTCCATAGTTGTCTCCTCAGTGGATATGGGTTTTTTATTTTTTAAATACCAAGCTTTTAGGCGGGAACAAACTTGCGTCCTGCACGCGTGCGCGCAATGATGGTCTTCATGATTTGCGCAGTTCCGTCGCCAATCTGGAAGCCCAACACATCACGCAAGCGTTGCTCCATCAAGCCACGGTCGTAACCACCGTGGCCGTAGCACAGCAAGCACTGGTGAATCACATCGTAGGCCAGCTTGGGGCCCCACCACTTGGCCATGCCCGCTTCTGCGGTATGGGGTAAACCCTTATCTTTCAGCCACAACCCTTGCAAGCACAACAGACGCGCGCCTTCGACTTCGGTGTCGAATTGCGCGAGCGGATGGGTCACACCTTGGAACGCCGACAGCGGCTGACCAAAGGCCTGACGTTGGGTGATGTATTCCCACGTTTCATCCAACGCCACACGGGCCACGGCCAACACCTGCAAGCCAATGAGTGAGCGCGAGAAATCAAAACCATGCATGACTTGCACAAAGCCTTTGTTTTCGTCACCCAAACGGTGGTTCACCGGCACGCGCACGTTTTCAAAGAAGATAGAACCGCGGCCAATGGCGCGTTGGCCATGGCAATCAAAACGGTTGGTGGTCAGGCCCGGTGTGTCCATGGGCACCAACAAGGCGGTCACGCCATGCGCGCCGTCTTCTGGCGCACCGGTGCGACCGAACACCACGGTGATGTCGGCTTGGTCAGCGGCAGAGATTGAGGTTTTTTCGCCGTTGATGACATAAAAATCACCGTCACGCTCAATGCGCAAACGCAAATTGGCTGCATCGGAACCACCGCGTGGTTCGGTCAGCGCAATCGCGCAGATGGCTTCGCCTTGGGTGAGCTTTTTCAACCAAGGGGCGACCACTTCAGGATTACCGTACTTGGACAAAATTTGGCCGTTCAACGATGCCAACAAGTTCAAGTAAGAGAAGCTCAAATCAGCGCGGGCAATTTCTTCGTGAATCACACCAGCCGCTAAGCAGCCCATGCCCAAACCGCCAAACTCTTCTGGCAGTTCAGGGCAAATGAATCCGAGTCCGCCCATTTCACGCAACAGCGCACGGTCAAACACGCGGGTTTTGTCGCGCTCTAAAAATCCAGGCTTCACACGTTCGTCGGCAAAGCGACGCACGGTTTCGGCCAACGCTTGCAGGTCTTCGTCAATGTAGGGATTGGGATTCATCACGGGGCTCCTTGGTCGGGCGAATTACTTGGCGTATTTACGGAACTCGGGCTTGCGCTTTTCTTTGAGCGCATTCACGCCTTCGCGTGACTCCTCGGTGTCGTAATACAGCTTGAGGGCATACATGCCCAAACCAGCGATGCCAGATTGGTGTGCGGTGTCGGCGTTGAAGCTGCGCTTGGCAATGGCCAAGGCTGTTGGGCTGCGCTCACAAATTTCTTCGCCCCACTTTTGCACTTCGGCGTCGAGCTGGTCGTGTGGCACGCACACGTTGGCCAAGCCCATGGCCACCGCCTCGGCGCCGGTGTAGCGACGGTTGAGGTACCAAATTTCGCGGGCTTTTTTCTCACCCACCACACGCGCCAAAAAGGCGGTGCCATAGCCGGGATCGACCGAACCCATCTTGGGGCCGACTTGGCCAAACACGGCTTTGTCGGAACAAATGGTCAAGTCACAAATCGTGCACAACACGTTGCCACCACCGATGGCAAAACCTTGCACACGGGCAATCACGGGCTTGGGCACATCGCGAATGGCCGTGTGCAGCTCTTCCATGGGCAAGCCGATGGTGCCGCGGCCGTCGTAGTTGCCGTCGTGGGCCGATTGATCACCGCCGGTACAAAACGCACGGTCGCCAGCGCCCGCCAACACGATGGCGCCCACGCTGCGGTCGTAGCCTGCTTTGTTCAGAGCTTTGATGATTTCGTCGCAGGTGGTGCCACGAAATGCGTTCATCTTGTCGGCACGGTTGATCGTGATCCAGGCCACGCCGTTGCGGTTTTCGTAAAGGATGTCTTCGAATTGCATGTGTGTCTCCAAATAAGTGGGAAGGCGTGAAATTAACCGTGCATGGTCAAACCACCAGACACGCTGATGACTTGGCCAGTGATGAAAGAAGCGTCGTCGCTGCCAAAGAAAGCAATGGCATTGGCCAAGTCGTCGGGCTGACCCAAACGACCCAACGGAATCGCGCTGCGGAAGGCCTCGATCAACTTCGCGGGATCGCGTGCGCCTTCGGCCACACCTGCCAGCAAAGCGGTGTCGGTTGGGCCGGGACACACCACGTTGACCGTGATGTTGTGGCGCGCGTGTTCGCGCGCCAAAGTTTTAGACAAAGCCACCAAGCCACCTTTGCAAGCGGAATACACCGCTTCGCCAGATGAGCCGCCACGCGCGGCATCGGAGGCGATGTTCACAATGCGACCGGCATTGCGCTCGACCATGCCTGGCAACACGGCGTGCAACATGTGCAAGGCACCGGTCAAGTTGATGGCAATCAACTTGCTCCATTCATCGGGCACGGTTTTGACGAAGGGCTTGAACACATCCCAACCGGCGTTGTTGACCAACACATCGATGGGGCCGAGTTGCGCGATGGTGGCAGCCACGGCGGCATCGACCGCGGCGCGGTCCGTGATGTCGCACTTGAAAGCGGCAGCGATGCCGCCCGAAGCCTTGATGCCATCGGCCACTTTTTGAGCCGCCTCGATGTTCATGTCGAACACCGCGACCTTCGCGCCTTCAGCGGCGAATCGACGGCAAGTGGCGCCACCGATGCCACCGGCACCTCCGGTGACGATGACGGTTTTGTCTTTCAATTTGGGCATGCTGCTCTCCATGGTTGGCAAGGTTGTTATGCTTTGCATCAACATCATGCAGTTTGAGATACCGCATATATGTCAATGTGTTTACGTATATTACGTCAAACACAAACGCCCTCGCAAGCATTTTTTCGAGCAAAACACCATGGTTTACCCTAAAGAAAACAGCGATCTCGCACGGATGGAATTGGCAAACAGGTTGTTTTTCCGCCTTTACCAATGCGCCAACATGTTGCACAAAACAGGCACGCGCGCTGTTGAGAAAGAAGGCCTCACCACCCAGCAATGGGCCGTCTTGGGCGCCCTCTCGCGCTCAGACGCTGAAGGCGGCATGAGCGTGGGCGACTTGGCGCGTTACTTAAAGGTGAGCCGCCAAAACCTGTCTGGGCAAATTGGGCGCATGGAACGCGACGGCCACATCGAACTGCTGGCCGACACCCGCGACCGCCGCGCCAAACGCGTGACCATGACCCAGCACGGACGCAAGATTTGGGAACAAGATGCGCAACCCAAAATTCGCGCGTACTACGAAGCTGCGCTGACCGACTTCTCCACCGGCGACCTCACCCACACCCTGCACTACCTGCTGAAGCTGCTGGACAACATGGAAAAAATTGACCAAACGGCCGAACCTAGCGGTGAAGATGAGTGAGGCTCAAGCCAGTTTGGTCTTCATCGACTGAAGCGCCCGCACGCGAAAGTCCGAAGGCGTCACGCCCATGTGCTTTCTAAAAAAGCGCGTGAAGTACGCCTCATCCACAAAGCCCACCAAATTGGCAATTTGCTTGATGCCATCGGTTGAGTAAACCAGCTCACGCTGCGCCTCATGCAAGATGCGCGCATTCACCACATCTTGGCTCGACACGTTCAACACCTCACGGCACAAACGCGTCAGGTGCCCCGCCGTCAACCCCATCTCGCTCGCATAGTCTTCAATCGGGCGACGCTCGCGAAAATGCGCATCCACCAAGGCCCGAAATTTTTCAATCTGCTGCGCCTTGCGTGAGTTATGCGCCATGGGCGCAGGTTCCAACACATTGCTCAAACGCGCCACCTGCACCAACAAGGCCATGAGCAGCGACATGCCCGCCGCCACCTGCCCCACCGCATGCACGCGCCATTCGCGCTCAATGCCCAAAAACAAAGGCATCAAGGCTTCCGCATGGCGACTCGATTCATCCAAATGCAAAACGGCAGGCTTGCGCAACACCGAGACCAATTCAGGCATCACCACGGCAGCCATCGACTCGAGTGACTTTTGCGCCGCCGTCACCACAGGGCCGTCGATGTTCGAACTGAACTGAAAACCATGCACGTTTTGGGACGGTATAAGAATTAAGGCCGGACTGCTGACTTTGTAGCGTGCGTCGTTGATCAACACATCGCCCTCACCTTGGGTGAGGTACAAAATTTGAATGAACGCGTCATGCTTGTGAGGGCGAATGTCGTAGTTGTACGGGGATGACCGGACGGGAATCCATTCAAACTGAAACGAGTTAGTCCAGCCGCTTTGCTGCCGGTCGCCGTACAAGTCGTAGCTGGGGATTGCGCTTTTCATCAGGGTTATTCCTAGGTCGGTATGCATGAATTGTCCTGGTGACTGCAGGATTCGTCAAATTTAAAAATAAGCCGCGCACACAAACTACCAGCACTTCAACAGGTGCTGACGATGAACGAACAAAAACATTGGCTGGGATTGCAAGAACGTGTGTGCGTCGTCACAGGCGCAGCAAGTGGCATTGGCGCAGGCATTGCACAAGCACTGGCCGACGCAGGCGCCAAAGTCGCGCTGTTGGACCGCAACCTCGAAGGCTCTCAAGCCGTGGCAGCCAAGCTCACCGCACAAGGCGCCACCGCCATCTCGATTGCGTGCGACACCACCCAAGAATCCCAAGTCAAAGCCGCGGCCCAACGCGTGGCCGACGAGCTGGGCACTTGCTACGCCTTCATCAACAACGCGGGGCTGTTACGCTCGGGCGGCTTGGACGAGGTGAGCTTGGACGACTGGAACCACGTGCTCAATGTCAACCTCACCGGCTACTTGCTGTGCGCACGCACGTTTGCCAAACCCATGCGCGAAGCGGGCGTGGGCGCGTTGGTACACATTGCATCCATCGCCAGCATGTTTCCACAAACCAGCAGCGGCGCCTACAGCGCAAGCAAAGCCGGCGTGCTGTTGATGTCACGACAAATGGCCGTGGAATGGGGTCCACAAGGCGTGCGCAGCAACGCCGTTTGCCCCGGCATGATTCGCACCCCGCTGTCCGCCAAGTTTTACGAAGAGCCTGGCTTTGAAGCCAAACGCGCCGCCGTCACGGCCAGCCGCCGTGTGGGCGAACCACAAGACATTGCCGATGTCGCCGCCTTCTTGGCCAGTCCACGCGCGGCGTATGTGAACGCCGCCGAGTTGGTGGTGGACGGTGGCATGTCCTCAATGTTGATGGACATGGTGCCGCGCCCAGGCTTCAACAAAACCGTACAAAACTGATTTACTTTGGAGAACGCAATGTCTCAAAACTTTGAATGCGATGTGATCGTGGTGGGCTCTGGCGCAGCAGGCTTGTCTGCCGCCATCACCGCCAAAAAACGCGGCCTGGATGTGGTGGTGCTTGAAAAAGAACCCGTCTTCGGCGGCACCACGGCGCTGTCGGGTGGCGTGTTGTGGATTCCACTGAATCAGCATGGCAGCAAGCAAAACCCTGCCGACACCCGCGAGGCCGTGCGCACTTACATGATGCAAGAAACCGGCAGCTACTTTGATGCCGCAGCTGTGGATGCCTTCATCGACAACGGCCCCAAGATGGTGGAGTTTTTCGAGCGCGACACCGAGATGAAATTCGTACCCACGATGTACCCCGACTACCACCCCACAGTGGCAGGCGGGGTGAACATTGGCCGCTCCATCTTGGCCGCGCCCTTTGACATTCGCGGCTTGGGCAAAGACATGCCACGGTTGAAGCCGCCACTCAAAACCATCACCTTCATCGGCATGATGTTCAACTCATCCAACGCCGATTTGAAACATTTCTTTCAAGCCACCAAGTCACTGACCTCGTTCATTTACGTGGCCAAGCGCTTGGTCACACACATCAAAGAATTGGTGCTGTACCAACGCGGCATCAATGTCACCAGCGGCAACGCGCTGGCAGCGCGCTTGGCCAAGTCGGCACTCGACCTGAACATCCCCATCTTCACCAGCAGCCCTGTCAAAGAAATCTTGATGAAGAACGACCACGCCACCGGCGTACGTGCTGGCGGCGAAGGTGGTGAGCGACTCATCACCGCACGTCACGGTGTGGTGCTGGCATGTGGCGGCTTTCCGCACGATGTCAAACGCATCGCCAAAGCGTATCCGCACCTGCAACGTGGCGGCGAACATTTGTCACCCACCCCCACCAGCAACACGGGCGATGGCTTGAACATGGCTGAAGCCGTGGGCGGCAAAGTGGAGATTCGCTTCAAAGACGCAGCAGCCTGGATGCCCGTGTCGTATGTGCCTTATGCCAATGGCGAGTTCGGCGTGTTCCCACACCTGCTGGACCGCTACAAACCCGGCATCATCGGCGTGCTGAAAAACGGCCAACGCTTCACCAACGAAAGCAATTCGTACCACGACGTTGGCGCTGATTTGATCCGCGCCTGCGACGGCCAAAAAGACACCGCCATGTGGCTGGTGTGTGACAAAACCACGCTCGGTAAATACGGCATCGGCTTTGTCAAACCTGCCCCCATGCCCATTGGCCGCTTTTTGCGCAACGGCTACCTCATCGAAGGCAAGACCTTGGCTGAGCTGGCCCACAACGCAGGTATCAACCCCGCAGGCTTGGAACAAACCGTGCGCGAGTACAACGTCGGCGCGGTCAAAGGCAATGACCCTGCGTTTGGCCGTGGCACCACCACCTTCAACCGTTATTTAGCTGACCCTGAGAACAAACCCAACCCCTGCGTGGCACCGGTGCAAACCGGCCCGTTTTATGCGGTCAAAGTGATCATGGGCGACTTGGGCACGTTTGACGGCATTCAAACCAGCGTGGTGGGCGAAGTGCTCAAAGAGGATGGCTCTGCCATTGGCGGCTTGTACGCCGTGGGCAACGACCGAGCCAGCATCATGGGTGGCAACTACCCCGCGGCAGGCATCACGCACGGCCCCAACATGACCTTTGGTTTTGTCACCGGCAACCACATCGCAGACAAAGCAGGAGTGAAGGCATGAGCCACTTGAACAAACCCCTCATCGACCACCGCATCTACACCATTGCCTTGCGCAAGATGCCTGAATTTGTGGAAGTGTTCAACCGCTTGGCCATGCCACTTTTGCTGGAAACATTGGGGCACCCCGTGGGGTTCTACACCAGCTTGGTGGGGCCACAAAACCAGTTCATTCACCTGTGGGCCTACGACGATCTGGCGGACTATGAACGCCGCTGCAAAGCACGCGACAGCCACCCCGACTTTCCTGCGTACTTGGCCGCATCGGGACATCTGATCACCGCACAAGAGACACGGCTCATCAAAGCCATCGGGATGCCCGCTTGGCCATCGCTCTGAGTGAGAAACCTTCAAATTTAAATCAACACATTGACTCAATAAGAGAAATTGAATTGGAATTCAAATCACACGAAATGACTTGATTATTCAGGGAAAACGATAGTGATTTAGTAAAAAAAACACCTTCCATTTCGAAACTGCTTCAAGATAATAAACGTAAATACATTGACGTATTTAAACCAAACTCACATGCACCACAACGCCACCTCATTGTCCAACCCGGTTGTCGCCATCACTGGCGCTGCCGACGGCATTGGCTGGGCCACTGCCCAGCTCTTTGCGGTGCGTGGCTGGCGTGTGGCATTGCTTGATATGAATGGCGACAAGGCGCGCGAACGCGCACAAGCTTTAGGCCATCACCACATGGGCATTTTGTGCAACGTCAGCGACGAAGCCCAGGTCACGGCAGCCATGGCGCACGTGGTGGCACAACAGGGCCGCCTCGACGCATTGATCAACAACGCAGGCATTGGCGACCAAGCCGTGCCCACTTTGCAGCAAACAGCAGATGCGTTTGACCGCGTGTTGTCGGTGCATTTGCGCGGCGCATTTTTGATGACGCAAGCGGCGCTGGCACACATGCAAACACAAGGCCGCGATGCCAAAGGCAACCGTGGTGCCATCGTCAACATTGGCTCCATCGCCAGCACCAGCGGCATTCCTGGACGCAACGCCTACAGCGCTGCCAAAGCAGGCATTTTGGGTATGACCCGCGCACTCGCCACCGAGTGGGCGCGCAAGGGCATTCGCCTGAATGCCGTGGCACCTGGCTATGTCGCCACCGCCTTGGTGGCTGACTTGGCCGAAAAAGGGGCCATCAATGCAGCGGCCATCGTCCAGCGCACACCGCTGGGACGCATGGCCGAGCCAGCCGAAATTGCCGAAACCATTTTCTTTTTGGCCTCCCCCGCCGCCAGCTACGTCACGGGTGCCACCTTGGCTGTGGACGGCGGCTGGAGCGTGCTGGGTGCGCCCGACTTGGCGCTGGGCGATATCGAACACGCCTGAACAACGCATCACACAAAAACACAGGAGACTTTCACACCATGTTGACCATCAACCTTTTTAACGGCCTCGTCTACGGCGCATTGCTCATCGTGATGTGCTCAGGCCTGGCCTTGATCTACGGCCTGCGCCGCGTGGTCAACTTTGCCCATGGCTCGCTCTACATGTTGGGCGCCTACCTCGGCTACACCGTGGCCTTGCAAAGCAACTTCTGGGTCGCCTTGGTCGTCGCCCCCGCCTTGATGGCCGTCTTTGGGGTGCTGCTGGACCGCTACGGTTTTCGCCTGCTCCAAGACCGTGAACCCCTCACGGTCGTGTTGGTCACCTTCGGCTTGCTGCTCGTCATCGAAGACATGGTGCAGTCGGTCTGGGGCAAGAGCAACCTCTCTGTCGCCGCCCCCGAGGCCTTGAACTTCTCTGTCGATTTGTTTGGCACCTCCGTGCCCGCCTACCGCATTGGCGTCATCGTGATGGGTGCGGCTGTGGCACTGGGCCTGAGCCTGTGGCTGCGCTACTCCAAAGTCGGTTTGTTTGTGCGCGCTGCCAGCACCGACCCCGTGACCACCGCCATGCAAGGCGTCAACACCGATGCCTTGAGCGCTGGTGTGGTGGGCTTGGGTACCGCGTTGGCTGGTTTGGCCGGTGTGGTGGCTGCACCCTTCTTGTCGCTGTCACCCTCCATGAGTTCAGACGTGTTGATTGACTCTTTTGTGGTGGTCGTGATTGGCGGCTTGGGCTCACTTGCAGGGGCCTTCATTGCCGCCTTGCTGCTGGGCATGGTGCAGGCCATTGGCGCGGTGTATTTGCCTGATGCATCGGTGCTGCTGCCCTTTGTGTTCATGGTCGCCATCTTGATTTGGAAGCCCGCAGGTTTTGCTGGCAGCCGCACTTAATTCCCGAGGACCTTGGATATGAGCCCCCTTCGCGCTATTGCTTATTCTGTCGCCGCCCTGCTCGCAGGCGTGGGCTTGGTGGCGGTGATCAGTTCAAACACCGTGCTGTCACTGCTGACCCAAGCCGTGGTGTACGCCGTCTTTGCCTTGGGCATTGGCGTGCTGCTCAAGCAAAACGGCTTGGTGAGTTTTGGTCACGCCTTGTATTTTGGTGTGGCCGGTTACGCCATCGGCATCACCTTGCAACAACAACTCATGCCCGTCGAATGGGCCATCTTGGCCACCTTGGTGGGCATAGGCATCGCCGCCTTTGTGGTGGGCCTGATCATCGTGCGTGTGCCCGGCATTGCGTTTGGCATGTTGACCTTGGCGATTGGCCAAATGTTCTTTTTGTCGGTCTCGCGCGCCCGCGGCATCACGGGTGGCGCTGACGGCATGCAAGTCGATTGGCCTGCCACGATTTTTGGCTTTAGCCAATCGGCCATCCTCAAGCCTGTCACCCTATTTTTGATTTGCTGGACGACCTTGGTCATCGTCATGTTGCTGCTGACCTTGTTGCTCAACACACGTTTTGGTGCCATCACCGAAGCCGTGCGCGACAACGAAGAACGTGCGCGCTTCATTGGCATCTCCACCGTCATTCCACGCGCTGCCATCTACGCCTTGTCTGCGGTGGTCACCGCCGTGGCGGGCTTGCTGTCCACCTTGAACACCGGCTTTGTCTCTCCCGAGAGCTTGCACTGGAGCTTGTCGGGCATGGCCTTGATGATGGTCGTGGTCGGTGGCTTCAAAGCCCTGTGGGGCCCCGCCTTGGGCGCGGTGGTGTATTTCATCTTCAAAGACGTGGTGGGCGACTACGCCACCCACTGGATGTCTATTTTTGGTGTCGCCTTGATCGCCGTCATCGTGTTCTCGCCCACGGGCATCGCGGGCGCTTTGCAAGCCCTCTGGCGCGGCAAGCCCGCCTCAGCGTCACGCGCCAAAGCCGGTGCGCATTAAACGGCAAACAGAGCCGAAAACAGAACGCTAAATAGACCGACACACAGACACGGAACCCCTATGAGCAACTCCTCCCCTTATGTACTCCAGGCCGACGATGTGGCCATCCACTACGGCGGCGTCAAAGCCGTTGATGGTGTGTCCCTCACTTTAGAAAAAGGCCAAATTCGCGGCCTGATCGGCCCCAACGGTGCTGGTAAATCCACCGTCATCGATGCCATCACCGGTCGTCGCCGTTTGACGCGCGGCAAAGTCACCCTGCGTGGCACCGATGTGAGCGAGATGGGCGTGGTCGAGCGCCGCATGCTCGGCTTGTCACGCAGTTTTCAGCGCACCAGCATTTTTGGTGGCATGCCCGTTCGCAAACAAGTCGAACTGGCCTCGCACAAGATGGGCGTGCAGGACTCAGCCGCCGATGCAGATGCTGTGCTCAAAGAGCTGGAGCTCGACCGCATGGCCCACGTGATGGCCGAAGACTTGGGCTACGGCGAGCAACGCCGCCTCGACTTGGCCTTGGCCCTGGTCGGGCGCCCCAGCGTGCTGCTGCTGGACGAGCCCATGGCCGGTTTGTCGGTCAAAGAATCCCACGATTTGGCGCACCACTTAAAAGCCCTCACCTCACGCTGGGACGTGTCGGTACTGCTGGTGGAGCACGACATGGATGTGGTGTTTGGCATTTCTGATGTGGTCACTGTTTTTGAATTGGGCCGCGTCATCGCCAGTGGTGAGCCGGCCGCCGTGCGCGCTGACCCGCGTGTGCGTGAAGCTTATTTGGGGAGTGCAGCATGAGCGCCTTACTGAACCTGAAAAACGTGCACGCCTACTACGGCGCTGCACACATCTTGCACGGCCTGAACTTGCATGTGAACGCAGGCGAACGCGTGGCCTTGATTGGCCGCAACGGCGTGGGCAAGACCACGGTGGTCAACACCATCTTGGGATTGGCCAGCCTCAAAGCCGGTCACATCCATTTAGACAAACACGAAATCATCAAGCCCCGCCCCTACATGGCCGCACAACACGGCATCGTGGTGGTGCCGCAAGGCCGCTGCATCATTGCCAACCTCACCGTGGAAGAAAACCTCTTGCTCGGCGCTGCGGTGGGCCGCAAAGGCCCATGGTCTGTGCCCGAGATTTACAAGCTCTTCCCCATCTTGCAAGAGCGCGCCCACACACCGGGCACAGCGCTATCAGGTGGTCAACAACAAATGTTGGCCGTGGGCCGCGCGTTGATGGCCAACCCCAGCTTGATCTTGTTGGACGAACCCACCGAGGGCTTGGCGCCCGTGATCGTGGACCAACTCGCCGACATCTTCAACCGCGTGGCGGACGAAGGCACGGCGCTGTTGTTGATCGAACAAAACATGAGCCTCGTCGCACGCGTGGCCCACCGTTACTTGGCCATGGCCAAGGGCTCGGTGGTGGCGCAAGGCGTGGTGAGCAACTCGCCCGAAGGCCTCAAAGATTTAGAAAGCCATGTGATGGTCTAAGGCCATCGCCCCCAGTTCCCAACGGCCGCCGGACCGATTCCGGCAATCCTTCATACCTAGGAGACAAGCATGCAATATAAAAAAATCTATCAACTGTTGGCCAGTGCAGCGCTGGTGACAGCCCTGCCGTTGAGCGCCTTGGCGCAAGGCAAAGAGCCGGTCAAGGTCGGTTTGGTGTCGTCCAAGTCTGGCGTGTTCGCCGAGCAAGGCGAAGAAGTCATGCGCGCGGTGAAATTCGCGATTGAAGAAGCCAACAGCAAAGGTGGCATCGATGGCCGCAAAGTGGAAGTCCAAGAAGGCGACGACGAAAGCACACCAGACGCCGGCCGCCGCGTGGCTGAAAAAATGGCACGTGATGGTCACAACCTGTTGATCGGTGCGGTCCCCTCGTCCATCTCTTTGGCCATCGCCCAAAACCTGGACCGCTGGGATGCGGCTTACTTCATCCAAGCCAGCAAGTCAGACAAGCTGACCGGCGACACCTGCAAACCTCGCAGCTTCCGCACCAACCACTCTGACGCGATGGACATCGCCATGATCAATGAGTGGGCCAAGAAAATCAAAGGCAACACCTTTGCGGTGATTGCGGCCGACTATGTGTGGGGCCGCGACTCTGGCGAATCGTTCAAGAAAGCCATGGAAGCCCAAGGCAAGAAAGTGCCATTGACCTTGTACGTTCCCATGGGCACCAAGGACTTCTCGCCTTACATCGCCCAACTCAAAGCCGCCAACGTGGACGGTATTTGGGTGGCTGAAGTGGGCCGTGATGCCATGGCGTTCGTCAAGCAAGCCGGTGAGTTCAACCTGATCCCCAACACGCCCTTGATTGGTCACGCGCTGATTTCCAACTTCATCATCAACGCCACCGGTAAAAACCTCGAAGGTGTGCCCGGCAACTCAGGCTACGCCGCTGACTTGAACAACCCACGTAACAAAGAATTCGTGGCCGCATGGAAAGCCAAGTTCAACCGCATGCCCACCGATGCCGAAGGCCAGGCCTACAACGGCGCACAAGTCATGTTTGACGGCGTGCGTTTGGCCAAGAGCGTGAAGCCTGAAGATGTGAGCAAAGCCCTGCGCGGCGCAGAACTCAACACCATCTACGGCAAAGTCACCATGCGTGCTGCCGACAACCAGCTGATGCTGCCTAACTACGTAGGCCGCGTGAAGATGGTCGACGGTGCCCTGCGCCCTGTGATTGAAGACACTTACCCAGCGTCTTTGACACCGCCACCTTCGCCTTTGTGCAAGATGTAATCGCTCGCGATTGCACGGCCCCCAAAGCCTCGATGCCTCGGTATCGGGGCTTTTTCTTTTGAAAACGGGGGTCGGTACACTCTAGGGTTTCGAATTTAGACCCCCTCAAGGATTTGCCATGAACACGACCCCTTCCGGCCTGCAATACATCGACAACGTGGTGGGCGACGGTGCCCAAGCCGCCGCTGGCCAGCACGTGAGCGTGCACTACACCGGCTGGCTCTACAAAGATGGCGAACAAGGCGCCAAATTTGACTCTAGCCGCGACCGCAATGACCCGTTTGACTTTCCTCTGGGCGCAGGCATGGTCATCAAGGGCTGGGACGAAGGCGTGCAAGGCATGAAGATTGGTGGCCAACGCACCCTCATCATCCCGCCAGAGCTGGGCTACGGCGCACGCGGTGCGGGCGGTGTGATTCCTCCTAACGCCACATTGAAGTTTGACGTTGAGCTGCTCGGCCTCGAATAAACAAGCGATACGGCAGTTCCTTTGACTGCCGTCATCCAGCGGGGCTTAGCCCCGCTTTGTTTTGTTCCGTTCCTTTTTTTACAAAACCCCTCTTGAAATAGGGTTGGATGCCCCCAGCTTCGCTGAATATCCATCCAACAAGCCCTACAAAGCATGTCAGAACCTACAGAAAATCAAGACACAGCGGCCGCACATTTGGCAGCCCACATGGCCGGCATGGCCCCCGCCCCTGAAGCCACATCTGCTGAACCCGCGGCTGCACTCGACCCCTTGGCTGCTGCCCAAGCCGAAATCGCCGCTTTGCAAGCCAAAGCTGCTGAGCTGCAAGACCAATATGTACGCGGCCAAGCCGATGTGCAAAACGCACGTCGTCGTGCGGACGACGAAGTCTCCAAAGCCCGCAAGTTCGCCTTGGAAAGCTTTGCTGACAGTCTCTTGCCCGTGCTCGACAGCCTCGAAGCCGGTTTGGCTGTGCAAACCGCCACGCCTGAGCAAATCCGCGAAGGCGCTGAAGCCACGCTGCGCCAACTCAAAAGTGCGTTGGAGCGCAACAAAGTGTTGGCCATTGACCCCGCCGCGGGTGCCAAGTTCGATCCAGCCCAACACCAAGCCATCAGCGTGGTGCCCGCCGATCAAGATGCCAACACCGTCGTCGCCGTCCTGCAAAAGGGCTACTTGATTGCCGAGCGAGTTTTGCGCCCTGCCTTGGTGACCGTCGCAGCACCTAAATAAACACTTGAAATTGGCAGAGTTAGCCTTAACTACTGCCCATCTGAATTTTTAAAAATCACTGGAGTAAGAACATGGGAAGAATCATCGGTATTGACTTGGGCACCACCAACTCGTGCGTGGCCATCATGGAAGGCAACACGACCAAAGTGATCGAGAACGCCGAAGGCGCTCGCACCACCCCGTCGATCATTGCGTATCAAGAAGACGGCGAAATCTTGGTCGGCGCCTCTGCCAAACGCCAAGCGGTGACCAACCCACGCAACACGCTGTACGCGGTCAAGCGTTTGATCGGTCGCAAGTTTGCGGAAAAAGAAGTTCAAAAAGACATCGACCTGATGCCTTACACCATTGCCAAAGCCGACAACGGCGACGCATGGGTGGAAGTGCGCGGCAACAAGTTGGCCCCGCCTCAAATCAGCGCTGAAATTCTGCGCAAGATGAAGAAAACCGCCGAAGACTACCTCGGCGAAGAAGTGACCGAGGCCGTCATCACCGTGCCTGCTTACTTCAACGACGCACAACGTCAAGCCACCAAAGATGCAGGCCGCATCGCAGGTTTGGACGTCAAGCGCATCATCAACGAACCCACTGCTGCGGCTTTGGCTTTCGGTTTGGACAAAACCGAAAAAGGCGATCGCAAGATTGCGGTGTACGACTTGGGTGGCGGTACGTTTGACGTGTCCATCATCGAGATCGCCGACGTCGATGGCGAGAAGCAATTCGAAGTGTTGTCGACCAACGGCGACACCTTCTTAGGCGGCGAAGACTTCGACCAACGCATCATCGACTTCATCATCACCGAGTTCAAGAAAGAATCTGGCGTTGATTTGTCCAAAGACGTGTTGGCCTTGCAACGCCTGAAAGAAGCCGCTGAAAAAGCCAAGATCGAGTTGTCATCGGCCACATCGACCGACATCAACTTGCCTTACATCACGGCCGATGCTTCGGGTCCTAAGCACTTGAACATCAAGCTCAACCGCGCCAAGTTGGAACAACTGGTGGACGAGTTGGTCGAGCGCACCATCGCCCCTTGCCGCATGGCCATCAAAGATGCCGGCGTGTCGGTGAGCGACATCGACGACGTGATCTTGGTCGGCGGTATGAGCCGTATGCCTAAGGTGCAAGAGAAGGTCAAAGAGTTCTTCGGTCAAGAGCCACGTCGTGACGTGAACCCTGACGAAGCTGTGGCCGTGGGCGCTGCGATTCAAGGTCAAGTGTTGTCTGGCGACCGTACCGACGTGCTGTTGCTCGACGTGACGCCTCTGTCTTTGGGCATCGAAACCCTGGGCGGCGTGATGACCAAGATGATCGCCAAGAACACGACCATCCCCACGAAGTTTGCACAAACCTTCTCGACCGCTGACGACAACCAACCTGCCGTGACCATCAAGGTCTACCAAGGTGAGCGCGAAATGGCGTCTGGCAACAAGAGCTTGGGCGAGTTCAACCTCGAAGGCATTGCACCTGCGGCTCGCGGTACACCACAAATTGAAGTGTCATTTGACATTGACGCCAACGGCATCTTGCACGTGGGCGCCAAGGACAAAGCCACGGGCAAAGAAAACAAGATCACGATCAAGGCCAACTCTGGCTTGTCAGAAGACGAGATTCAACAAATGGTGAAAGACGCCGAGTTGAACGCCGCCGAAGACAAGAAGAAGCTCGAAATCGTGCAATCGCGCAACCAAGCAGACGCCGCTGTTCACAGCGTGAAGAAGAGCTTGGGCGAGCACGGCGACAAGCTCGACGCTGGCGAAAAAGAAGCCATCGAAGCTGCCATCAAAGCAGTGGAAGAAGCATTGAAAGGCGAAGCCAAAGCCGACATCGATGCCAAGACCGAAGCGTTGATGACTGCCTCACAAAAGCTGGGCGAAAAAGTCTACGCTGACATGCAAGCAGCCCAAGCTGCTGCTGGCGGCGCAGAAGGCGCAAGCAGCGCTGGCGCTGCGGGCCACCAAGCCAAACCAGCCGACGACAATGTGGTCGACGCTGAAGTGAAAGAAGTCAAAAAGGGCTAAACCCTTTTCTCACCTCTGAGCTGACCTCGCCGCGTTTCGCCTGAAAAGGTGAACACGCGGCGAAGTCTTGATGAAGCCCCACAAAAAACGGCACTGCCAACCATGTCCAAACGCGATTTTTATGAAGTGCTCGGCGTCGCCAAAGGCGCGAGCGACGACGAGATCAAAAAGGCTTATCGCAAACTCGCGATGAAGCACCACCCCGACCGCAACCAAGGCGACAAAGCCAAGGAAGCCGAGGCGCAGTTCAAAGAGGTCAAAGAGGCCTACGAGATGCTGTCAGACCCCGAAAAGCGTGCGGCCTATGACCAGTACGGCCATGCAGGTGTGGACCCGAATATGCGCGGCGGCCCCGGCGGTCCTGGCGGCTTTGGTGGTGCGGGTTTTGGTGAAGCCTTTGGCGATATCTTTGGCGACATCTTTGGTCAACAACGTCGCGGCCCCGCTGGCCGTCAGGTTTACCGTGGCAACGACCTCAGCTATGCCATGGAAATCACGCTGGAAGAAGCAGCCAACGGCAAAGACGCACAACTGAAGATTCCTGGTTGGGACGAATGCGAAACCTGTGACGGCACAGGTGCCAAGCCCGGTACCTCGGTCAAAACCTGTACCACCTGCCACGGCAGCGGTCAGGTGCAAATGCGTCAAGGTTTTTTCAGCGTGCAGCAAACCTGTCCGCATTGCCGCGGCTCCGGCAAGATCATTCCCGACCCGTGCAATATGTGTCACGGCCAAGGCAAGATCAAGAAGCAAAAAACACTGGAAGTCAAAATCCCAGCGGGCATTGACGACGGCATGCGCATTCGCAGCACTGGCAACGGCGAGCCTGGTACCAACGGTGGCCCTCCCGGTGATTTGTTCATCGAGATTCGCGTCAAGAAGCACGACATCTTCGAGCGTGATGGCGACGACCTGCACTGCTCGGTGCCGATCAGCATCACCACCGCGGCCTTGGGTGGCGAAATTCGCGTGCCCACACTGGCAGGCGAAGCGGCCATTGACATCCCAGAAGGCACACAAAGCGACAAGCAGTTCCGCTTGCGTGGCAAGGGCTTGAAGGGCATCCGCTCCAGCTTCCCTGGTGACTTGTATTGCCACATCTCTGTGGAAACACCAGTCAAGCTCACCGAGCACCAGCGCAAGCTGCTCAAAGAGTTAGACGAGTCGCTGAAAAAAGGCGGCGCCAAGCATTCACCCGCCGAGGGTGGCTGGGCGGACAAACTCAAGCGTTTTTTCAACTAATCCTCACAAGCGAAGTGTCTTCACTTAAAGAGGGGATACTTCGCCCATGAGCGTCAACATCACATTTTTGGGCGGCACCGGCACAGTCACCGGTTCCAAGTATTTGGTTCAGCACGACGGCAAGCAACTGCTGATCGACTGCGGTTTGTTTCAGGGCTACAAGCAGCTGCGCTTGCGTAACTGGAACCCCTTGCCCATCGCAGCCGCTGACATAGATGCCGTGCTTTTGACGCACGCGCATTTAGACCACAGTGGCTATTTGCCATTGCTGCACCGCCAAGGCTTTCGCGGCCGTGTGCATGCAACGCCTGCCACCTGCGATTTGTGCGCCATCTTGCTGCCCGACAGCGGGCACATCCAAGAAGAAGATGCCGCATTCTTGAACCGCCATGGCTATTCCAAGCACACGCCCGCCCTGCCCCTGTATAGCAAGCACGATGCCATCGTCAGCCTGAATTTGCTGCACTCGGAGGTCATTGGCAAAACCTTTTCGCCCATCCCGGGGTGGAAAGCGACGTTCTCATCTGCGGGCCACATTTTGGGTGCCGCCAGCATACTGCTCGAAGTTGCGGGCCGTCGCATTTTGTTCAGTGGCGATTTAGGACGTCCTGACGACCTCGTCATGAACCCGCCTGATCTGCCGCCAGAGGCCGACACCGTGTTGATTGAATCCACCTACGGCAACCGCACGCATCCCAAAGAAGATGTGCTGGCTGAGTTGGCGCCGGCCTTGAAGCGCGTGGCCTCACGCGGTGGCGTGGCTGTGGTGCCGGTGTTTGCCGTGGGTCGCGCGCAGGCGCTGCTCCATGCCATTGCTCTTCTCAAAGAGCGTGGCGACATACCGCGCAGCTTGCCCATCTTTTTGGACAGCCCCATGGCGGTACACACCACCGAGTTACTGCCGCGTCACCCTGATGCACTGCGCTTGGATACACATGCGCTGCACAAAATGGCGCACATCGCCACGATGGTGGAAACGCCCGAGCAATCCAAGGCGCTGGCCAAACATCACGGTCCGATGGTGATCTTGTCCGCCAGCGGCATGGCCACGGGCGGGCGCGTGTTGCATCACTTGGCGCATTACCTGCCCGACCACCGCAACATGGTCATCCTCACCGGTTATCAAGCACCCGGCACACGTGGCGACACTTTGGCTAAGGGCAACAGCACCGTGCGCATCCACGCCCAAGACGTGGCCGTGAATGCCGAAGTGGTGCAACTTGAATCGTCGTCCGCCCATGCCGACGCCACACAGCTCATCAGCTGGCTCAAGCACATGAAGCACGCCCCCAGCCAGGTTTATGTGGTGCATGGGGAGCTGGATGCCGCAGATGCCATGCGTCAGCGCATTGAGCGCGAGCTGCGCTGGCGTGCTGTGGTGCCGGAACACGGCAGCACGTGGCCAACCTGAACCCAGTGAATCACGCCCATCGATATGCGCACCATGTTTTTGAATTCCCCTGCCCGCCCTGCGCGCCCAGCCACCACTTTGGTGATCGTCGCTAGCCTTTGGTTGGCTGTTCTGGGCAACTTGGCTCTCTGGAAAAACTTACTGGTTTTACCCGACCTCACCGGCTGGCATGGCGTGGGCTTTGGTGTGGCCTTTGCCTTGATCATTGCGTGTGTAGTGACAACCTTGCTGTCGCTATTCGCTTGGCGTTTCACGCTGAAACCAGTCATCACGCTGCTTTTACTTTTGGCGGCCTTCGCCACGCATTACATGCTGATGTACGGCGTGGTCGTAGACACCCCCATGCTGGTGAACGTGCTTCAAACTGACACACGCGAAGCGCGCGATCAACTGAGCTGGCAGTTGCTAGGAACCGTGATGGGCTTAGCGATATTGCCAATCATCTGGCTGTGGCGACAACCCATGACAACGCAGCCGTTCACGCAACAACTACTGCGCAATGGCGGGTTGTTTGCGGGCGCACTCATACTGGCATTTGGCACCACGCAGCTGGTGTTTCAAGACTTCTCATCGCTCATGCGCAATTACACCGAGATGCGTTACCAAATCAACCCGCTCAACAGCATCTATGCGGTGCTCGACATGACCGTCATTCCCGCTGAGCGCCCTCGGGGGCCAATGCAAAGTTTGGGCTTGGATGCGCGCATTGCCTCACGCGCCGGTCACACGCCTCAGCGTCCACCACTGCTGGTGTTTGTACTGGGCGAAACCGCGCGCAGCCAAAGCTTTTCGCTCAATGGCTACACCCGCGACACCAACCCACAACTGGCCAAAGAAAACGTCACCAGTTTCACCCACGTCAGTTCTTGTGGCACCAGCACAGCAGAGTCGCTGCCCTGCATGTTCTCGCACTTAGGGCGCACCGATTTCGCCAAGCGCAGCAACGAATTTGAAAACATGCTGGATGTGCTGCAACGCGCAGGCTACGCGGTGCTGTGGATGGACAACCAATCGGGCTGCAAAGGCCAGTGCGCACGCGTGCCTTATGTGAACACCTCAGACCTGAAATTGCCCGATCACTGTGCGGGAGACGAATGCCGTGACACGGTGATGCTTGCACGCATTGAAGCTGAATTGGCCAAACTCCCCGCCGAACGCCGCACACGCGGCACCGTGGTGGTGATGCACCAAATGGGCAGCCATGGCCCGGCTTACTTCAAGCGCACACCCGCCGAGTTCAAAACCTTCACCCCAGAATGCACCGACACCTCACTCTCGCAATGTGACCGTGCCCAGGTGGTGAACGCTTATGACAACACCATTGTGTACACCGACCACTTTGTATCCCGCGTCATTGCTTGGCTGAAAACGCAAGAAAAAACCAGCACCACGGCCATGCTCTACGTATCAGACCATGGCGAATCGCTGGGCGAAAAGAACATGTATTTGCATGGCCTGCCCTACAGCGTGGCGCCCCCCGAACAAACGACCGTGCCACTGATCACGTGGTTGTCCCCAGGGTTTGAGCAGCTCAGCCGCGTCAGCACCCGCTGCTTGCAAGCCGAACGTCACAAGCCCTTGTCGCACGACAACTTGTTCCATTCGGTGTTGGGGTTGATGGCCGTGAAGACCGCCGTCTACCAGCGCGAGCAAGACCTGTTTGCCACCTGCGAAGGCCGCTGAAACGACCTGGCCGCTTTTTATAAAAAGCGGTCCAGCAACTTGCGGGTGTGACGGTCAAGTGACGGCAAATCCCGAATCAAGAACTGCACGCCATGGGCATCCGCCACGATGAGTCGGCTCGCGCTCAAGCGGCGAATGTCTTCCTCGCCTTTGAGTACCAGCTGCGCGGGGCCACGGTTGGTTTGCACGCGCCAAATACTGGGCGTGGAAAAACTGTTGACCCCGTCCAAACGCAAAATCTCGGGCATGAACTCGCGGCCTTGCAGGGCTTGCGCCACGATGTCACGCTCATTCACGGGCAAATCGTTGAGGTTTTCAACCCAAACCAACTCTTTGCCTTCGGCGCTCAAAATGGAAATGCATTGGTCAGGCGTCGCAATCGGGAACGCACGCGCCACCACCGCACCCACATGTTGTGTGCCGTCGGCCAAGGTCACCACCAATTTGCCAAAGGGGTCAAAGGCCAACGTGAAGCCCAAGTTCAAGGCGGTACTCATACAGACTCCTTCGTCGAAGCACGCGCCACGGCATCTTCTGCATTTTTCGCTTGGGCTTCGTACAAGCGGTAGTAAGCGCCTTGACGCGCCATGAGCGTGTCGTGGTCACCCTCTTCCACCACCACGCCCTGCTCCATCACCACCAAACGGTCGGCTTTGTTGAGCGTAGACAAGCGGTGGGCAATGGCAATCGTGGTGCGGCCTTGCACGAGGTTATCCAAGGCCTTTTGAATTTCTTGCTCGGTCTCGGTGTCCACCGACGCAGTGGCTTCGTCCAAGATGAGGATGCGTGGATTGATCAGCAAGGCGCGCGCAATCGAGATGCGCTGACGCTCGCCACCCGACAGACCTTGGCCACGTTCGCCCACCAACGAGTCATAGCCTTGCGGCAAACGCAAGATGAACTCATGCGCATGGGCTGCACGCGCTGCCGACACAATTTCTTCACGTGTGGCATCGGGCTTGCCGTAGGCAATGTTGTCGGCAATCGTGCCAAAGAACAAAAATGGTTCTTGCAACACCATGCCAATATGACTGCGAAAGTCAGACAAGGCAATGTTGCGAATGTCGATGCCGTCGAGCTTGATGGAGCCTTCGCTCAGGTCATAGAAACGGCAAATCAGGTTGACCAAGGTGCTCTTGCCGGAACCACTTTGACCGACCAAGCCAATCATCTCGCCAGGGCGGATGCTGAGATTCATGCCGCGAATCACGGCGCGGTTGCCATAGCGAAAGCCGGCATCTTGAATTTCAATGTTGCCTTGCAAAGGCGTGGGCAACTTTTGTGGGTGAGTCGTCTCAGGCACGCTAGACACGTGGTCCAAGATTTCAAAAATACGCTTGGCACCTGCCGCCGCTTTTTGGGTGTGCGAGACGATGCGGCTCATGGAATCAAGGCGTGTGTAGAAGCGGCCGATGTAGGCCAAGAACGCGGCCAGCACACCCACCGAAATTTGGTGGTGAGACACCAAGTAAATGCCAAAGCCCCACACCACCAGCAAGCCCACCTCGGTCATCAGCGTGACCGTGGGCGAGAACAAAGACCACACAAAGTTGATGCGGTCGTTCACCGCCAAGTTGTGTTTGTTGGCATCGCGAAAACGGTTGGCTTCGCGCGTCTCTTGGGCAAAGGCTTTGACCACACGGATGCCAGGAATGGTGTCGGCCAGCACGTTGGTCAACTCCGACCAGACGCGGTCGATCTTCTCGAAACCGGTGCGCAGCTTGTCACGCACGGTGTGAATCAGCCACACAATGAACGGCAGCGGCAGCAAGGTGGCCGCAGCCAGCTTGGGGTCGATGCTGATGAGGATGGAAGCCGTCATCACAATCATCAGCACATCGGTGGCGAAATCTAGCAAATGCAGGGACAAAAACACGCAAATGCGATCGGTCTCAGCGCCGATGCGGTTCATCAAGTCGCCCGTGCGTCGTCCGCCAAAGTATTCGAGCGACAAGCGCATCAAATGTTCGTAGGCTGTGGTGCGCAAGTCAGCGCCGATGCGTTCAGACACCAAGGCCAAGATGTAGGTTTTGAGCCAGCCCAAGCCCCAGGCCAGCAAAGCGGCGCCCAGCAAGCCGCCCAAATACATATAGACCAAATCATGGTCGATGTCTTTGCCGTTTTGGAACGGGATCAGCACATCGTCCATCAGCGGCATGGTCAGGTAAGGCGGCACCAAGGTAGCCGCGGTGGACGCCAGCGTCAACAAAAAGCCAGCCAGTAAACGCCAGCGGTAAGGATGAGCAAAGCGCCAGAGGCGGAACAAGCCCCAGGTAGACAGCGGCGCGTGCTGCTCGCGGCTGCACACAGGGCATTCATCGCCCACATGTTCGAGTTGCAATTTGCACTGAGGGCAACGAGCCTGAGCCGATGTAGCCAGCGATTTGCCATGGGTCAACACCTCAAGGCGTTCGGCAAACTTCTCTTGCAGGCGCATGGCTGTGACGTTGTGCGTCAGGGTGAATCGCCAGCTGGCGATGCGGTGCGTGGCATCGACCAAACTCAAGGTGCCCACACCCGCATGGTCGGTGTGCTTCATCTTCATGCCTGCAGCCAATGTCCAACTGTCCCAAACAGGGCTTGAACCAGCCTGTTGAGAGCCAAAAAGCACCCTTTGGTCTGTCACAATTAGTAGCCCTAGCGAAAAATGCAATTGGGCATTCAAGTCAACCTCTAGCCAGGCTAGAACGTTTTCATGAGTAGACAGTTGTGCAAAAGCTGAAGTTTGCCAGCCCTCGGGCAAAACAACTTTGGCGGAAGCCGATAAAGAAGAATTCATTATTGGAATTTTGCTGCTTCAACCGATGTCAATCGATGGACGGCGATAAAAATAAAAGCAGGAGCCAAGACTTTGTTGTACCCCCGCACGTATGCAAATGATTGTATCGCCGCAGCCTCGGAGGTCGCTGTGGTGACCTCGGTTCTCCCCCTGCTTCAGCCACACCAAACCTCCGCTAAAAACTTCCGCTAATTTATGGCCTTCAAAGACATTCAAATCCTGCGCATGAACTACTTGCGTGGGCCCAATATCTGGACTTACCGCCCCATCATCGAAGCGCTCATCGACTTGGGCGAGATGGAAGACCACCCCTCCAACAAAATTGACGGTTTCAATGACCGCATCAACGCTTGGTTGCCCGGCTTGGTCGAACACCATTGCGGGGTGGGCCACCGTGGTGGTTTCTTGACCCGTTTGGTTGGCGGCACATGGATGGGCCACATCATGGAGCACGTCTCCATCGAGTTGCAGCTCTTGGCCGGTGCGCGCGCTGAGTTTGGCAAGGCCCGTGAAATCAGCAAGCGCGGTATCTATAAAGTGGTGTTCCGCACCGAGCACGAAGAACTGGGCCGTGAGAGCTTTTTGGCCGCTCGTGAACTCGTGATGGCCGCCGCCAACAACAAGCCTTTTGACATCGCAGCCACCGTCGAGCGTTTGAAGAAAATCGCTGACTTGCGTTGTTTAGGCCCCAGCACAGCCTGCATCGTCGATGCAGCGGTCGAACGCAAAACCCCCTTCATTCGGCTGACCGAAGGCAACTTGGTACAACTGGGCTATGGTGCCAAGCAGCGCCGCATCTGGACTGCTGAAACCGACCGCACCAGCGCCATCGCAGAAAGCATCTCTAGCGACAAAGACTTGACCAAGCGCTTGTTGACGCAATGCGGCATTCCTGTGCCTGAAGGCCAAATTGTCAAAACGGCAGACGAAGCCTGGGAAGCCGCGCAAGACATCGGCTTGCCCGTGGTGGTCAAGCCCTTGGACGGCAACCGCGGCTGGGGCGTGTCCCTCGACGTGAACACCGAGGCAGGCGTGCGCCAAGCTTGGGTGGCGGCTGAAAAAGAAGGCAGCGAAGTGTTGATCGAGCGCTATGTGCGCGGTGATGAACACCGCGTCTTGGTGGTGGGCGACCGCGTGGTGGCGGCCACCCGTGGCGAAACGGCTTACATCACCGGTGACGGCACATCGACCGTGGAGCAACTGATTGACAGCCAAATCAACACCGACCCTCGTCGCGGCATTGCCGAAGGCTTCCCGCTCGACCTGATTCGCTTGCACACCCCACGCGGCGAAATGTCGTTGCTCGAAATTCAACGCCAAGGTCTTGAGCCCAGCAGCGTGCCCGAAAAAGGCCGCATCGTGGTGGTGCAGCGCAACGGCAACCTCAACAACGATGTGACCGATTTGGTCCACCCCGAAGTCGCCGCCGTAGCCACCCTCGCCGCCCGCGTGATTGGCTTGGACATTGCCGGCATCGACATCGTCACCCAAGACATCTCTCGCCCTTTGGAAGAAACCAAGGGCGCCATCATCGAGGTCAATGCAGGCCCTGGCTTGCTGATGCACGTCAAACCGGCGGTGGGTCAACCCCGTCCTGTGGGCAAGGCCATCGTCGAGCACCTGTTTGGCCCCAATGAATCTGGCCGCATCCCTGTGGTGGGCATTTCGGGTAGCCAGCAAACCACCGAGCTGTCTCAGCTCGTCGCTTGGTTGCTGCACCTCTCTGGCAAACGCACCGGCCTGGCTTGCAAAGACGGCCTGTACATGGACCAGCAGCATTTGGGCAAAACCGATTCGCGCGGCTTTGAAGCCTCGGAGCGCTTGCTCATCAACCGTGCGCTGGACGCCGCCGTGTTCGAAACCACGCCGGCACACATCTTGGACGAAGGCTTGGCCTACGACCGCTGCTTGGTCGGTGTCGTGACCAACATGCCTGCAACGAATGACGTGCTGATTGAAAAGCACGACATTCAAACCGCAGAACAAATGCGCACTGTGGTTCGCACACAAATCGACTTGGTGTTGCCCGAAGGCGCCGCCGTACTCAACGCCGACGAAGAAGCCGTCACCACCTTGGCCGAACTGAGCGATGGCGAAGTGGTGTACTACGCCAAACAGCAAGACAACGCCACCTTGATGGCCCATTTACAAGCGGGCGGTCGTGCGGTGTTCTGCAAAGACGGCCACGTCACCTTGGCGCGCGGCGACCAAGAAACGCAGCTGTTCCATCTCGATCTCGAGTTGATTGCACGCTTGCTCAAAGACGGTTTGCACATTTCGACACTGCTGGCCGCTGTGGCGACCGCTTGGTCGCTGGACATCGCGCCACTGCTGATTCGCGCTGGTTTGAAAAATTTTGGGCAACAAAACCAACATGTTGCCAAAGACGTTGCAAGGATGAATGGCTAATGGAAGTCTCTCGTATCCGCGCCCTACGCGGCCCCAACCTCTGGACCCGTCACACTGCCGTGGAAGCCATGGCCACGTGTGACGCGGGTGAAGTCGACCTGAGCCAACACCCGGACTTTGAAAACCGCCTGCGTAACTTGTTTCCAGGCGTGGGCAACTTGCAGCCCACCGACCACAAGGTCAAGCTCAGCATGGCACATGCATTGGAAGCGGCCACTTTGCATTTGCAAATTGAAGCCGGCTGCCCTGTCACCTTCAGCCGCACCACAGCCACCACCGACCACGGTTTGTTTCAGGTCGCGGTGGAGTACACGGAAGAACAAGTGGGCATCATGGCCATCAAGTTGGCGCACGAGCTGTGCCTCGCGGCCCTCAACAACACCAGCTTTGATGTGGACGCCGCCATTCACCAATTGCGTGAACTGGATGAAGACATTCGCCTGGGCCCATCCACAGCCTCCATTGTTAACGCTGCGATCGCACGTGGTATTCCCTTCCGTCGCTTGACCGAAGGTAGCTTGGTCCAACTGGGCTGGGGTAGCAAACAACGCCGCATTCAAGCGGCTGAGATTGACTCCACCAGTGCCATTGCCGAATCCATCGCGCAAGACAAAGAGCTCACAAAAAAGCTGCTGCACGCAGCGGGTGTGCCCGTGCCTTTGGGCCGCCCAGCTATCAGCCCTGAAGATGCTTGGGCTGCGGCACAAGAAATTGGCTTACCCGTGGTGGTCAAGCCACGCGACGGCAACCAAGGCAAAGGCATTTCTGTCAACGTCACCACCGAAGAAGGCGTCAAAGCCGCTTACCTTGCGGCACGCGCTTGCCGTGAAGAGGTATTGGTTGAACGCTTCTTGCCTGGCAGCGACTACCGCTTGCTGGTCGTAGGCAACAAGCTCGTTGCCGCCGCCCGACGCGAACCGCCGTTGGTGATTGGCAACGGCAAAAACACCGTGCGTGAACTGGTTGACATCGTCAACGCCGATCCACGCCGTGGCGAAGGCCATGCCACCTCGCTGACCAAAATCCGCTTTGATGACATCGCCATTGCGCGCCTGAAAGAACAAGGCTTTGAGGCCAACTCCGTGCCCGCCAAAGGCGCACGCGTGATTCTGCGCAACAACGCAAACCTCTCCACAGGCGGCACCGCCACCGACGTGACCGATGACGTGCACCCCGAAGTTGCCTTGCGTGCCATTGCAGCCGCGCAAATGGTGGGCCTGGACATTTGTGGCGTCGACGTGGTGTGCGAATCTGTGTTGCGCCCCCTCGAAGAACAAAGCGGCGGCGTGGTCGAAGTCAACGCAGCCCCTGGCTTGCGCATGCACTTAAGCCCCTCGTTCGGCAAAGGCCGTGACGTGGGCGAAGCTGTCATGGCCACCATGTTCCCCGATGGTGGCGATGGTCGTATTCCTGTGATTGCTGTCACGGGCACCAACGGCAAAACCACCACCGTGCGTTTGACCTCTCACCTGCTGCGCGCCAATGGCTTGCGCGTGGGCATGACCAACACCGACGGTGTGTACGTGAATGGCCGCCAAACCGACAGCGGCGACTGCAGCGGACCACGCAGCGGGCGCAACGTGTTGGCGCACCCCGATGTGGATGCGGCGGTGCTCGAAACCGCACGTGGCGGCATGTTGCGTGAAGGCTTGGCCTTTGACCGCTGCCAAGTGGCCGTGGTCACCAACATCGGCATGGGCGACCACCTCGGCTTGAACTACATTTCCACCGTCGAAGACCTTGCCGTGTTGAAGCGCGTCATCGTGCAAAACGTGGCAGCGTCAGGCACGGCCGTGTTGAATGCGACCGACCCCATCGTCGCCGCCATGGCCAACAACTGCCCCGGCCAAGTGACCTTCTTTGGCCTGGACTCGCACCACCCCGTCATTGCCACACACCGTGCGCAAGGCAAACGCGTGTTGTTTGTAGAAGACGACCAAATTGTGGCCATGCAAGGCCACCACTCGGTGCGTATTCCTTTGTCGGAAATTCCGGTCACACGCAGTGGTGCGATTGGCTTTCAAATTGAAAACGCCATGGCTTCCATCGGTGCGGCATGGGCGGTGGGTGTGCCTTGGCAAACCATCTGCAAAGGCTTGGCTACCTTTGTGAGCGACAGCAATGCGGTGCCCGGCCGTTTCAACGTGTTCGACTACAAAGGCGCCACCGTCATTGCCGACTACGGCCACAACCCAGACGCCATCAAGGCCTTGGTGCAAGCCGTGACCAACCTGCCGGCACAACGCCGCAGTGTGGTGATCAGCGGTGCGGGTGACCGCCGTGACGAAGACATTCGCGAACAAACGCGTCTGATTGGTGAAGCGTTTGACGACGTGGTGTTGTACCAAGACGCATGCCAACGTGGCCGTGTGGATGGCGAGGTGTTGAAGCTTTTGCGCCAAGGTTTGGACGGTGCAAAACGCACGACGCACATCGATGAAATTCACGGTGAGTTTTTGGCGATTGACCGTGCGATGGAGCGTTTGCAAAAGGGCGACTTGTGCTTGATCTTGATTGACCAAGTGGATGAGGCTTTGGCGCACATCACACAGCGGGTGAACTCGGCGGCTTTGGCTGGCTAAGTTTTCTCGCTCCATTAAAAAGCCACTCGTTTGAGTGGCTTTTCTTTTTCCTCTCTCGCTGATGCTGACGGGGCAGTGCGGCGGCTTCCTCATGCTGGCGTACCAGAAATCGTCAGCCGCCGCACTGCCCCGTCAACATCCGAGGGTGGGCACTCAAACTCACCTTGGCAGCAAAACTTAGAACAAGCCTTTGTACTGCTCGCGCAGCAAGTTCTTTTGTACTTTGCCCATGGTGTTGCGCGGCAACTCAGCGACCACAAAACACTTCTTCGGAATTTTGAAGTTCGCCAGTTGGGACTTGAGCGCTGCAACCACTGCATCGGCATCCACCTTGGCACCGGGCTTGGCAATGACCACCGCCACGCCTACTTCGCCAAAGTCAGGGTGCGGCACACCAATCAAGGCGCTTTCTGCCACTCCGGGCATGTCGTTGATGTAGCCCTCAATCTCTGCGGGGTAGACGTTGTAGCCGCCGCTGATGATGAGGTCTTTGCTGCGGCCCACGATGACCACGTAGCCACGCTCATCCACTTTGCCCACATCGCCTGTTTTGAAGTAACCGTCAGCAGTGAATTCTTCTTTGGTTTTTTCCGGCATGCGCCAGTAGCCGCCAAACACGTTGGGGCCTTTGACTTGGATGCCGCCAATTTCACCCACGGGCAAGGCGTGGCCTTGGTCGTCTTGCACACGTAAGGACACACCGGGGAGTGGGAAGCCCACGGTGCCACCACGGCGTTCGGTTTGGCCTGGGTAGCGCGCATCGGCTGCGTAGGGGTTGGAGGTGAGCATGACGGTTTCGCTCATGCCGTAGCGCTCGAGAATGGTTTGACCTGTGCGCTCGTGCCATTCGTTGAACGTCTCCAGCAACAACGGCGCTGAACCTGCGATGAACAAACGCATGTTCGACGCTTGTGCTTTGGTCAGGCTTGGTTCTGCCAACATGCGCACATACAACGTGGGCACCCCCATGAACACGGTGGCTTCTGGCATTTTGGCGATGACGAGCTTTGGGTCGAACTTGGACAACCAAATCATCTTGCTGCCATTGAGCAAGGCACCATGGATGGCCACAAACAAACCGTGCACATGGAAGATGGGCAAAGCGTGAATCAGCACATCGCCTGGCTTCCAGCCCCAGTATTTTTTCAAGGTTTGGGCATTGCTGAGCATGTTGCCGTGCGACAGCATGGCGCCTTTGCTGCGGCCTGTGGTGCCACTGGTGTACAAAATGGCGGCCAAGTCATCGGCTTTGTTTTGCACCACTTGGTGTTTGTCTGACCAATGTGCGGCGCGCTCTAACAAGCTACCTGTGCGGTTGTCGTCCAAGGTGAACACATTTTGCGTGCCCGCCTTGAAAGCAATTTTGCTGACCCAGCCAAAGTTCTTGCTGCTGCACACCACCACGGCGGGCTCGGCGTTGCCAATGAAATATTCAATCTCTGCGCTTTGGTATGCCGTGTTCAAAGGCAAGAACACGTAACCCGCCCGCAAAGTGGCGAGGTAGAGCATGACCGCTTCGACCGACTTCTCCACTTGCACCGCCACGCGTGAGCCTTTGGGGATGTGCAATGAATCGAGCAGATTGGCCATCATCGCGCTGGCACGCTCAAGGTCAGACCAGCTGTAGAACAAGCCATCGTCTGTTTCGATGGCGGTTGCGTTTAAGTCTTTGGGAAACGCGGCACGCAAAGCCGCATAGAGGTTGTGATTCATCGTCTGTTTTCAGTTAGTCGAGTTTGGCGCCAGAGGCTTTCACCACAGTGGCCCAACGCTTGATTTCGTTGTGCACAAAGCTGCCGAATTGCGCGCTGCTCATGCTGGGGAAATCCGCACCGTTGTTGGCCCAAGCCACTTTGAGCTCTTCACCCGTAGAGGCCTTCTTCACTTCTTCCAAGATGCGCGCTTGCACATCAGCAGGCGTGCCCTTGGGAGCCCACAAGCCATACCAAGTGGTGACGGTGTAGTCGGGCAAACCCAGCTCAGCGGCGCAAGGCACATCGGGGAATGCAGGGTTGCGTTTGTTACCAGACACCATCAAAGCACGGACACGACCACCCTTGATGTGCTGTGCAGATGAGCCCAAGCCATCAAACATCATGTCCACGTTGCCGCCAATCAAGTCTTGCAGCGCAGGCCCCGCACCGCGGTACGGGATGTGGGTGATAAACGTGTTGGTTTGCAACTTGAACAACTCGCCAGCCATGTGGTGCGAGGTGCCGCCGCCCGCGGATCCATAGTTGAATTTGCCAGGGTTCTTGCGCACTTCGGCCAAGAATGATTTGAAATCACCTGTGATTTTTTTGGGGTTGACCACCAACACTTGCGGCACCATGGCAATCATGGTCAGCGGCACAAAGTCACGCTCCAAGTCGTAATCGAGCTTGGCATACATTGACGGTGCGATCGAATGATGCACAGCCCCCATGAACAAGGTGTAGCCATCGGGTGCAGCTTTGGCAGCGACACCCGCGCCTAAGTTGCCACCCGCACCACCGCGGTTGTCGATGACCAACGTTTTGCCTGATTGCTTAGAGAACTGCGCCGAAAACGGACGGGCAAATGCGTCAGTGCCGCCGCCCGCAGGAAACGGCACGATCAAGGTCACGGGTTTGCTAGGCCATGTGGTCTGCGCTTGCGCGCCGAGACTGAATGCAGCACATGCAGCGGCGGTAAGCGCCATCCACTGTCGGCGGCTTGCGTTGGTTTTGAGAGGGTTCATGTTTGTCTCCTTGAAGGTTTTAGTTCACTGACTCATTTGAAATACATGTCTTGCACATCGCCAGACGCAGGGGCAATGCCCTTTTCTAGCATTTGACGATGTTTGTCTAACCGCTTGAGATCGTAGAGGTAATTGACCATCAAGCCGTGCGATTGTTTGACGCCTTTGGCCGAAGGGTCGGCAAACCAGTTGATGCGCTCAATGCGCGCCCCGTTGCCCAAGTGAAAGCGTGCCACGGGGTCCAACACTTGCTCGCCGTGTTTGGCTTGGCCCAAGTAATGCGCACCCGCACGCGTGAGGAACTGGCGCAACGGCGATTTGGCTGACAGCGCCGAGAGGACTTGAGGCTGCTCAATGGCGGCCAACACATGGCTGGCTGTCGGTGGCTCAAAACTGATTTCACGCCCCAGAGCTGACAGCTCTTTCTCATTCAGGTGACCCAGCAACATCTCGACATTCTTGGACAACCAAGGGCGCAAGCCAGGAATGGGCGACAGCGTGGCAAAGGTTTTGAGCTTGGGGAATTCACCACGCAAAGTTTCGACCACACGTTTGATGAGCGAGTCGCCAAAGCTGACCCCCTTCAAACCACCCTGCGTGTTACTGATGGAATAAAAAATCGCCACGGTTGACTTTTGCAAATCTTCCGGTGCGGCCAATTCGTCAAGCAACGGCATGATGTTGTCTGCCATCTCGTGCAGCAAGGCCACTTCCACAAAAATCAAAGGCTCGTTGGGCAAGCTGGGATGAAAGAAACCGTAGCAGCGGCGGTCACTGTCCAAACGGTTTTTCAAATCCGCCCAACTGCGGATGTCGTGCACCGCTTCGTACTTGATGAGCTTTTCAATCAGCGAAGCGGGTGAATCCCAACTGATGCTGCGTAGCTCTAAAAAGGCCACGTCAAACCAAGTGGAGAACAAATTCTCTAACTCAGCGTCCAGCGCCAACAACCGCTTGTTGCCTTTGAGGTGTGGGAGTAACTCAGCACGCAAGTCCACCAAAAAGCGCATGCCGCCTGCCGAGGCTGCAAAGCGTTGCAACAAGCGCGTGCGAGGCGAGACCAAGGCACGACGCAAACGAATCTCAGCAGGGCCTTCGTCCACGGTACCCAATGCAGCGTCGTAATCATCACGCGCGGCACGCACCTTCACCGCATCTGGGCCGAACTGCTCGCTAATGAGCAGCCACAAATCTTGACGTTCTGCGGCGTCGGCTTTGGCATACCAATCTGCTAAAGCTTTGGCGCGGCGACCGCCCTCCACTTCGCTCACGCGTGGGTCCACCACGGCTTGCAACAGGGTCAACGTGCGGCGCAATGAACGCGGTGACAAGGCTTCTTTCTTTTGGCGCAAAGTGGCATCCAAACGCTCGCGCGTGGAGCGGTCTTCGGGCTTAGACACCTCGCCAGCAGCTGGGGCCGAGTTTCGAAGTAAGTTGATTTTGCTGCTGAGCCAAGTGGTCGCGTTCATTCCCATTTTTCTTTCTGGCATCAAGCCGTCAACACACTGCGTTTGGCGAAGGCCAGCTCACGCAAGGCCTCCCGTTGTTGCAACAAATGATTGCGCATGGCGGCGTCAGCCCCGGCAGCGTCACCGGCTTTGAGTGCAGCGAACACCGCCAAATGCTCTTTCAAACTCTGCTTCAAACGCCCGGGTGCGTGCAGCTGTTGCAAGCGCGCGAGTTTCAAAATTTTGCGCAAGTCGGCAATGGTTTGCGCCAGCCATTTGTTGTTGGCCAGCTGGATGATGGCTTCGTGAATGGCGAAATTGGCTTCGTAATAGTCGTTGATGCGGCCTGCTTCGGCATGCTGCTTTAAGCGCTGATGCCAGACCTCCAAAGCTTGTACATCGGCGGGCGTGGCACGTTGGGTGGCATCAAATGCACAGCGGCCTTCAAGCAATGCAATGACGGGAAAGATGTCGTCGAGGTCTTGCTCGGTCACCTCGTTCACAAAGCAACCTCGACGCGGTTCATGGCGCACCAAGCCTTCGGCGGTCAGCACCTTCAGCGCCTCGCGCAACGGCGTGCGGGAGATGGACCACAGCTCACACAAAGTCACTTCGTCAATGAAGCTGCCGGGCCTGAGCTGGCCGTCAAAAATGTAGTTGCGCAGCTGCAAAGCCACATCGTCGTGCAAGGAACTAGGAAGTGTGCGCATTGGGTTTGGGTTGATGCATCTCTGTAATTACGCGTAATTATGAGATTCAAACAGCGAAAAACCAGCCCTAATTCGCAGGGACTTTCCCTCAAAGAATTAACCCTTAAATCGAAAAAATTAAACGGGATTTGTTTGGCGCACCGCGCGCAGCCACAAGGCCACACCCACCAACACCATGGGGACGCACAGCCATTGGCCCATGCTCATGCCCAGTGCCAGCAAACCCAGATGCGCATCGGGCTCGCGGAAGTATTCGGCCATAAAGCGCAAGCTGCCGTAGCCGATCATGAACACGCCAGACACAGCGCCCACAGCACGTGGCTTGCGAGCGTAGAGCCACAGCACCACAAACAGCAAAATGCCTTCACCTAAGAATTGGTAAATCTGTGAAGGGTGACGCGGAATGAGGCTGCCACTTTGCGGAAACACCATGGCCCAAGGCAGAGATGGGTCAGCCGCCCTGCCCCACAACTCGCCATTGATGAAATTGCCCACGCGACCTGCGGCCAAGCCTGTTGGCACACAAGGCGCAATGAAGTCGGTCACCCACAACCAAGGGCGATGACGCTGCCACGCAAACACCGCCGTGGCCACAAACACACCCAACATGCCGCCATGAAAGCTCATGCCGCCTTGCCACACAGCCAACACTTCGAGTGGATGCTCAAGGTAATACGCGGGGTTGTAGAACACGCAATAGCCAATGCGCCCGCCCAAGACCACGCCCATCACACCGTAAAACAGAATGTCTTCGATGTCTTGTTTAGACCACGACCCCAGCACCACTTGCGCGGCATAGGGCTCGTGCGTCAAACGCAAGCGTGCCAAACCCACAAACAAAGCGAATGCAGCCAAGTAAGTCAGGCCGTACCAGTGAATGGCCAACGGGCCGACAGCCAACGCCACCGGATCAATTTGCGGGTGAATCAACATGCGCGCTAAGCCTGTTGATTAGTCGAGCATAGACAAATCACGCACCGCGCCTTTGTCTGCCGAGGTGGCCAGCAAGGCATACGCTTTAAGTGCAGCAGAGATTTTGCGAGGACGCGCCAACACAGGCTTCCAGCCCAGCTTGTCTTGCTCGACACGGCGCTTGGCCAGTTCTTCATCACTCACCAACACATGGATGCTGCGATTCGGAATGTCGATGCGAATGCGGTCGCCGTTCTTCACCAAACCAATGGTGCCGCCAGCCGCCGCTTCGGGCGAGCAGTGACCAATCGACAGACCAGAAGTGCCGCCAGAGAAACGACCATCGGTCAACAACGCACAGGCCTTGCCCAAACCTTTGGACTTGATGTAACTGGTGGGGTACAACATTTCTTGCATGCCGGGGCCACCCTTGGGGCCTTCGTAACGCACCACGACGATGTCGCCTGCTTTGACTTTGTCGCTCAAGATGTTTGCCACGGCTTCGTCTTGGCTTTCCACCACATGGGCAGGGCCTTCAAACACCAACAGGCTGTCGTCCACGCCAGCCGTCTTCACCACGCAACCATCGAGCGCGATGTTGCCGCGCAACACAGCCAAGCCGCCTTCTTTGTTGAACGCATGGTCGAGCGAGCGAATGCAACCTTCGGAACGGTCAGTGTCGAGGCTAGGCCAACGGGTGTTTTGGCTGAAGGCCACTTGCGTGGGAATGCCTGCGGGGCCTGCCATGTAGAACTTTTTGACCGCCTCGCTGGGGTTGCGCGCGATGTCCCATTCGTCGAGCACCTCCTTCATGGTCTTGCCCAACACGGTGCCCACGTCGGTGTGCAGCTTGCCTGCGCGGTCCAACTCTCCCAAGATGCCCATGATGCCGCCGGCGCGATGCACGTCTTCGATGTGGTACTTGTTGGTGTTGGGTGCGACCTTGCACAACTGAGGCACGATTTTCGACATGCGGTCGATGTCGGCCATGGTGAATTCAATCTCGGCTTCTTGGGCAATTGCCAAGATGTGCAGGATGGTGTTGGTCGAGCCGCCCATAGCGATGTCAAGCGCAATCGCGTTTTCAAAGGCTTTGAAGCCCATGGAGCGTGGCAAGACCGATGCGTCGTCTTGTTCGTAATAACGTTTGCACAAATCCACAATCGTGCGGCCGGCTTGTTTGAACAGTTGTTCGCGGTCAGCGTGTGTTGCCACCACGGTGCCGTTGCCTGGCAAGGCCAAACCCAAGGCTTCGGCCAAGCAGTTCATGGAGTTGGCGGTGAACATGCCTGAACACGAACCACAAGTGGGACAAGCTGAGCGCTCGACCTCGGCCAAGTCAGCGTCTGACACTTTGTCGTCAGCCGCCATCACCATGGCGTCAATCAAATCGAGTTTCTTGAACTCCATGACTTGCGTTTGCGGATTGGCCAGACGCACTTTGCCAGCTTCCATCGGACCACCCGACACAAAGATGACGGGGATGTTCAAGCGCATGGCGGCCATCAACATGCCGGGGGTGATCTTGTCGCAGTTCGAGATACACACAATCGCATCAGCGCAGTGGGCGTTGACCATGTACTCCACCGAATCCGCAATGATGTCGCGGCTGGGCAGCGAATACAGCATGCCGTCATGGCCCATGGCAATGCCGTCGTCCACAGCGATGGTGTTGAACTCTTTGGCTACGCCACCCGCGGCTTCAATTTCGCGAGCCACCAATTGGCCCAAGTCTTTCAAATGCACATGACCTGGCACAAACTGGGTGAACGAGTTGGCAATGGCGATGATGGGTTTGCTGAAGTCGTCATCCTTCATGCCTGTGGCGCGCCACAACGAGCGGGCACCCGCCATGTTGCGGCCAGCGGTAGAGGTCTTGGAACGGTAAGCAGGCATGTGAGGGCTCCGGTCAAAAAAGCGTCAATAAAAGTCTTGGTTAATTATCGCCCACGCATCACGCCTTCCCCGAAGCCAACACGCCAAGTCATCACCCCGGGCGGGGACAAATGGACGGTCTACAGACCGATATAAACTGGCGCAATGTCTACGACTTAACGCATTGAAGGGGCTACGACATGAAAAAGAATCTTTTAACTTTGCTCACCTTCGCTGTCACCTCGGTGTCTGCCCCCGCTTGGGCTGACCAAGCTTTGGCCACATCCAAGAACTGCATGGCCTGCCATGCCACGGACAAAAAGCTGGTTGGCCCCGCTTTCAAAGATGTGGCCGCTAAATACGCCAGCGACAAATCTGCCGCAGACAAGCTAGCCACCAAAATTCAAAAAGGTGGCGCAGGCGTTTGGGGCCCCGTGCCTATGCCCGCGAACACACAAGTCAATGATGCAGAAGCCAAGAAATTGGCCGCTTGGGTCTTGACCATCAAGTAACGACGTCACCCCATGAGAAACCGCTGCGCACCTCAGCGGTTTTTTTATGCCCAAACGTCACGCACAAGCTGACAGCATCCCGACAGGGGCTTTGAGTAAACTCACCCGCTGTTATTACCTCTGGCCTTTTTCAGGACTTCATCCATGACCACGATCCGCCAAAACGACCTGATTGAATCGGTCGCCGCTGCCCTGCAGTACATCAGCTACTACCACCCCGCCGACTTCATCAGCCACTTGGCCAGCGCGTACCAGCGCGAGCAAAGCCCCGCCGCCAAAGATGCGATTGCGCAAATCTTGACCAACAGCAAGATGAGCGCCATGGGCCATCGCCCCATTTGCCAAGACACGGGCATCGTGAACGTGTTCTTGAAAATCGGTATGGACGTGCGCTGGGAAGGTTTCACAGGCAGCTTGGACGACGCCATCAACGAAGGCGTGCGCCGTGGCTACAACCACCCCGACAACATGTTGCGCGCCTCGGTCGTCGATGACCCTCAGTTCGCCCGTAAAAACACCAAAGACAACACCCCTGCCGTCATCTTCACGCAAATCGTGCCCGGTAACAAAGTGGACGTGACCGTGGCTGCCAAAGGCGGCGGCAGCGAAAACAAATCCAAGATGTACATGCTCAACCCCAGCGACAACATCGTCGATTGGGTGCTGAAAACGGTCCCCACCATGGGCGCGGGCTGGTGCCCGCCTGGCATGCTGGGCATTGGCATTGGCGGCACCGCTGAAAAAGCTGTGCTCATGGCCAAAGAAAGCTTGATGGACGACCTGGACATGTACCAGTTGCTGGAGAAATCGAGCAAGGGCGAGAAGCTCAGCCAAGTCGAAGAACTACGTCTGGAGCTGTACCACAAGGTCAACGCTTTGGGCATTGGCGCACAAGGCTTGGGCGGTTTGACCACTGTGCTTGATGTGAAGATCAAGATGTACCCTACGCACGCGGCCAGCAAGCCGATTGCGATGATCCCGAACTGCGCCGCCACACGCCACGCCCACTTTGTGATGGATGGCTCAGGCCCTGTGTATTTGGAAGCGCCCTCGCTGGACTTGTGGCCCGATGTCAACTGGACCCCAGACACACAAAAGAGCAAGCGCGTGGACCTGAACACCCTCACCAAAGAAGAAGTGGCGAGCTGGAAGCCAGGCCAAACTATTCTGCTCAACGGCAAGATGCTCACCGGCCGCGATGCCGCACACAAACGCATCCAAGACATGTTGGCCAAAGGCGAGAAGTTGCCCGTGGACTTCACCAACCGCGTGATTTACTACGTCGGCCCTGTGGACCCTGTGGGCAACGAAGTGGTTGGCCCCGCAGGCCCAACAACAGCCACTCGCATGGACAAGTTCACCGAGATGATGTTGTCGCAAACTGGCTTGATTTCTATGGTCGGCAAAGCCGAACGTGGCCCAACCGCGATTGAAGCGATCAAGAAGCACAAGTCGGCCTACCTCATGGCCGTGGGCGGCGCGGCTTACCTCGTGTCCAAAGCCATCAAGCACGCCAAAGTGGTGGGCTTTGCCGACCTCGGCATGGAAGCAATTTACGAGTTTGACGTGGTCGACATGCCCGTGACGGTGGCTGTGGATTCAGGCGGCACCAGCGCTCACATCACAGGCCCTGCTGAGTGGGAAAAGCGGATTGCCACGGGCGAATTCAAAGGCATTGGCATCCAATCCAACTGAGCCTGAAACGCTTAAGAAAAAACCGGCTCTCTTTGCAGAGGCCGGTTTTTTATGGTTTCAAACATCCGAAGCAATGGCACTTCGGTTTGTCGTCTTGCGTGTCAGTGCAAGTGGCGTGGTTTGCGGCCACCATGACCGCCACCACCGTGACCGCCGTTGGGTCCACGCGGAGGGCGCCCTAAATCGAGCGAGTTCACCAAGTTGTCAAAGCGCTCTGAAAAGAGCTTGTCAATTTCATTGACCACGCCGCCCAATTCGGCGCCGTCAAAGTGGCGCTCCATCAGGTGAATCACGTCGTTGACCAACATGTCGCGTTGCGCTTGCATGATGTCGGCAGGTGTAGGGCCCACAAACAGCATCATGAAATCATCACGCGAGTCTTGACCACGGGATTCGTCTTCTTCGTCAAAGTCGTTGTCATAAAACGTGACTTCAATGGGAGCACCCGCGGCGGTGAGCTCGTTCAAGCTCATGCACATTTCGTCCAAGCTTTGACGGAAATCGTCATCGCCTGAGACTGTCCAGCACATCTGCAATGTGCGCTCTTCGGGGTTGAAACGAATACCGGGCTCTTCGGGGTATGAGCTGCTTGCGCCGTCCTCGAGCGATGAGGCGCCTGCGTATTGCCACAAAGGGCGCAACGCGTCTTGCAACTGTTCCAGGCCAACTTCGGCCTGTAGGGGAATCAGTCCATGCACATGAATTTCATACGCGGCGTTGTAGCGTGCCATGACGAAACTCCTTCCTTGTGCCTATTGATGGTGCCCGAGACCGGAATCGAACCGGTACGCCCCTTACGGAAGCGAGAGATTTTAAGTCTCTTGTGTCTACCAATTTCACCACTCGGGCAGTGTCGTTGTGTGCGCTGATTTTACGCCAGCCACCTCTGTGACGTGCGCTAAGCAACGCTGATTTTTCATATTTTTAGTCTATATTGGGACTGGAAATTTTTAAGCATGGCTTAAAACTGGAAACCGCTAAACAACCTATAGGAGAGCATCCATGACACAGCGCACCACACACCGACTTTTGCTGGCCACCCTGCTGGGCTTGTGCCTCAGCGTGTCACATGCAGCTGACAAAAAAGAAGCTGCAGAGCCCGTGGTTAAAAAATCAGATTCAGGCATCTGCCATGACAAAACCAGCGCCTCTTTTGGTAACACCAAAAAATTTACAGGCTTTGCCTCAATGGACGAGTGCATCAAGAGCGGTGGCCGTCCCGTTGCCGGTCAAGCAGCGGCTGAGCCGATTGTGAAAAAATCGGAATCCGGCATTTGTCACGACAAAAACAGCACCAGCTACGAGCGCACTAAAAAATTCACCGAATTCAAAACCCTGGATGAATGTGTGAAAAGTGGCGGCGCACTGCCTAAAAAGTAAGCGCGAAGTCCACGGCGCAGGAGGTCAAAGACCTGCGCTGTTGCGTGCCACTTCGTCAAAAATCTTTTGGCGAATTTCGTTTTTACGGCGCAATTGCGATCGTTTGTTAGAAGGCACATCTTGCTCTGAGCGTGCGACCCATTGGATCGGTAAATTCCAATGCACCTTAGACAAAGCCCCCGTGGTGCCCATTTCTGCCCACAGGCCGTCGTAGCTCTGGCCCACACGCTGAGACAAACTGCGATAACCGGAATAAACGTGGGCGACATCAGATACCCCCAGCATCCCCACTAATTGCCAGCCTGAAGCCAAGCCCTGCAACGCAGTCATCAAAATATTTTGTGGACGTGTGCGCTCCATTTTTTGCGTGACGATTTTGATTTCTTGATTCAAAAAACGCTGGCCTTGCATGTTCCCAATTGCCATGACAAAACCGGGCTCTTGCATACCCACCATCTGAGCAGGCAAGATACTAAATGCAGCACGCATCACCGCAGCGCCGTTGAACTTGAGGTGAAGCTCAAACTCACCTTCACGCCCTAAACCGCGTCCAGGCTCGATATCAATGGTGATATCACCCTCAGGGTAGCTTTGTTTGAAGAACGTGTACGAACCGCGCTTGTAAAAATCAACCACCGCTTGGGCTGAGTGACGCGCCATCAACCACTCAAAATGCGCGAGCATGGCGTTGGTCCGTGCTTCAACCCCTAGACCGCCCCACAGATAAGGGCGCATGGGACGCAACATCACCGGCAATTCGGTGTGCGTGAGTTCAGCCAATCCATGGTCTTGGAAGAAGCTGTGAATGCGTCGCAAATGTGCTTCGCACCACCAATAACGCAAACGAAATTTCAACCGACGCTTGGCAGTCTGCAACCATCCACCAGAACCGTTGTCGGTCAGGCGAAATAACTCTTGCGAGGTGGGTGCATCCAAACTTCTGTGGGTCATTGGTGTTGCTTCGATAGATACAAAAAAGCCCCTGCAACATCTGTTTCAGGGGCTCTTTGAAATTGGAGCGGGAAACGAGGCTCGAACTCGCGACCTCAACCTTGGCAAGGTTGCGCTCTACCAACTGAGCTATTCCCGCGTGGAGTGTTTAATTCCGAAGCCGTAATTCTAATCTCAAATTCACCCAATTTCAGAACTACGATCAAGAAAATTTAAAGATGGTGATACCCCAAGATTCAGTCGGCCCAAAAACCAGCGCCAATGCAGCGCCTTGGTGGATAACTACGCCAAGCGAATACACAGCCAAAACGGCAAGTCTCGGGTTGTCATCGACAGAAGCGCTGGAACGCATCCGCAATTTTGGCCCCAACACACTGTCGAGCCATCAAGGTCCGTCGCTGATTCGCCAGTTTCTCGCCCGCTTCAAAAATCCATTGGTTGTGGTGCTGTTGCTGGCAAGCTCCGTGTCGGTACTGACGGGTGAAATCACAAACTTCATCATCATCAGCGGCATCGTGCTGTTGAGCGTCACCTTGGACTTTGTGCAAGAGTTCCGAGCCAATGCGGCAGCAGACAAACTCCGGCAATCGGTTTCGGTACGAACCACGGTGCTGCGTGATGGCCAATCTGTAGAAATACCGGTACGCGATGTGGTCCCTGGCGATGTGGTCTTGTTGAGTGCCGGCAGTTTGGTGCCTGCCGATGCCTTGGTGTTAGAAGCCAATGACTTCTTCGTCAACCAATCGTTGCTCACGGGTGAGGCCTACCCCGTTGAAAAACATCCCAGCACCTTGCTCCCAACGTCCACCGACTTACAAGAAGCCAGCAATGCCGTTTTCATGGGCACCTCCGTCATTGGTGGCAGTGCGCGTGTGTGGGTCGTCAAGACGGGCACGCAAACGGCTATGGGCGACATCGCAGACAGCATTCAAAAGCCCACGCCCGCCACCTCGTTTGAAATAGGCACGCGCCGCTTTGGCATGCTCATCATGCGATTGACCGTGGTGTTGGTGTTGTTTGTGCTGTTGGTGAACGCATGGTTTCATAAACCTTGGTTGGAGTCGTTCTTGTTTGCGGTGGCGTTGGCTGTGGGCTTGACGCCTGAGCTGCTACCGATGGTGGTGTCGGTCACGCTGTCGCGTGGCGCCATTCGACTGGCCAAGCTCCAAATGATCGTGAAGCGACAAACGGCCATCCAAGATTTGGGTTCTATGGATGTGCTGTGCACCGATAAAACAGGCACGCTCACGGAAGCCAAGATTCGCCTTGAGCGCCATTTAGACCTCAGTGGCCAGGACAGCCCCCGTGTTTTAGAGCTGGCTTACATCAACAGCTTTTTTGAAACAGGTTTGAAAAGCCCGCTCGACGAAGCCATTCTGAATCACCAAACCATCGACGTCAGCGCTTGGCAAAAAATTGATGAAATACCGTTTGACTTTGAGCGCCGCTGCGTCTCGGTGTTGGTCGATAACGGTACGCAACGCTGGCTGGTCGCCAAAGGTGCGGCCGAAGACATTGTTCGCTTATGTACGCATGTAGAAATCAACGCGGAGGGCTGCATCGCCCCCAGCGAAGTCAACGATGCTCGCTTGCAAGCGATTCGTGATCGCTACCACGCACTGGAAAGCGACGGCTTGCGCGTGCTCGGTGTGGCGTGGCGCGAAGTGCCGCGCGATCACGCCATGGCCGTGGTGAACGATGAATCGGCCTTGGTGTTGGCAGGCTTTGCCGCTTTTCTTGATCCGCCCAAAGAAAGCGCAGCCCCTGCCCTTGCGAAACTTCAACAAGCGGGCGTCACCATCAAGGTGGTCACCGGTGACAGTGATTTGGTCACGCGTCATGTGTGTGCGCAATTGAACATTGAAGTGACAGGCGTGTTGACCGGCAAAGAAATTGCCCAGCTCGACAACCAAGCGCTGCAACGCCGCGTAGAAACTGCGAATCTGTTTTGTCGTGTGAACCCCGGGCAAAAACAGCGTGTCATCTTGGCGCTCAAGGGCAATGGCCATGTGGTGGGCTATATGGGCGATGGCATCAACGATGCGCCGTCGCTGCACGCAGCAGACGTGGGCTTGTCTGTGGACTCAGCCGTTGATGTGGCCAAAGCAGCCGCCGACATCATCATGTTGAAACAAGATTTGAATGTGTTGCACGCCGGCGTGTTGGAAGGACGCCGGACGTTTGGCAACATCATGAAGTACATCATGATGGGCACCAGCTCGAACTTTGGCAATATGTTCAGCATGGCAGGAGCGGCTTTGTTTTTACCCTTCTTGCCGATGTTGCCCACGCAAATTTTGCTGAACAACATTCTGTATGACATCTCTGAAATTCCAATTCCATTGGATGAAGTGGATGCGCAAGAGACGGCCAAGCCACGCGTGCTCGACCTCGACTTCATTCGAAACTTCATGCTGGTCATCGGCTCCATCAGCTCGGTGTTCGACTTCTTGACCTTCTATGTATTGCTGGAAGTTTTGAAAGCCGAAGAACAACTGTTTCAAACCGGGTGGTTTGTGGAGTCGCTTTGCACACAGGTGTTGGTGATTTTCATCATTCGCACGCGCGGTAACCCACTCAAGAGCAAGCCGCATCCATTGCTCGCCTTCACCTCAATTGCGGTTGTGGCCACGGCCATCGGGCTGCCGCTCACACCGCTGGGATCGCATCTGGGCTTTGTGGCACCCCCTGCGTATTTTTATGGCATCTTGGGGGCGATGGTGGTCACCTATCTGGGCGTGGTCGAAGTGGTGAAACGCATTTTTTACCAACGCGCCCTGACCCATCAATAGCCCAAGGCTTTGGCAATTTTATGACGCGGCACCGTGGTTTTGGGGCACTTGGCCTTTGGTAACTCAAACCACTGGCGCACATCCTCCTCCACCCCCACGCCATGCATGTAGTTGTAAATGGCCTTCTTCAGTCCAAGGCCTAAGGTGTCGTGGTCTGTGCCGGTTGGGTCGATGAAAGCAATGTCGTTTTTCGCAAAACTCACCTCTGGCAGGGGCACCACTTGCACACCGTAGTCCGCGGGGTTTTGACCCACAGGTGAATGCACGGTACAGGCAAAGCGATGGAAGAAACCGCTTTGAATACAGCCGTTCTCAAACAGTTGACGCACGTACTCCAGCGCATCCACGGTGTCTTGCAGTGTCTGCGTCGGAAAGCCGTACATCAAATAGGCATGCACCAAGATGCCTGCCTCCGAGAAGCCTTTGGTGACTTGCGCCACCTGCTCGACCGAGACGCCTTTTTTCATCAAACTCAAAAGCCGATCTGAGGCGACTTCCAAACCGCCCGACATGGCGATGCAACCACTCTGCGCAAGCAATTCAGCCAACTCGGGCGTGAAGGTTTTTTCAAATCGAATATTGCCCCACCAAGAGATATGAACCTTGCGGCGCAACAGCTCTTCAGCCAAAGCTTTAAGGGCCTTGGGTGGTGCTGCCTCATCTACAAAGTGAAAACCGGTTTGCCCTGTCTCGGCCACGATTTTTTCAATCCGATCGACCAGCGTGCTTGCCGAAGCCGTTTCGTAGCGCGAGATGTAGTCAAGGCTCACGTCGCAAAAACTGCACTTCTTCCAGTAACAGCCGTGGGCCACCGTCAGCTTGTTCCAACGGCCATCGCTCCACAAGCGGTGCATGGGGTTGAGCATGTCAAGCAGCGACAGATAACGGTCCAACGGCAAGCCATCCCAAGTGGGTGTGCCCACATCCTCAAACGGCACATCGGGCTCGGCCCAGTTCATCAAGCGCACCTCGCCCGTATCGTTGCGCACAAAGGTACGCACCAACCGCTGCACGCTTCGTTTGCCTTGCAAGTGCTCAAGTAAAGCCAGCAAAGGCCGCTCGCCGGCATCGAGGCTGATGAAGTCAACATAGTCAAACACGCGAGGCTCGGTCAGCTCGCGCAACTCGGTGTTGACAAACCCGCCGCCCAAGCCAATGTGGATGTGTGGGTGATGCGCCTTGATGGTCTGCGCCATGCGAAAAGCTGCGTACACCGCGCCAGGAAAAGGCACGGAAAGCAACACCAACTGCGGCTGGTGTTTGGCAATGACCGCCAGCGTCAAAGCTTGAAGTGTGTCGTCCACCAGCGTGGGGGCGGCGGCCAAGGCTTGGGCCAAGGGCTCGAACGTGGCTTGACTGCCCGCCAGCTGTTCGGCGTAACGCACAAATTCAAAGCGGCTGTCGACCGCATCGCGCAGCACATCGGCCAGGTCGTTCAAATACAACGTGGCCAAGTGGCGTGCGCGGTCTTGTTGACCCAACGCCCCAAAGGCCCAAGCCAAGGGGTCACCACTGCCTTCATCGTCATAGGCGTCCAGCGATGCAAAGCGCGGGCCTTCTGGCAAAAAGCCTCGGCCTGCAATGCGGTGGCTCAACGTGGCATCACGCCCTTGCAAAAATGCAAGGGTGGGGGCAATGGTGGATTGGTAGCTCTCGAAATAGTCTAAAAAGTAATTCACGCTGGCGCTGCGCTGGGCCTCTGGCTGCGCCAAGGCAGACGCTCGCACTTGGGCCAACCCGTTCGGCGTGAACAACTCCAACACCAAGGCCAAGGCCAAATCCTCCTGCACAGCATCCACGCCCTGGGAACGCAAAAACCCCGTCAGGTAGGCGGTGGAGGGGTAAGGCGTGTTGAGCTGCGTCATCGGAGGGATGAGGCTCAAAACGCGAAAAGTGGGGGCTGGCAAGTGAGATTCAGACATGATGTGCACCCATTATCGGTGCCCCCTGTTGGCCGCACGGGCACCATCGGATATCTGCAAAAATCAATAAAACCTACAAAACCACTCAAGGTTATAGGTTTGATGCCGAACTCCAATGGCTAACTCTTTTTTCAAACTCAACAAGGACACCACCGTGAGCCACATGACCCCTACTTGCGCCTGCTGCGGCCCGCTTCAATTGGCCGGCAATCACTCACGCCGAGGCTTCTTAGCGGCCGGCGCTGCCACGGTGGCTGGCGGCTTGATGGGCATGATGCCCTTCCAAGCCCAAGCTGCAAGCGGCAACTACGAAGCCATGCTGGTCAACTGCATTGACCCGCGCTTCACCACCCTGAGCTGGCAATACATGGGCCTGTTGCAAGGCATCAGCCGCGACAAGTTAACAGACAACTACAGCCAATTCGTGATCGCAGGCGGCCCCATTGGCGCGGTGCACCCCAAGTTCTCTGCTTGGCACAAAGCGTATTGGGACAACTTGGACATCACTGTTTCCTTGCACCACATCAAGCGCGTGGTGGGTATCACCCACCGCGATTGTGGCGCTGCCAAACTGGCGTTCGGCGATGACAAAGTGGCAGACAAGCACGATGAAACCGAAGCGCATGCAGAGGCCTTGAATGAGTTCCGCCGCCAGGTTCAAAAACGCCACCCCAAGCTAAGCGTCATCACAGGCGTGATGAGCTTGGATGGTCGTGTCGATTTGATTGGCTAAACCGCTAAAGCCCTAGCACCTTGCGCCGATATAGAGGGTTCAAGGTTGCTATGGTTTATGACCGCTCTCGCCACCAGCCCGAAGTTTGAGGACGCGTGTGGACTCCAATTCACCGCCGAGAGCGGTCCCCTTTTATTTGCACGCCACCTCATGGATGCGGTAGTGCTTGATGTCATCGAAGCGCAGCGGCGTTTTGATGAATTGCTTGGCAAACTCTGAATTGCTGCCTTGAATGAAAGCGTCTTTCATCGTGTGCGTGATGAACGGTGTCTTCCCTGCCCCATCGCGGTAAAAAATACGCTCGGTCAACTGAATCGTTTGATCTTGGCAATTCAACTCATAAGTCGATTGCTCAGATGCGTAGTTGTACAAGGTCACTTTCACCACAGCTTTGGGCGTGTGATAGGGCACCTTGGCATCGACGGGCAGCTGCGAAAACGTGCGCAGCACCTTCACCTTGCCTTTGTCCTCCACAGGCGCGAAGTAATACTCGTTCGAGGCGTGGTTGTTGTTCGTGAAATACACCCAACCGGCCCAAGCCGAGGGCTGCATGGCAATCACGAACAGTATGAGTAAATATTGAGGCATAAGGTGTTGAGATTTTATGACGGTCTAAATCGTGGAAAATCATGCACATGACTGACGCAACTACACAACGCCCCGCCCTGCCCGACCACCTGTCGATCGACCCACGCAGCCCACACTATGCACCTGCGGTGTTTGAACACGAGATTGGCATTCGCTTCAACGACAAAGAACGCTTCGATGTGGAAGAGTATTGCCTGTCTGAAGGCTGGGTCAAAGTTCCTGCCAACAAAACGCTCGACCGTAAAGGCAAACCTCTGCTCATCAAAATCAAAGGCAAAGTCGAAGCGTTCTACAAGTAAAAACACCAAGTATGAGTAAGGCGTATTTGATCGGCCAAATCACGGTCACGAACCCGCAAGCTTATGCGGTGTATTCCGCACAAGTACCGCACACCATTGCGGCATTTGGCGGCAAATATTTGGTCCGTGGGGGCCATGCCACTCAATTGGAGGGGCAAGCCCAAGGCGAACGCAACGTGGTGGTGGAGTTTCCGAGCCGTGAAATTGCTGAAGCTTGGTACAACAGCGAAGCCTACCAAGCCATCCTTCAACACCGCCTCAACAACTCCACAGGGGCGCTCGCTTTGGTCGATGGTTACGACCTATGAAGCTGGCACGAATTCAAAAGATTGGCCTAGTCTTCTTTGTTTGCACCCTACTGCCAGCCTATTGGATTGCAAATTGGCGCTACGAAGCAAACTTAGCCAACCTCACCGAAACGCTGAACAAAGAGCAGGCACTGCACCTCAGCACAGACAAGCTGCTGAGCAATTGCGAAAAAAATGCCGAGGGCAAAGCACACCCATACGATGCAACGCATCAAATCTGCAACCAAGGTTCGGACATCCATGCGCGTACGGATCATGCAATGGATTTGTTAACGCAAGAAAAAGCAAACAATGAAACCAAGTGGTATCGCAACTTTGCACTTTCTATCTTGTTCTTTAACCTGCTTGCCGCAGCCCTTTACCGCTTGAATACTTACCTCAACCGAGACGTTGGATAAGCACCGTCAAGCTGGCAAAACAGGCAAGAAAAAAGCCGTTACTGCGAACAGTAACGGCTTTTTATTTGGAGGCGCGACCCAGAGTCGAACTGGGCTAAACGGATTTGCAACGTATATACGTCTAAATTTACCCATATAAATCAATGCGTTATCAATTAATTCCTGAGCCGTGTAATAAAACGTGTAATTGATACTTAGCCTTCATTCCAAACTTTTAAACGAGCTTTGACCAGAGACTGCGGCAATCGGCATCTGGGGTGAGTATGAATTCTGCTCAATCAAACAACTTCTTCTCAGCGGCCACATGTTGCATTACATCCAATAGTGATTCACGTAGCGTGATTAAGTGTGACCCGCAGATGACGACCGCGCTGCTTGATGAATTGACAAATCACTGTCATATTAAGCATGCTGGCAACGATTTTTTACGTTTGATTTAGGGTAATGCTACTGAATGCTACTTCGCAGTTTGCATCATTTGCGGCAACCACAATGAAATTTCAGGTATGTAGGTAATTGCGATCAACGACAGAAACAAGGGGATCAACCACGGCATGATCGCCACCGTGGTTCTCTCGACCGAAAGCTTGGAGATTCGTGCCAACACGAACAGCACCATGCCGAGCGGAGGATGAAGCAATCCGATCATCAGGTTCAGCACCATGATCAAACCAAAATGAATTGGATCAATGCCTAACTTCAAAACGATCGGCAACAAAATTGGGACCAAGATCGTGATGGCCGCAGTCGTATCAATGAAGCATCCGACAACCAGAATCAGCAGGTTCGCCAAGATCAAAAACACCCACTTGGTTTGGGTAAAGCTTAGGATCCAGTCGGCCAGTATTTGCGCTGCTTGGCTGGTCGTGAGTAACCAAGCAAATATTGATGCGGCGGTCACGATGAACAACACACTAGCAGTGGTTTCAACCGTGTCGAAGGTTGCCTTTGCCAAGCTGCTAAGGGTCATCGACCGATAGCGCACCAGACCTAGAAACAGCGCCCAAACAACCGCCGCCATCGCAGCCTCAGTGGGGGTGAACCAGCCCATGGTCATGCCGCCGATCAGAATGACTGGGGCCATCAGCGCCATCACTGCAGAGAATTTGAAATACCAGTCAGCGAACAGCAGTGCGGCCATGGCGCCACCCACAGCAAAGTTGACCGACACACCGACCAATGTCATAAGCCAAATCGACAATGGGAAAAGTAATACGACCAGAATTTCAACCCCAGCGCTGCCCAAATCTTTCCATGAGAACAGAACGTCGCCGCCCCAGTTGTTGCGGCGCGCAATAAAAGCCACGGTCGCCATCATAAATAGCATCATCACCACGCCCGGCAACACGCCAGCGAGAAAGAGCGCGCCGATTGAGACGTTGGCCATCATGCCGTAAATCACGAAAGGCAGCGATGGCGGGAAAATCGGACCGAGCGTGGCTGATGCAGCCGTCACGCCGACTGCAAATTCTGGACTGTACCCGTGATCTTTCATCGCTTTGATTTCAATCGTGCCAAGCCCAGCTGCATCTGCGATGGCGGTGCCAGACATGCCCGAGAAGATCACTGATCCGACAATATTGACCTGCCCGAGACCGCCCTTCATCCATCCAACCAGGGCCACTGCAAATTTGTAAATGCGTCCGGTAATGCCGGCGATATTCATCAGATTACCGGCAAGTATGAAAAACGGCACAGCCAAAAGTGGAAAGCTTTCAACGCCTGCGATCATTCGCTGGGCCACGATGACATCCGGCACAGACCCGGTGATCAAAATGTACAAGAGCGATGCGATCGCCATGGCCATGGCAACTGGCAACCCAATCAACATCAAGCCAAGAAAAGAACCAATAAGTGTTGTCATGAGTTATGCCTCTGAACCGTCGTAAGCTTGGGGCTTCTCAAGTGCTGAAAAACCAAGTTTTGCGTTTCTCCAGGTGATCTGCCCTGCGCGGATCACCATCATTGAAAAACCGAATAAGGTCAGCCAATAGATGATGTTTTTAGGCCATCTCAGGGTGGTCATTTGTTCATCACCGACCAGCTCGATGTACTTCCATACGAGATAAGTCAGGTACGCAAGAAACACGAGTCGAATCAGATCCACCAACGTGGCCAATCCGCGAGAAACTGAAACCGGTAGATACCGATACAGCAGATCAACTTGGATATGTCGGTCCTTGCGGATACACGTGGCCGCACCGATAAAGACAAGGGCAATCAGACAGTTGGTGGCCAGCTCCTCGGTCCAAGCCAGAGAGTCGTTGAGCGCGTAACGGGTAAAGAACTGGAGAAAGACGAGTACCACCATCATCCAGAACACACCCAGCGTAATCCAGTCGTCAAAACGATAGTCGGACAAATCCGCGGTATGGTGGTCGGCCTCATCAAAGCTGTGGGCTAGCTCTTCGACACTGGCTGCGGCGTGAGAGAGTGTTTGTTCCATACAGGAAACCTTCATAAAAGAATGCGGGCGCGAGTCAGGGACGGTTGACCCGATCCCTGGCTACTTGTTCTCAACAGTGGCGCGTTTATTTGATGTTTTGGATGAGATCCCAGTCGGCCTTGCGATAGCCGAAGTCTTCAAATTTGACACTCTTGAGTACCGACTCGCGGAAATCATTGCGATCTGTGTCAGTCACAGACAAGCCTTTTTTCTTGAAGAAATCAACCATTTGTTTTTCGCGGGCCACGAGGTCGACCGATGCTTTTTCCGACGCCTCCTGTGCGATGTCGGTCATGATCTTTTTCTCGGCATCGGTCAGCTGTTTCCAAAGCTTTCCTGCCACCACGATGTTCAGGTGTTCAACGATATGCCCAGTGAGGATGATGTTTTTCTGAACTTCATAAAACTTCTTTGCTTCGATGGTGGTAAGAGGGTTCTCTTGCGCCTCTACCGTCCCGTTTTGCAATGCAAGGTATACCTCTGCAAAGGGAATTGGCGTCGCATTGGCACCGCAGGCACGTGGCATGGCCAAGTAAACCGGGGTATCGGGCACACGCATTTTCAAGCCCTTCAGGTCGGCGCACTTTGTAATCAGTTTGTTGGCCGTCGTATGGCGCGTGCCGTAATACATGGAGCCGAGTATCTGGTGGCCGGTTTTCTCGGCATAACCCTTATTCAGGTCCTTGTAGACATCGCTCTTAAAAAATTTAAGCAAATGATCCACATCCCGGAAGGTATAGGGATAGTAGGTTACGCCGATTGGGGCATAGCTCTTTGCCGCAAAACCAGCTCCGGTAACGATGATGTCAACAGTGCCAAGTGTCAGGCCTTGGTTCAGATCATTTTCCTTGCCAAGTTGCGAAGCCGGATAGACATCGGCCGAGTATTTACCGTTGGTGCGTTTATTGAGTTCGTTAGCTGCCCACATTGACCATATATGGAACGGCTCAGACGTCTCCATGATGTGGGCCCACTTGAGTTTGGTTTGAGCGAATGCGCCACTTGCACAACTCGCAACAACCGATGCGAGCAACACTTTTTTCCATAATTTCATTTCTGTCTCCTAGTGATTGAGTTGTTGAACTGACTACCTTGGGTTATTTCTTTTTTAGAACCGGCACGTTGTTCAAGAACCCGAGGGGTCGAACGTGATGCCTTGTGTTTTCACTGTGTTCTTCATCCGCTCAAGAGCTGCTTTTATTTCTGCACCAAACTCGGCTGGTGTTGTTCCAGCCGGCTCCGAGCCGCTTTGAACGATGCGCTCTTTGACTTCAGGCAATGCCAACACCTTGAGGGTTGCGGCGTTCAACTTTTTGACGATGTCATCAGGCGTCTTGGCGGGTGCAACCAAGCCGTACCAGACAGCGTCGTTGATAGGCTTTAGGCCGAGCTCCGCATATGTTGGAACGTTGGGCAATGATTCCAGTCGCTTATCCCAAGCCACCGCAATCGGGCGCAGCCGATTGCTTTGAATATGGGCGAGCGAACCTGGCAAGCTATCAAAAAATAACTCAACGTGGCCACTCATCACATCGGTCAACGCTGGACCAGAACCACGATACGGGACATGAATGATGTCCGTGCCAGTCAGCGAGGTAAAGAGTGCGCCAGTCAAATGATGTACGCCACACGCACCGCCGGTGGCATAGCGGACTTTGCCTGGATTCTTCTTCAGGTAAGCATGCAGCTCTTGGTAGTTTTTAGCTCCAATGCCAGGAAATATGGACAGTACGTTGGGCGTACGTGCCAAATTGCTGATGGGCGCAAAGTCTTGTAATGCGTCGTAGCCGCCTTTTGGATTACAAGCCGGATTGGCCGCGTGCGTGCCGACAGTCGCAATACCTAGCGTGTATCCATCGGGCGCTGCTCTTGCGATAGCCGTGGTGCCAATACTCCCGCCTGCACCGCTTTTGTTGTCCACCACGACCGGTTGGCCGAGCTCTTTACTCAGCGCTTCGGCGACGATACGGCCAACGATGTCAGTCGCCCCTCCTGGTGGGAACGGAATGATCATCTTGATTGCTTTGTTTGGGTAGTTCTGCGCCTGAGCGGATATGGCAATGGCCAGACCAGCGATCAATGCGAGCAGCTGTTTATAAGATGGCATATTTATCTTTCTCTATGTGTCGTCAACAATAGTACATGTGTCGACACTTGGATGTCAATATTCAATTTAAATTAAATTTATGTATGCACATTCGGGTTTTTACCAGTTCTAAGAATGAATTAGTCATCAACATTAGGTTTGAGAGGTTTGGCGTTCAGCGAAGGACGCCGCGAATCAGAATCGGTTGGTGTTCGCGAGCCAGATGAGTAGCGGACACAGCACAGCGAACGCTGCGGTCGACACCAGTACTGCGCCGGCCACGACGTCGCCGTACGTGCTGAACCGCTGAACGTAGATGCAGTTGACGATCGCGACCGGCATGGCTAATTGCAGCGTCATCACGCTGGCGACTAGCGGCGGCAGATTGATCATGTGAATGACCAGCGCACCGGCAAGCAGACCGATCAACAGTCGCATGGCGCCAACGACGGCACCTTGGCGAATACCCGTGCGCGATACGGTAGCGAGCGCATACCCTAGATTCAGCAGCATTAGCGGCACGGCGAGGGTGCCAATCAACCGTGCACTTTCGAGCAAGGGTGCGGGTGCTGCGATATCGGACGCCCGCAGCACGACTACCAGCAGGCAGGCGTACATGATGCCTTTTGGCAAAGGCTGTCCGCGATTACCGCCCCTGCTCATGACCCAAACACCCAGCGTGTGCTGGACGAGAGAGTTGACTGCAAAGAATGCGACCGCAACTGCCAAGCCAGTGTCACCGAACGCCAGTTGCGCAATGGGAAGTCCTAGATTGCCCGTATTGGGAAAGGTGACCGTGGGCCCGAGCGTGCGCGCAGGCATGTTGAGACTGCGCAGGGCTAACCCACTAAAGACGGCAGCAAGACCGAGTCCGAGCAAGGTGGCAGAGCCGACTTCCAGCAACTGCAAGTTGTCTAGCCTTGTCGTCATTAGCGTGTAAAACACCAGCGCTGGCGTGCTGATGGTCGTCGCGAGCATCGCGATGAACTGCGCTGGATAGGTGAGCTTGCGAACACCACAAACCGCACCGATGCCCGCGCAGCAAACGACAGGCAGCAAAAGCGTGGCGATATGGGCATAGATGTCGAGCCACATACCAACCGTCATGCCGTATGTGGTGCCTGCTTGCGCACAGGCGGCTGTAGCGTCTCATCGCCTTGCAACTCGTTGAGCAGCAGATCGGCGGCCCGCTCGGCGATCATCAGTACGGTGGCGTTTGTGTTGGTTGACGTCATGGTAGGCATGACAGACCCGTCGATCACCCGCAGCCGTTTCACGCCATGCACGCGCAAGTGGGCATCGACGACGCAGCCTGCTGTCGGGTCTGTGCCCATCCGGCATGTACCAACGCCGTGATAAACGGTTGACCCGTTGTCGCGGGCGTATTGCAGCAGCGCCTCGTCGGTGGCTGCCTGCGAGCCAGGTACGGTTTCGCCAACGACGTAGGGTATGAGTGACGGCTGATTGGCCAATTCACGGCCAATCCGCAGACCGGCGATGACCGTTTGCCTGTCCAAGGGGTCACTCAGATAATGCGGCGCTATGGTGGGTGTCTTGGTGCTATCGCTCGACGTGATGTGGACGTGGCCGCGGCTTTGCGGGCGCATTTGCCAGACACCGAACGACAAACCGGGCTCGTCTTCCAGTTCTCCGATGCGGCCTTCCTTAAAGCTGCCTGGCGCGATCACAAACTGCACGTCCGGCCGAGTCGTGAGTCCCGTCGACGCGAACGCACCAATCACAGCCGCGCTGTAGGTCAAGATACCGTCACCTGACACCACGTACTTCGCAACTTCCTTGGCCAAGGCTGCGCCATGTGAGCGTTCATTGGCGGTTGCAATGTCCTTGATGCGAAAGCACAACCTTGTCACGTAATGGTCTTGCAGGTTGTTACCCACACCTCGCAATGGCACTTGCGTGCGGATTCCCGCGTTATCGAGAACGTGCGGATCGCCAATGCCACTTAGCTCCAACAGACGCGGCGTGCCGATGACGCCAGCGCTGAGAATGACTTCCTTGCGAGCCTTCACGAAAACGGTCAGACCGCTCTCACGCCGGCACTCGACGCCGGTGGCCGTCCGCTGGTCGCCCTCGCCTTGCATCATCACCTGCTTCACGTACAAGTCGGTGTGCACATTCAAGTTGGTGCGCGATGCGACAGGCCACAAATAACCACGCGCCGCACTTGAGCGAATCCTGCCGTGGCGCGTTTGTTGGTAGTACCAGATAGACGGTCCTCGCGTGGTGACGTTCGGGTCCTCAACCATCTCTAGTCCCAACTCTTCTCCAGCCGTGATCACTTTGGCGCAAACCGCTGGTGGCGAAGCCACGCGCGTCACCTGAATCGGACCGTCGCTACCGCGACGTGGGTCTTTCCCGTCCTGCCAAGTTTCGGAACGGCAGTAGTACGGCAGACAGTTGGCGAAATTCCAACCTGCGGCGCCGCTCGCTTCCCATGCGTCTATGTCGGCGGCGAAGGGCCGCACGTACAGCAGGCCGTTGATTGAACTGGAACCTCCCAGCCCACGGCCGCGCGGGAACAAGATTTCGCGGTCGCACGCTTGCGCCTCGGGCGCTGTCTTGAACCCCCATGTGATGCTTGGATGGTCCAGCAAACGTAGAAAACCAGCAGGAATGTGAATCAATGGATGGCGATCGCGCCCGCCTGCCTCGATGAGTACCACCTTGTGTTTGCCGTCGGCTGACAACCGGTTGGCGAGTACACAGCCCGCCGTGCCAGCACCGACGATCACATAGTCGGCAACGATTTCTTCCTTGATCTGGTTCATAACGTTACTCTGCAGGTTGGGTCACAGCGACGTCTTTCAGACGTGATCCTTTGACGACGCCATTGCTCATCAGCGCATCGATCTCGTTGGCGCTAAAACCGTATTCGCGTAGCACTTCTTCGCTGTGCTGACCGAGCACCGGGGGCGGTCGTCGTAATTCCACGGGCGTGCCGTGTAGCGTCAGCGGATTGGCTATGTTGGTCATCGGCCCGGCGACCGGATGGTCAAAATGTAGAACTGCACCGGTGTGCTTGATCTGGGGGTCAGTCGTGAGGGCTGTGTGGTAATCCTGCACTGCCGCGCAGGGTACGTCGGCTTCGGACAACGTTTTAACCCAATAGTCAGCCGGCTGCTTGACGAAAGCGTCTTCCAATATCGCATCAAGTAGATGGCGATTGGCGGTGCGCTGAGTGTTGTTGATGAAGCGTTCATCTGTCAGTAGATCAATTCGCCCGAGCACGCGGCACAGATTGGTCCAGAACTTCTCGGTGAAGCAGGCGGCAAAGAAGTATTTGCCATCCGCGCCTTCATAGTTGCGATAGGGAACCATCGTCGGATGGCCGCTACCAAGCCGTGAAGGTGCTTTGCCGCTGCGGATAGTTTCGCCGTCGCGTGGAATGGTGCTGAACAGCGCGGCCGCTAGCAAAGATGTATCGATCCGCTGACCAATGCCTGTGCGTTCGCGATGCAGCAGTGCCGTGGTAATGCCTAGCGCCATCATGGCGGCCGCACCGAAATCAGGCAGCGGGGCACCTAGGCGCACTGGCAGGCCATCGGCCTCACCCGTCATATCCATCAACCCAGCAACCGCTTGCACGATTGGGTCGTTTGCGGGCCAAGCCGCTAAAGGGCCACTTTGCCCGAAGGCAGAGGCACTTGCGTAAATGATTTGTGGATTGATGGCGCGCACGGCTTCGTAGCCGATGCCCAGTCGATCCACCGTACCGGGACGGAAATTCTCGACGATCACGTCAGCCGTCTTTGCCATGCGCAAGAAAACTGCCTTGCCAGCAGGCGACTTTAGGTCTAGCCGTAGGCTTCGCTTGTTTCGATTCTGCGACATGAACTGCACGCTTTCACCGTTCACGAACTGGTTGCCTAGGTCGCGTGCTAGATCGCCGTGTGCCGGCTCTTCAACCTTAATAACGTCCGCACCCAGATCGCCGAGCAGCATGGTGCCGACAGGGCCAGCCGTCATGACACTCAAGTCGAGGATGGTGTAGCCGCTCAACGGCATTGGTTTAGTTTGTTCGCTCATGGAGGTGTCTCGTTACTTGTGGGGTTGCCTCAATCGGCCGCCGGGTACTTCAGCGGTGTGAATTTGCTACGGCCGTCTTTCGCGCGCTTTTGTACAAAGGCGTGGCCATAGGTAGCGTCATCGCGCTGCATGTAGTCAGTACGCAGATGGCCGCTGCGGGTTTCGCGACGTTCCAAGCACGCCTCCAAAATGATCGATGCCGTCGTCGCCATGTTCTGTATCGTCAGTACTTTGTGTAGCGTCGCCAGAGTGGCCCCACCGCCCTGGGCAAATGACGCTTCGATGCCGAACGCCACGTTCAGCGCCTCGTTCAATCCAGCCTCGTTCTTCTCGACCAGCGCATGCTGCTGCATCGCGGTTTGCAACCGCTGAACGCTGCTTGATACGTCGAAAGCAGGGTTCGGTGTTAGTGCAAGCTGCAGCCGTCCGATAACCGCATCGCCTACAACGGAGGGCGATACAGAACCGCCGCGAGCAGCCAGGCCCGCCGCATGACCAGCCCGGTGTCCGAACACCTGCCCCTCGGCCAGTGAGTTACCGCCGGGTCGGTCGGGGCCCCGTACGCCGCCAGCCAGCTCACCAATGACATGTACGCCAGGAATCGTGGAACGCGCATCGGCATCGACCATGCGAACGCCGCCGTTCATGCACTGGAAGGCAATGCCCACGTCCATCGAGTCCTTTTGCGGGTCGATGCCGTTGGCCTTCATCCAACGCATCGTATTGGGAATGGTCGCTTCCAGCTTCTCGGGTGGCACATGAGCCAGCGAGAAGTTGATCGTGCCGCGCGCATTACCACGGCCAGCCGCGATTTCCGAGGCGATCGAGATGTCGATGTACCGCGACACGTTGCTGACTGTGAAAGGAAATACCTTCTCGTCCATTACTTCGTTCTTACTGACGCCTTCTGGTAGGTAGTCGGGTAAAAACTCGTGGCCTTGCGAATTCGTCATGCGCGGATGCAGTACGAAGCATGACTTCGAAAAAAGCTGCACGTAGGGATGAACCAGCGCCGGACCAAATTGGTGAAATTCCATGTTGACGAGTTCAGCCCCTGCCCGGTACAGCACGGCTTGCCCGTCACCCGTCATCTCAGACGTTGACACCTGCTGTGAGAACAAACCGTGTGCACCGCCGGTTCCCAGCACCACTGACTTGGCATGAACCACCAGCCAGGTATGGGTCGACGCATCAAACGCCAACACGCCAGCTGCATGCCCCTGAGCATCGAGCAACAAATCGACGAGACCAGCCGGTGCGCGCACTTTAACGCCGAGTTTGACAGCCTGTTCGTTCAGCGCCGTGACGAAAGCCTTTCCGGTCTTGCCTGAAACGCCCAGTGCCCGAGCGTAGCTGCCGAAATCACTCTGTATCAGCTTGTAGTCCGTGGCGTTGCCCGGGGTGACCTTTTCGACCTTCATTCGGTCAAAAGCGACACCGTACGCAATTAGGTCGCCGATGCGCTTGGGCGCGTCTTCGGCAAGAACGCGTACCAAGTCGCGGTCGATAAAGCCGCTGGCCGCCGCCATTGTGTCGCGGTAATGCACATCCGGGCTGTCGGCCGTTGCGCCGAAGCCAGAAGCGCCCATGCTCATGATTTCGCTGGCCCCGTGCACTGTACTTCCCCCCGTGCCCAGAGGTGCCTTGGCTAGTATCAGTACGTCGACGCCGGTCAATCGCGCGGACAGCGCAGCGCGCGACGCAGCCCCGCCCCCCCCCACGACCACCACATCGGTGTTCAGCTCCTCGACAGTAAGCCCCAGACGATTTAGTTCTTCGACGAAGTTATTGCTCATGATTCGACTACTTATGACTTGAGAGCGCGCGCCACGATGTTGCGCTGGACTTGGTTGGTGCCGCCAAAGATTTGAAACAGTTTTGACTCGCGGTAATGGCGCTGCATCGGGTACTCCATGGCGTAGCCATTCGCACCCATGATTTGGAGACCGTCAGTGGCGACCTTCACGTACACGTCAGACGCGAAGTACTTGGCTTGTGACGACTCAGCATCACACGGCTGGCCATCGACCAGCAACTTGGCCGCGCGATAGGCCATCATGCGCGCCGCATCGACCTGCGTTTGCATGTCAACCAGCATGTGCGACACCGCTTGAAAATCGAACACGGGCTGACCGAATTGCTTGCGGTCCAGCGCATACCAGCGTGCCAGATCAACCGCAGCCTGCGCAGCGCCAACACACATGGCCGACAAGGCGACGCGCTCCTTGGCTAGCACGGCGGTTAAACGCTTCCAGCCCATGTGCAGCTCGCCCACTACGAGACGCTTGGGCACCCTAACGCCTACATAGTTGACTTCACAGGTTCGGATGGCGCTGCCGCCAAGCAGGTCAATCGGGCGGATTTCCAAACCCGGCGTATCGGTTGGTACTAGAAAGAGACTGATGCCATTGTGTTTGGTGGCTTCTTTATCAGTACGCACAGCGGTGAGGATGTACTTGGCTTGCATCGCGCCGGTAATCCACATCTTGGTACCGTCGATGATGAAGTCATCACCATCGGCCACACCACGTGTGGTGAGGGATGCGGCATCTGACCCTGAGCCGTTCTCGCTCAACGCGAAAGCCAGCCAGCCTTGCCCGTTGGCTAATGCGGGCAGAACTTCAGCCTTTATCTCTTCGCTTGCAAAACGCGCCACTGCGCCACCCACCATGTTGATGTTTGCATTCCAGAAACGACTCAGCGCAATGCTGTGATAGGCAGCAACTTCGAGAAACGCTGTCATGTCCATATAGTCACCGATGCCACCATAAGCTTCTGGCAGCGTGAGCGCGAACCATCCTTGTTCGACGCCGACCTCGATCAGCTCTTTTGGAAATCGCTTTTCTTCATCGCACATGCCTATGTATTCTGAGCTCGCATGCTTGGTGAGCACGCGGTTGATACTGCGGCGGAATTCGAATTGCTCGTCATTCAGGTAAGGACGTAAGTCTGCGCGCTCGAGCATGGCCAGGGTGTATTCGTGATTCATGGAATTGATTTTTCTGGGTTGATAAGTGGTTAGCTTTTTTAGGCCTGTGCAGCCAGCTTTCCTTTCAGCGAGATGCTGCGCAGCACCGAGGAACGGCTACGAGCGCCGGCCATCAGAAATGCAAGATCGGAGCCGCTCAGGATCAGTCGTGCGCCCATGTGGATGTACTCCGCCATCAGTGCTTCGTCGTACACCCCCCCCACGCCGGCAACCTTGCCGTGGCGGGCGCAGGCGGCGAATACAGTGTCGAGCGTTGCCTTCAGACTCGCGTGGCCGAGTTGGCCTGGCACACCAAGTTCGGCCGCCATGTCGGTGCAGCCAACGAGTAGCACGTCGATGCCAGGCACGGCAGCGATAGCGTCGACGTTGTCGCGTCCTTCGATCGTTTCGATCATCGCCACAACCAGCGTTTCAGCGTTGATCAATGACACTGTTTCTGGCACCGGCAGCGGCATAAAGCGCGTCTGTGGAAGGCTACCGGGAATCGAGCGACGGCCAAGCGGCGTAAAGCGGCAGAAGTCAACCACAGCACGTGCCTGCTCCTCCGTGCTGACGTGTGGAATCACAATACCCTGAGCCCCCGTGTCAAGCAGCCGGGTGCTGTGGAAAGCCTCGTGCGCTGGCACTCGAATCATCGGTGTGATGCCTACGGCAAGCGCGGCCTGACAGATTTGGGCGGCGGCATCTATGCTCATCGAGTTGTGTTCCATGTCGATGAACAGCCAATCGAAGTCGCAACTCATGGCGATTTGTGCGATATCAACTGTTCGTGCCTGACGAAGGCCCATACCTAGCGCAAGTTCGCCGTTCAAGATGCGTTGTTTTGCGCGGTTGGCTATGACTTTCATATGTATCTCCTTCAATTTTCTTATATACGTTTGCCCGGTCACCCTGCATCTGTCGGCATGGAGACGTTGACAAACTTGGTGTCGAGGTAGTCACGAATGGCGTGCGGACCCCCTTCACGTCCGAAGCCGCTATCTTTTGAGCCACCGAATGGCGTTTCTGCCGTTGCGGCCACAAAGGTGTTGACGCCGATGACGCCAGCTTGCAGGCGATCGACTGTCGCATGCGTTTTAGTCAGCGAACGCGTGAACACGTAGGCCGCAAGTGCAAACGGAAGACGGTTGGCCTCGGCGATGACTTGGTCGAGTGTCGAGAATGTGGCCAGTGTGCCGATTGGACCGAAAGGTTCGTCATTGAGAACTAATGCGTCGGGTTGTAATTGAGTGAGCCACGTCGGCTCATAAAAGTAGCCGCGGTCCATGCGTCGTGGACGCATACCGCCCGACAGTACCCTGGCGCCACCGGAAACAGCGTTGTCAACCAACTGCTCAATGGCGTCGCGGCGGCGACGGGTGGCCAGTGGGCCTAGGTCGGTAGCATCGTCGAGTGGGGAACCAACACGAAGGGCGCGAGTCGCAGTGATCAGCTTCTCCTCGACCTCCTTTGCAATTGACTCATGCACGTAAAAGCGCGTCGGAGAGGCGCATACCTGACCAGCGTTACGAAACTTGCCGGGTGCAGCCATAGCAGCGAAAGCGTCAATGTCGGCATCGGAATGCACAATCACTGGCGCATGGCCGCCCAACTCCATGCTGACCCGCTTTAACGTGATAGCTGACTGCTCGACGATCTGGCGTCCGATCGGCACCGAGCCGGTGAAGCTGACCTTGGCGACGCGCGAGTCGTTCATGATCGTCGGCGTGATCTCCGCCGGACGACCAATCACCAAGTTGACGACGCCCTTAGGGAAGCCAGCATCTTCGAAACATTTGATGAGCGCCATGGTCGAGCCGGCTGCTTCGCTCGACGGACGAATCACCAATGTGTTGCCTGCAGCCAAGGCAGGTGCCATTTTGCGCGCCAGTAGTAACAGCGGGAAATTCCAAGGTACAAACGCGGCCACGACACCCAGTGGCTCCATGTGCACAAGGTAACGGTCACTCTTGACGCGGCTTTCGTAGCTCATGCCAAACACACGACGCGCCTCATCAGCGAACCAGTCGACTGACTCGGCCGATGCCTTGGCTTCGCCCACGGCCTGCCGGATTGGCTTGCCAGTCTCCAAAGCCACCAGATGGCCCAGCATTTCGGCACGTTCGTTGATGAAAGTCGCCGCACGGCGCAGCAGCGCCGAGCGGTTCCATGCCGTAAGTGCACGCATTGACGTCCGCGCTTCGTAGGCGGCAGCAATTGCCTCGGTGACTTGCTCAGCACCGGCGGGCTTCATTTCACCCAGTGAGATTTCGGTGGCCGGATTAATCATGACAGAAGCGCTCTCGCTACCGGCGCGCCAAGTGCCATTAATGAATTGTCCGTGTGAGGTATAGAGATCTTGTAGTTCCATAGGGTCCTAGTGAAGCAGTGGCTTGAAACAATTTAAGTGTAACAACTTTTCAAAATGTGTCAACACTTATACAATTATTGCCTACATATATCATTTAATTGTTTTCGAATGTCTTGTAAACTAACAACAAGAAAAACTTTTAAAACCCCCCACATGAGCAAAATTCCTTTGAGAGACGCCGAGGTTATCGCCACCAGGCTGGACGAGATTCAGGACAAGGTGCGCAGCATGATCGCGGACGGAACGCTGCAACCTGGAGAGCGCGTTAATGAGCAGGCACTGGCAGTCCAACTAGGCGTTGGTCGTAATTCGGCGCGCGAGGCATTGCGCTCTTTGGAGCGCAGCGGTCTGGTGCGCATCGTTCCCAATCGCGGCGCCGAAGTACGAAAGGTGTCCCTGGAGGCTGCACTTGATCTGTACGACTTGCGTGCCAGCATCGCTCGAACTGCTGGCCGGCTCGCCGCATCTCGACTGGAAAACGAAGAAGAAACAATCTTGCTGAGCCTGATGGATCAAATGGAGGTCGCGCTAAAGGCTCGTGACGGCGGCACATACCACAAGCTAAATCAGACGTTCCACGATCAGCTTATGGCAATCACCAAGAATCCACGGCTCATCGATCTCAACAATACGATTGAAGCAGAACTAAGCCTTTACTTGCGCAAGGGCGTCTACACCATGGCTCAGATGCAACAATCACATGGAGAACATGGGCGGCTTGTTGAGGCGCTGCGTAATGGCCAGATAGCAGAAACCGCAGATTTATTTGAAAGCCACATTCTCACGGGCAAGCAGCGGATGCTTGATACCGTGACGCGATCAGCACCGGCGGTCTGATCGAGGCTGCAGTACTAAAAACATGAAAAAAAATGCCGCTACTGCGTGAGCAGTAACGGCAAGATTTTTGGAGGCGCGACCCAGAGTCGAACTGGGCTAAACGGATTTACAACATAGCATCAACTAACAAACATCTGGGGATGCTTACCCGTGTCTGCTTAGAGACCGGCGCTCGTTGGAGTGAAGCAGAACAGCTCCGAACTTCACAGGTAAGAAATCAATCCATCCAATACTCTTTGGGCAAGTCTGGGAAGAATCGCACAGTCCCCATACGCAAAACCCTTGAAGAACAGCTTACGAGGCACTATGCAAGCGCTGGTAATGGCGAGAGGTACTTCGATGACTCTTCGATCATGTGTGGCATTCCCCCAAACCTCTAGACACTTTTCATAGCGCAGTTTGACGCTGCCGCTCGAACTCATAGGGGCTGAGTTGATCGAGGTGCTTATGGCGTCGAACTCGATTGTAGAAACCCTCGATGTAATCGAAGATGTCCGACTTAGCTTCAGCCCGAGTTTGGTAAATCCGCTTCTTGATTTGTTCGCTCTTCAAATTACTGAAGAACGATTCAGCAACCGCGTTATCCCAGCAGTTGCCTCGACGGCTCATGCTCGGGCTCAGTCGGTTGTCTTTGCACCAGCGGTTGAACTCATCGCTGCCAAATTGGCTACCCTGGTCAGAATGGATGATCACTGAGTCCTTTGGCCTTCTGCGCCACACCGCCATCGTCAATGCATCCAGCACCAAGCTCGTCTGCATGCGTGGGCCCATACTCCATCCCACCACCGCACGCGAATGCAAATCTAGTACAGCCGCCAAATACAGCCACCCTTCATGTGTGCGGATATACGTGATGTCCGTCACCCAAGCTTGGTCGGGTTCGTCGTGTTGGAACTGGCGCTGCAACTGGTTGGGCGCAACCAATGAAGGCTTGCCCACTTTGTACCTAGGGCGTTTGTAGCCTCGAACTGATTTGATTTGAGCCACACGCATCAGCCGCGCCACACGGTTTTCGCTACAAGCCACGCCAGCTTCACGCAGGTCACAGAAGATGCGCGGACTGCCGTAGATGCCCATGCTCTGGTCGTAGAACTCTTTGATCTTTGCCGTCAACACCTCATTGGCTCTTGCCCTTGCTGAGAGCGGCTCATGCAGCCAAGCGTAGTAGCCGCTGCGGTGAACTTTGAGAACGCGGCACATGCTGGTGAGTTTGAATTCGGATCGGTGGGCTTGAATAAATGCGTACTTCACCCGGACTGCTTTGCAAAGTACGCGGCGGCCTTTTTTAGGATATCGCGCTCCTCGGTAGTGCGTCTTAGCTCAGCCTTGAGCTTGGCCATCTCGGCTTGCAGCACCTTTAGATCGTTGGTAGATGGTTCATCAGCCTTTTTGAACTTACTGACCCACGTGTACAGAACACCTTCAGCAATGCCTAGTCGCTTGGCTACATCGACAACCGAGTGGCCTTTATCGATGACTTGTTTGACTGCCTCGTCTTTGAACTCAGGGGCATATTTCGCTCGTTGCATTTGCAATTCTCCATTTCAGTTTTGACATCATATTTGTCTACTGATTTGGGGGAATGCCAAACAGTGCGATCGAGTGCATAGGAAAGTCTGTGTATGGGATCTCTTGACGTGCGTATTCTTTACCTCTGCCATCCTCATAGATCAACTTAGCTTTGTATCCATTCACTGTCATGCGCACTTGCACAAACCAGTCCTGTGTCCCAATTTCGGACAGATGGCTTGCAATCGCATCCATCATCCAGAAGCACTCTGCCTCTTCAGCTAGGTACTTGGTGCCATCTGTGAGCAAGTGCTTGTTGGTGATGCGGTAATACTTTTCAGTTCCGATGAATTGAATAAGTTGGCTTGGATCGAAGTTCTTCATCTATAGTCCTTTGTGTATGACTACAGTTTGTTTTCAGATCAGGTTTTGGGCGACCTGAAACCCGATGGTTTGGCGGGTTACCTGCTGTGCGATGGAAGGACTTCTTTAGGCTGATCCGAGACATTCGCCCGTAATTTACGAACGTCGCCGGCCGCCACAAGCTGCCACTCTGTCTCCGGCGGACTCGCTATCCCGTTCTGAAACCAGAGCCAAGCGCTCGGCGTGGAAACGGAGGTGCCGCCTGTATTCCGATTTTTTAATACCGGCATGACTTCTCGAGCACACGCATCGCGCGAACGATCTGCTTTCGCGCCGGACCGGATAAGTGGAAATGCCGCTATGCCCGCATTTCTGGACCGCAGCACTTCTTAAATTTCTTACCTGATCCGCACGGGCACTGATCGTTTCTTCCAATGCGCCCACCCGCGGCGACAGCTTTGTGAAGCCGGGCCTCTCTTAGCGCCTCCCCCCGTGCCTTTAGCGCAGGGAGTTCAAAGACAGAAATGTCTGCGCTACGCAGGAACTGCCATTCGACATCGATGAGCTGTCCCACCTCCCCATAGGTGAGCTCGAGAAGAACTCGCTCTGGCTCATCGTGCATCACCATGATCGCCCTCGCGTGGTCACGCATTTCGTCCACAGGAGAGCGGCCCCAGTTGGGTGCCGATACGAAGGCCGTCAGGCGCACTTCACCAAAGGTCGAGAACGGCCGTGGTCGCACAGTCGACGCACGAGCCAACTCTTGCTTCAACGTGATGAACATCCGGTCTCGCCAGTCTCCGCTCACATCAAGCAGGTAGGCAGCGATCGCCGACCGCCCCTTCTTCTCGCTGGTGCGGAGAAGGTCGAGTATTTCCGCCATGCCGACGGGCATCTTTTGACGCAGTGGCGAAGGCAGGGTTGGCTCCGACAAGCGCGCCGTGAAGAACCTGTCGATATCCTGCCGGTAGCCGACGAACTGCAAATGCGCCGCCCTTCCACCAACGAGTTCCAGCGCGTGCTTGGGGTAGTGGTTGTGCTGCAGGTACATGCCCAAATGGTCCAGCTCGTCATCCAGCTGAACATGATCCGATGTCAGGGCATCCCTGCGCATCTGGACAAAATGCAGGAACTCAAGCGGGTTGGCGAAGATATCCGCGTACACACGGAGGTCATCAAGTGACAGCGACCATACGGACTCGCCCACGACGCTGGCGCCGATGGCAGGCAAATGCTGAACCTGAGCAGCGATTTCCGTGAACGGATCAAGCGTGACCGCGCAAATCGTGACCTGGCGGTAGTCCCGCAACCGAAGTCGGCCAGCTTCCTTTCCTTCCTGGTCGAGCAAGGGGACCTCTTCGGCCGTTCGCAGATACCGGAGGAATCGGTTCCCCTGTTTCGCGGGAGCAATCACCAGACTCTTGATCGATTGCAGGTGAGCATCGACATCCGTGGCAGGCGAGGTGTAGGTGAACGATCCCGACTTCACCTCAACAATGAACAGGTGGTCATCAAACACAAGAATGCCGTCCGTCTCGTACCGCTGTGCCGCCGCGCCTCCTTCGCCCAGCCAGTAGTAGATTTCGGTGTGGCAAACCGCTCCTGGCAAAAGCCGTCGCAAGTAGTCGAACGGCAAGGTTTCCGTGACCTCTTTTCTTGCATTGATCCAGGCTTGCTTGTGGCCCTGACTCTCGGCAAACACCCGCTTTTCAAGTTGCCGATAGAAGTAGTCAAATAAGCCGCTCAGATCGAAACAGTAGTATTTGCTATCGAGCTTGATGAAGGGGCGCTTGAAGATGGGCCAAACGCGCAACGGCCACCCCTTCAAAGGTCCATCTGCGAGGAACTCGCCATCTTGGCCTGGCGCCCATGAAAAGTCTTCGAGGAATGCAGGAGGCAGATTCGTTACTTTCTGCAGATCGAAGAGATCGTAGAGAAGGAAGAGTCCGATGGCCCGACCTTGCTCCTCCTCAAACCCGTGCCTAGCGATGGACTCCCTCAGCATCTCTGCAGGGTCCTTGGCGGTAACGAGGCCAGCCCTGACGTCGGCCTCCAAGGCCTCCAGAGACACCTTTCGGAAGTTGTCCATTGCTTCGTAGGCATCTCCGATGCCCTTGGTCAGCGAATGCCAAATCTTCTCGAGCTCATCGCAGAGTTGTACGCTGGTCAACCCGTAGATTTGCTGGATTGATCCCGTCTGCGGTGCCAACAACTCGCGCAGTGCCAGAACTTGATGGTTCTGGTACTGCTGGCCAGTGACGTTGCACCAGTAGAGCTGCGCCCTGAAGTGGAACTCCTCGAATGCGTCATCCACTTCTGCTTTGTTCCGCCGACGTTCAGCGGTGGCGCATATGAAGTAGCGTGCGTTCAGCTTCTGAAAGATCGATTCAACCAGTCCCTGCAATCGGGTCCAGTCGGCATCTGAAGGCTTTTCTGCGTCAGCAGCACCGCGCGGTATCGCTGCCACCAGGCTCTGAACGTAGTCAATCATCCTTGCCGCATGGGCGTGCTCCTGCCCGACTTCGACCTCGCTCTCCATCCCCAGAGTTGCCGCGCTTCGTTCCCACCATGCTCGGTGGAGCATCGACAGCGGATCAAGCTTTGACACCAGGACCGCAGCACTCTCGATGTCGCGATCGATATCCCGCACCACCTCAGCGTAGCCCTCGACAAGGCGATCCTGGAACTTCTCGAACTCGCCAGGCAGCCAATTGGTCTCCGAGACGACATTACGTCCAAAGCGCGCCATGTTTAATGGACCAGCGCTAAACTCCTCGTCAGGCCGATGGACAGCATATCGAGCGTTCTGTTTCTTCTGTTTTCTTTTCTTCATCAGCTGATCGTGCCATGCCTTCGTCAGCGCGGCCAGCGGCCTGACGTTTATCGGCTATCAATGGGTCGCAGGCAAGCGCGCAAATGACGAGTCCATTTGGTACGGCTGACCGCATTCATCCAGAAAGCGCTCGTAGGCCCGTCAGTGGCGACCGACAGCAAGCGCTGCAAAGCAGCCACAGCCCACCGTACCCTGCCCTTCCAAACTTCATGTAAAGCATGAAGTTTTCGTGACGCAAATCCCACGATTAGCTCGTGCGTCCATATTGTGGACACTGCGACCACTGGCTAAAGATGCTTAAAACACGCTACAGCACTCCCGATTCACCCGTTCGAATACTTGGGTGGCTGGCTCCCATGTTTAACGCTTATAGGGCTGCATTTACTTCGTAGTTCTGTTGTCCACAGCCCTGCTCCGTTATCCACAAAAAACATAAGAAAACTATGCTTTTCAATGATTTCGTAGCTAAGTCATTGATTTTGCTAGGCCTCTAAATCACGCTGGTAACCCGACACTTTGGCGGGTTTCAGGTCGACCTTTTGAACCTATGAAAACACAATAAAAGCAACAGAAAACAGTGATTTCAGGAGAACACAAATGGCACAAGCAAAAACACTTAGCAGCAAAGATTTCGAACAAGTTCTTGCTTACGTTGAAAACCGTGCACACGCAGCACGTAATCGTGCAATGCTGATGCTTACGCACTTGGCGGGTTTGCGCGTTGGTGAAGTCGCTTGCTTGCGTTGGCAAGATGTCACAAACAAAGACGGTGGCGTTAAAGAAGAAATTCGCTTATTGCCAGACATGACTAAAGGACGTCATGCACGTACTGTGTTTGTCAGCAGCAAACTGAAAACGGAACTAGAAGCCTATGCAACAACCGCAAAGTGTGTTGATCGCAGCTATGCATTCTTTGCAACACAGAAAAGCATCAAGCACGGTTTCTCAGCAAACAGCCTCACACAAACACTCGCCCTACTCTACAAAGGCGCTGGGCTTGAAGGAGCTAGTAGCCATAGCGGTCGTCGCAGCTTTTTAACGAACTTGGCTAACAAAGGCACTTCGATTCACTTGCTGAAAACAATCGCCGGACATCGCAGCATCCAGACAACCGCCATGTACCTGTACAGCAGTCCAGCCCAGTTGAAGGCTGTGGTTGAGTTGGTTTGATTAAGCCTCAAAGGTTTTCTGCCATGAAACCGTTTACACAGAATCTAGGACACGCCCCAATCCAATACATCTGAAGAAATCAGAGCTTGCAATTAGCCTACGAACGCATCTGAGTAAAAATTCTCATCGGATAAGCCCAACTTAGAACACACTTCACGCAGGGCTGTGACCATGGGCATACCCCCGCAAGCGTACACATCCCAATCACTTAAATCTTTAAAGTCGGCGCGTACCGCTTCATGAACAAAGCCTACGCGTCCAGTCCATGCGCTGACATCTGTCGCATTGCTCAACAAGGGATGTATCACCCAACCTGGGGACTGTTGAGCCCAACGTACCAACACATCAGCGGCATAAATGCCATCTTGTGTGCGTGCGCCCCAGTACAGATGCACAGTACGTTGTAGCTTTTGACGCACGATGTGGTCCAAGATGGATTTGATGGGAGCAAAGCCTGTGCCGCCAGCAACCATGAGCATGGGGCGCTCACTGTCTTCGCGCAACCAAAAATCACCGTGAGGCAATTCAAGTTTGAGAAGATCACCCACTTGAATGTTTTTCAGCATTGCATCGCTGAAATGTCCTTGCGGTAAATTGCGAATATGCAGCTGAACCGCATCACTTTCGTGCGGTGCATTGGCCATGGAGTAGCTGCGTCGTTGTCCATCGGGTAACAGCAGTTGCAGGTACTGTCCTGCTTTGAACTTCACACGCACACCCGCAGGAAAGCGCAGTTGTAGCTGTGTCACATCAGGTGCGAGTTGAATTTTCTTGAACACCTTAGCTTGCACGGTCTTGCGCGCTGTAGGGTCAATGCGGTGCCAAGTTTTAGGTGCGATAGATAAATCGCTGGCAGGCTGTGCTTTGCAAAACAGATGCTCATCATGCTGGTAGATGCCAACTTCGTGCGAACCGCCTTGCGTGCCTGGCACCAACTCACCTTGCACCACACGGCCTTTGCAGTTGCCACACACACCATTGCGGCAGGAGTAAGGCATTTCAATGCCTTGGCGCATGGCTGCGTCCAGCAAGTTTTCGTTGGCAGCGCAGTCAAACGCCGCCTCACTGCCTTCAATTTGAATCTTGAAACTCACACATGACTTTCTAAAGGAATCCCAGCCAACAAACTCACCGTCCGAATCATCGCCTCGGGATTGGCAATCCCTTGACCCGCAATGTCCATGGCACTGCCATGGCCCACGCTCGACAACACCACGTCAGCACCAATCGACAAAGCGCTCGCACGATGCGGATAAAGCAGCTTAATGGGAATATGTCCTTGATCGTGGAACATGGCGATATACAAATCGTGTTCACGCGCAGAAAGTAAGGTGTCCGCGCCTTGCGGGCCGTCGACCAGCAAACCTTGTGCACGCAGCCATTCTGCGGCGGGACGGCTGATCAATTCATCTTCTTGCCCGAATAAACCGTTTTCGCCTGCATGGGGATTGATCCCAAACATACCTATGTGCGGACGTGCAACACCTAAGCGATGCAACGCACGAATACCAGCATACACAGCTCGCTCAATGCGATCTTGTGTGATGTGGTCCAAGGCTGTCTGCACCCCCTCGTGCAAGGTGACGTGCACGATGCGCATGTCGCCCCCCATCAGCATCATGAACACTGAGTCTTCAGGCTGCCCTGTGACGGCGGCCACCAACGAGGGATAACCACTGAATTTGATGCCCGCAAGGTGCACCGCAGTTTCGTGATGCGGCGCTGCCACCACCGCCTCAAACTCGCCACGCTGTGTCGCGTGGATGGCCTCGGTTGCAGCAGCAATGGTTGCGTCACCTGCTGCTGCACACACCACGCCGGGGCGGTGCATGCCCAAGGGCATTGCAGCAGTGAAAACACAACTCAAACTTTTGAAGACTTCCTCAACACCAAGCTGCTGCGCGGTCGCTTCCATCACCTCTTGTGGGCCAAAGAGCGTGAGATGAACACGTGCATCATGGCGCAAAGCGATGGCGGTCTTGATGGCGATCTCGGGGCCAATGCCATTGGGGTCGCCAATCGGAAGGGCAATCCGCGTGACCGCCACAGCGTGAGAAGTAGCCATCAGAGCGGCACCGCCAACAAGGTATCGATGCGACTGCTGTCGCAAATCACTCGACGCGATTTAAGCTTAAGGCTTTCAGTGTCAAGCATGAACGTATCGCGGTATATGCCGCAGACAAATAAATCGGTTTGTCCGTCATGCATGATACGCACCACCATAAACGGCGTTTCCACATCGACTTGCTCATGGGTACTGTGCGTGATGAACGGCAAACCCAAGATGTGACGATAGCTTTGACGCTCATAAATATTGGCATGACGCAAGGCAGAGACACGGTCATGAAGCATGTTGCGGTTGTTGGCCCAAATCAGGCCAGCAGCCAAACCTGCACGGTCGTTCTCAGCAGTGGTGACTGTGTAGAGGCATTGCGCGTCGAAAAAGTCGGGCCATTGCTCCAAAGCATCTTGATCAATGCAACGAATGTAGGCCGCATGAAAGTCAGCAATGCGTTCGCGTAGTGAGAGATTTGACATGATGTTTCTTAAGCCTGCATAAGTTGACGATAGGCTTTCCAAAAGCCACGCACAGATGCCTCGGTCACGCGCGAGGGGCTGGAGCTGGTGCTTTCGCCGCCCATTTCAATCACGGCCTCCAAATCACCAGCAGCAGCAATGCCGCGTTGCACAAAACCACCCACGGCACCGTCCTCCATCGACACAAAACCAGCTGGACCAATCAAGTTGGCTTGCTTCAAGCGCACCTCGCGTTGCTCGGGTGTGTCGTTCGCATAACCTAAGTAAGTCCAATGCAAATCGGTAGACGCCACGCCTTTAGGTAGCACTTGGCGAATAGCCAAACAATTTTGAATTTGTTGCAACACAAAGCCAGGGAACACCGACAAGATTTGAAGCGTGATGCCGTCTTCAAACTCTTTAAAACCTTGTAGCAAACTCGGATCTGCCAAGCGATAGCCATCTTGGTCTGATCGCAAACCTTGATCTTGATATTGCTTGCCTGCTTCTTGATCAGGCGCATCAACCATCGAATAACTGACGTGATGACCACCTGATTCGCTCACGATCACCGCACCGCGCTGCGACAAACGGTTGAGTTTGAAGGTGGTGAAGAACAGATGCAGCAAACTGGCGTGGTAGCTGTCCTTGACGTTTTCAAAATACAGTTTCCAGTTGTTAGGCAGCACTTGGGTGAAGCGGCCAATCACCTCCACCGGTTTGTTCAGCACGCGTTCAATACGAGAACAAATTTCGGGACCCAAATAGTCTTCGATTGAATCAACGTCCTCGCTGAAACTCACAAACACCAGACCACAAAAAACAGCCACGCGGAGTTTGCGCGGTGAGTGATCTTCTTTACAAAAATGCTCAGGCATGCCGCCCGCACCGTTCAGTCCCGTCTCAAAGGCTACGCCCTTGAGATTGCCTTGTCGATCATAGGTCCAAGCGTGATAAACACATTGAAAGTCACGCGTCTTGCCCGCACGATCCAAGCAAATCAAAGCACCGCGATGTGAACAACGGTTTTCAAAGGCGTAGATTTCTCCATCGTCATCTCTCACCACCACCACGGGAGCGCTGCCCACATGGCCTGTTCGGTAATCTCCTGCCTCTGGAATTTCAGAATCCAGACAAAGGTAACTCCAAGCATTGCCTTCGTAAATCTTTTTTTGTTCCTCGGCCAAGACATCTTGACTTTGGTACACCGCATAAGGCACGCGTGTGTAGCTTGGCGTGGACCAGTGAATAGGTTGATAGTCGCTCATACTTATTTCTTTTTAATCAACAGTGACGCTGGAATCGCGAATGACTTTTTGCCACTTAGCGGCTTCATCGCGCACAAAACGACCCATTTGCTCAGGCGTGTTGGCCACCACTTCAGCGCCCTGCTCTGCAAAACGTTGTTGCACATCAGGCATGCGCAAGGCTTCCACGATGGCGGCATTGAGTGCCTGAACAACAGACGGCGGCGTACCGCTAGGCGCCACTGCCGCAAACCATGTCACAGCAACCATGCCAGAGATACCAGCCTCATTAAAAGATGGCACGTTGGGCAACGCGGGAGATCGCTTGGTATCGGCTACAGCCAAAATGCGAATTTTTCCGCCTTTTTGCAAAGCGGCTGAAGAGCTTAGATTGTCAAAAAACACATCCACCTGACCGCCTGCTAAGTCAGCCAGCGCAGGGGCCGTTCCTTTGTAGGGAACGTGCAGCATTTGCGTGCTGGTAAGCGACTGAAACAGGTTAGCCGTCAGGTGCGAGGTGGAACCATTGCCCTGCGAGGCGTACGACACTTTGCCGGGATTTGCTTTGACATACGCAATCAACTCTTGCACCGAGTTGACTGGCAGTTTGTTGCTCACGGCTAAAACATTAGGCACCGCAGCCAACACAGTGACGGGTACCCACTTGGTAGCGTCGTAAGTGAGCTTGGGGTACAAGCTTTGATTGATAGCGATAGGACCAGGGGGCGACATTAATAAGGTGTGACCATCTGGATCAGACTTGGCAACAAATTCAGCGCCAATATTTCCCCCGGCTCCTACTTTGTTTTCAACCACCACGCCCTCAGGAAAACGCTTGCGCAATTTGTCTGACAAGATGCGAGGCAACACATCGGCGGTGCCTCCTGCAGGGAAAGGAACGATCATTCGAATCGGACGGGTTGGAAAATCTGCGGCTTGTGCCACATGCAGACCCAACAACATGGGGACAACCACAAACAAACTGGAAAGTTTTTTCATCTGATTAATTCTTTCATCGAAAGCATAGATTCTGAAAACCTATCTAAGATGCGTCTATTAGAATTTGCGCATATCGCAAATAAGAAGAATATTTATTGAGCCATATCAATCACATGAATTCATCCAAAGCTACTGCCAACGATAAAAACCACATTGCAGGCTTAGCCAAAGGGCTTCAAATATTAAGTGCCTTCAATGGGGCATACACGCGTCTTACCCAGTCACAAGCCGCACGTTTGGTGGGTATCACGCCTGCGGCAGCACGTCGTAGTTTGTTGACGCTGTGCGATCAAGGTTATGTAGCAACAGACGGCAAATATTTTTGGCCCGATCACGGTGTTCTTCGGTTGGCATACGCCTATGCTTCCGCAACGCGTTTACCGCGTTTACTCCAACCGGCTTTGGATGCCTTGAGCGAGCGGACACGTGAATCCGCATCAATTGCCGTTCTGCACAATCAATATGTCTTAGTTGCAGCACGCTCTACCGCCCAACGCAGCTTGACCGTAGGATTAGGCGTTGGGTCGCAGCTTCCCTTGCATTGTTCAGCGACAGGCCGTGTTTTACTCGCGGCTCACCCCATAAAAACACGTGAGGCCATGCTAAAAAAAAGTACCTTGCTGAAGATGACGCCTCACACAGAAACCAACTTGTTAAAGTTGACAAAAATTTTGACTGAATGTGGATTGAATGGCTATGGCATAAGCAATGAAGAAATTGAATTAGGCGTGCGTTCACTTGCAGTACCATTAATTAACTCAAAGCAAAACGTAATAGCCGCACTAAGTATTTCTAGTCGCGCAGACCGGATGACTAGCAATGACATGGTTAGTAAGTTTTTGCCAATCTTGCTTAAAACACAAGCTTGGGCACAATCACGAATCTAACATCTTCTATCAAGCAGATCACTACCTTCTGCTACCAGCTTGACTCTGTCGCGGCGTTCGAATGGATAAAAAATCCACACAAATTCCGAACGTACACCCTTGCATTTACGAATGCTGCGATTCGACATAGGAACCCATTTTAGAGAAGCATCTTGAAACTTGTTGAGCAAGATGCCTCCCAAGCAAAGAAAATCAGTGCTTCAGCGACCGCCACAAATGTGAATCCTTGCAAAAGAATTCACATCAAGAAGCTCGCACCAATTACCCCGCTGCATTTCAGAATACAGAGATGCAATCATCCACAAGAATTTAGAACATCCTCGCAATAACTTTTCAAAACCAGAATCACCTTCTGTGTCGTAGCTTTCATATATTTAAATATCCAAGACTAAAACATCTCCTTTTCCATGCGATACACAAATCATCATTGACTTGTTAGCTATTTGCTCTTTCTTCGTCAAGATGCTATCGAGATGCTCAACTTCGCCACACAAAACGCGAGTTTCACAAGCGCCGCACAATCCCTCTCGGCAACTATGCTCTGGATTCAATCCTTCTGCTAACAGCGCATCAAGTACAGATTGCCCTGCAGCAACAGCGATGAATTTTCCACTCTTTTTTAATTCAATCGTGTAGCCTGATTTCATATCGGTTGACACCGGCTCTTTGATACTGAATCGTTCAATATGAAAATTTTCATACGCGTGATGATTGCAAGCATCTTCGAAAGCAGTGAGCATAGGTACCGGACCGCAACAATAAAGATGCGTATCGCCAGAGTAGCCAACAAGCAATTTCTTTAAATCTGGTGGTCTGTTCATCTCATCATCGAAATGGCATTGCAAGCGAATTCGATGATTTGTAAGAGCCTCAATGTCAGCAAGAAAAGCGGCTTGCTTTCTGGACTTTGCACAATAAATGAAATCAACCTCCGCATCATGCGCTCTTAAATATCGCAGCATTCCCAACATCGGCGTAACACCAATGCCGCCAGCCACTAGAACTTTTCTCTTTTCTGATGATTCCAGTGAAAAGTTATTACGTGGCTTTGAGATTTGCAGTGTCGTCCCAACATGAAGTTGTTCATGTATGAATTTTGAGCCCCCACGACTTTTTGCATCTTTCAAAACGGCGACCACATAGCGGTGCGATTCGCGAGAGTCATTCAGTAGAGAGTAACTACGTACAAGTCCATTAGGTAAATTCAAATCAATGTGTGAACCCGGCTCAAAATTGACGAACTCTGAACTACCAGGCGCAGGATGCAACTCAATGCTAATTACACCCTCAGCCTCCCATGTAATAGATTTAACGAGTGCATTCAAGAAAGGTGAGGACATAAATATTTCGCAAACAAGATCACATTATCGAAAGGCCACCATCAACCATGATTGATGTACCAGTCATAAACGAAGCTTCGTCAGAAGCCAGCCAAAGAATTGGTGCGGCGATTTCTGCAGGTGTAGCCCAACGACCAAGCAGTGAAGTACTTTGACGTTCAGACTTCAGTTTTTCAACATCCTTACCTACAGCCTGAGCACGTGTCACATGAAAGTCAGTCAAAGTAGAACCAGGACAGACGGCATTGACGCGAACACCATTTGGCGCCTCTTCAAACGCTAGCGTCCTTGTCATCGCTAACTGTCCCGCTTTTGTTGCGTCATAAAGCCCCATGCCTTTTCGTCCAGTCACTGCGTAACAAGACGAAACGTTCACTATGCTTCCCCGACCACTTCGACGTAAAGCAGGTAGCGCAGCACGAGCGTAATTTGCACACCCCACAAAATTGACATCGACCATGGCATGCCATTCAGCAGGTGTGGCATCCGACAGTAGAGAGTAATTACGCATAGCAGCGTTGTTGACCAACACATCAAGACTTCCAAAGTCATTCAATGCTTTTTCAACGATATCAAACGCAGCTTTCTCGTCAGAAACGTCTGCAGCGTACTGAGCGATTCGAGCATTTGGAATAACGGACCTGATTAACTCCGATGTGCGCAATAGCGCCTCTTGGTTAAAGTCAACAATGACAACTGAAGCCCCTTCTTGACAAAATAAATGTGCAGTTGCAGCACCTATGCCAGCACCGCCACCAGTAATCAATGCAGTTTTGTTAAGTAGTCTCATATGATCCTCAATCGGCTTTTGCGCCAGTAGCCTTGATTACTTTGCCCCAGCGTGGTATCTCAGATCCAATCCAATTACGGAACTGATCGGGAGATCCAGCGATCACCTCAAACTCCATGGACTCCAGTTTTTCACGAACTTCCGTAGATTTCAAAATTTTTACAAGCTCTTTGTTGTATCGATCAATTACTGGCTTTGGCGTGCCAGCTGTAGTTAAGAAACCAATCCAAGACGTTGCTAAAAAATCAGGATATCCAGACTCAATCAATGTTGGAACTGTTGGCGTACTTGGAAATCTTTTCTGACCTGATGTAGCAATCAACCGTAGGCGCCCTTCTTTTAAAAATTGCTGAACATTGCCGGGCACAAGAAATGCTGCATCTACATTGCCTGCAAGCAAATCTGTAATCGCTGGACCTGCACCACGGTAAGGAATGTGTGTGATTTCGACACCAGCAGCAAGCTTGAACATCTCCATCGTCAAATGAGATGCGCTGCCTACTGCAATTGACGCGTACGACATCTTGCCGCCACTAGATTTGGCATAAGCAACCATTTCCTGTACGTTTTTTATGGGCAAAGCAGGGTTCACGACCAAATACTGAGGTGCAGCAACAGCCAAGGTGATTGGTGCCAAATCTTTAACAGAGTCATAGGGCATTTTTTCAAACAAACTTACATTGATCGCAAGTGGCCCGTTATATCCAACTAAAAGTGTGTGTCCATCTGGAGTTGCTTTAGCGACGAAATCGGCACCGATATTCCCTCCAGCACCAGGCTTGTTTTCAACAATGACCGGTTGCCCAATAGCTTCTGATAACTTAGGTGCAACGATCCTCGCGAGCACATCATTCGTACTTCCAACAATTGGCACGATGATCTTTACAGGCTTTGATGGACTCCATTCTTTTGCAAACACAGAATTGCTGATACTTATCCACACCAAGAAGAAGATCGTTGCTTTCCATTTTTGTTTCATATTCATTTTTATCTCCATTTAAAAATCGTTTTCAAATAGAAAACAACGGTTGATCTAAACCATCAGAAAGATTTTTTTGCGCCCACTCAACTGGATCAACAGATCTATCAAGCAATACACCCGCCGCTCTAACGCGTTGTTCAATAGCATTTAGTGCCGGAGGTTCAGTTCCTTGCTCCAAACCCAAAGCGGCTTCGTGCAGCATTCGTCGTGCCATCACAATAGCTTTATCAGTAGGGAGCAACTGCTCTGCCTCGTGGTTTTGAATGGGCCCCATACTTTCTTGCAAAGAATAATCTTGCGCAGCAAATCCAAAAATTCCGCTATAAGCGCGTTTATCTTTTTGCGCTACTCGATCCATCAGATAGTCGTTATCGCGATTCGCTTTGGGAACAAAACTTCCAGGTGCTTCATATTCAACATGAATGCCTTTGCCGGCCACCATCGCTGATCGCTCTTCTGCTGATAGTGGCTTATCAGGATGCCAGTTCATGCTCCATGCCATGCAACTGTGATCGTCAATTGGCACCCAAATGTGCCCACCTAACGCATGATGCCCAAATGGAGGAATCAAAGTGAACCATGGAAATAACCATTGAGTCACTCGCCAGTAATAAGAATCAGGTTCACCGTTACGACGTCCAAACAACGTCAAACCAAATGGGTTCTTTTCAATTTCAAAGATTACATTTCCATCAGCTTTTATGTAATCCAACGCTTTAACACCTTGATGCATCGGATCGCCATCTACTTCATAACTGTGCACGAATGACACATGACTTGTGTCAATTCCACCTTCCATCGCTTGCAAATAGTTGGAGTATTGGATGCGTTTAGAAACAAAAACATGGTTCTCTGGCAAATTGCACCACTCCAACTCCGGGGGTTCCGGCTGCTTATCTGCGGGGCCCATGTAAGCCCAAACGATGCCGCCGCGCTCTACACAAGGATAGGCCTTGATGTGCATTCGTGCACATGCTTGTGGCGACGATGGAACATCAACACACTTGCCATCGCCATCAAATTTGACGCCGTGATATGCACAACGAATACCGTTTTCCTCATTGCGGCCAAAGTACAACGAGACACCGCGGTGAGAGCAAAACTCATCGATCAACCTTGCTTTGCCATCGCTGTCACGAAATGCCAATAACTTTTCTCCGAGCAATCCAACTCGAACTTGTGGGCCATCAGCATCCGCAATCTCACTCGACATCAATGCAGGTACCCAATACCGACGCATCAGATTACCCATCCGGGTACCGACATTCGTTTGCGTCAACGTTTCTGACATCTCTTTGTTCATAACTTCAATCTCCTTTGATTTACGTGTTTTGTTACTTTGTTCGACTCAATCAGAATGTCCGCCTGATGAGACATGTGTTCATTATACGGACATGCTTGATCTATGTCAACAAAATTTAGATCCACTTAAGCATCTGTAAAATCTAAGATTTACTCGCGCTATAAGAGGCGAACTAAATGAATCTATAAAAGGCAATAAGTTGATACAAAACGAAAAAGTGGCTGATAGCGTTCGAGCCGTGGACAGAGCTCTCGAGATCCTTATGGCGTTTACGTCTAATGACTACGAACTTTCTGTTGCTGATTTACTCAAGCGAGTTGAGTTGAGCCGCCCTACTTTGTATCGTCTGTTAAACACGCTTGAGCAAAGTGGCTTTGTTGTATCAGTGGGGGAACCACAAAAATTTCGATTAGGCCCATCTATCGGGCACTTAGCACATGTGTGGACATCCAGCTTGGATATTGGTGTGGTTGCACAACCAATGATGCATCGCTTGAGAAATGCAACAGGAGAAACAGTGGCTCTATTTTTGAGACAAGGTGCTTTGCGGATCTGTGTTGCTGAACTACCTAGCGCTCATCCATTGAGCTTCAAACGAGGCGTGGGCTATCAAGAACAAATAGTTTTAGGTGCAAGTGGCAGAGTGATACTTGCTTTTGCAAATGAAACAAGTAATGCTTTAGAGGCCTATTCCGTTAATACCAAGCTTGACCTCGAATTACTAACTTCTGAACTAACGAAGATTCAAAAACAAGGTTACGCAACAAGCCGCGATGAGTTGATTGAAGGTGCTGTTGCTGTCGCAGCTCCGTTCTTCAATAGTGCAGGACAAGTAGCGGGATCTATTGCCATCTTTGGACCTAGCGTCCGGTTAAAGGATGAACAAGTGTCTGAATCTGGACATTTGCTCGTCGCGGAAGCTCGCCTCCTATCTGCGGCACTTGGTGCCAAGAACGACTTCCTTTGATGTGAATCCTCACGGAACTGCAATTAGCTGAATCAGTTTTGCACGATTGGTCGCTGTTAACAGATGCAAATAAAAAGCTGATTTCGGCGCTACTAGATTTTTACTGACGCAGCAACATCTGCACAAAATTGACTCTAAAAACAAGACTTGAAAATTAAGCCATGAATTAGGCAATTCGGCTGATACCTGAGATCTACGAGAAATTCTCCCCAACACCAAAAGGGGGCGACAAATACCTGTAACTTAACCTAGCCGTCAGGCGTCAGAAGTGGGACTGTGGGGTTTGGTAGAACTGATACCGGAACTCTGAGTGGCTCCGTTACATCTTGTAACGCTTCTAATCAGCTTTAAGCCCTGCTAGCACCATCTGCACATACGCAGCTTTAATCGCATCCGTTGCACCCTGCACTTCAACGGTAACGTTACGTCGCCAATTCTTAGCTGCGACGCGAACCTGTCCAACCTTAGTCTCAGCAATGTAATCAACATCGTATTGAGGAATCAACTCACCTTGAGTCATTGTTGAATGAACAGTTGTGACGAAACTGCCCTTCAATTCGTTTGGCAACTCCCAGGCTTCGTTAGCTGCAAGCTCAGCTTGTTTTTTAAGGCGCTGAACAGTCAGCTTTACTACCGCAGGACTCATTGTTGCAACCACTGGTAGCTCATCTTCAATGGAGTGTCCTGCTTCCAACCTGCGCAATAAGCCCGCATAGAAGTCCACTTTCATAAGTGCCTGCATGCACAGCTCAAACGAACGGTGCGCAATTCTTTCAAAATCAAGGACCAACTGATGGTTTGAGGATTCAGTCGTGGCTATAGGCGTAGTCATGTCTAAATTCCTTGATTAGTTGGGAGCTGCTGCCGAAGAGGCCTGCTCTAAGGCTTCCTTAAGCTCTTCAAACGCGGGCTTGTTCTGCATCACCAGCGCAAGGTTCAAACCAGTGCTGAGTTCAGCAAAGTGCATGAGGTTGTCGTTGGGCGTATTGTTCAGAAGTTGAGCCACCGCATCTTCTCCCACTGCTTCGTTCTGACCAGTAAATGCAGCAGCATTCATCAAAGGTTTCATGTGGTTGTAGAACTTGGCAATCATGGTTGCACTGGTTCGCACCTGGCTTTGAATTTGTTCAGCTGTCAGCCCTTTTGCCACCATCTGCGTAATGGCAAAGTGACGCAGGCTGTACAAGGTACGTTCCTCGCCAGTGGTTGGGCAATTGAGCATGTTTAAGTCTTCCAACAACTGCTTGAACTGAGCAATCAAGTGCACTGGCTGCACGCCATCACGAGCCCTGAAGATTCGCACCTCGTGCTTACCCTCCAAAACCTCGTAGATGGTCTTGTCCTGAAACTCTGGAGCCATTTGACGCAGCTTCTCCAAGTAAAGCCAGCAGCTACGATGCAATACAGCCCCCATAGGCTTGTTTTTCTTGACCGTCTTACCCTTTTGTATGTGCGCGTACAAAACGGGCTCTTCGCCTAGGTTATGGACTTCAATGTGACGCCACTCCAAGAACTCCATCTCAGTGCCTGGTCGCATGCCCGTGGCTGCGGCAAATGGCACGTAGACAGACAAGAGCTCTCGCAGATTACGAGTCCTACCCACTCGCCCCTCTTGAACCCACGCAGGCAGCTTTTCCAGAATCACTTCAATCTCTCTGGCTGAAAAGTCAGGCCTGCGTCCACCCTGCTCGCCTGTGTTCTTCAAAACTGGCTTTTGAAGGCTAGTCATGTAGCCACGCTCAATTGCGTAATCAAAGACTAGGTTCAATGCGGCGTTGTGGTTTGCCTGTGCGCTGTGACTTAGTTCACGTCCTACCTTAACCCGCCGCCACTCACAAAATTCTGTGAATACGGTTTGATTGATGCGGTCAACGTTGTACCCACCAAAGAATGGGATCAAGTAGGTCTTAATCGAATTGATGTAATCGTTGTTGCTGCCACGCTTGGTCTTGTCTGCTGCGACCTTAATTTCCAAGTCACGCTGCACCACCTCAGCCACAGCCTTGAACTTCTTGGAAACTACTGGGTGTCCAGCCTTGGCCAGCACTTTGGCTTCGAACCACTGCTCTTCAGCCAACGCCTTGGCTTTATCTAAGTCAGCAGTACCCGTAGCCTTGCGAATCCACTTACCAATGGCTTCAACTTTGAAGTGAGCTTGCCAGCGGTCACTATCAGGTCGGCGCACCAAACGAATCTCGTTTTCGCGCACAACTACGGTCTCAGGGCTTCTTTCCTTCATGTGTGCAGTTTACGGATCTTTGAGCAAAAGAGCAACCAAACGAACCGAATAAAACGTGCAATAACCGTGTAATGATTAAAACAATAAAAAAGCACCTAGCTCGTGAGAGCTAAGTGCTTGATTTATAAGGATAAATCCTGGAGGCGCGACCCAGAGTCGAACTGGGCTAAACGGATTTGCAATCCGGTGCATAACCGCTTTGCTATCGCGCCATCTGCTTTGACGAAAAAGGGAAGCATGGTGTGCTTCCCTTATCGAATGTGGAGCGGGAAACGAGGCTCGAACTCGCGACCTCAACCTTGGCAAGGTTGCGCTCTACCAACTGAGCTATTCCCGCATAAGACGCATATTCTAGCGCATTTTTCAGCCTGTTTAGGCATGCGCTAGAAAAATCTTAATGTTTGATCGCTTCGGCTTTGACACCCGCAACAGCTGCAGGTGTTGCAGCAACGACAGGCACTTCGTCTGGCAACGGCGTGGGCATTTTCTCAAGCGCGATTTCCAGCACTTTGTCGATCCAACGCACTGGCACGATTTCCAAACCGTTCTTCACGTTCTCTGGAATCTCTTGCAAGTCTTTAACGTTTTCTTCTGGAATCAACACAGTCTTGATGCCACCGCGCAGTGCTGCCAACAGCTTCTCTTTCAAGCCGCCAATGGCTGTGACTTCGCCACGCAAGGTAATCTCACCCGTCATGGCCACATCCGCACGCACAGGGATGCCTGTCAGGGCGGAGACCAAGGCTGTGGTCATGGCAGCACCCGCACTGGGACCGTCTTTAGGCGTCGCGCCATCGGGCACGTGGATATGGATGTCACGCTTTTCGAGCAACTCTTCCGAGATACCCAAACGACGTGCACGGCTGCGCACCACAGTGCGAGCTGCTTCGACAGACTCTTTCATCACATCGCCAAGTGAACCCGTACGCGTGATGGTGCCCTTGCCAATCATGATGGCAGCCTCAATGGTGAGCAAATCGCCCCCCACTTCGGTCCAAGCCAAGCCTACGACTTGACCCACTTGGTTATCGGCCTCAGCACGGCCGTAGGTGTACTTGCGCACGCCAAGGAAGTCGGGCAAGTTATCTGCGGTCACCTTGACCTGTGGCGTCATTTGCTTGAGCAGCAAAGCCTTGACCACCTTGCGGCAAATCTTGGACATTTCACGCTCTAACGAGCGCACGCCAGCTTCACGCGTGTAGTAGCGCACGATGTCGCGCACAGCCGCTTCGTCCACTGAGAGCTCAAAATCTTTCACGCCATTGTTTTTCATTTGCTTGGGCAGCAAATACTTCATGGCGATGTGTGTTTTTTCGTCTTCGGTATAGCCCGACAAACGAATCACTTCCATGCGGTCCAGCAAAGCTGGTGGGATGTTCATCGAGTTCGAGGTGGCCACAAACATCACATCGCTCAAGTCGTAATCGACCTCCACATAGTGATCGGCGAATTTGTTGTTTTGTTCGGGGTCCAACACCTCCAACAAAGCACTGGAAGGGTCGCCACGCGAGTCCATACCGAGCTTGTCAATTTCATCAAGCAAGAACAAGGGGTTACGCGTGCCGACCTTGGTCAAGCTTTGCAGCACCTTGCCTGGCATCGCGCCAATGTAGGTGCGACGGTGGCCACGAATCTCAGCTTCGTCACGCATACCACCCAAGGCCATGCGCACGTACTTGCGCCCTGTGGCTTTGGCAATGGATTGACCGAGCGAAGTTTTACCCACGCCAGGAGGCCCCACCAAACACAAGATAGGCGCTTTCACCTTGTCCACTCGCTGTTGCACTGCGAGGTATTCCAAGATGCGGTCTTTGACCTTGTCAAGGCCGTAATGGTCTTCGTTCAACACGTCTTCGGCATTGCCGAGGTCGTGTTTGATTTTGGTTTTTTTATTCCAAGGCAAGCCCACCAACACATCAAGGAAGTTGCGCACCACGGTGGCTTCGGCTGACATGGGTGACATGAGCTTGAGCTTCTTCAACTCAGCTTCTGCCTTCTTGCGGGCCTCTTGAGGCATACGCGCGGCTTTGATCTTTTTCTCGATCTCTTCAATGTCCGCGCCCTCTTCGCCTTCGCCCAGTTCTTTCTGGATGGCCTTGACCTGCTCGTTCAGGTAGAAGTCGCGTTGGTTTTTTTCCATTTGGCGCTTCACGCGGCCACGGATTTTTTTGTCAACGTTGAGGATTTCAACCTCACGCTCGATTTGCTCAAACAGGTTCGTCAAACGGTCGCGCACGGGCGACAAGTCCAACACCACTTGTTTGCTCTCAAGCTTCAAGGGCAAGTGCGCGGCAATGGTGTCTGCCAAACGGCCAGCATCATCGATGCTGGCAATCGAAGTGAGAATTTCAGGTGGGATCTTTTTGTTCAGTTTGACGTATTGGTCAAACTGCTGCATCACGGCACGGCGCAAGGCCTCGACTTCGCTGCCAGCTTCGGCGGGCAAGACTTCGATGGGCGTGACATGGGCTGTGAAGTGAGATTCACCATCTTCAATGCCATCCACCTTGGCGCGCTGTTGGCCCTCGACCAACACCTTCACGGTGCCGTCAGGCAACTTGAGCATTTGCAAAATGGTGGAGATGCAACCAACTTCAAACATGTCGGTCACAGCAGGCTCATCTTTGGCCGCGGCCTTTTGGGCCACCAACATGATGCGCCGCTCTGCAGCCATCGCCGCCTCTAGCGCTTTGATGCTCTTAGGACGTCCCACAAACAAGGGGATGACCATGTGCGGAAAGACCACCACATCGCGCAACGGCAACAAGGGCAGCTCAAGAGGGGTCGCGGGGAGTAAGGGTTGTCCAGACATGGTCAGCCTTCCTGTAAAAAAGGGACGCGTGCTAGGCACCGTCCCCGAGTGAATCTTTAAGCTTTCTTGGCAGCTTCTCGGTACACCAGCAAAGGTGGCTTGTTCTCGTCAATGGTGGCCTCTTCAACCACCACCTTTTCGACATTGGGCGAATTGGGTAATTCGTACATGGTGTCGATCAGCGATTGTTCAAGGATAGACCGTAAACCACGTGCACCTGTTTTGCGCGCCAACGCTTTTTTGGCAATCGCACGCAAGGCTGCAGGGCGAATTTCGAGCTCAGCACCTTCCATAGCCAAGAGCTTGCTGTATTGCTTGACCAAAGCGTTCTTTGGCTCGGTCAAGATTTGTACCAAAGCGTCTTCGGTCAATTCGGCCAAGGTAGCAACCACAGGCATACGGCCCACGAGTTCAGGAATCAAGCCAAACTTGATGATGTCAGCGGGTTCAACCTCGCCAAACACTTCAGACAAGCTGCGTGACTCTTTGCTCTTGACGGTTGCGCCAAAGCCAATGCCAGAGGCTTCTGTGCGGTTTTCAATGACTTTCTCAAGCCCAGCAAACGCGCCGCCGCAAATGAACAAGATGTTGGTCGTGTCAATTTGCAAGAAATCTTGGTTGGGGTGCTTGCGGCCACCTTGGGGTGGAATGCTCGCCATCGTGCCTTCAATCAGCTTGAGCAAGGCTTGTTGCACGCCCTCACCCGACACATCGCGGGTGATGGAGGGGTTGTCAGACTTGCGTGAAATCTTGTCGATTTCGTCGATGTAGACGATGCCGCGCTGTGCGCGCTCCACGTCGTATTCGCAGGTTTGCAACAGCTTTTGAATGATGTTCTCAACGTCCTCACCCACATAACCGGCTTCGGTCAGGGTGGTGGCGTCGGCCATGACGAAAGGCACATTCAACATGCGCGCCATGGTTTGGGCCAACAAAGTTTTGCCAGAGCCTGTGGGACCAATCAACAAGATGTTGCTCTTGGTCAGCTCAACATCGTCTTTCTTGGACGACTCTTTGTGCTTCAAGCGTTTGTAGTGGTTGTACACCGCCACAGCCAGCGTACGTTTGGCCGGCTCTTGGCCAATCACGTAGTTGTCGAGATTGGCTTTGATTTCCGCAGGCGTGGGCAGGTCGCTGCCCTTTTCTTTTGCGGCTTCTAGGCCTGGCAACTCGTCACGGATGATTTCATTGCACAAGTCAATGCACTCGTCGCAAATGAAGACCGAAGGGCCTGCGATGAGTTTTTTGACTTCGTGCTGGCTCTTACCGCAGAAGGTGCAGTACAGCGTTTTCTCGCCAGAAGCGCTTTTTTTATCAACCATGTCGTGCTTATGTTCGTGTGTGCGTTGTCTGTCGTTTAGCCGCGCTTGCTGATCACTTGATCAATCAAACCGTACTCTTTGGACTCGTCGGCACTCAGATAGTAATCGCGTTCGGTATCGCGCTCGATTTTCTCAAGCGGCTGGCCGGTACGCTCAGCCAAGATGCGGTTCAATTGGTCGCGTGTCTTCAAGATTTCACGGGCGTGAATCTCGATTTCTGTGGCTTGGCCACGAGTACCGCCCAAAGGCTGGTGAATCATGACCTTGGAGTTAGGCAAAGCAAAGCGCTTGCCCTTCTCGCCCGCTGCCAACAAGAACGCACCCATGCTGGCGGCCATGCCGATACACAGCGTGGACACATGAGGCTTGATGAAGTTCATGGTGTCGAACACCGACATACCCGCACTCACCGAGCCGCCGGGGGAGTTGATGTAGAGCGAGATGTCCTTATCGGGGTTCTCGCTCTCAAGGAACAACAATTGCGCCACCACCAAGTTGGCGGTTTGGTCGTTGACTTCGCCCACCAAGAAGATCACGCGCTCTTTGAGCAAACGTGAATAGATGTCGTAAGACCGCTCGCCGCGGCCCGACTGCTCAATGACCATGGGGACCATGCCCAAGGCTTGTGTATCCAGTGCGCTCATGTTGTTTCCTTGTAGGAGGATCAGGCTTGACCCATCAATTCGTCGAATGAAATCGCTTTGGCGGTGACCTTAGCTTTAGACAAGATGAAGTCAGTCACGTTGTCTTCAATGACGATGGCTTCAACTTCGCCCAAACGGCTCATGTCGCTGTAGTACCAACGCACCACATCGGCGGGCTTCTCGTAGCTAGAGGCCAGTTCTTCGATGTGCGCTTTGATTTGCTCAGCGGTGGCTTGCAAGTTGTTGGCGCGCACCAAATCAGCCACCACCAAGCCCATGCGCACGCGCTTTTCAGCTTGTGGGCGGAACACGTCGTCAGGGATTGGGGCTTTGTCCGCGTCTTTGATGCCACGGGCCTTGAGGTCAGCGCGAGCGCCTTCGACCATGCGGTCGAGTTCAGCTTGCACGCTGGCGTTTGGCAGGTCGAGTTCAGCTTTGGTCGCCACAGCGTCCAAAGCGGCTTGCTTGTTGCGTCCCAACAAACGGAACTTCACTTCGCGTTCCAAGTTTTTCTTGATGTCAGCGCGCAAGCCTGCCACGGTGGCTTCGGCCACGCCCAAAGACTTGGCCAATTCGTCGGTCACTTCTGGCAAGTGAGCGGCTTCGACTTTCTTCAAAGTCACCAAGAAATCGGATTGTTTGCCGGCCACGTCTTTGCCGTGGTAGTCAGCGGGGAAGCTCAGGGGGAAAGTCTTGCTTTCGCCTGACTTCATGCCGCGCACAGCATCTTCAAACTCTTTGAGCATCTGGCCTTCGCCGAGCAAGAACTGGAAGTCTTCGGCTTTGCCGCCTTGGAATGGCTCGCCGTCAATCTTGCCTTCGAAGTCGATGGTCACGCGGTCGCTGTCTTGAGCGGCACCGTCCAAGCCACGTTGGGCGAAGGTGCGGCGTTGCTTGCGCAAGATGTCGATGGTTTTGTCGATGGCAGCGTCCGTCACTTCGGCAGACACGGTTTCAACGTCAACACCGGCCATGTCAGCAAACTTCACTTCTGGGTACACCTCGAAGATGGCTTCGAATTGCATTTCACCTTCAGGCGCACCTTCTTTTTCAGTGATGCGGGGTTGGCCAGCAACGCGCAATTTGGCTTCGTTGGTCGCCAATTGGAATGCTTCGCCCACTTTGTCGTTCATCACTTCGAACTGGGTGGAGTAGCCGTAGCGCTGAGCCACGATGTTCATCGGCACTTTGCCTGGACGGAAACCGTCAATCTTGACTTGGCGTGCCACGCGCTTCAAACGCACGTCCACTTCCTTGGTGATGATGTCCACAGGCAACGACAAGGTGATCTTGCGTTCCAATTTTTCCAAAGTTTCAACAGTCACGGCCATGTGGTTTCTCCTAAATTGGCATGGTCAGCAGCGGCCTTGCGGCCGCTTGCTATCAATCAAATGGTGCGCGGGGCGGGACTCGAACCCGCACATCCTTGCGGACGTCAGGACCTAAACCTGGTGCGTCTACCAATTTCGCCACCCGCGCGGGTTTCTAAATAACAACGGGTGGTCAGGGTAGACCACCCGCTTGAAATCGGTCAGCCTTGCATTTTAGACGGCTTTTCGACCTTAAACCACGCCGCGTACATAGCGGGCAAGGCAAGCAGCGTCAAGACGGTGGCCACCATCAAGCCGCCCATGATCGCGACAGCCATCGGGCCCCAAAACACGCTGCGTGTGAGCGGGATCATGGCCAACACCGCCGCCGCTGCCGTGAGCACGATGGGACGCAAGCGTCGCACAGCGGACTCGACAATCGCCTCCCAGGCGGGCACGCCGCTGGCACGGTCTTGCTCAATTTGGTCAATCAGGATGACCGAATTGCGCTGGATCATGCCCATCAAGGCAATCACGCCGAGCAAAGCCACGAAACCAAATGGGCGGTTCAGCGCCAGCAAAGCACCGGCCACGCCAGCCAAACCCAACGGGCCGGTCAAAAACACCAACATGGCACGGCTAAAGCTGTGCAACTGAAGCATCAGCAAAGTAAAGGTGATGAACAACATCACCGGCATGCCTGCCGAGATAGAGCTAGAACCTTTAGAGCTTTCCTCCACCGCGCCCGCCACTTCAATGCGGTATGACTGGGTGTCGGTCTCCATCCACTTGGCTTCCAGCTTCTTCAGGTCTGGCAGCAGTTGCTGCGTGACCGTGGCGCCTTGCAGGCCTTCAATGATGTCGCATTGCACAGTGATGGCGTATTCACGGCCTTCACGCCACATCACGCCCGGCTCCCAAGAAAACACGGGTTTCACAATTTGCGTGGCCGGAATCATGCGGCCTGATGCGGTGGGGATGTAGGCATTGGTCAAGTCACTGATGGCATCACGCTCATTGAGGGGTTGACGCAGCACGATGTCGATGAGCTTGTTGTCCTCGCGGAACTGCTCCACGGTCGAGCCCACCAACAAGGTGCGCATGGCCTGTGCAATGGATTGACTGGTCACACCCAAGGCACGCGCTTTGGCTTGGTCCACCTCCAAGCGCACGACTTTGACCGCTTCGTTCCAGTTGTCGTTGACACCACGCGTGGATGAGCTGGCACGCATTTGCGCCTTCACCTCATCGGCGCGTGCTCGCAAGACTTTGGGATCAGGCCCGACCACGCGGAACTGCACGGGGTATGGCACAGGTGGGCCATTGGGCAATAGCTTCACACGCGCACGGGCTTCTGGAAATTCTTGCGCCAGCATGGCAGGCAAAGCCAAACGCAACGACTCGCGGCGCTCCAAGCTCTCGGGTATCACCACAATTTGCGACACATTGCTCTGCGGAAACACCTGGTCCAGCGGCAGGTAAAAACGCGGCAGACCCGAGCCAATCCATGTGCTGACCGTTTTCACGCCCTGCTCTTTGAGTAAACGCTGCTCCACGGCCTGCGTGACAGCCTCGTTGGCTTTGAACGCCGTGCCTTCAGGAAACCACAAGTCCACCAAAATTTCAGGGCGGCTAGAGTCTGGGAAGAACTGCTGCTGCACACGCCCCATGCCCACCAAGCCCAACACGAAAATCAGCAAAGTGATGCCAATCGCCTTCCAGCGGTATTCCACGCACCAAGTCACTGCTGTGCGAAAGTGGCGGTAGAACGGGCCATCAAACAGCTCGTGTTCACCTCCGTGCTCGCCATGGGGTTTGACCTGCAACAGCAAAGTGCCCAAATACGGCACAAAGTACACCGACACCCACCAGCTCAGCACCAGCGCAATCACCGTCACCGCAAAGATGGCAAAGGTGTATTCACCCACCGTGGACTTGGCCATGCCAATCGGCAAAAAGCCTGCTGCGGTGATGAGCGTGCCCGTCAACATGGGCATGGCAGTCACTTCATATGCAAAGGTGGCGGCACGCACGCGGTCGTAGCCCTCTTCCATTTTGCGCACCATCATCTCGACAGCGATGATGGCGTCGTCCACCAACAACCCCAACGCAATGATGAGCGACCCCAGCGAAATTTTGTGCAGGCCAATGCCCCAATAGTTCATGGCCAAGAACGTCATGGCCAACACCAACGGAATCGTGATCGCCACCACCAGGCCTGGGCGCATGTCCACATACCAACCGTAGCGTCCGCCTTTGTGCAAACCCAAGGCCACGAAGCTGACCAACAACACAATCAACACCGCTTCAATCAGCACTCGCACAAACTCACCCACCGACTTTTCAACGGCTTTGGGTTGGTCTTGCACCTGCACCAAACTCACGCCGATGGGCAATGTTTTCTCAATGCGTGCCGTCGCGACCTCTAATGATTTACCCAGCGCAATGATGTCACCGCCTTTGGCCATCGAGACGCCCAATGCAATGACAGGCTTGCCTTGGTGATGAACCTTGACGGTGGCTGGTTCTACATAGCCGCGAGTAACAGTGGCAATGTCACCCAGCTTGAGTTGCTGGCCCGAACTGCCGCGAATGGGCATGGCACGCAACTGAGCTTCGGTTTCAAACTGGCCACCGATGCGCACTTGCAGCACATCCAGCGGCGCTTGCACGCTGCCCGCGTTTTCTACCGCGTTTTCTTGGCTGAGTTGCGCCAAGACCGCGCCCACATCGAGACCGAGTTGAACCAAGCGCTTTTGTGGAATTTCAATGAAGATTTTTTCGTCTTGCACACCAAACTGCTCGACCTTGGCCACATCGGGCACACGCAGCAGTTGCTGACGCACATCGTCGGCAAACTTCTTCACCTCTGCAGGGGTGAAGCCAGGGGCGTCAAGCGCATAGATCACGCCATACACGTCACCAAAATCATCGTTGAAAAACGGCCCTTGAACGCCTGGCGGCAAGGTGTAGCGCATGTCGCCAATCTTCTTGCGCACCGCGTACCAAACACCAGGCACATCGCTGGGTTTAGCGGCATCTTTTAGTTGAAAAATAATTTGCGATTCACCTGGCTTGGAATAGCTGCGAATCTTGTCGGCATGCGGCACCTCTTGCAACGTGCGCTCAAGCTTATCCGTGACTTGCTCGGCTACTTGTTGTGCGGTTGCGCCTGGCCAATACGTGCGCACCACCATGGCGCGAAAGGTAAACGGTGGGTCTTCGTCTTGGCCCAGTTGGAAATAGGCGGCCACGCCCAAAATCATCAACACGACCATCAAATAACGCGTCAGTGCAGGATGGTCAAGCGCCCATTTGGAGAGGTTGAATTTATCGTCCATGTTCAACTCACTTCGCCGCGCCAAAGATCGACACTTTTTGGCCTGCGGTCAGCACATGCACGCCAGAAATCACCACTTGATCACCGTTTTGCAAGCCCGACGTGACCACGGCATCGTTGCCTTCGGCGGTGTTGACTTCAATGGTTTGCGCCTTCACGGTCATGGTGTTGGGATCAAGCAGCCACACCGATGTGGCGCCCGCTTCCAAACGCAATGCGCTGGTCGGCAACTTGATCGACTTCACGGCCACAGCATCCCCCAGCGACAACGTGACCGTCACGGTAGACCCCAGCACAGGCGTGGCCTCTTTTGGCAAGGCAGCCTTGACCAGAAAGCTGCGCGTCACCGTGTCAGCACTGGCTGACACATCGCGCACCACGGCTTCTAGAAGTTTGCCGTCTACCCACTGTCGAACCTTGACTTTGGCGCCTGTCTTCAACAAACCCAGTTTGTCTTCTGCCACGGAGAACACCACATCACGCGGGCCATCCAGCGCCAAGCGCACCACGGGCTGGCCTGCAGCCACCACTTGACCTGCACTGGCGTCCACCGACGTCACAATCCCTGCGCCATCGGCCAACAACCGGGTGTAGCCCGATTGATTGCCCTGCACCGAGCTTTGTGCCTGGGCTTGCTTCCACTGGGCCTGGGCTGAGATGTAGGCGGCCTCGCGGCGCTGCAACTCGGCCACGCTGATAAAGCCCTGCGCGTGCAGATCTTGGTAACGTTTGAAATCCGCACTCGCCACATCACGGCTAGATTGGGCAGCCACCAGTTGGGCGGCAGCGGCATCGGCTGTCACGCGGTAGTCTTGTGGGTCGAGCTGCGCCAGCAACTCACCGGCCTTCACGCGCTGGCCAATTTCGGCTGGGCGGCTCAGCAATTTGCCAGCTACACGAAAGCCAAGACTCGATTCCACGCGGGCGCGAACCTCTCCTGAGAACTCTAAATCCATCGTCGACCCGGATTCGCCCACGGTCAACACTTTCACAGCCCGCACAGGCTCTTGAGGTGCTGGCCCTTTGCCGCATGCAGCCAAAGTCACAGAAAAAAAGAAAGCCAGTGCAATGCGTCTTGAAGGCAAAAATGGGGACAACATAAAGTATTTGTTTTGTTAATGACTGATTGGTTATTAATGTATCCGATTTGGATTCGCCCCTAATTTACAAGGGGGAACGACAATAGGTATTACTTATGTCAAGCATTGAGCACTACGAAAACTTCCCCGTCGCATCTTGGCTGTGCCCTGCACATTTGCGCCCCGCCGTTCAAGCGCTGTATCACTTTGCACGCACAGCAGATGATTTGGCCGACGAAGGCCACGACCCCGCGCACCACCGCCTTGAAGCGCTCGGAGAATACCGCGCAGACTTAGCCAACAGCCTCAGCAGCGCCACCACGCCTAGCCAGCGCTGGCCCCAGGTCTTTGACCCACTGCAACGCGCCGTGCAGCAATACCAGTTGCCAACACAACCCTTGTTCGACCTGCTCGACGCCTTTGAGCAAGACGTGGTCTACACCAGCGTCGGTCAAGGCTACCGAGACCGCAGCGAACTGCTGGACTATTGCCGCCGCTCAGCCAACCCCGTGGGGCGCTTGATGTTGCACTTGTACGGCGTGAGCGACAACACCTCGCTGGCACAAAGCGACGCCATCTGCACAGCACTGCAACTCATCAACTTTTGGCAAGACCGTGCAGAAGACCTGCGCCGTGGCCGAGACTATTTACCGCTGGGCCAGACGCTGGCAGAAGAACTTCGCTTTGCCCGCGCGTTGATGCGGGAGGGCGAGCCGCTGGTCCACCGCGTCAAAGGACGTGCGGGCTGGGAGCTGCGTGCCGTGGTGCAAGGTGGCTTACGCATCTTGGACAAGCTGGATGCACGCGTTGAAACCGCAGACCACACACAACTTCAACGCCCAACGCTGCAAAAAACAGACGCCCTCCGCATCCTCTGGCGTTGCATTCGCATGTGAAGCCAGGCGACTGATGCCTGATCGGCGTGCCCGATAATCAGGCACACATGACACCTCAAGACTACGTTCAGCAAAAAGCTTCTGCTTCGGGCAGCAGCTTTTATTACGCCTTTCTTTTTCTACCCCCTCCACGCCGCGCCGCCATCACGGCGTTTTATGCCTTCTGCCGTGAGGTAGATGATGTTGTTGATGAGGTGACCGACCCAGGCGTCGCCGCCAGCAAACTGGCGTGGTGGCACAACGAAGTGCGCCAAGCCTTTGCAGGCAAACCCAACCACCCCGTGACCCAAGCGCTGATGCCTTGGGTGGCGGAGTTCGGCATTGAAGAAGCCTCGTTGCAATCTGTGATTGATGGCTGCGAAATGGACCTGACGCAAACCCGCTACCTCGACTACCCCAACCTCACGCGCTACTGCCACTTGGTGGCAGGGGTCGTGGGCGAAGTCTCAGCCAAGATTTTTGGCCAAACAGAGGCGACCACCACCGCCTATGCCCACAAGTTGGGCCAAGCGTTTCAACTCACCAACATCCTGCGCGACGTGGGTGAGGACGCTCTGCGTGGCCGCATTTACCTGCCCGTCAGCGAGCTGCAACTGTTCGACGTGAAAGCCCACGAAATTTTGAACCGCGTGGACTCGGACCGTTTTCAGGCACTCATGCAATTCCAAGCCGCACGCGCACACGCCTTGTACGACGAAGCCTTGGCTCTGCTGCCCGCGAACGATTGGAAGCATCAAAAACCGGGTTTGATGATGGCCAGCATCTACCGCACCTTGCTGCGTGAGATCGAAGCCCAGAAATTTCCCGTGCTCAAGCAACGCGTGGCCCTCACCCCGCTGCGCAAACTCTGGCTCGCTTGGAAGATGCAAGCGCTGGGCCGCTTCTAAACCGCCCTGCCTCGTGTGATGAAGCAACTGACCATCGTGGGTGCAGGCTGGGCCGGTTTGGCTGCTGCCGTGGCCGCCACCCAAGCGGGCTGGCAGGTCACGCTGTTTGAAGCCGCACCGCTCGCGGGCGGTCGCGCTCGCAGCTTGCAACAAAACTTTGCAGACAAGCCCCTGGACAACGGCCAACACGTGTTGATTGGCGCGTACCGCGACACCCTCGCCTTGATGCGAACCGTGGGCTTAAATCCCGAGGCCCTGCTACAGCGCCTGCCACTTGATCTGCGCTTCCCCGATGGACAAGGCCTGAGCTTGCCCGATTGGCCCCTGCCATTCAACCTGCTCGCAGGCGTGGCCCGCGCAAATGGCTGGTCCTTGAAAGACAAAGCCAGCCTGATACAAGCCTCATGGCACTGGCAACGCACGGGCTTCACATGTGACGACACATGGACCGTGGCGCAGCTTTGCGAAGATGCGCGCTTGAGCCCTCGCGTGATGCAGCAGTTGATCGAACCCTTGTGTCTATCCGCGCTCAACACGCCCTTGCATCAAGCCAGTGCCACCGTGTATTTGCGCGTGCTGCAAGATGCATTGCTGGGTGGATCAGGCAGTTCTGACCTGCTTGTGCCTCGCATCGATTTAGGGGCCTTGCTGCCAGATGCTTGTTTGCAGTGGCTCAGCACACAAGGTGCCGACATTCGTTTAGGACAGCGCATCACAGCTGGCGCACTGGAGGCCTTGACTCATGCAAACTCCCCCACACAAGCCACCCTCTTGGCCTGCCCGCCGTGGGAAGCAGCCCGCCTGAGCGCCGACCTTGCACCCAAGTGGGCTTACCCATGCGCGGAGTTGCAGCACACCGCCATTGCCACCGTGTATTTGCGTTGCACAGATGCTGGTTTTGCGGGACTCCCCAGGCCCATGATGGCGCTGTACAGCGATGCACAAGCCCCTGCACAGTTTGTCTTCGACCGTGGCGCATTGACCGCACAACCTGGCTTATTGGCCGCCGTCGTCAGTGCCTGTTCGGCAGAGCGCGATGAAGTGACCGAACAGGTGTACGACCAAGTGTGCGAGCAACTTGAACTGACGAATCTGGAAGTGGTGCAAACCGTGGTCGAAAAACGTGCGACGCTGGCATGCACGCCGCTGCTGAATCGGCCCGAACCCTTCATCGCACCAGGACTTTGGGCCTGCGGTGACTACATTTGCGGCCCCTACCCCTCCACCCTCGAAGGTGCGGTGCGATCAGGCCAACAAGTAGTCACACAGCTCAGCCAAATGGCTGACCGTCAGCGGCTGGGCTAAATCATGCGGCCAATCGTGGCCTTGGGTGTTGACCCACGCGGTTTGCATGCCTGCAAGGAGGGCGCCCAACACATCGGTCGTGGCGTCATCACCTAAGTGCAACACTGCCTCAGGTGGCAAATTCAGCTGCGCCGCTGCCGCATGAAAAATGCGCGCATCAGGTTTGGCCACACCAAAGACTCGCGCGCTGACCGCTGCCTGAAAGTACGGTCCCGCCTCTGTGCGAAACACATCGGCGTTGCCGTTTGACAACCCCACCAAGGGGTAACGCGCCGCCAAGCGTGCCAACGCGGGTTGCACACCGTCATACAGCTGCACGTTCTGGCGCTCCGCAAAAAACACCTCAAAGGCGGCATCCGCCAAATGTGGTGCTTCACCAGCACGCAGCAAGCTTTCGCGAATGGCTTCACGGCGCAAAAAAGTCAAATCATGCGCTTTGTCGGCGTGGCGCTGATTGATAGCCGCACGGATCGCTTGCTTCACGCCAGGCTGCGCGCACAACAACGCAGTTTGCGGGGCGTGCAACGCCAGCCAATCTTGCAAAACCACCTCTGCGCGCGCGATGGTGGGCCAGACCGGCCATAAGGTGTCGTCAAGGTCTAGGGTTATGGCCTGGATTTTGGAAAGGTTCAACATGCTGGGCGAGAATACCGCATCATGATCAAACCTGCCTTCAACCCCGAGCCGCCCTTTGCCCACGGCCAAACACCTCGCACCGCGGTGCTGTTGTGCAATTTAGGAACACCCGATGCACCCACCGTACCCGCCGTGCGCCGTTACCTTGCCGAGTTTTTGGGAGATCACCGCGTGGTTGAAATTCCCCGTTTGGTGTGGATGGCCATCCTGCACGGCATCATCTTGCGCGTGCGTCCAGCCAAATCGGCAGCCAAATACGCCACGATTTGGACCGCAGAAGGCTCGCCTTTGAAGGTGTGGACAGACAAACAAGCGCAAGCACTGCAAAACGTGTTCAGCGCCAACGGTGAAGCGGTCAGCGTGCGTTACGCCATGCGCTATGGCAACCCATCGATTGCCAGTCAACTCGACGCGCTCAAGGCTGAAGGCTTCACCCGCATCTTGGTTGTGCCAGCCTATCCTCAGTACTCGGGCACCACCACGGCCAGCGTGTTTGATGCGGTCTACCACTGGGGCTTGCGCAGCCGCGTGTTGCCAGAGTTCCGCTTTATCAACCATTACCACGACCACCCCGCTTACATCCAAGCTTTGGCAGAGCGCGTGCGTACACACTGGGCGACTCACGGGCAACCCGAGCGTTTGGTGATGAGCTTTCACGGCGTGCCTGAACGTACCCTGCACTTGGGCGACCCTTACCACTGCGAGTGCTACAAAACAGCACGCCTATTGGGCGAGGCACTGGGCCTGAGCAAAACGCAATACATGGTGACCTTCCAATCCCGCTTTGGTAAAGCCAAATGGCTGGAGCCCTACACCGAGCCCACCCTGATTGCACTGGCACAACAAGGTGTGAAACGGGTGGACCTGATTTGCCCAGGTTTCACCAGCGATTGCTTAGAAACTTTGGAAGAAATTTCACAAGAAGCACAAGAAGCGTATCTACACGCAGGTGGTGAGGTGTTCCATTACATCCCCTGTTTGAACGACAGCGCAACATGGGTGCAAGGCCTGTACGAACTCAGCAAAACACACATGGGTGGATGGCCGATGCAAGCGCCAGACGCTCAGCCATTAGCCACCAGCCGTCGAGAAGCTTTGACCTTGGGCGCTAAAAACTAAAAAAGCCGCTGAAAAGCGGCTTTTTGAATTGCAAGGCAAAGCGAATCAAGGCGCCTTACTTGCTGCGGGTGCGGGTGCAGGCGTCGCCACAGCAACAGGTGGGTTTACCAAAGATGCTGGTTTTTGAGCTGTGGGGACGACCACAGCTTCTATAGAAGCAGAGGCGTTGGAGGCTGGCGCTTCTGCAGCGCTTGCAGCGTCTGCTGCCTCGGAAGGAACAACTTGCAAAGGTGGCGCAGGCTCAGCAGCGGACTCGTCTTGTGGCTGCATGTAAGCAGCCACCGCCAACGCTGCCGCAAACAAACCTGCAATGACCCAAAGTGATGTTTTGGATTTTGTTTCTTCTGGCTGAGCTAAAACAACTGGCTCTTTGTCGGAGGCAGCGATTTGCGCAGAAGGTTCGGCAGGTTCAGCGATCGGGTTCTGTGCAGGCGCGGCTGTCGCAACGGGCACAGCGGGAACATCAGCAATCAACGGCTCTTCAAGTGCGCTTTCGGCTTCAAGCGGTTCAACCACTCGGCCAAAGACTTCTTCGGCCGAGACACCCAACAAGGCGCCAACTTTTTTTGCAGCGGTTGCTTTCACGGCAGCGCTGTAAAAAGCACTCATGCCGCCCTCTTCCAACTGGCGAATTTGTTTGACCGACATGCAAGAGCGGATCGCCATATCGCTCACAGCCCAGCCTTGGGTTTCGCGACGAAGGCGTAACAAATCGCCGTTGATGAAGAGTTCTTCTTGGCTCATAAACACACGAGGCGTGACGCCGTCTCAGTGAGTTACTTGACCAACAAGAGTTCGCCCTTGATGGACGCACCCTTTTGAACCGACAGGGTTTGGTACACCACATGACCATCCACAGAAGCAGACGAAGTCACGATCAACTCATTACAAGTTGCAGTACCAGAGAACTTACCTTTGATGTGCAAGCTGCTGCAAGTCACAACACCTTCGACTTGGCCGCGCGCACCAATGGTGAGCTCGTCCACTTGAATTTGGCCGTTCAAGGCACCTTCCACGTGAATGGCGCCTTTGGCGGCAATTTCACCTCGGAACGAGAAACCTTCGCTCAGGATAGAGGGCTTGGTGGCAGTGGTTGAAATCATGTCCATCATGCTGGTTCGTTGGTTAGATGTAGGGGTAGGCGTTGCGACTGCAGGTTGTTGTTCCGACACAGTCTCGTCAACCTCGGATTCAATTTGCTCGTCGTCGACGGCAGACGCATTGGTTTGCGACAAATTAACGTTGTTGGTTTTGGATTTGTTGAACATATTGTGCCGTCCGTATAACTTTTTGTGGATTGACTGGATAACCACCAATCAATATTTCCAAATGCAGGTGCTTACCTGTCGACGAAGAACCTGTACTGCCGATATTACCCAGCACAGATTCGTTAGTGACTTTGTCACCCAACTTCACTTCGATATTTGCCAAATGCGCGTAGAGCGACTCCACACCGTTGGTGTGGCGAACCACCACGGTGTTGCCGTATTGCGTATGAAACTGAGCTAGCACCACAACACCCGGTTTAACAGGATGAACTTTTTCATCACCTGTCTGACTCAACAAGTCGAGCCCCGTATGAAAGTGTGTTTGTCCAGAAATAGGATGACGGCGAACACCAAAGTCGGATGTCACGCTGTAATTGGGCACCGGCATCACACTAGGCAATGCGTACAGAACTTCGCGCAAACCGCGGTTGGTTGACAACTCATCAGCCACTTTACCGCGGAGCAAGGGATTGCTCTTGACATCGTCTTCCAAATTGAAACCACCATTTGCAGCATTCTGCTGAATGATTTTGACAATTTTTTCCGTCAAACCAGAGGACTCAAGTTGTGACTTCATGGTCACGTTTTCTTGAGAAACCGCGACCATTGAGGTATCCACAAAACGACGAATGCTCATGTCTCGGTCACGGATGGTCTGGGCCAACGACACCATTTGCTCGTCGCTCATACTCAGTTGGTCGGTACCTTCCGAATCTGAAGCGCTGCTGAGCAACGCGCGATAAACCTCTTCGTGCGAACGCTCTAGCTTCGCTCGACTCAACATGAGACTGATGCTGGTTGCAAACAGCACCGCAATCGCCACCAACATAGCCCCCGTCGCCAAAATGCCGCCACGCACCAAAATGCGCTGCATACGACCACTGACGTTGAGGTAGTGAAGATCCCCGTTTTGCTCAAGAATGATGCGCGCATCTTCATACTGACGCACCCACCCATTGGACACAAGTCCAGGGAGCATGCGAACAGTGGAAAAGAGTCGACGCAACATTTAAACCGCAGTCAGTTAAGCAGCAGTCGAGCCGCCAACGTGTACGACGGGACCGTTGGCATCTTGACTCAAGGTGCCTTCGATTTCGCCGCCTTTTTCAATTTCAATTTCTGAATATTGAACTTTGCCAGCGATCTTGCCGGTGGAGCGAACGATCAGGCTCTTCTCGGAAATGATGGTGTTGTGGAGCTGACCACGCACGTCAATGACCTTGGCCGAAACTCGCCCTGTGATCTTGCCCGTTGGGCCGATCAACACTTCTTCTGCAGTTAAATCTCCCTCAATCACGCCATTGATGATGGCTTTTGAGGGAACAGTGAACGTACCTTTGACGACAACGCCGTCACCGATAACAACACTTTCGAGCGAATCAGATTGATTAGACATATGGACTCCTTGCTCAAATTTTAGCAAACAAACCACCAAAAACTACATTAATTCCAATTTATTGTTGTTTATTTGTTAAGAAAAGTTCATTGAACGCAACCACTTAGCGTATTTTTTGAATGTGCTTCCTAACTCTTGAGCAACTGGAATTCGATATAAGTATGAAAAGCATAGAAGCCGCACTCACCACAGAACACTTAGGTGCCAGCGGCAACAAAAGACACGCGTTCATTAGCTACCATCGGGTATCAGCTTTCATCATTCACCATGAACAACACATTCACCATGGCGGGCGTCATGGGATGGCCCGTGGCTCACTCTCGCTCCCCTGCCATTCATAACCACTGGATTCGTCAATACAACTTAAACGGCGCTTACGGCCTATTTCCGGTCAATCCCAACCATCTCGAAGCTGCCATTCGAGGCATCCAAGCCTTGGGATTGGCAGGTTGCAACATCACCATCCCACACAAAGTGGAAGCGATGAAATTCATGGACTGGGTCGACCCACTTGCCCAACGGATGGGTGCCATCAACACGATCGTGGTGCAACCCGACGGTGCCTTGCACGGCTTCAACAATGATGGGTTTGGCTTCTTAGAAAGTCTGCACGAAGCTCAGCCAGGCTGGCACGCAGGCGCTGGCCCAACCGTCATTTTGGGCGCTGGTGGTGCAGCACGCGCCATTGTGGTGAGCCTTATGGATGCAGGCGCCACGGAAATCCGACTTCTCAACCGCACACGCAGCAAAGCTGACGAATTAGCGCAAGAATTTGGTACACCCGTCGCTGCTTACGATTGGTCCGAGCGCCATGAAGCCTTGACGGGAGCCGCCTTGCTGATCAATACGACCAACCAAGGCATGCATGGCCAGCCTGCATTGGACATTGAGCTCACGCAATTGCCAACCACGGCCTTGGTGTCCGATGCGATTTACATCCCCTTGGAAACATCGCTGCTTGCTACGGCCCGATTGCGTGGCAACACAACGGTGAATGGCCTCGGAATGCTCTTACATCAAGCGCGACCAGCGTTCCGCGCTTGGTTTGGCGTCATGCCAGAAGTGACCCCCGAACTACACCAAGCCATCATCAAAACCTTCTAAAATTGATCTATGTACATCGGACTTTTAGAAGACGAGCCTCACCTCGCACAACATGTTTGTGAAATTCTTGAGAATGCAGGCCACACCACCAGCGTTTTCAACAATGGCACAGACATGGTCAAAGCCATTGGCCGTGACACCATCGACTTGTTTGTGCTCGACTGGCGAGTGCCTCGCATGTCCGGATTAGAGGTGCTGAAGCACATTCGCAACGTGCGAGGACTGAAAGAGCCAGTGCTCTTTCTCACCAGCAGAACAGATGAGCAAGACATCATTGAAGCACTCAATGCGGGTGCGGATGACTACTGCACAAAACCAATTCGCCCCCAAGAGTTCCTCGCTCGCGTGACCGCTTTGTTGCGCCGCACCTACCCTGATCGCAACGACCAAGACACCACACGCCGTGTGTTGAACTACGTTTTCAACAAGCTTGACAACTCTGTCTACTTCGAGAGCCAACACATCAGCTTGTCAGAAAAAGAATTCAAACTGGCTTTGTTTCTATTTGAAAACCATGAACGCGCCGTGTCACGCGAAAGACTGATGCAAGAAGTTTGGAATGGCGAAGGTGACGCACTTTCCCGTTCGCTCGACGTGCATGTCTCTTGGCTGCGCAAAAAACTCGATCTTGCAGCAACATCGCCTCACTTGCGGCTCAAACCCATTTACGGATTTGGTTATCGACTGATGGCAGTCAACGGAACCCCTGATGCGTAAAGCATGGGCACTGTTAATGAGCGCGATTTGGCTAACAGCCGCGCATGCGCAACAACCAGACAAGACCGTTGAACAACCCCTGATTGTTTACAAAATACAAACAGGTGACACCCTCTCACAACTGTCCCAGAAATACTTGCGGCAGCCCGCAGACCTTACCGCAATTCGAAGTTTGAATCATCTGCGCAGCATTGACTTGCTGCCTGCGGGGGAACTCCTCAAGGTGCCTCGAGAGGCTGTCAAACAAGACCCATCACATGCCACCATCATCAGCATCTCATGCGCAAGGATGATTCGTGCAGGTAGCCCGCTCAAGCCCATCTATATCGGCACTGTTTTGGAAGAAGGCGTGGTAATTGACATCCCTGCCGAATGCCATGTCGCGATGCGACTTGAAGACAGTTCCATCATTCGACTACCGTCTAGCGCCGCCATCAAAATTTCGGTGTTACGCAAAAATGCGATGGAATCAAGCCCCGAAGTGCAACTCGACTTGGTACGTGGTCGCGTCGAGCTTGAGGTCTACAAAGGCCGCTCAAAAACCACACCTTTTGAAGTTCGTACGCCACTGTCCATCACAGGCGTACGAGGCACCGAATTTCGCGTGGGTTACTCACCCATCGATCAAGTGGGCCAATTGGAGGTCATCGGAGGTGTCGTTGACACCAAGGGCGTGAACGACACCCAATCGCAAGCCATCACCAAGGGGCAAGGCGTACCATTCGACAAATCAGGTCAAGCCATGCCCGTGGAACAACTGTTGACGGCACCTGCGTTTGAACGCGCAGAACTTATCAATCACACACAAGCGTCCTATGTCATCAAGCTGACGGCAAATGCACAGGCCAATCGCTACGTGGTCCTGAGTGCAAAGAGTGCAAATCTGCTGGGAGAACAAAACGCCCAAACCCTCAAAGCCCCAGAAATCATGGCATCGAATCTGAGCCAAGTTGCCACTTTTTACCAATTCGCATCTGTTTCTAACAGCGGGCTGATGGGTACACCTCGGCAATATGGCTTTTGCACTGTTTCTGGAGAGCCCAAGTCAGGCCGTTGCCGCGCTGTCTTTGAAGCCCCTTTGGCAGATGGCGCAATCATCACCTTCTCACTCATCAAGCATGAGCCAGAAACGGCGCAAGAGATGGTCTCAACCAAACAACTGCAAGCACGTAACGGACGCTTCGTGATTGAAGGTTTGCCAACGGGGCGCTACACATGGAGCATGTCCTACAACACCACCAAGCAATCGGGCTACTTTGATCTGATTGCATTCACCACCACAGCGCCTTGAACAAACACACCGAACGCAAGGCACGCCTACGTCGTGAGTGGTGGCTCACGACAGCAGTTGCGTTGGTTATGTTGGCGTTACTTGTATTGGGCGACCTCGCTCGCCCCATGGGCAACGTGCTGTATGACCACCTGATGCGCCTGCAGGGGTTTAGAGCAACCCAAAATATTGTCATCATCGCGGTAGACGACAGGTCGCTGCAAGAACTCGGAGGCTGGCCTCTTCAACGCAGCCAATACACCGAATTGTTGAAACGCCTCGACGACAACTGTTGCCGCCCCAAAGTCATTGGCTTGGACTTGCTGTTCTTAGACCCAAGCTCCGATGACCTGGCGCTTGCTGAAGCCATCAAACAGCACAAGGCGGTGCTGCCTTTGGCCTTCAAGGTACAGGAGGACAGCCCGTCATCACTGCAAGCCATCGACCCAGTCGCGCCCTTGAATGAAGCCGCCACATTGGGTCACATCAACCTATCTTTTGACACCGATGGTGTGATTCGGGGCATTCACACGCATGAACAAGGCTGGTCTCACTTCGCACTGGCACTTCATGCAAAAGGAGAAAACAAGAACGCAACCTCAGCCCAATCGGGGCACTATCGCCGCTTTCGTATGGTCGATCCACGCGTTGGTTTTCCCATGATTTCGCTTGCTGATGCCCTTGAGAACAACATCAGTCGAACATTACTCAAAGACAAATATGTGTTGATTGGCGTCACCGCACCAAGCTTAGGTGACAGATATCCAACCCTGTACTCTGGCAAAAACAACGCCAGCACACCGGGCGTGGCCGTGTTGGCTAGCGTACTCAACGCCTCGTTGAATGAGGCCTTGATCGACGAGGCGACGCCGTGGACCCTCTTCGCATTGACCCTCATTCCAATGCTCCTCATGCTTCAAAGTCTGGTCATGCTGCGCCCACGCCAATCCCTGATATTGGCCGTGCTGCTGATCATCAGCGGCATTACCACGAGCTATGCTTTGCTCACGTTTGCAGACTATTGGGTAGACCCTGTCCCGTTTGTGTTGATTGCCCTCTTACTTCAACCCCTATGGGCATGGCGCAGACTAGAAGCCATTGTGAATTTGGTGCAAGACAAAGCAGCAGATCTGCGACAGTTTCAACCCGCGGAAAGAACCAGTGCGGCGATGAAAGCATCGCGGGAAGTTGTGCTGCAACACGCCAAGTTACTTGACCACGCCGTGGCATCCGCGCGTTCCGAGCTGGACTTTTTATCCGTTGTCATTGATGAGATGCCCGATACGGTCCTGATTTTTGATACACAAGGACAATTACTCCTGAGCAACCGAAAAGCTCAACAGCTGTTCGATTCAAGCCTTATCACCGACTGCCAACTGACGGAGTTTGCAAAGCGCTTACAACTACCACTGCGCGCATTCTCCAATGCGACGGATGCAACACAAGACAGCACGCAACAAACGATCTTTCAACTCAACACCCGGCTTGGATTGCGAGATTTCTTCCTCAAAACCACCCTGCTTCGCGCGCCTTCGCGCAGTGATTTGCAGTTGCTGATCTTCACGGACATCACTGACTTAAGGCAATCACAAACACAACGTGATCGTGCACTGCAATTTTTGTCACACGACATGCGAACGCCAATTGCATCTATCTTGTCACTGACGCGCACAACCACTGAGAACACCCCAGAAGACACGCCACGCGAGAAAATAGTCAGCCACGCCCACACCCTGCTTCAAATGATGGATGACTTCATCCTCACCATCTCCGCAGAGGCCTCGACATACAAGGTGCAGCCGGTCTTGCTCGACAACTTGCTGAATGACAGCTTGGAACAAGTCGCTGACTTGGCTGAAGCCAAAGATATCAAACTACGTGACGAAAGCGAGATCTCTGACATCTTCGTGATGGCCAATACGCGTTTGCTGGTGCGCGCTTTGGTAAATTTATTGTTTAACGCCATCAAATTCGCCCCCACAAAGAGTGCCATTCGCGTTCAATCGCGCGCTCAGCACAGCTTGGAAACGTCAAGTACACAAGTCACCATCACCATCTCCAACACCGTCGAGGCAAATGCCGACGCCCACGACTTGGTACCGCTGATGCTCGGATTCGGTTTAGGACTTGATTTCGTAGACAACGTCATCCACAAACACCATGGTGTGATTGCTAGAAATATTCCAAACAATGGCGTTGCAACCGTTCAAGTTACACTTCCTTGTGAAATTTCGCTAGCACAAACGCATCACCTATAAGAATTCACCTTACAATAAAAATTAGAAAAAATAATTTTAAAGTATTCATTTTTTATTTAAAACGGTAAAATCTCCAACCTTATGAGATGGCATCCGTACATATTAAAAAAATGCGTCATTGCTGTGCTTGGCTCTGTGTTCGCTTGTCAAGCGACTTTGGCCAACCCAATCTGGCATTGCTCTCGCAACGAAATCCAGATTGCAGATGCGTCCGACAATTTCACACTGGCGTCTTTGACCGTTGAGCGAGAGGTCATTCGCCTCTCACTGCGGGATTTGTACGCTGTTTACCAAGGCGCGCATGTCCGATTAACTGGAGGCATACCTTTGTCGGCCTGCGTGATTGGCGATCACGACTCCAGTCTGACGAAGATAGCGTTGCAATCCATTGGCTCACCATCTGGGACGATGAAAGCACTGTCGAGCCAAAGTGCCATCACGAAAAGCAACATTCATGTGGTTCACAGCGAATCCGCCATGTTGACTTGCATCACCAAACACCACCCCGCACTGGGTTATCTATCGAAAGCGACTGACACCGAGACTGTAGGGCCGTGCTTCTGAGACGTCTTTTTTCAGCAGCGTTGCTCATCGCTGCATTCTCAACGAGAGCAGCACAAGATTTACCTTGGCATTTGGGTGCGCTCGACAGCAAGGCCTCAGCCCCTTCGGCCATAGGCACAAACAAAATTCCTCCAGGCCCGCACCCCATCGTTGTTGCAGTCATCGACAGTGGCATCCTTGCCAGCCACCCTAGCCTCAGCGGACAACTTTTGCCAGGGTACGACATGTTGTCAGCCCCCAATAATTTACGCGGAGGTAGATCAGCAGACTTCAGCCCAGATGAGCGCGATGCACGCTGTGGCCAACGCCTGATCTCTGGCGCATTCAGAACACATGGAACAGAGGTTGCAAGTCTGATTGCATCCAACGGCATCTATGGGGCTTATGGCGTGAACCCCTCCGCCAAAATATTGCCTATCCGGTTGTTTGGTGCATGCAACATGTCGCGCATGGACTTATTAGATGCCATTGCCTGGGCCGCAGGGCTGTCTGTCACTGGCGTGCCAGACAACCCTAACCCAGCAAAAATCATCAACATGAGCATTGCCGGTGGGCTTTCCGTCTGCGGTTCAGATTTGCAACGCTTGATCAACCGAGTGATTGAAAAAAAAGTCTTTGTCGTTGCAGCAGCGGGAAATAACTTTCATAAACCGTTACCTGAACCCGCAAATTGCGATGGCGTCATCTCGGTCGGCGCGCTTGATGCAGAAAACCACATTGAGGTTTACTCTGCGCTAGACCCACGAACGGTTCTGTACGCACCGGGCGGTGGCAAGCACCTCTCATCAGAAGCTTATTGGGCCGTTAATAAATTAATGGTTGCCACATACGACTTAGATTTTTTAGGGAAAGAAACATCAACGGCTTTGGAGCGAGGTGTGGGCACAAGCTTCGCGGCGCCCGTGGTTGCTGGCTTTATATCGCTATGGCTGTCTTACAACCCAAACAAGCAGCCCTCAGACCTATATCGAGAACTGCCTAAATTTCTAAGACAAGTTGAACCACTCAGCAAGTGTGCAGAATGCGTTCCGAAAGGACTGACAGCCAACGCAGGAATAAGACAGCCATGAAACGGCCATTACTTCTCACACTCCTGATAAGTTGCTCAGCTATAGCTGATCCTGTTTGGCACTGCTCACGTAATCCATCATCTGAGACTGCAGCATCAAATACTGTGCAAGAGGATCAATTTTCATTAGCCTCATTCAACTCATCCATGGACGTCATAGGCGTGTCCATCAGCGACTTGATTGACGTCTATTCCGGCGTCCCCGTTCGCATCGGTGGGTTACCTTTATCGGCTTGCTTCATGCCTGGCAATGAAAACCTCACCTCAGCCGCGTTGACATCACTTGGACTTCAACCTGCTGCAATTCAAGCCTTGGCGAGAAGAAGCGCCATCATTCAAAGCAACTTACATCTTGTGACGAATGACACGCAAATGCTGTCGTGTATTGCGCGACATTTCCCTGCCGTTGGGTACTTGGATGAGCCGCACGAAACTCAAGACTTGCAACCATGCTTCTAAAAAGAACGCTTTCTGGCTTTAGGCCGCAGAAAATCCACTCGCTTTGCTGCCATTGCCATGCATGTTGAATGCATCACCTGCTGACGCTGCAAACGGGCGAGCGACCAAAAAATTCTCAAACTCAGAAGCGGTCATTGGCGAATAGAAGTAAGAACCTTGCCCGAAAATGCAACCCATACGTTGAAGTGATGAACGCTGCTGCGCTAGCTCTAGCCCATCAGCCATCACCTGAACATCATGCGCCAACGCTTGGGTAATTGTGGCGTGAACCAATTGATCAACCTGCGCGTCATGGCACATGCGTTTGACCAATTTACTGTCTAGCTTCACTTTGTGCACTGGCAGTACTGCCAGTAAGTCAAGTGACGTTTGAAGCAACCCAAATCGATCCACCGTCACACTCAAGCCCTGCTCGGCAAAGGCTCGTACATTCGCGATGGCCTTGTGCTGATGGCGTTTCAAAACAGATTCATTTACCTCAAGTTCTAACAACTGATGGGGGTACTGAGTTTGTGCACAGACAGCGCGTATCTTTTGTGCAAACACTGGGTTCTTAAACTGAGCGGCGGTGATATTGAACGTCAGAATCAACGGCCCATACTGATGCTGCCAAGCCTCAGCTTGCGTACACGCAGTTGTCAGCAGCCAATCCTCGAATGGCAAACAAATACCATTCTTCTCAGCCAACGTCACAAAATCTGCGGGCGACACGTGCATCGTCTGTCCAGAAGGATGATGCCAACACACCACCACTTCCATGCCAAACAAACCGCCATCGCTAAGGCGTTGAATAGGTTGGTATTCCAGGCTGATATCTGCGTCAAACATGGCAACAGTCACTGCATGCGTCATATCAAACGGAGCAACACCTTGGTCATCAGCCCCGTCGGTCGGCACTTTTTGAAACCGTACCTTGAGGCGAAACTGCTTGATGAGTACATAAATCACGGTAGGTACGATCAACAAGACGCCCAACCAAGTCATGATTCGCAAGTAGATCGGCCACAAATTGACAGAGAGGTGCAAATTGGCCACGATCAAGCTATCAAAAGTAATCGGGGCCATCACATGCACTTGGTTTGGATCACTGACCGCTGACGCCAGCTCAAATGAAGCGGACATCGGCTCTAATGCCTTCCCGGCTTTTGCATAACTGGCGATAGATGCGCCTTCGGCACTCAAAAGCTCTGCCGACTCAACGCCTGGGTAGCTCTCTAGGGCCTTCATCAGGATCTGAACCTGCTGCGTGTCATTCACCAATAAAGCAGGCAAGATATTTTGAGCAACCGAATGAACCAAGACTTCGTTGCGCTCAATGATGCAGTGACGCACGGCATTGAAGACCAGGAACGAAATGACTACCAAAGTGCCAAGTACAGCAGGCACTAAGACTGCCAACTTCATATTTTTTTTGCTCATCAACTTCTCCGAACGAATCGATTTCGAAGAATTTTAGAAATCAACTTGTAGTAACAATGATAAATCTTGTTAAGTCAAAATGACGAAAAAGAATACTATATTTTACTTTTTCACATGAAAGCCAAAGTAAGTTGAACTTGTTGAGTTAACAATTACTGAGGCGTGACAGGTGTCATGGTCAAGCCTTTGGGCGTGCAATCTAAACATTTATCCGTCGGATTCACAGCGCGAGAAAACTTCGGCAACTCGCTCATGAACTCTGCAGGACTCATCTCTGGCCGTTGCGACAACAACAAGGACAAAAAGCCAGACACCAGCGGTGCAGCGTAGCTGGTCCCCACGCCGCGGTCAGCCCCCAAATGCGTTTCATCGCCTTTGCGATTGACATCAAACGACGCTATTTTTAATTTATTGTTGTGCCATGGGGCACTACCCCTGCTTTGGATGCTTGATGATCCGAAGACTTGGTTTGATCGTGATGGTGATCAGCAGCCTGATGATGCGAATGGTCGACAGTTGCTTGGGCAACCGAAGAAGCAGTACCAACGTGACAGAACATTTGAGTAACCGCAGCCATACCTTGCAATGGAATTGCAAGAGCAAGCAGACACATCACTAAAAATCTGACGGTTTTCACAATTTGAATCGTAGCAGGGTTTCCACGTTGAGACAAAGCCCCCGACTGCCCGTCGGGAGCAAGCTAGTCATTGCCTAAATAGAAAAAAGCCCTGTGAAAGCGATCCCTCGCCGCAAGCCCGCACAGCGTGGGACTGCCAAAGAAAAAGCCCCTGATTACTCAGGGGCTCAAACTAGCTGGCGGAAACGGAGGGATTCGAACCCTCGATGAGGCTCTACACCCCATACTCCCTTAGCAGGGGAGCACCTTCGGCCACTCGGTCACGTTTCCAGCAGGTGCGTATTATGCCTCAACTTAAGCCGCAGGCTGATCCAAATCGAAAGCTTTGTGCAACGCGCGCACAGCGAGTTCCATGTATTTCTCATCGATCACCACAGAGGTTTTGATTTCAGAAGTCGAGATCATTTGGATGTTGATGCCCTCTTCGCTCAATGAGCGGAACATCTTGCTGGCCACACCCACATGGCTGCGCATGCCGATACCGACGATAGACACTTTGCAAATCTTGGTGTCGCCTTGCACATCGCTTGCGCCCAAGGCTGGCAACACTTTGTCTTTCAACAAATCGGTGGTGCGCGCGTAGTCGTTGCGGTGCACGGTGAAGCTGAAGTCGGTTTTGCCATCCTTGCTGATGTTTTGGATGATCATGTCCACTTCAATGTTGGCTTCGGCCACAGCACCCAAGATTTGGTACGCGATGCCTGGTTTGTCGGGCACGCCGACCACAGAAATTTTGGCTTCATCGCGGTTAAAAGCGATGCCCGATACGATTGCTTGTTCCATTTTTTCGTCTTCCTCAAAGGTGATCAACGTGCCTGATTTGGCTTCTTCGTTGATGTCAATGTCCCACGCGGTGAAGCTGGACAACACGCGCAGCGGCACCTTGTATTTACCTGCAAACTCGACCGAGCGAATTTGCAAAACTTTGCTGCCCAAAGATGCCATCTCCAGCATCTCTTCGAAACACAGTGTTTCTAAGCGACGGGCTTCAGGCACCACACGAGGGTCGGTGGTGTACACACCATCCACGTCGGTGTAAATCAAACACTCTTTGGCTTTGAGGGCTGCTGCTACGGCCACAGCCGAGGTGTCAGAGCCGCCACGCCCCAAGGTGGTGATGTTGTCGTGTTCGTCTTTACCTTGGAAGCCCGTGATGATGACCACTTTGCCAGCATCCAAGTCGGCACGAACGCGCACGTCATCGATCGACTCAATGCGAGCCTTGGTGTAGGCGTTGTTGGTGCGAATCGGCACTTGCCAACCGGCGTAGCTGACCGAAGGCTGGCCTTCGGCTTGCAAGGCGATGGCCAACAGCGCCGAAGACGCTTGCTCGCCTGTGGAGGCCAGCATGTCGAGTTCGCGGTTGTAGGCCGAGTCGGCTTTGGAGGGGGCCAATTCTTTGGCAAGGCCGAGCAAACGGTTGGTCTCGCCGCTCATCGCGGAAGGAACCACCACCATTTGGTGACCCGCACGGGCCCACTTGGCCACGCGCTTGGCGACGTTGCGAATGCGCTCTGTTGAGCCCATCGACGTACCGCCGTATTTATGAACAATCAATGCCATATTTATTTAAAAGTGTTGTGTTATGGGCAAAAAACCTACAGATTGTAGCAACGCAACACCGCCCCATCGCGCCGCACAAACCCCCGCCCCACCTTGATGTCGATGTGGTGGCCACGTGTGGTGCAAGCCTTGACTTGCACCAGCAGCGCTTGCAGCTGAGCCGCACTGGCTTGTGAGTGTTCTAGCGCCAGCCAGTGGCGTAACACGTTTGATTGCCGCGCCTGACTCAGCTGCTGCAAGGCTTTGATAGCAGGCGGGTTGCCCACAAGCTGCAAATCAAGATCCGCCACCTCTTGCAACAAGGTTTGCGCTTGTGCCGCGTGTGAGGCGCTGCGTGCAAAGGTTTGTCTGAATGATGGAAACGCTTGCTCAATCACGGGCAGCAGCGTCGCACGAATGCGGTTGCGCGTGTAGCGTGTGTCGGTGTTGGTGGGGTCTTCGACCCAAGTCTCGCCTGCGGCTTTCAATGCATCACGCAGTTGCGAACCCGGCACATCCAGCCAAGGGCGGTGATAGATCACACCCTGGCGCTGTGCCACAGCAGGCATGCACGCCAGCCCCGGCAAGCCCGCGCCACGCGAAAGCGCCAGCAACAAGGTCTCCGCTTGGTCATCCGCATGCTGCGCCAAAACCATGTGCTGCATCTGTCCACCCCAGTTGTTTTGCAACGCCTCGGCCAGCGCACGGTAGCGGGCTTGACGGGCGGCATCTTCAGGGCTTTCGCCTGTGGCGTGTGCAGCGTTGACGCGTTGCACCACCAGCGGCACATGCAAGCGTTCACACAAAGCCACGCAGTGCGCTTCAAAACCATCCGCCGCAGCTTGCAAGCCGTGGTGCACATGCACAGCATGCACCCTGCCCGGCCATCGCGTGGCACAGGCAATGAGTAAAGCGGTGGAATCGGCCCCGCCGCTGAGCGCAACGGCGAATGGGCCTAAATGCTGGAGCGCGTCCAGCGACGGGAAATTAGCGTTCAGCTTTGGTGTCGGTGAAGCGGCCATAGCTTTGCAGACGCTCGTAACGCTTGTCGAGCAGCTCTTTGACCTTCATGTCCGTCACTTGGCGCCATGCATCGTTCAAACCGCGTTTGAGCTGAGCCGCCATTTGCTTGGGGTCGCGGTGTGCGCCACCCACGGGCTCGTTCACGATTTTGTCGACCAAGCCCAAGGCTTTCAAGCGATGGGCGGTGATGCCCAGTTGCTCGGCGGCGTCTTCGGCACGGTCAGATGTTTTCCACAAAATCGAAGCACAGCCTTCAGGGCTGATGACCGAGTACACCGAGTACTGCAGCATCAACACTTGGTCAGCTACGCTGATGGCCAATGCGCCGCCGGAGCCCCCTTCACCAATTATGGTGGTGATGATGGGCACTTCGAGCTGGGCCATTTCAAAAATATTGCGGCCAATCGCTTCAGATTGGCTGCGCTCTTCCGCGTCAATGCCGGGGTAAGCGCCGGGCGTGTCCACAAAGGTGAACACGGGGAGCTTGAACTTCTCGGCGGTCTTCATCAAGCGCAAGGCTTTGCGGTAACCCTCAGGGCGGCTCATGCCAAAGTTACGCGCAGCGCGCTCTTTGGTATCGCGGCCTTTTTGTTGGCCCAAGACCATGCAGGCGTTGCCGTTGAAACGGGCCAAACCACCCACGATGCTCAAGTCATCGGCAAAGTGGCGGTCGCCATGCATTTCCACGAAGTCGGTGAAGATTTCGTTGATGTAGTCCAGCGTGTAAGGACGTTCAGCGTGGCGGGCAATCTTGGTGATTTGCCAGGGCGTGAGGTCGCTGTAAATTTCTTTGGTCAGCTGCAAGCTTTTCTTGCTGAGCTGGTCAATCTCGTCCGAAATGTCCACTGCTGACTCGCTTTGCACATAGCGCAGCTCGTCAATCTTGCCTTCAAGTTCAGCAATCGGTTGTTCAAAGTCGAGGAAGGTTTTTTTAGCCAAAATTAATTACTCCTTAGCTGCTCAATATTCCACTGGCAGCGGATCTAGCGAGCGCCAAATATACCAAGTTGCCACACTGCAATAGGGGACCCATGCCGCAGCCACTTCTCGGGCTTCGCTGCGGCTGACCGCCTCACCTGAAAAATAGTTGTGGCTGATGCCATTGATCAGGCCCACATCATCCAGCGGCAACACGTTGGGGCGCATGAGGTGAAAGATCAAAAACATCTCAGCCGTCCAACGGCCAATGCCGCGAATGGCCACCAGTTCTTCGATGATGGCGTCGTCCGTCATCTCGGACCACTTTTTCACATGCAAAGCGCCGTTGTCAAAGTGCAGCGCCAAATCAACGATGTACTCCACCTTGCGGGCCGACAAACCGGCTGCGCGCATGTCGTCCACCTTGAGCTTGAGCACATTGGCGGGCGTGATTTTTCGAGGCAGCTTGACAAAGCGGTCCCACACAGTTTGAGCGGCTTTGACCGACACCTGCTGGCCCACAATGCTGCGCGCCAGCGTGACAAACGCATCTCCGCGTGACTGCAGCGAAGCCTCACCAAACTGAGGGATGAGTCGCTTCATCACCCGGTCTTTTTTAACCAGGTGTTTGCATGCCTCCGCCCAATACTCGGGCGTGGCGATGGTGACTTTGTCTTGACCCACGATCACTTAGCCACGCTCCCAAGTGGTGCCCGTGGGCGAATCTTTGAGCACGATGCCCTCGGCAGCCAAAGCTTGGCGAATGCGATCTGCCTCGGCAAAGTTCTTGGCCGCTTTGGCGGCCGCGCGGGCGGCGATTTGGGCCTGAATGGCTTCTTCGTCCACGCCAGCACCGGCTTGGGCAAAGGCTTTGGGGTCGTCTTGCAACAAACCCAACACACCACCCAAGGCTTTCATCAAGCCAGCGGTCTGCGCCGACTGTGTGCGGTTGACTTCGCTGGCGAGTTCAAACAACACGGCCACGGCCTCAGGCGTGCCAAAGTCTTCGTCCATCGCAGCTTTGAAGCGTGCGGCATGGGGCTCGGCCCAATCAATCGTCACGGCATCGGGCGTGACCGTGCCCAACGCGGTGTACAAGCGTTTCAAGGCACCACGAGCGTCGTTCAAATGCACATCGCTGTAATTGAGCTGGCTGCGGTAGTGGCTGCGCACCACAAAGAAACGCACGGTTTCAGCATCAAATTCTTTGAGCACATCGCGAATGGTGAAGAAGTTGCCCAAGCTCTTGGACATTTTTTCGTTGTCCACGTTGATGAAACCGTTGTGCATCCACACGCTGGCCATCTTGTGACCTGTTGCGCCTTCGCTTTGGGCAATTTCGTTTTCGTGGTGTGGGAACTGCAAGTCCGCGCCACCACCGTGGATGTCAAAGCTCTGGCCCAACATCTCGCAGCTCATGGCCGAGCACTCGATGTGCCAGCCGGGGCGGCCTGCGCCAAAAGGGCTGGCCCATTTCACTTCGTCGGGCTCGCTGGTCTTTGCTGACTTCCACAGCACAAAGTCCAGCGGGTCTTGCTTGCCATCGTCGACGGCCACGCGCTCGCCCGCTTGCAACTCGTCCAGCGATTTGCCAGACAACTTGCCGTAGCCAGGGAACTTGCGCACGGCGTAATTCACATCGCCATTGCTGGCTTGATAGGCCAAGCCTTTGTCTTGCAAAGTGCCAATCATTGAGAGCATTTGCGGCACATAGTCCATGGCGCGGGGCTCGTGCGTGGGGCGCTCGATGCCCAACGCGTCGGCGTCTTGATGCAAAGCGTCAATCATGCGGTCGGTCAGGCCGCGCACGGTTTCGCCGTTTTCTAACGAACGCTTGATGATCTTGTCGTCAATGTCGGTGATGTTGCGCACGTAGGTCACGCGGTAGCCGCTGGCTTTGAGCCAGCGCTGCACCACGTCAAACGCCACCATCGAGCGAGCGTGGCCCAAATGGCACAGGTCGTACACGGTCATGCCACACACGTACATGCGCACATGGCCAGGTTCGAGCGGCGAAAAGTCTTCCAGCGCACGCGTGAGCGTGTTGTGAATGCGAAGCGTCATGAGTTAATCGAGAGAAGACCGCAATGAAGGGTCGGTAATGAGGTGAAAGCCAAAGAGTCGTCCAGACCCTCTGTTTTACAATGCCGTCAGTATACAAAGCACATGACAAACCCTCACGCCCCCTCCTCAGCCAAGTCTTTGGCACTGCCTGCTGCTCGCCAAACCTTCGCGCAAACCCGATGGGTGGCTGCATGGACCTTGGGTTTGGCTTTGGGTTTCAGTTCATTGAACGTGACCGCGCAAAGTGTTGAGGCCTTAGAGTGGCAGCCCGGCCAATCCACCCTCCCCACGGTGATCAGCACACCCCACAACGACGTGCGCAAGCTGTTGCGTCAAGCCAAGTACCCGCAAGCCTTGTTGCTGGTCAACAAAGGCTTGGCGGCCAACCCACGTGACCCACAAATACAGTTTTGGCAGGGTTATATTTTTGAGCAGCTGGGGCAGCCAGAAATGGCATTGAAGGTCTACATCGATCTCACACAAGAGTACCCCGAGCTGGCTGAGCCCCACAACAATTTGGGCGTGATCTACGCAGCCAAGGGCGACTACCCCAATGCCAAGGCCTCCTTAGACAAGGCCTTGCGTGCAAACCCCAATTACGCCGCAGCCCACGAAAATATGGGAGACCTGCTGGTCAACATGGCACGCCATTCGTATGCGCAATCTTTGGCCATTGAGCCTAAGCAGCGTGATCTCACTCAAAAAATGGAACGGCTCAAACCCGTTCTCGCAATGACCCAAGGCAAACCATGACACTTTCATTGTTGAACCGCCGCACCTTGTGTGGCCTCAGTTTTTGCGCCCTCGCCTGGTTGGGTTTGGCGCAAGCCGCCATCGCCCAAGACGCACCCCGCGTCAAGTTCGTCACCAACGCGGGCGAGTTTGTGGTTGAGGTTTACCCAGACAAAGCCCCCAAGACTGCAGACAACTTTTTGCAATACGTGCGCGATAAACACTACGACGGCACCATTTTTCACCGTGTGATTGGCAACTTCATGGTGCAAGGCGGCGGCTATGACCAACGCTACATTGAGCGCCGCACACGTCCCCCTGTTGAACACGAAGGCCGCGAAGCCTTGGCCAAAGGTGGCCCCCGCAACACGGTAGGCACCCTTGCCATGGCGCGCACCAATGTGCCAAATTCAGCCACGGCTCAGTTCTTCATCAACGTGGTGGACAACGGTTTTCTAGACCCCTCCCCCCAGCAACCCGGCTACACCGTGTTTGGCAAAGTGATCTCTGGCATGGAGACCATCACCAAGATCAAAAGCGTACAGACTGGCTTCGGCGGCCCCTTCCCCTCGGATGTGCCACGCACACCCATCGTCATTCAATCCGCCACGGTGCTCTGAGCACGCGCTGGCTTCACTCTTTCATAAGGAAACACCATGAGCAACCCACAAGTCGAACTGCACATCTTGGACCACGGCGTCATCACCATCGAACTCGACGCTGAAAAAGCACCGAAATGCACAGAGAACTTCTTGCACTACGTGAACAAAGGTCACTACAACAAAACCATTTTTCACCGCGTGATTCCCGGCTTCATGGTCCAAGGCGGCGGTTTCGAGCCCGGTATGACGCAAAAAGAATGCGATGCCCCGATTGAAAACGAAGCCAACAACGGCCTCAAAAACAACCACTACACCTTGGCCATGGCCCGCACGTCTGACCCACACTCGGCCACCGCCCAGTTCTTCATCAACGTGGCTGACAACGAATTCTTGAACCACAAAGCACCCAGCATGCAAGGTTGGGGCTATGCCGTGTTTGGCAAAGTCGTGAGCGGCAATGACGTGGTCGACAAAATCGCCGCCGTCAAAACCGGTCGCAAAGGCTTCCATGACGACGTGCCCAAAGAAGACGTGGTGATTGAGAAAGCCGTCGCGCTCTAATCACGGATGACGCATCTGCCACCCGCGCCTAGCGAGACACCGTGTGTGCGGGCCCAGCCCGCGTGGCAGCGCATCGACTTCATTTCCGACCTGCACCTAGATGCAGGCGAACCTGCCACCTTCCAGGCGTGGGCCCAGCACATGGCACACACCCCAGCAGATGCCCTTTTCATCTTGGGCGATTTGTTTGAAGTGTGGGTGGGCGATGACAACCCAGACCCCTTCGCCCTGCAATGCATGGCCGTGCTCAAAGCCACGGCGTTGCGCATGCCTGTGTATTTCATGTGCGGTAACCGCGACTTTTTGGTGGGCGCTGAGTTGCTCAGCACCACGGGCATGCAAGGCCTGAGCGACCCCACGGTGCTAGACCTTGGGGTTGTGGGTGATTCAACACCCACGCGCATCTTGCTCAGCCACGGCGACGCGCTGTGTTTGGACGACCACGATTACTTAGCGTTTCGCGCCCAAGTGCGCCAACCCGAATGGCAAGCCGCCTTCTTAGCCAAACCTTTGGCTGAACGCCAAGCCTACGCGCGCAGCGTGCGCAACCAAAGCGAAGCGCTCAAACGCAGCCACGCTGATTACGCAGATGTAGACACCCAAGCCGCCATCGCATGGCTCAAGGCCACGAACGCCCAAGTGCTGCTGCACGGCCACACCCACAAGCCTGCTGTGCATGACTTAGGTGACGGCTTGAGCCGTTGGGTACTGAGCGATTGGCATGCGGATAGCCAACCACCTCGCTTGGAAGTGCTGAGCTGGTTACGAGAAGAAGCGTATAACCCCACGCACGGGCTGCGTCGATTGCCTTTGAATACAAACTAAAACTCAACTCAGGCTTGCTGCTTATCGCAGCACACATAAAAAAAACGGCGCCTCTCAGCGCCGTTTTTTGTTTGACATGGGAGCCAAGCCCCTTGTGTTTGCGAACGGCTTAGCGCTTGAGCAACACTTTCAGTGCAGCTTGCAAACGACGTGCTGCCGCTTCGTCATACGCACCACCCAACACTTGCGCGGCGTCGGCCGCCCACGTCATTTGTGGAGACGGGTCGTTGCGACGTGTGAGCATTTGCAACTGCAAAGCACGGCGGGCATCGATCTGCGCAGCGGGCGTGGGCAAGTCAGCGGCCACTTCCAAACGCAACAACGGCGTGACTGCATCGCCCTTAGGCTGCGCGGACAAGGCTTGTGACCATTGTGTGCGTTGGGCGGGCGACAGTTTGCTGCCAATGGCTTGTGCGGCTGGCAGTTGCGCGGCATCGCGCTTTTCCCACGCGTGCATGAGCTGGGTCAGCACTTCGCCATGGGCTTGTGCAGCCAAGCGGCGCAAGGCGTCTTGCGCAGATTCCAACGCGTGACGTTGGGCGCGGAAAGCCGCATCACCCAAACGAGGGCCACGCGGGGCAAAGCCCTCGCGACCACCGTCGCGTGAAGGCTTGCCATCACGGCCAAAGCTAGGCTTGTCGCCAAACTTGCCACCGGGCTTGCCATCGCGACCACCGCGCGCTGCAGGTGCAGCTTCGGTGCGCTTTTGGCCTGGGCGGTCATCGCCACGCACAGCCACCACCGGACGGGGGGGGGCTTTGGGCTTGGCGGGCGCAACTTCAACCACAGGTTCAGCAACGGCATCTTCTGAGGCTGCGGCATCCGTCGGTTCGCTAACACTTGTGTCACTGGGGGCGGCCTCTGAAGGCTGTTCAGAAGCGGCTTGTGTCGCCGGTGCTTCAGCGGTATCGCTTGGTGTCGCAGTTTCTGCGGCTTGTTCGATTGAGGCAGCAGGGCTAGCCGCCACTTCACCCCGTGAAATTTGTTCTAGGGTTTGCATGGCCGCACGAATGGCCGCGCCGTCGCCTTTGGCTGTGGCAGAGTCCAACGCTTTGGCGGCGTCAAGCACGGCTTTGTCGTGCGGTGTCAGCGCGGCTTGCGATTGCTCGCGCACCGACGACTTGCGGGCGAAGGCTTCGTCAATCGGTTGGCGGAAGGCGTCCCACAATTTTTGTTCTTGTTTGCGGTCCAACACCACGGTGTGGGCTTCTTCTTGCCAACGCTGTTGCAGCGCTTTGACAGCGTCCACACGCAAGCTGGTGGCAGCACCCAAGGCTTGGGCTTCGGCAATCAAGGCGTGACGGCGAGCCAAGCTGGCTTTTTGTGCGTTTTCCAATGGCTCGTGTGCGGCGTGAATGGCGGTTTTCCAAACGGGCTGCAATTCAGCAAACATTTTTTCGCTCAGGTGGCCGCTCTCGCGCCAGCGTTGGGCGAACTGGTGCAACTGACGCGCCACGCCTTTCCAGTCTGGGCCATTGGCGTGTTCAACCGACCAGGCTTTGACTTCTTCAATCAAAGCCAAGCGCTGGGCTTTGTGCGCGGTGGTTTGCGCGCGGGCTTCTTTGAGCCAGGCGTCCACCACTTCGTGGGCGCGGTTACAAGCCAAGTCGAAACGCTTCCACAACGCGGGGTTGGGCGCGGCTTCTTTGTCGATTTTTTTCCATTGCTCGCGCAAATTGCGCAAGGTTTCTTGCATTTTGCGACCACCCATGGCGGGGATGCGCGCCACGTCGTCGGCTTTGGCCGCTGGTTTTTCAGCTTCCGCCGCTTGCGTTGTGGCTTCGGGTGCGGCGGTCTCAGCCGATGGCGCTGCTTCTGCGACGCTTGTGGCGACTTCTGCGGCAGGAGCCGAGGCCACTTCGGGTGTGACAGGTGCCTCTGTAACAGCAGGCTCAATCACCACAACATCTTGCGCAGCGTCCTCTGCCTTGGCCGCTTTAGCCTTCACAGGCTTAGCCGCAGGCGCGGGCTTGAACAAAGCCTCGGCTTGCATGGCCAGCTCTAAACGCTTTTGGTCCACCACAGCCTTGTCGGCAGTGGGTTTGACTTTGCGGGTGGCATCCACGCCAGCAGCGGCGGGTTTGGGGGATTTGGCAGGTGCAGCGGCTTGGGGCAACACTTCGCCACGGGCCACACGAATTTGGTCAGACCATGCGGGCACGGCGGGCAATGGCGCGGCGGCATCGGCGGCAGCGGCTTCGGTCAGTGTCAGCGCCTCGCAGAAAGCGGTCCACACGGCTTGCACCTGTTGGGTGCTGGTTTGCAAAGCAGGCGCAAATTTGGCGTCGACGCTGGGCCATTGGGCGTCCGCCGCCAAGGCTTGGGCTTGTGCCACCCAACGGTCGAGGTCGGCTTGCAGCGCATCGCGTTGAGCCAAGGCATCTTGCCAAGGTTTGGTGGACAACACTTCAATGCGCTGGGCCAACAATACAGCGGCTTCGCGCTGCACTTGGGTTTGGTGTTGCAGGTCTTCAATGGCTTTGACGCGCTCGGCCAAGGCGGTTTTCAAACCGGCCAATGGCTCGCGAGACAAGGGGGCACCGGCTTTGGCGGCATCGCGCTGCCAACCCATGGCATCGCCCAAATTGATGTGGGCCGCATCGCGCAGGGCTTCGCCTTTGGCGGCCCACTCTTGCACCAACGCATCTTGGTCTTTGCTGCGGCGCAGCTCGTCGAGCTTCTCGCGCAGCACTTTGGCGGCGCCCTTGTCGCGGTGGCTCATTTCGTCGAAGACGGCTTGCAGTTGCTCCAACGTGGGCTGGCCAGCCAGCCAGTCGCGCAGGCGTGCGGTGCGGTCTGCCGAGGTGGAAACGGTAAAGGCCCCGCCAGTCAATTTGTCTAAGGCGGCGAGGTCGAGGGGTTTGTTCGAAGAATCAGTCACAAGTAGGGCTCACAGTAAATTAGAGGCGATTGTCGCCGAGGCTTTAAAATTTTGGCCTATTCGTTATTTATAAATTTATGCCTATTCCTATGTTCGCCAGATTACAGCTAGGTCTACGTACCTTTGCAACGGACGTGGCGCAAGGCTTTTTTGCCATTTCTCACAACGGCTTGGCCGTGGTGGGCTTGTCCATCTTCTTTTTCGCCGTGGCGCTGACGGTGCGCCCCGACCTGCGTGTGGTGACCGAAGCCAAGGTCATCAGCTGGCTGCAAGAACGCCAGTATGACGAAACAGGCATCGCCACCGATGCCGATGCCGTGGACCGCGCCACCGCCACCGACCCCCGCGACCTGCCCAAACAACAAGCCAACCTCGCCTATTGGTTGAGCAAAAAATACCGCGTGGCGCCAGAACCTTTGAGCGCTTTGGTCTCAGAAGCCTACGACGTGGGCCCCAGCAACCAAATTGAGCCGACCCTCATCTTGGCTGTGATGGCCGTGGAGTCTGGCTTTAACCCCTTTGCCCAAAGCCATGTGGGCGCCCAAGGCCTGATGCAAGTGATGACCAAGGTCCACGAGCAGAAATACCAAGGCTTTGGTGGCACGTTGGCCGCGTTTGACCCCGTGGCCAACGTGCGCGTGGGCGTCAACGTGCTCAAAGAGTGCATCAACCGGGCAGGTAGCTTGGAAGGTGGCCTCAAGCTCTATGTGGGCGCTGGCAATATGAAGGACGACCAAGGCTATGCGAGCAAGGTCATGGCCGAGAACGCCCGCCTGCAACAGGTGGCCAAGGGCGTCAAAGTACCCATCACGCCCCCCCCCTCCACCGCTGCTGAGGCTGCCACCGCCCGTTTGGAGAGTTTGTGGGAAAAAGCCCAGCGCTTGACGCCCTTCGGTAAGGATGACGCGGAATAAGGGACAGCCAGCCCAAGCGCGGTAAACTCTGATCCGCGCGCGACTGGCGATAGGCGTGCGAGGCATCTGCCCCGCACCGCTGACGTGGATGTATGACCACTGGGAAGCGCGCAGCCTCTTTAATTAAGAGGTGTTTTGCCGTTCGCCTGGGCAGCCATAAAACCACCTTTTTCTAGGACTGCCAGTATGTACAACCGCAACATCTTGATCGAACAGACCGACCCCGAAGTTTGGGCCGCCATTCAAGCCGAAAACGCCCGTCAAGAGCACCACATTGAGCTGATCGCCAGCGAAAACTACGCCTCCCCCGCCGTCATGCAAGCCCAAGGCTCGCAGCTGACCAACAAATACGCCGAAGGCTACCCCGGCAAGCGCTACTACGGTGGCTGCGAATTCGTGGATGTGGCCGAGCAACTGGCCATTGACCGCATCAAAACCATCTTCGGTGCCGACGCTGCCAACGTGCAACCCCATTGCGGCGCATCGGCCAACGAGGCCGTGTTCCTCGCGTTCTTGAAGCCCGGCGACACCATCATGGGCATGAGCTTGGCCGAAGGCGGTCACTTGACCCACGGCATGGCCCTGAACATGTCTGGCAAATGGTTCAACGTCGTGTCTTACGGCTTGGACAGCAACGAAGCCATCGACTACGAAGCGATGGAAGCCAAAGCCCGCGAACACAAGCCCAAACTCATCGTGGCCGGCGCTTCTGCCTACAGCTTGCACATCGACTGGGAACGCTTTGCCAAGATCGCCAAAGAAGTGGGCGCCATCTTCATGGTCGACATGGCCCACTACGCTGGCTTGATCGCCGCTGGCCAGTACCCCAACCCCGTGCCTCACGCCGACGTGGTGACGTCCACCACCCACAAGAGCTTGCGCGGCCCACGCGGCGGCATCATCTTGATGAAGGCCGAACACGAAAAAGCCATCAACAGCGCCATCTTCCCTGGCCTGCAAGGCGGCCCCTTGATGCACGTCATCGCAGCCAAGGCTGTGGCGTTCAAAGAAGCCATGCAGCCTGACTTCAAAGAGTACCAAGCCCAAGTGGTGAAGAACGCCAAGATCGTGGCCGAGACTTTGACAGCGCGCGGCCTGCGCATCGTCAGCGGCGGCACTCAAAGCCATGTGATGTTGGTGGACTTGCGTTCCAAGAAGATCACCGGCAAAGAAGCCGAAGCCGCTTTGGGCGCAGCGCACATGACGATCAACAAGAACGCCATCCCGAACGACCCAGAGAAGCCCTTCGTCACCAGCGGCGTGCGCATTGGCACCCCCGCGATGACCACCCGTGGTTTCAAGGACGAAGAAGCCCGCATCACGGCCAACTTGATTGCTGACGTGTTGGACAACCCACACGACGAAGCCAACATTGCGGCGGTGCGTGCCAAGGTGCATGCGCTGACTTCTAAGTTCCCTGTTTACAAGTAACTTTTTGCCAACCCCCGCTCATTCGTGACGGGGGTTTTTTGTTTGTTTGCGGTTGTAAGGATTTCTCTCCGGAGAGGGCACGGGTTGCAGGTGCGGCGGGCTCTTCATGCTGGGGTACCAGAAATCATCGCCCGCCGCACCTGCAACCCGCGCTGTTTTGGTTTGAAATGTTTCTCTCGAGCATTTCCTCTTTGTCGATGCACGAATGACCCGAGTGAAATGTGCGAGCGAAGCAAAGCACGACGCAGACTGAGGGTGTTTGGTATTGGCCGCTGACGATTTCTGCTACTCCAGCATGAGGAAGCGGCCAATACCAAATACCCTCAGCGAGCCCAGCAAAAAGTACAAAAGCAAAAGAGAGCACAAAAAATGAAATGTCCCTTCTGCGGCCACCTAGAAACCCAAGTCGTTGAGACCCGCATGTCCGAAGACGGCGACTCCATTCGCCGCCGTCGCCAATGCGGCGCCTGTGAAAAGCGTTACACCACCTACGAACGCCCCGACGTCAGCTTCCCCAACATCGTCAAAAAAGACGGTCGCCGCATCGACTACAAGCGCAACAAACTCCTCGAATCCATGGGCCTCGCCCTGCGCAAACGCCCTGTCAGCACCGAACAGGTCGACAACGCCATCGAACGCATTGAAGAAAAACTACTCAGCCTCGGCCAACGCGAAGTGCCCTCCACCCGCATTGGTGAGTTGGTGATGCGCGAACTCAAAAAACTCGACAAAGTCGCCTACATCCGCTTTGCTAGCGTGTACCGCAGTTTTGAAGACATCGACGATTTCAAGAGCTTGGTGGACGAAGTTCGCAAGTAGTTTTCGAGTCTCAGCCATGCGCTGATACCACTTCAAAACCTAGCATTTGCGCCATGCAAACGCTGGGTTTTTTATTTTTCCAACGCCCTAACCTGCGAGGGTTTAGCCTCGTTGAGCTGCTGGCGTGCCTAGCCATCATGGCCGTCACCGCCGCATTGGCCGTGCCCAACTGGCAGCGCTTTCAAGAACGCAGCCGTGTCGAGGCCACGCGTGACCAACTTGTGAACGATTTACAAAGCGCCCGCCTTCGCGCCATGCAGCGCGGAGAAACCTTGCAACTCGCACGTTTGCGCGATTGCACCTGGGTCACATCTGCCAACAATGATTGGAGCTGTGGCTGGGAACTGCGCGTGAAATCAAGCCAAACCGTGTTGCAAACGTCGCAGAACTCAACGCCGCTGCAAGTGACATTTACCAAGTCAGACCCCATCGACATCAGCCAACGCGGGGACCTCGGCACCGTGGGCGACCGTTGGGTCATCAAGTCACGACAAATCGCCCTCAACATCGCCAACACCCTGTGTTTGAGCAGTGCCAGCCGCTTGCGTTGGCAATCAGGTGAGTCATGCAGCTAAAGCGCATACAAGGGTTCGCCTTGATGGAAGCGATGGCAGCACTGCTGGTCTTAGTGCTTGGCATCTTGGGCTTGTTGTGGATGCACCAACAAGCCTTGGCGCTGCAACGACAGCAACTCATGCGTTCGGTCGCGATGGGCATCGCCGACGATGTGGCCGAGCGCATGCAGCTCAATGCCCCGCAAAATGCGATGTATGCCAAAGCATGGGGCGCGCTCACGAGCAATGCAGGTCCTGACTGCGCAGCCACAGCGTGCAGCCGCCCAGAGCTTGCGCAATGGGACATGCAGCAACTCCAAGCCAACTTAAACAGTCAACTTCCGGAAGGCGATGCAACGGTCTTTGCCTTAACGGGTCTGAGCAACTGGTGGGGCATCGCCATTGCTTGGCGTGACGCAACAGAGACCTATCGCACCGATGCAGCAGCAGGCACCCCACCCTGCCCCGCACAAATGAGCTGTTGGCGTCTTTTCATAAGGCCCACACGATGAACGCCCCCGCGCAGCAGGGCCACACCTTGCCTGAACTGTTGATTGGCATTGCATTGGGACTCGGGGTCGTCGCCGCAGCCATTGCGGCATACGGGGCCAGCAAACAAACCTGGGCATCCATGGCCGCTGCCGATGCCGTTCACGCCAATGCTCGCGTGGCCTTGCGCAACGTGCGCGAGCAAGCTTACATGGCGGGGGCTGCGTATCTGAAGCTGACCAGCAGCAATGATGGGCAGATCACCATCGATGTTTCTACAAGCGAAGAGGTTGGCGAGCCCGCGCTAGGCGGCATCAACGGCAGCACCTCTGTGGAGAGCATCACTCTGGGGCATTGGCATGCGGTAGATGCCACAGACTGCCAGGGCAACACAGGAAGCACGCACAGCACCGTGCGTAACGACTACAAGCTCAACACCAACAAAGAGCTGAGCTGCAAAGACCTGAATCTCAACAACAGCACCTACCAGGCACTCGCCGAAGGCATCGAAGATTTTCAGCTCCGCTACGCCGAAGCAAACCCCAGTCGACAAACCATTCAGTGGAAAAGCGCCAACGAAATCACTGCCATGTCGCAAGTACTGGCGATTGAAGTTTGTGTGCGCGTCGCCAGCATTCACCCAATTAACCAAACAAAACCCAACCCCCGTCACAAAGGCTGCCAAGGCGAAGTGCTGGCGGCAGATGGACGCGCGCGACGGGTATTTCGACGGATCATGGCACTGCGCAACCGAGAAAGCGTCATGCCATGAAGCGCCAAACACATGACAGCGGTTTTGCCTTGCCCACCTTAATGGCGATGCTCGCACTCGCCAGCATCGCCACGCTGCTGGCCTTGCGCAACCTGTGGGTGAATGAGCAGTTGCTCAACGCAGAGGCAGACCAACTGCGCACCCAACACAAAGCCCAAGCCGTATTAGCCACAGCCTTGGCTGACATCATCGGCACCACAAATGCAACAAGTGGCAGTGGTGAAGTGGCGCTCAACTTGCGCCACACCATGGGCAACACCACGCAAACACATGTCTTCTTTCCTGCCTCGATGTCTGAGTACGACACGCTGCGCCAGCGCCTAGGCATCAGCACATGCAGCGCGGGCATTTGCGCCCCCAATACGTTAGAGGTCAACGCCACCAAAGCAAGCTATTGGAAAACACAAACGGCCACAGCCATGACCGTCAGCGCCAACGACACGCCCGATGGCGAGAACGCGGCTTGGTATTGGGTCGAGATTTTTCCGCAAGCCAACGCCAGCGGCTTCATCTATCGCATCACAGCCCTCGCCAACGGCGTGACGTCCAGCAACATCGTGTTGCAAGCCGTTTGGACACGCGACGACACCGCCACCACAGGTCAGTGGCGGAGCTGGCACCTGCTACACGACTGAACACACCATGACACGCGCGCGACCGTCACAGGGCTTCACCCTCATTGAGCTGCTCATCACGCTCGCCTGCATCGCCGCACTCACCAGCATCGCATGGCCCAGTTACCAAAGTTTGATTTTGCGCAGCCAACGCGCCCAAGCGCGCGCATCGTTGTTGCAAGCTGCGCATTGGTTTGAGCGCGCGGCCAGTGCGAATGGAAACTACCCCTCAGCAGCCGAAGTTCCCATCAGCGTGTTGCAAATTGAAGGTCAGCGATACAAGATGAGCGTCACCAGTACGGCACAAAGTTACACCCTCAGCGCCACACCTTTGAGTGTTCAAGCCGCTGATGTCTGCGGCACTTTGACAGTGAACCACCTAGGCGTGCGCAACGTGCAAGGTGCCAGCCAAACTGCGGCGCAGTGCTGGAGTCGATAGGCCTTCGCCATGGCCACATGAACTGCAGGTCTCGCCATTCATAATTGCGCCATGAGTTTTTCTGAGCACGACACCCCCCACATGACGAGCGCCTTGGCCCTGGCGCGCGAGGCTTTGTTCTTGACCTCACCCAACCCCCGCGTGGGCTGCGTCATGGTTGGCGCTGACGGTGCCGTGCTGGGCAGCGGCCACACACAACGCGCAGGAGAAGCCCATGCCGAAGTCATGGCCTTGCGCGATGCACAAGCCAAAAACAACGATGTCAAAGGCGCCACAGCGTATGTGACGCTTGAACCCTGCAGCCACCAAGGCCGCACCGGACCATGTTGCGACGCACTCATCCACGCAGGCTTGGCCCGCGTGGTGGTGGCCGAAGGTGACCCCAACCCACAAGTAGCAGGCCAAGGCGTGGCACGTTTGCGCGCCGCAGGCATGCAAGTGGATGTGGGCTTGCTAGGCGCAGAGGCCCACGAGCTCAACATTGGCTTTTTCAAACGCATGACACACGGCACACCGTGGGTGCGGATGAAAGTCGCGGCATCGCTTGATGGCCAAACAGCTCTCAACAACGGTGTGAGCCAGTGGATTACCTCCCACCCCGCACGTGACGATGGCCACGCATGGCGCGCCCGGGCATGTGCCGTGCTCACGGGCATCGGCACTGTGCTGGAAGACGACCCGCAACTCGATGTGCGTGCTGTGCCTACCCCACGCCAGCCCGCTTTGGTGGTGATGGACAGCCAACTCGAAACGCCTTTGAATGCCAAACTATTCAAGCCACAACGCCCCGTCTGGATTTACTGCGCCCTAGACGACATGGAACGCCGCCAAGCCCTTGAAGCCAAAGGCGCCCAAGTGGTGTGCCTGCCCAATGCGTCTGGCAAGGTGGACCTTGCGGCCATGCTCCAAGACCTTGGCCAAAAGCAAATCAACGAAGTCCACGTAGAAGCCGGCCACAAACTCAACGGCTCTTTGTTGCGCGAAGGCTTGGTAGACGAGCTGCTCACCTACCTCGCGCCCAAACTGATGGGCCAAGGCCGAGGCATGACAAATTTAGGGCCTTTCACGACTTTGGACGATGCAAAAGCCCTCGCGTTTCACGAAGTGACACAAATCGGTCCTGATTTAAGGATATTGGCGCGCCTGAGCCGGTAAGCGGGGTGTAAACCTGCGAAAATATCGCCCATGTTCACCGGAATCATCACCGGCGTGGGGCGCATCACCGCTGTCCACGACCTGGGTAGCTCTTTAAACCACGGCAAGCGTCTCATCATTGAAGCGCCTGCTGGGTATCTCGACGACGTCACACTGGGGGACAGCATCGCGCTCAACGGCGCTTGTATGACCGTTACCAGCTTCGATCTCGACACACACACCTTCACCATCGACATCTCTGTGGAATCACTGGCTCGCACCAGTGGCTTAAGCGAGCTTGGCCGCGTCAACCTTGAAAAAGCGTTGCGCGCCCACGACCGCTTAGGTGGCCACATCGTGTCGGGCCATGTGGATGGCACAGGGCACGTGAGCCACTTTGCGCAAATCGGCGAAAGCTGGGAGCTGCGCATCATGGCCCCTACTGACCTCGCCAAGTATTTGGCCTACAAGGGCTCCATCACCATCAACGGGGTGAGCCTGACCGTGAACCGCGTGCAAGACTTCTTCAACGCGGACGGCCCACTGGGCTTGCGCGGTTCTGAAGTCAGCATCAACCTCATTCCTCACACTGTTGAAAACACCGCTTTGGGTTCGCTCAAAACCGGTAGCACAGTGAACCTCGAAATTGACACCGTTGCCCGCTACGTTGAACGCATGTTGCGTGTCGACGCAACGCTGGGTGACGCTGCCGCATTGAAAGCCAACGCATGAGCACTGCCAACGCATCGGGCCAAGCCCCCGTCGCTTCCCCTGTTTCTATCTCCCCCGTCGAAGACATCGTGGCCGACATGAAGGCCGGTCGCATCGTGATCTTGGTCGACGAAGAAGACCGCGAGAACGAAGGCGATTTGGTGCTGGCGTCTGACCACGTCACCCCCGAAGCCATCAACTTCATGGCCCGTTTTGGCCGTGGCTTGATTTGCCTCACGCTCACGCGCGAGCGCTGCGAATACTTGAAGCTGCCGCCCATGGCTGCCCGCAACGGCACGGTCTACAGCACGGCCTTCACCGTGTCGATCGAAGCTGCTGAAGGTGTGACCACCGGCATCTCTGCCGCTGACCGTTCGCGCACCATCGAAGTGGCCGTAGCCAAAGCCACCCAGCCCACCGACTTGGTGCAACCCGGCCACGTGTTCCCCCTGCAAGCGGTGGATGGCGGCGTACTCATGCGCGCGGGCCACACCGAAGCCGGTTGCGACTTGGCCGCGATGGCGGGCTGCTCGCCCTCTTCCGTGATTTGCGAAATCATGAAAGACGACGGCACCATGGCCCGCTTGCCTGATTTGCAAATCTTCGCCGCCGAACACGGCTTGAAGATCGGCACCATCGCTGACCTCATTGCCTACCGCAGCCGCAACGAATCACTCGTTCACAAAGTCAGCTCGCGCACCATGCAGACCGCGCACGGCGAGTTCACCGCCAACGCCTACAAAGACATGACCAGCGGCGATGTCCACATGGCCCTCGTCAAAGGCACTTGGAGCGCAGATGCCGAAGTGTTAGCCCGCGTGCATGAGCCACTCTCGGTGCTCGACGCACTCGAACCCAACCGCGTCATGCACTCATGGGGGTTAGATGCAGCCTTGGCGCGTATCGCTTCCCAAGGCACAGGCGTGGTCGTGTTGCTCAACTGCGGCGAAAGCGGCCAACAGTTGCTCAATCAATTTGACGGCACCGCCCGTTCCGCCCACGGCCCCGAACGCGGCCGCATGGACCTGCGCAGCTACGGCGTGGGCGCGCAAATCTTGCGTGACTGCGGCGTGCACAAAATGCGTCTCATGGGCAACCCACGCCGCATGCCCAGCATGACGGGCTACGGACTTGAAATCACGGGCTACCTGTCCAAAGAATAAAACCAACGAAGAATAAAAACCATGTTTGTCTCCAACCTCGGCTCCACCACCACGCTCGACGGCAGCGCTTTGAAAATTGGCATCGTCCAGGCGCGCTTCAACGAAGATATCACCAACGCACTGGCTGCTGCTTGCATCGCTGAACTCAAAGCCATGGGCGTGAGCGATGACCGCATCACCCACGTGCATGTGCCGGGCGCACTCGAAGTGCCCTTGGCCTTGGCTGCGCTCGCGCAAATTGAAGACCCAGAACCGTTCAGCGCCCTCATCGCACTGGGCTGCATCATCCGTGGCGAGACTTACCACTTTGAGTTGGTGGCCAACGAATCGGGCGCAGGCGTGACCCGTGTGGGCATGGACTACCACGTGCCGATTGCCAACGCCATCCTCACCACCGAAGACATGCCACAAGCGGTGGCGCGTCAAACCGACAAAGGCCGTGACGCCGCTCGCGTGGCCGTCGAAATGGCTTTGTTGTTGGAGAGCTTGGCATGAGCGACACCCACACCGCGGGCGACAAGGCCCCACGCAAAACTGCCAGCAACGGCACCACCAAAAGCGCAGCCAAATCTGGCCGCAGCCGCTCGCGTGAATTTGCACTGCAAGGCCTCTACCAATTCTTAGTGGGTAACAACGAAGCGGCTGACATTGACATGTTCACCCGTGACTTGAGCGGTTTTCACAAATCTGACTCGGTGCATTACGACGCCCTGCTGTACGGCTGCATCGAACAACGCGAAATTTTGGATGCGTTGATTGAGCCCTTGCTTGATCGCAAGCTCGACGAAATCTCCCCCATCGAACACGCGGTGATGTGGATGGGCGCGTATGAGTTTCAACACTGCATCGACGTGCCATGGCGCGTGGTGCTGAACGAATACATCGAACTTGCCAAGTCCTTCGGCGGCACCGATGGTCACAAGTACGTCAACGGCGTGCTCAACGGCTTGGCCCCCAAACTGCGCGCACTCGAAGTCGAGTCTGACCGCGCCAAAGGCAAGCTGCGCGAGGGATGATGAAGATTGCCCAGCGCGCACAACGCATTGAGCCTTTCTATGTGATGGAGGTGGCTAAGGCCGCCGCCGAGCGTGCCGCTTTAGTGGCGCACACCGATGCGCCCATGATTTTTCTGAACATCGGTGAGCCCGATTTCACAGCGCCACCTTTGGTACAAGAAGCCGCGGCACGTGCGGTACACGACGGCGTGACGCAGTACACACCCGCACTAGGCATTCCAGAATTGCGCGAACGCATCAGCGCTTGGTACAGCACACGTTTTGGCGTGAACGTGCCTGCGCGTCGTATCGTCATCACAGCCGGTGCATCTGCTGCTTTGCAACTGGCTTGCTTAGCTTTGATTGAAGCTGGCGACGAAGTGCTGATGCCGGACCCGAGCTACCCCTGCAACCGCCACTTTGTGAGCGCCGCAGAAGGACGTGCGGTGTTGGTGCCAACCACCGCAGCTGAGCGCTTTCAACTCAGCGCTGAACAAGTGCGTGCAAACTGGACTGCACAGACACGTGGTGTGTTACTGGCTTCACCGTCCAACCCCACAGGCACCTCGATTCATCCCGATGAGTTGCGCGCCATTCACAACGAGGTGTCGCAACGCGGCGGCACCACGCTGATTGACGAAATTTATTTGGGCCTCAGTTACGACGAACAGTTTGGCCAATCGGCGCTGGGGCTAGATGACCAAATCATCAGCATCAACAGCTTCAGCAAATACTTCAACATGACGGGCTGGCGTTTGGGCTGGTTGGTGGTGCCTGATGCGCTCGTGCCCGTGGTGGAGCGCTTGGCACAAAACTTGTTCATTTGTGCCAGCACCGTGGCCCAACACGCCGCACTCGCTTGCTTTGAAGCTGAGAGCATGGCCGAGTACGAACGACGTCGTGCTGAGTTCAAAGCCCGCCGTGACTACTTTGTGCCCGCGCTCAATGCACTAGGCCTGAACGTGCCCGTCATGCCCGATGGCGCGTTTTACGCATGGGCCGATTGCACACAAGCCGCCAACAAACTGGGCGTCAAAGGCAGCTGGGACTTTGCGTTTGAAGTGATGAATAAAGCCAACCTCGCCATCACCCCTGGTCGCGACTTTGGCCATGCCAACACGTCTCGCTTTGTACGTTTCTCCACCGCCCGCTCGCTGCCTGAGTTACAAGCTGCGATTGGGCGTTTACAAAAAATTCTGGGCTAAACCATGAGCACCGTTTTTGAACACCCCATTCGGGTGTATTGGGAAGACACAGATGCCGGTGGCATTGTGTTTTATGCCAACTACCTCAAGTTCTTCGAGCGCGCACGCACCGAGTGGCTGCGCGCGCTTGGCATTGGCCAACACGCGCTGCGCGAGGAAACCGGCGGCATGTTTGTGGTGAGTGAAACCACCATCAAATACCACCGTCCCGCCAAGCTCGACGACCAACTGCGCGTCACCGCCACCTTGGCCGAAGGTGGTCGAGCCAGCCTCGTCATTGCCCAACAAGCATGGCTGGGCGAAACTTTACTTTGCGAAGGCACCATCCGTATCGGCTGGGTCGATGCTGCCGCCATGAAGCCTGCGAGAATCCCCTCTTCTGTATTGGAACGCCTGACATGACACAAGACTTTTCCATCGTTCATTTGTTGCTCAACGCCAGTTGGGTTGTACAAGTTGTGGTGCTGATGCTGATGGGCGTCTCCATCGTGAGTTGGGCCGCCATCTTTCGCAAGATCGGCTCGATCAAACGCATCAAAGAACTCAACGACGAGTTCGAGCGCGACTTTTGGTCGGGCACCAGCTTGAACGAACTGTTTGCTGCGGCTGCTCAAAACGCCAAAACCTCTGGCCCCATGGAACGCATCTTCGCCAGCGGCATGCGCGAGTACCAAAAACTCCGCGAACGCCGCATCAACGACAGCAGCGCTTTGATGGACGGCGCACGCCGCGCCATGCGCGCCAGCTACCAACGTGAGATGGATGCCATTGAATCCAACTTGTCGATGCTGGCCTCTGTGGGCTCGGTGTCTCCCTATGTCGGCTTGTTCGGCACGGTGTGGGGCATCATGCACGCCTTCACAGGTTTGGCTGGTATGCAGCAAGTGACCTTGGCCAAAGTGGCCCCCGGCATTGCCGAAGCACTGGTGGCCACGGCCATTGGTTTGTTTGCTGCGATTCCTGCTGTATTGGCCTACAACCGCTTCTCACGCGACATTGACCGCGTGTCCATCAAGTTGGAAACCTTCATCGAAGAGTTCAGCAACATCTTGCAGCGCAACAGCGCCAGCACGATGACCCACTAAACCGAAAGACGCAGCATGGCTTCTATCGCCCCTCGCTCAGGACGCGGCCGCCGCGCCATGAACGACATCAACATGGTGCCGTTCATTGACGTGATGTTGGTCTTGCTCATCATCTTCATGGTGACCGCACCGCTCATCTCGCCCAGCGTGATTGATTTGCCCAGCGTGGGCAAAGCCGCCACCGTGCCTGACCAAGTGATTCACGTCGAAATCAGCAAAGAAGAACGCATCACCGTCAAAAGCACGGGCACAGTGAACAAGTCGGTCAGCTCTACCCTCAAAGGCTTGGCCCGCGATGTGCAAGAGCTGCAAGGTGAAACTTCACAAGGCCCCGTGGTCATCACTGCTGACCGCACCATCAAATACGAAACCGTGGTCAAGGCCATGGACACGCTGCAACGCGCAGGCGTGCAGCGCGTGGGCCTGTCGGTTCAGTTGGTGGATTGATTTTTGAACCATGAGCGCATTGCCCAAGCATCTTGAATTCGCACCGCCGCCACCGGAGGGCACGGGCCGCTCAGTGGGCGCAGCCTTGGTCGTTCATGCCTTGCTGATCGTCGCACTCACGGCAGGCATTCAGTGGAAACAAGACAACAGTTTGTCGGTGGAGGCCGAGTTGTGGTCCGCCGTGCCCATGGCGGCTGCGCCTAAGCTGGTGGAGGTCGACGCACCGCCCCCGCCGCCTGCGCCCAAACCTGAACCCGCGCCAAAACCTGTGGTGAAAGCCCCTGAGCCACCGGCTCCCAACCGTGATGCTGAAATTGCATTGGCGAAAAAACGAAAAGTCGAAGAAGAGAAAAAACTTCAAGATGCCGTGCGTGCCGAAGAGCGCCGCAAAGAAGAGCTGAAAAAAGAAGTCGAGAAAAAAGCCAAGGCCAAGCTCGACGAAGACAAGCGCAAACTAGAAGCCAAGAAAGAAGAAGAGCGCAAGGACAAAGAGCGTCAAGAGAAGGAAAAAGAAAAAGAGCGAGCCGAGAAAGAACGTAAAGAAAAAGAAGCGAAGAAGCAAGCTGAACAAAAAGACAGCAAGGCTTCGGCTGAAGAAGCCAAAAAGCTAGAAGCCATCCGCAAAGAAAACATGAAGCGCATCGCAGGTCTGGCGGGCGCCAGCGGTAGCGAAAACGCCACGGGCACAGCCATGAAGTCCTCAGGCCCGTCTGACAGCTACGGCGGTCGCATCCGCGCACGCGTCAAACCCAACATCACGTTTGACCCCAGCTCTGTGTCAGGCAACGCCGCGGCAGAAGTGGAAGTGCGCTGCGCACCGGACGGCACCATCGTGAGCCGCAAGCTCACCAAGTCCAGCGGTAATTCAGCTTGGGACAACGCGGTGCTCAAAGCCATCGACAAGACCGAAATCTTGCCGCGCGACACCGATGGCCGTGTGCACTCGCCACTGTTGCTGGTCTTCCGTCCTAACGACTAAACCACACACGGATAAATTGGTTTGTTAGAACGCTCCTTGACTGTTGACGTCCTCAAAGTGGTCGCTGCACAACTGATTGTGTGGCATCACTTTTCGGCCTACGGCCCGATGGCCGACACCATGAACCTGGCTTGGCCAGCGTTGATGGAATGGCTGTACCGCTACGCACGCATAGCCGTGCAAGTGTTCTTGGTGGTCGGCGGTTATTTGGCGGCGCAATCGGTGATGAACAAGCCCATCAAGCACCCTGTCGTCAGCATCGTGAAGCGCTACCTGCGTCTGGTGCCGTTCTATATTTTGGCGTTGGCACTGATCAGCTTGGCCGTGGCTGTGTCGCGCGAGACCATCCATGCCAACTGGTTACCCAACGAGCCCGCCGCTTGGCAATTTTTAGCCCATGCCTTCTTAGCCCACGACTTGCTTGGTTTTGAAGCACTCTCCAGCGGCGCTTGGTATGTGGCGGTAGATTTCCAGCTTTATGCCTCCTTGATTCTGCTTTGTCACGCCCTACAAACAGACAACTGCAAACCTTTATCCATCGGCATCGCGTTGCTGTGCATTGCATCGATGTGGCAATTCAACCGCGTCGATAAACTGGACATCTGGGCCATCTATTACTTCGCCGCCTATGGTCTGGGCGTGTTGGCAGCATGGGCCAAACGTTCAACTTTTGACGCCCAGGTGTTTTGGATCACAGCCTTGCTCGCTGTTGGTGCTTTGTGGTTCGAATACCGCACACGCCTCACGCTGGCCTTGGTCACCGCCGTTTGGTTGGTGATCAAACCCAAAGGTCTGGTGCACTGGACCCCAATGAAACGGGTGGTCCACCGCTTGTCGAACAGCGCTTATGTGCTGTTTTTGACGCACTTTGGGGTCATCGTGCTGTTCAGTGCCATGTGGAATAAGAGTCATTTCTATGACCCAGATATGGCCTTCGCACTGACGAGTTTTGCTTGGTTGTGCTGCGTTGGCGTTGGCTTATTTCTGCATGAAAAAGCCGAAGTACCGATCCACCATTGGGTATCGCAAAAATCCAAAGAAGTCTTTTTACGCTTCGCTCACTAACGCGTCGAGTTAAGGCTTGGCATGTTGCCGTGTGCATTGCCATGCACACACACAGGCCAACACAGCCGTCGCAATCGATACGGCATAAACAGACGACAGCCCCAAAACATCACTCAAAGCCCCGCCGCCTAACGCACCCAACACCCCTGGCACGCCATAGCCGATTGAGGCGTACAAGGCCTGCCCCCTGCCCCGTAAGCGCCCCGGAAAGTGATGGGACAACAAAGCAATGCACGCCGTGTGCTGCGTGGCAAACGTGAGCGCATGCAAAACCTGAGCAAAAAGCAATGCCCATAGCCACTCTGCAGCCCATGTGGTGAGCGCCATGCGCAGCACCATCGCCGCCGCGCAGATGAACATCCACATCGACAAGCTGAACTTGGGCAACCAACGGCTTTGCGTGAAGAACCACACAATTTCAGCTGCCACCGACACCGCCCACAACACACCAATCATGGTTTTGCTGTAGCCCAGCTCATCAAGGTAAAGCGAGAAAAACACATAGATGCCGATGTGCGATAGCACATGGAAAAACACCGTGGCAAAAAACCACTGCACCTTGCGTTGGCGCAACACGGGCATGACGGAGAGACGCACCTCGCCGTGGTGCACCGCTTCTTTGCGGTTGGGCAGCCACCACACACTCAAGTTGAGCAACACCAAGGAGCCCACCGACCATGCCGGAAAACTCTGCATGCCCTGCACTTCAAACCATGCGCCCGCCACAAACACCGTGACTAAGAATCCCAACGACCCCCACAAGCGCACACGGCCATAGCGACGTGAATCAAAGCCTTGGTCGGTGCTGACCAAATGCGCCAAGGCGGCCTCACTCATCGGCATCATGGCGCTGGTGTGAATGAACATCAGCAACAGCACCACAGCAATCCACACCACACTGCCTTCGACCAGCAAACCCGCAGAGCAAATGAGCGCAGCCCCCGCGCAGAAACGCAACAGCCTCACACGTTCGCCGGTGTGGTCGCTCAGCCAACCCCAGCCATACGGCGCCAGCACACGCGTGGCCGCTTGCACCGCGGTGAGCAAACCAATGATGGTGATGGAGAAGCCTAAGTCCTTGAGCCACAGCGGCAAGTACGGGTTGAAAAACCCGATGTGCGCGAAGTAGCTGGCGGACAACGCCGCAAAAGGAAAGAGCTGAAAACGAGAAAGCGCGTTACTCGAACGCGCTTCTGAAGTGGGAGATGTCAAAGCAAACCTACGTGCAATGTATCAAGCACCAATATGGCCGGGGATGGCCGGCATTGCCACCTGCACATCGCCACATTGGGCACGGTGCAACAGGGCGTGGTCCATCACCACCAAGGCCAACAAAGCCTCGGCAATCGGTGTGGCGCGAATGCCCACGCAAGGGTCGTGACGGCCCTTGGTCACCACCTCGGTGGGTTGGCTGTTTTGGTCAATCGAGTCACGCGGGCTCAAGATGGAGCTGGTGGGCTTGATGGCAATGCTCACCTCTAGGTCTTGACCGGTGCTGATGCCGCCCAGCACACCACCTGAGTTGTTGGTGCGGAAGCCTTCAGGTGTGAGCGAGTCGCCGTGCGTGGTGCCACGTTGCGCCACGCTGGCAAAACCAGCGCCAATCTCCACGCCTTTGACGGCGTTGAGGCCCATCATGGCGTAAGCAATGTTGGCATCCAAGCGGTCGTAAATCGGTTGACCCAAGCCCACAGGCATGCCCGTGGCCACCACGCGAATGCGTGCGCCGCACGAGTCACCCGCTTTGCGCAGGCTGTCCATGTAGTCTTCAAAGGCTTGCACATCAGCGCAAGGGGCGTAAAACGGGTTGTGGCCTACGTGGTCCCAACTCTCAAAGGGAATGGGCAACTCGCCGATTTGTGTCATGCAGCCGTGAAACGTGGTGCCGTATTTTTCTTTGAGCCACTTCTTGGCCACCGCACCCGCAGCCACGGTGGGTGCGGTCAAACGTGCCGAAGAACGACCACCACCGCGCGGGTCGCGAATGCCGAACTTTTGGAAATAGGTGTAGTCCGCGTGCCCCGGGCGGAAGGTTTGCAAAATGTTGCCGTAGTCTTTGCTGCGCTGATCCGTGTTCTGAATCAACAGGGCAATGGGGGTACCCGTGGTTTTGCCTTCGTACACGCCAGACAAGATTTGCACTTGGTCGGGTTCGTTGCGTTGGGTCACATGGCGGCTGGTGCCGGGGCGACGACGGTCCAAATCGTGTTGGATGTCTGCCTCGCACAGTGACATGCCCGGAGGGCAGCCATCAATCACGCAGCCAATGGCTGGGCCGTGGGATTCACCAAAGTTGGTGACGCTGAAAAGGGTTCCGAAGGTATTGCCGCTCATGGGGTGAGATTATCCCACCACCACGAGTGCCCCTGCTTACTTGTCGTCTGGGTCTGGCGTGCCGCTGGGCCAGTCTTTGATGTAGGCCTTGAGCATCTTGTTCTCAAAGTTTTGGCTGTCCACCACCGACTTGGCCACGTCGTAAAAGCTGATGACACCTTGCAGTTGGCGATTGCCAATGACGGGCATGTAACGCGCGTGGCTCTCAAGCATCATGCGGCGCACATCGTCAATGGCGGTTTCGGGCGAGCATGTGAGCGGATGGTCATCCATGGCGCTGCGAACGGTGAAGTCACCCAACGCGCCGCCATTGCGGTGGAGGGCTTGAATCACCTCGCGAAAGGTCAACAAACCCACCAAGTCGCCGTGTTCCATGACCAAGAGTGAGCCCATGTCCTTTTCAGCCATGATGCTGACGGCCAAAGCCAGTGGCTCCATGGGGTCGATGGTGAACAAGGTGCCGCCGCCTTGGTCTTTGACTCGCAAGATATCGCTGACTTTCATGGTTTGTCTCCTCCGCTGAAGCATGAAATATAGCCCACAATGACCCAAAGAAATCTGACAAAACACCCGAGGAAACCATGCCCGGCTACAACGATCCCAGTTTTGACACGCTCGCCTTGCACGCAGGCGCCGCACCCGACCCCGCCACAGGCGCACGCGCCGTGCCCATTCACCTCACCACCTCGTTTGTGTTTGAGTCCAGCGACCACGCCGCATCGCTGTTCAACCTAGAACGCGCAGGCCATGTGTACAGCCGCATCAGCAACCCCACCAACGCGGTCTTAGAGCAGCGCGTGGCAGCGCTCGAAGGTGGCATTGGCGCCATCACCACCGCCAGCGGACAAGCGGCCTTGCATTTGACGATTGCCACGCTCATGGGTGCGGGCTCGCACATCGTGGCCAGCACGGCGTTGTATGGTGGTTCACACAATCTGCTGCACTACACACTCAGCCGCTTTGGCATTGAGACCACCTTTGTCAAACCCAACGACATCGACGCCTGGCGCGCTGCCGTGCGCCCCAACACCAAATTGTTTTTTGGCGAGACGGTAGGCAACCCTGGCTTGGATGTGCTGGACATTCCCACCCTCTCCGCCATCGCCCATGAAGCGGGTGTGCCACTGTTGGTGGACAGCACGCTCACCACGCCCTACTTGGTCAAACCCTTTGATCTGGGGGCTGATTTGGTGTACCACTCGGCCACCAAGTTTCTCAGCGGCCACGGCACCGTGATTGGCGGTGTAGTGGTGGATGGCGGCAGTTTTGATTGGGAGAAAAGCGGCAAATTCCCAGAGCTGACGCAAAGCTACGAAGGCTTTCACAACATGGTGTTCAGCGAAGAAAGCACAGTTGGTGCATTCTTGCTGCGCGCGCGCCGCGAAGGCCTGCGCGACTTCGGCGCCTGCATGAGCCCGCATAGTGCGTGGCTGATTTTGCAAGGCATTGAAACACTCTCGCTGCGCATGGACCGCCACATGGCCAACACCGAAAAAGTGGTGCAGTTCTTGGCCAGCCATCCGCTGGTCAGCCGCGTGGGCCACCCACTCATCGAGAGTCACCCCAGCCACGCGCTGGCTGAGAAGCTGTTGCGTTTTGGCGCACGCGGTGCGGGCTCGGTGTTTAGCTTTGACATTCAAGGCTCGCGCGCGCAAGGCAAGGCGTTCATCGAAGCCCTGCAAATTTTCAGCCACCTCGCCAACGTGGGCGACTGCCGCAGCTTGGTGATTCACCCCGCCAGCACCACCCACTTCCGCATGAGCGACGAAGCATTGACAGGTGCAGGCATTGGCCCGGGCACCATTCGCTTGTCCATCGGACTCGAAGATGCCAATGATTTGATTGACGATTTGAAGCGCGCCTTGAAGGCTGCTGAAAAAGCGGGCAGCAAAGCCAGCCAGGCGTGAGGACCAAGCCACATGAAATTCGCTCTCCAAAACTCAGCGGGCCAAACCTACGAAGCCTACGCCTACACAGGCGGCAAAGCGTTTGATGCAAACAAACCCACTCTGGTGTTCATCCACGGCGTGCTCAACGACCACAGCGTGTGGATTTTGCAAACACGCTACCTCGCGCACCACGGCTTCAATGTCCTGGCCGTTGACTTGCCTGGTCATGGACGCAGCGGTGGCGAGGCACCCGCCAGCGTCGAAGAAGCGGCGCAATTCATCGAAGCGTTATTGGATGCGGCGGGTGTACGCCAAGCAGGCTTGGTGGGGCACAGCTGGGGCTCGTTGATCGCGCTTGAAGCCGCAGCGCGTTTGAAAGAACGCATCACGCACTTGGCGCTGGTCGGCACCGCCTTCCCCATGAAAGTGTCGCCCGCTTTGATTGAGGCTTCGTTGAACGAGCCTATGAAAGCGCTGCAGATGGTGAATGTGTTTTCACGCGCCACGCTGGCGGCACCGCCATCTGCGCTTGGCCCCGGGACCTGGGTGTACGGTGCGTCCATGGCGTTGGGCCGACGCGTGTTGGCCAGCAACACACAGGTCAATATCTTTCACCGTGGTTTTGTCGCTTGTGACAGCTACGCCAATGGTTTAGAAGCCATGACCGACGTGACCTGCCCCGTGCTGTTTGTGTTGGGTGAAAGCGACCAGATGACCCCACCACGCGCCGCCAAGAGTTTGATCGACCAAGCCAAGGCTAAGGGCAAAACATTCAGCGTGGTGAAAGTCCCCATGGGGCATCATCAAATGAGCGAGTCCCCCGAAGAAACCTTGGCTGCCCTGAAAACGTTTTTAGGCTTGACCACTTGACGCGAATTGCGCCGCATCAAAGCACATCGCACAGGCGCAAGTCTTGCCATTTCATCCACAGCCCTTGCGATTCAGGGCTGCGCACCAAGAGCAAACGCTCCATCAACGGTGCCAGCGGTGTGCGATGCGGATCCGCCAACATCACGTAGCGGGCTTCTTTGACATGGGTTTGTCTGGCATCGACAGATTCGCTCAAACGCGCAATCCAATCCAAATCCACCAAAGTGGCCAACACGTCTTCGATTTGCAAAGGGTCAAGGGCGAGGTCTTCACACAAGGTGGTCATGCTCGCGCCATGGTCGTCGGTTTGACGCGCAAGCTGCAAGCGCTGCAACACTTCCAAGGCCAACTGAAAACGCCAGCCCACGCTGCGGCCGTCGCGCGAAATGCCGCCGAGCAAACTGGGCAAGTTGGCTACGAACACCGCACCAATCAACACAATGGACCAAGCCAAATAAATCCACACCAACAAAATTGGCACCGTCGCAAATGCGCCGTACACCATCGAGTAGGTGGGCATCTGACCAAAGTAATAGGCCAACACTTTGCGGGCAATTTCAGTCGCAGCCGCCACCCACACGCCCCCCACCAACGCATGACTCCAGCGCACTTGGGTGTAAGGCACAAAGCGGTAAAGCGCACTCACCGCCCAAGCCAAAAGCAAAAACTCTAAGGTGCTGAACAACCAACGTAAGTTGCCCACACCATCCGGCACCACCCCCCGCGAAGCCGCGACAAACTGAGACATCATCACCAAGCTCGCACCCATGAGCAGGGGCCCTAAGGTGATCGCCGTCCAATACAACAACATGCTGTGCACCAACGGACGACGCTTACGCACCCGCCAAATCGCGTTAAGCGTGCGATCAATCGTGAAGACCAAGGCCAAGGCTGACAGCAACAACGCGGTGACACCTGCCGCCCCCAAACGACTGGCTTTGCTAGCGAACATGGTCAGGTAGCCCAGCACTTGGCGTGAAATATTGTCGGGCACCAAACTCTCAACCAGACGTTTTTGCAGTACGGTTTGGAAATCTCCAAACAAAGGAAAGGCCGTCAACACAGCCAGCGCCACTGTCACCATCGGCACCAAAGCAATGGTGGTGGTGAAGGTCAAACTGCCAGCCGTTTGGCCCAATCGGTCTTCACGAAAACGTTGGCGCAAAGTGCGTGCGGTGTTGCGCCAAGGGAATCGGGCGAGGCGTTCAAAAAAGTTATGGACTTGCAGGACAATCATGGGCTGAATCATCCCACTTTCTATGCACAACTCCACCCTCGCCCCCCAAGAAAATTCGCACCGTCACGTGACGTTCACTCGCCTCATGGCTGTGAGCAGTTTGATGGGCCTCATCGTGCTCGGCTTGGCTTGGGAGCTGTGGCTCGCACCCTTGCGACCTGGCGGCACGCTGCTGGCCCTCAAAGTGCTGCCACTGTGTTTTCCACTCACGGGTTTGCTGAAAAATCGCATGTACACCTACCGCTGGTTGAGCCTGCTGATTTGGCTGTACTTCACAGAAGGTGTGGTGCGTGCGTGGGGAGATGCCGCACCCAGCAACTACTTTGCCATGGTTGAGGTATTTTTGTGCGTCGTGTTGTTTGTGGCGTGTGCCCTGCATGTACGCCTGCGGTTAAAACACGCCAAAGAAAACCCATTGATCGAACAGCCCAACACGTAAGGCCCGTCATGCCCAACGCCGCTTCGCTTGATTTGTTGACTCACCTGCGCGAGCTTCTAGGCGAAGCCCATGTATTGACCGAGGGCGACTTGTCGGCCTACGAACAAGACTGGCGCAAGCGCACACGCGGCAAAGCTTTGGCCGTGGTTCGCCCCAGCAAGACACAAGAAGTGGCAGAGGTGGTCAAAGCCTGTGCCAAAGCAGGCGTATCCATCGTGCCGCAAGGCGGCAACACAGGCTTGGTGGTCGGCGGTATCCCAGACGACACCGGCACACAAGTGCTGCTGAGTTTGCAGCGCATGAACGCGGTGCGCGCGGTAGACACCGACAACCTCACCCTCACCGTCGAAGCAGGATGTGTTTTGCAAAATCTGCAACAAGCGGCTGAGCAAGCTGGGTTTTTGTTTCCCTTGAGTTTGGGCGCCGAAGGCAGTTGCACGATTGGTGGCAACTTGGCCACCAACGCTGGCGGCACACAAGTCCTGCGCTACGGCAATGCACGCGAGCTGTGCTTGGGGCTAGAGGTGGTCACGGCACAAGGCGAGGTCATGCACAGTTTGAGCGGCCTGCGCAAGGACAACACAGGCTATGACTTACGCAACCTCATGATTGGCAGCGAAGGCACGCTAGGCATCATCACGGCGGCCACCATGAAGCTCTACCCCATGCCCGCGGTCAGCCTCACCGCGTGGGCGGCCGTGCCCTCGGTGGCTTGCGCGGTCAAGCTGCTGGGTTTGGCGCACCAACATTTGGGCGCGGGCCTCACTGGGTTTGAAATGATGGGCCAATTCGCCCTGCACTTGGTTGACAAGCACTACCCACACCTGCGCGTGCCTTTGTGGCAAGACACGCCCTACTGCGTCTTGCTGGAAAACTCAGATTCCGAATCTGAGGCCCACGCTCGCGAACGGTTTGAGCACTTGCTCGGACTCGCTTTTGAAGACGGCTGTGTCAGCGATGCCGTGGTGGCTGAAAGCTTGAGCCAAGCACGCAACCTGTGGCACATCCGAGAAAGCATCACGCTGGCACAAGCCGAAGAAGGCTTGAACATCAAACACGACATTTCGGTGCCCATCTCGTCGATTCCAAATTTTGTCGAAGCAACTGATGCCTTGCTCATGCGCGAAATTCCAGGCATTCGCTTGGTCAACTTTGGCCACTTGGGCGACGGCAATTTGCACTACAACGTGCAAGCACCTGAGCACTGCGACACCAAGGCATTTCTGCGCGACAACGAAGACCGCGTGAACACATGGGTCTATCAATCGGTGAAGCGCTTTGGCGGCTCCATCTCAGCCGAACACGGCGTGGGCAGTATGAAGGTTGATAGCTTGCCCGACTACAAAGACCCCGTGGCCTTGGCCTTGATGCAACACATCAAGCGCGCACTTGACCCACAGGGCTTACTCAACCCGGGTCGTGTGGTTCGTTGAGGCTTGGCGCTGAGGCGCTGGGATATCCATGCCAATCAGCATGTCAATCAATTCGGGCAAGGTGCGTGCGGCCATTTTGTCCATCACACGGGCGCGGTGCAGTTTGATCGTGGCAGACGCACCGCCATCAATGATGGAAATTTGCTGGTTGGAATACCCGCGTACCATCCAATGGCAAACCTCCATTTCACGCGGTGTCAGGCGTTTTAAACGCTCAGACACTTGCATGTTTTTGTCAGCATTGACCACCGCTTGCTCAGACATGTGCATGGCGCGCTGAATCGCATCCATCATGGCTTGTGCCGTGAACGGTTTGAGCAAAAAGTCCACCGCACCCTGCTTCATCGCAATAATGATTTCTTCTGGACGGCTATCGCCGCTGACAAAAATCACTGGAACATGTTGTGCCAATGTTTTAAGTTGCGTTTGCAAACCCACACCCGTTGTGCCAGGCATGCGCATGTCCAACAAAATCACAGCCGGCGAAGGCACCACTGGGTTCAGTAAAAAGGTATCAGCGCAGTCGTATAAGCGCACCTCGTAACCGACGCGCTCCAGCATCGTCGACAAGCTGCGCCGCACAGACGCATCATCATCATCAATCACGATGACATGTCCTAAGAACTGCAAAGTGTCAGTGCTGTTTGGCATGGGTGTTACTCATCATTCCGTACAGCTTTGCCCCATGCTCAATCGCCATGGTGGCGTAGGAAATATTGCCTTTGACATCAGCGCCAGCGTGCAGCTCGACACGCCCTGTCGATTCGATGTTGCCTGTGACCACCCCATTCACCACCGCTTGTTGCGCACTGATGTCACCTTCAACGTGGGCTTGCGAAAGCACGGACAGTTGAGCGTTTGGGCTGCCGTTCACATCAATGTTGCCAACCACGTGGCCTTTGAGTTGAACCAACTCCTGCGACACGATGTTGCCCACCACCACCGCCGACTGGCCAATGATGGTTCTTTCCGTGGAGGCCCCTGACACAGGCTGCCTAAACTTCATACTTTTGAACATGGGGTTTATCGCGCGACAGGAATCTCAACCAACTTCACATGGTTGACTGCCGCATCAGGCAAGGACACGCGCCCGCCTTGGAAATAAATCTGAAGCTTTTGCAAATGCGCGCTCGACACTTGCCATGGTGCGACACCGTAAACGCTACGATTTTCACCCGCTTTGAGCTGCAAAACTGTGGCTTGCTTATTGCCATCCACCACGCAAATCTCGGCATTTGCAGTGCTCACCAAGTAGACATAGCGGCCTTCTTTGTGAGCCGTAAATGGGGTCAACTGTGGCATGGCCTCACTGGAATACGCGCACGCTCCCGCCTGAACGACTGCGCTTGGAGCGGCAGCTGCCGCGGGTGCAGAAGCTGAGGGCACTGGCGTGGGAGCCACAGGCACCACCACGGCGAGCGGCAGCTCTGCAGCAGAAGAAATTGGCACAGGTTGAACTGGCGAAGGCGTGGCCTGCGTCGCCGCTGCCTGACCCGAATTTTGGGGATTGTTGAAAAGAAACAAAAGTACGGCGATGACCAACAACACCAGCGCACCCAGCGCCTGTTTGTGCACATTCAACTTGGCGAGTCCGGCGCGCACAAGGTCTGACGATGAGCGTTGCAACGAAGGCTGCTTACTCATAGCCACAATTTGGTCCAAGGTGCTCAAATGCGCATCACCAACTTGGGTTGCATCGCGCAAGGCTTCGGGCAGTTCCACGGTGGGCGGCTCAGCCCCCAAAATCATCAACAACCTTTTGTACGCTTGGCGCTTGATGGCATCAGAGTAAAAGAAGCCGTCGCTGGCATCGGTCTCAAGCTGACGCAGCTGAGCAACCGACAAACAAGAAATGCGCGCTAGTACGAACAAGTCCATTCCTGCAGCCTCGCGCAAAGCACGCAGGTACTGGGGATCACAGGTGTCGTACACACTGCGCTTGGTTTCTGTGGGTTGATTCGTTGTCATGATTGACAGTTTTGTCACAATTTATCAAAAATTAATAGGGTACTGTCGCTGCGCGTATAACTGTCGTCAATACGCCAGCTGGCGTATAAAACTTTAATACTAACCTCAATTAAGACTTCACCCATTTAAACTCTGTGGAGTTTTTTACTGAATTACCCTATGCGCCCCATTCGCCGTCAATACGAAGATTTCATGCAACACGTGGATAGCCACGGTGTCGCCAAGACCGACCGCACGGGCACGGGGACCAAAAGCGTGTTTGGCTACCAAATGCGGTTTGACCTGAATGAGGGTTTTCCACTGGTGACGACCAAAAAGGTTCACCTGCGCTCCATCATCCAAGAGCTGCTGTGGTTTCTGACGGGTTCAAGCAACAACAACTGGCTCAAAGAACGCAACGTCTCCATCTGGGACGAATGGGCCCGTGAAGACGGCGACCTCGGTCCCGTGTACGGCGTGCAATGGCGCAGCTGGCCCACGCCCGATGGTGGCCACATCGACCAAATTCAGCAAGTGATGGACACGCTCAAAAGCAACCCCGACAGCCGCCGCATCATCGTGAGTGCGTGGAACGTGGCTGAGCTCGACAAGATGGCCCTCATGCCTTGCCATGCGTTCTTCCAGTTCTACGTTGCGCCTGCGCAAAACCCGGGCGAAAAAGCCAAGCTCAGCTGCCAGCTGTACCAACGCAGCGCCGACATCTTTTTGGGTGTGCCATTCAACATCGCGAGCTATGCCCTGCTCACCCACATGGTGGCCCAACAGTGCGACTTGGATGTGGGCGACTTCATCTGGACCGGCGGCGACTGCCACATCTACAGCAACCACCACGAGCAAGTGGCGCTGCAACTCAGCCGCGAACCGTTTGCCTACCCCACGCTGCACATCAAGCGCAAACCCGACTCCATCTTCGACTACCAGTTTGAAGATTTCGAGGTGTTGGACTACCAATGCCACGGGGCCATCAAAGCCCCTGTGGCGGTGTGAACGCGGCGGTTAAAGCATGGCTTTGAATTTGATTTTTGCGCGCGCGCGCAACGGCGTGATTGGCAAAGACAACACCCTGCCTTGGCACTTGCCTGAGGACTTGGCCCACTTCAAACAAACCACACTCGGGCAACCCGTGGTGATGGGACGCAAAACGTGGGAATCCTTGCCCCCTAAATTTCGCCCCCTACCTGGCCGCACCAACATTGTGGTGACACGGCAAACCGATTGGCAGGCCGACGGCGCCGTCGTGGCTCACTCCATCGAAGAAGCCGTGCAGCACTGCCCTGCGGACGCTGAAGCGTGGGTGATTGGCGGCGCTGAGGTCTACGCACAGGCCATGCCTTTGGCCTCTCGCGCAGTCATCACCGAAATCGATGCCGACTTTGAAGGCGATGCCTTTGCCCCCACCTTCGATGCCAACTGGCACGAAACCGCACGCACCACGCACGTGGCTGCCAACGGCTTGACCTACAGCTTGGTGACCCTCGCTCGCACCCGTTAAGCCACGCGCCGCTTGGGCTGCGCTTGACCTCAAAAGAACACACACACATGCAACTCGCCACCTGGAATGTCAACTCACTCACCGTGCGCTTACCGCAAGTGCTGGACTGGTTGGCGGCCAACCCCGTCGATGTTTTGGTGCTGCAAGAAACCAAAACCACAGACGACAAATTTCCGCATGAGGCCATTGAGGCCGCAGGTTACAAGGTCGCATTTTTCGGCCAGAAAACCTACAACGGCGTCGCCCTACTTTCGCGCAGCGAAGCCACCGATGTGGTGAAAAACATCCCCGGCTTTGAAGACGACATGGCCCGCGTGATTGCAGGCACGGTCGACGGCGTGCGCGTGGTTGGCGCGTACTTCCCCAACGGCCAAGCGCCTGACAGCGACAAGTTTGTTTACAAAATGCGTTGGCTTGAGGCCTTGCAAAACTGGCTGCGCGAAGAACTCAAACAACACCCGAAGTTGGTATTGATGGGCGACTTCAACATCACCGTCGATGACCGCGATGTGTGGGACCCTGTGGCCTTGAAAGACACCATCCACTGCACCGTGGAAGAGCGCGACCACTTCCAAGCCTTGATTGACCTGGGCACACACGATGCCTTCCGATTGTTTGAACAAGCTGAGAAAAGCTACAGCTGGTGGGACTACCGCGAGTTTGCGTTCCGTCGCAACCGCGGTCTGCGAATTGACCACATCTTGGTCAGCGATGCCTTGAAAGCGTCGACTCAAGCCTGCGTGATTGACAAGGCGCCGCGCAAAAACGAGCGCCCCAGCGACCACGTGCCTGTCATCGTGACGCTGGGCTGATCACGCGCGTGGACGTTTCTTAGTCGTCCAAGCCTAGCTCTTGAATTTTTCGCGTGATGGTGTTGCGGCCAATGCCCAGCTTTTGCGCCGCCTCAATGCGACGGCCCCGCGTGTTGACCAAGGCGGTTTGAATCAACCGTGCTTCAAAGCGGTTGACCAACACATCCCACACATCCGTGCGGCCCGCCACGAGCAAGCTCATGGCTTCGGCTTCTAAGCCCTGCTCCCAATCGGCACCAGGCATGTTGAGCACCACCGGTGCCGTGCCCTCCCCTGATGCATGCGCCACAGGTGCGGCATGGCTGAGCTCTTGAGCCACAGGCGCACTGAAACCCGATGTGTCTTGCCCTGTGTGACTCAACGCTGCCAACGCATCGGCAGACAAGGTCACTTCAGGTGGCAAGTCTTTGGGCTCAATCACTTGCGCAGGGGCCATCACGGTCAGCCAATGGCAAATGTTTTCAAGCTGACGCACGTTGCCGGGAAACGAGAACTGGTTGAGCACTGTTTGTGCAGATTCAGAAATGCGCTTGGGCTCCACGCCCAATTGTTGTGCGCTCTGCTGCAAAAAGTGGCGCGTCAGCGTGGGGATGTCTTCGCGGCGTTCGCGCAAAGCAGGCAAACGCAAACGAATCACGTTCAAGCGGTGAAACAAGTCTTCGCGGAACACACCGTCTTTGACGCGTTTTTCCAAGTCTTGATGCGTCGCTGCAATCACACGCACATTGGCTTTGATGGCGTTGTGGCCGCCCACGCGGTAGTACGTGCCGTCACTCAACACACGCAGCAAGCGGGTTTGCAAATCAAACGGCATGTCGCCGATTTCATCAAGGAACAAGGTGCCGCCCTCGGCCTGCTCAAAGCGGCCACGGCGTGTGGTTTGCGCACCGGTGAATGCACCACGTTCGTGCCCGAAGAGTTCGCTCTCCAGCAAATCTTTCGGAATCGCCGCCGTGTTGATCGCGACGAATGGGCCTTTGTTGCCCGCATCGCCACGTGGCGAGTGTTTGTGCAAGGCGCGTGCGACCAGCTCTTTGCCAGAGCCGCTCTCGCCGGTGATCATCACCGTCACATTGCTTTGGCTCAAGCGGCCAATGGCACGAAACACGTCTTGCATGGCGGGCGCTTGGCCCAGCATCTCAGGCGTGGCGTCTTGTTGCTCGGTTTGCGCTTGTTCGCGTTGGCTTTCGTCCAAGGCGCGGCGAATCAGCTCCACCGCTTTGGGCAAGTCAAAGGGCTTGGGCAAGTACTCAAACGCACCGCCTTGAAAGGCCGACACCGCGCTGTCCAAATCTGAAAAGGCCGTCATGATGATGACGGGCAACGCAGGCAAACGTTCCTTAACCTTGGTCAGCAAGTCCAAGCCCGAACCACCAGGCATTCGAATGTCACTGACCAAAATCTGCGGGCCGTCCTCCTCGCTCACCGAGTCGAGCGCTTGCAGCACCTCGCGGGGGCTGGTGAAGCTGCGGGTGGGCAGGTTCTCGCGCAACAGCGCTTTTTCCAGCACGAAGCGAATTGACTGGTCGTCGTCCACAATCCAAATCGATTTCATCTCGGCACTTTCTGTTTCTAAGTTAGAGGCCACGCGAGGCTTCAGGGTAGCGGGATCAGAATTTTGAAATCTGTTCGCCCCGGCACACTGTCACACTCAATCAAGCCATGGTGCTGCTGCACAAATGTTTGTGCCAAATTCAGCCCAAGGCCCGAACCGCCATCTCGACCAGAAACCAAGGGGAAAAATAACCTGTCCTTGATTTCTTCCGGAATGCCGGGCCCGTTGTCTATCACATGCAATTCCAGTGCCAACCGATAGCGTTGTTTGCCAAAAGTGACTTGTCGGTTGATGCGGGTGCGCAAAACAATCTCTGCATCGCCCTCGGCCACCCGCTCAGCCAGCGCTTGGGCAGCGTTGTGCACGATGTTGAGCACCGCTTGAATGAGCTGCTCACGGTCACCACGAAACTCGGGGATGGACGTGTCGTAGTCGCGCACCATGCGCAGACCTTTGGGGAACTCAGCCAAGATCAGGCTTCGCACGCGCTCGCACACCTCGTGGATGTTGACGTCGCCCACCACATGCGGGCGGCGATGCGGTGCCAGCAGACGGTCCACCAACACTTGCAAGCGGTCTGCTTCGTGGATGATGACTTGGGTGTATTCAATGAGGTCTTTGCTTTCAACCTCCATTTGCAGCAACTGCGCTGCGCCACGGATGCCACCCAAAGGGTTTTTGATCTCGTGAGCCAAATTGCGAATCAGCTCTTTGTTGGCTTGGGCTTGGTCAATCAAGCGTTCCTCGCGGTCTTGGCGGGTTTGCTGCTCTAGGGGCAACAACTCCACCAGCACTTCTCCCGCCACATCCGTGGGGGCCACGATCACGTGGACTGGCATGGGGTCTTGCAGCGGGCGGCGCAAATGAGCGTCATAACGCATGGTGGCAAAGGCGTTGGTCTGCGCACCTTGCAAGGCGTTTTGAAACGACTGCGTTTCACTGAAATAACCTGCCAACGCAGACCCTTCGATGGTTCGCCGCGATACGCCCATCACATCTTCGAGTGCGGCATTGGCAAACACCACTACGCCATCGGTGCGCACAACAGCGACCAAAGTCGCCAACAAATCAAAGGCTTGTGCGTAATTGGGTTGAAATTTAGAAACAGACGTCATGGCTTGCCCCCCGTTTGTGACGCCATGGGCTGGCGTGAGAGTTCGCGCTGCAAGCCCGCCACATCGGCTTCCACACGTTGCAAGGCAACACGCAGTTGTGTCAAGCGATCTTGGTATTTTTGGGGTTGGCGAAACTCATCGGCGCGCCGCTCGGGCTCGCCGTTGTTCCACTCGCGCAGCAACTCAGCATGTTGCTTCTGCGCTTTTTGTAATTCAGCTTGCAGCACCGCTTGGGCCTGTGTGTCCCGTTGGCGCTGGTCAGCGGCATCCACTTTGACGGCTGTTGAAGCATTGCTCACGCTAGGCGACGCCGCTTGCGAGCCTTGCACACGCGTGCCCTCGATCACGGTCACGCTGCCGCCAGCCAAAGGTTTGCAATTGAGTGCTGGATCTGGCTGGTTGGTGTACGCATTGCCACAACGGTAAATGCGTTGCGGCTCAGACGTCGCCTCGGCTGGCCACGCAACCAAGCAGATGCTGAACAAAGCAAGATCACGAATGAGGAGGGACAAAAGTGGGCGCATGAAAAAGTGTTGGTTGAAACAAAAAAGGACGGCTTGCGCCGTCCTCTTATTGCACTTGCCGTTGCAACGAATTACAGCGAGTAGTACATGTCGTATTCGACAGGAGACACTTCCACGCGGCTGCGGGTCACTTCTTGCATCTTCAATTCGATGTAAGCGTCAATCCACGAGTCGGTGAACACGCCGCCTTTGGTCAAGAAGGCGCGGTCTGCATCGAGGGCTTCCAAAGCTTGGTCCAAGCTAGAGCACACGGTTGGCACCAACTTGTCTTCCTCTGGAGGGAGGTGGTACAAGTCTTTGGTCGCTGCTTCGCCTGGGTGAATCTTGTTCTCGATGCCGTCCAAGCCAGCCATCAACAAGGCTGCGAAGCCGAGGTAAGGGTTGCACAATGGATCTGGGAAGCGCGCTTCCACGCGGCGGCCCTTGTCGCTGGCGACGTTGGGGATGCGGATCGAAGCAGAGCGGTTCTTGGCCGAGTAAGCCAATTTCACGGGGGCTTCGAAGTGAGGCACCAAACGCTTGTAGCTGTTGGTACCTGGGTTGGTGATGGCGTTCAAAGCACGGGCGTGCTTGATGATGCCGCCGATGTAGTACAGCGCCAAGTCAGACAAACCAGCGTAGCCAGTGCCTGCGAACAAGTTCTTGCCGTCTTTCCAGATGGACTGGTGAACGTGCATGCCCGAACCGTTGTCGCCAGCGTAAGGCTTAGGCATGAACGTGGCAGTTTTGCCGTAAGCGTTGGCCACGTTGTGGATCACGTACTTTTGCAGCAATGTCCAGTCAGCGCGCTCGACCAAAGTAGAGAACTTGGTGCCGATTTCGCATTGACCAGCGCCCGCCACTTCGTGGTGGTGCACTTCGACGGGGATGCCCACGGACTCGAGCAACAACGACATTTCGCTGCGCATGTCGTGTGTGCTGTCGACGGGAGGCACTGGGAAGTAGCCGCCTTTGACGCGGTTGCGGTGACCACGGTTACCGCCTTCGATTTTCTCGCCGCTGTTCCAAGGGGCTTCGTATTCGTTGATGGCGTAGAACGTGTTGTTGGGCTCAGTGCTCCAACGCACTTCGTCGAACAAGAAGAATTCTGGCTCTGGACCGAAGTAAGCGGTATCGCCCACGCCAGATTGCTTGAGGAAAGACTCAGCGCGCTTGGCGATCGAACGTGGGTCACGCTCGTAAGCTTTGCCGTCTGTAGGTTCGATCACGTCGCAGATCAAAACCAAAGTGATTTCTTCAAAGAAGGGGTCGATGATGGCGCTGCTTGGATCAGGCATCAACAACATGTCAGAGGCTTCAATGCCTTTCCAACCAGCAATAGAAGAACCGTCAAACGCTTGACCTTCTTCGAACTTGCTTTCGTCAAACTGCGACACGGGCGCAGTGATGTGCTGCCACTTGCCACGGGTATCGGTGAAACGGAAGTCAACGAATTTAACTTCGTTCTCTTTCACCATTTTCATTACGTCTGCGACGGTCTTGGCCATCAAGTTCTCCTGCTAGGGTAGGTTGGGTTAAAAAGTGTTTCGAGGTTGAGGATGCAGTTTCTGTGCCAACATATGCGTCACAGCGACCGCCACCGGCTTCACCGTCAAGGCGCCTATTTTGCACCGAGATTGAATCAAATTGGCCGCAAAAGCGCATTCCAAGCGCTAAACCCCGAAAAACAGAACGCTCTATTTTGGTGCAATTTTGCACCAAAATGGTTCAACGTTACTCGCGCACCAATTCGGGGCCGAATTTCAAACCAAAGGTTTGGAGACCTGACAACATGGCTGGGTACGCCAGTGCCACATGGTCTGGCGAGCCTTTCACGCCCAACTCGATGTGTCGGCCATGCTCGGGGTGGTCCACGCTCGGCAAGCTGAACACTTTGACGCCCGGATGGTCCCGCTCCAAGGTCTCCATGAGGGGGGTCAGCGTGGCCTCCATGGAACCGTAGATGACGATGGATTTTTCAATCCAAGCCGCCTTCTGAAACAAATGCGGGTAATAGGTGTCGAGCACCCATTCCATCATGGGCCAAGCCATGACCGGAAAGCCCGGCACAAAGTGCACCACGCCACCGCCTGCACCTTGGCAGGTAAAGCCTGGGATTTTGTTGTACGGATTGGGAATGATGCGTGCGCCCACGGGGAACACGCCCATGTTGAGGCGATGCACGTTGTCATGGCGATCAGGCTCATACGGCACGCCCTGCTCTTTGGCGGTGTCTTGCATGCGTTCACGAATCAGGGCTTCAGCTTCGGGGTGCAGCACGATGTCAAGGCCCAGGGCTTTGCCTGCGCATTGGCGTGTGTGGTCGTCAGGCGTTGCACCAATACCGCCGCAGGAAAACACAATGCTGTTGCTTTCAAACGCGCGAGCCAAGGTCCGGGTGATGCGCTCAGGCGAATCGCCCACGTAATCCGCCCAGTCGAGCGACAGGCCACGGGCATTTAGCAACTCAATGGCTTTGGGCATGTGCTTGTCGGCACGCTTGCCCGAAAGAATTTCGTCGCCAACGATGATGAGGCCGAACTCAGGTCGGGCTTTAGGCGCTGGGGAGTTGTGGTGTGTGTGAGTCATCCGCCGATGCTACCGTGGGTAGCGGCACCGAGGCCCCCATCACCACAGTGTCCGACTCCGCCCGCAGGGCTTCTAACGCACCCAAGCTGTAATGTGCAAACCACAGCGAGGTAAAGGCAAACACCAAGGCATAAATCCAAATGGCCAAGGGAATCAGAACCAAGAATGCAGCAGCAAACAAAGCACCAGAAGCCCACACCAAGCTGGGCAGCGCGCCCATGTAGCCGGTCAACACACCGATCAACAGCAGCCAAACCCGGTGTTTGCGACCAAGCGCCAAACGCTCGTCACGGCTGGCATGCGACATCAGTGCGTCGTACACCATGATGCGATAGCTGAGCCAGCCCCAAATGAGCGGCGGCACGATGAACATCAAAGGCGGCACCACCCACAAAGGCAAGGAAATCAGCATGGCCAACAACGCAATGACAGTAGACCCCAAGGTCCAAGCCAAGCTGGTGAGGTTGGTGCCGCCATGCTTGAGCGCCAGGTGTTCAAAGCGACGGTGGACCACCAAATTCACCAACGCGGGCGTCATCATCAAAGACACCGCCAACAAAGACACCACCACCAAAGCAGGCGTGATGGCAAAAATCACCACCAACGGCACCATCACCGCTTGCAATTCACCCGCACCGTTGTCCTGCAGCCAATCCATCATGCTTTGCAGCACTTGCCAAGAGGCCAGCATCTCGCGCACCCACTCTTGTGTGGGCGCCCAATAGAAATACCCCCAACTCACCGACAACACCAAGAGCATGGCGAGAGGCAGCAAAGAGAGGGTGATCACGCGCGGCATCAGGCAGTAAGCCAGTGCGCGCCAAAAAGAATCCAAAAACAAACGCATGCCAAAAGCATACCGCAGCTATTTAACGTGCAGATGAAAAACCCAAAGCCTGCATGAGGCGTTTGATACCCAATCGCTGTTGCGACCAGAAACCTTCGCCGTAATCCACGCCCTGCTCCACTTGGTCGCGAATGCCCGTGGGCTCGAAGCGCATATCGAAGTTGGCGGTGCCAAACATCACATCCCACCAAGGCAGAAGGACGCCAAAGTTGTGCCCGCCTAATGCGGCCCCTACGCGGGTCGCTTCACCTGCGGCACTCACCACTGGCTTCAGCTTGGACTCATGCCCTAAACCAATCGCGTGGTGTAGACGATGAAACCTTGGGCTGACCCACAAGCGCTCACCCCACTTACCAAAAGTCACACGCAAATTGGCATGCTGAAGGTTTTCAAACAGCTGCGTGATGGCCACCACCGCCACAAACTGCGTGGGCGCAATGCCAATGAGCTGCGCGATGCACACCCAGATGACGGCGCCGATCAAGTCATCTAACAAGTGGTTGCGGTTGTCAGTCCACTGCGTCATCTGGCGCTGCGAGTGGTGCACCGCGTGCAAGGCCCACCACCAGTGCCATTGGTGTTGGGCGCGGTGCAACCAGTAATTGACAAAGTCAAACACCACCAAATAAATCACAAAGCTGGTGAACGGGCCATCGGTCACGCCCGGCCAAAGGTCTTCCAAATGAAAAGTGCCCACGCCTTGCACGCGCAACGCGCCCATGAGCGTGTCCAGCACAGGCTCGATCGACAAAAACAAAACGATGCGGAACAAACCCAAACGGTGAATGAGGGTGTAAATCACATCGGTGTAAACGGCGCGCTTGTTCGTCACCGCCTCCACGGGACGCCAGCGTTGCAAGGGGCCAATGACCAGCAACATGACGGCAATTTGAAGCAAGCCCACCAGCAACCAGCCTGTGCCGTCGAACACATCTTCCAAGCGGTTACCCAGGCCTACCGCGAACGCGATGGGCTGCATCACGTCTTCATACAAAGCAGCTTGGGTGTTGGCAAAGAGGTCGATTAACGCGTCCATGTTTTGAATTGTGGATGGTCTTTGAGCGTCGCGAAACAAAACCCTTTGGCTTTGAGGCCTTCAATCAAGGGCTCTAGCACCGCAGGGGCCCACGGGTCTTGGCGCGACCAAATGCCCAGGTGCGCCATCAAGATGTCACCCGAACGGATGTTGCTCAACGCTCGGTGTTGCAGCAGCGCATTGGGGTATTTGTCACTGGGCAACTCATCGCCCAAAAAGCCGGCATCGGCCCATCCGACGTGGGCAAAGCCGCATTGCTTGGCCGCGGTCAATAGCGAGGGGGATGTTTTACCGCCAGGTGCGCGAAACAAAGGCAGGGGCTTGACGCCCGTGATTTGCTCAAGGCGCGTGTTGGCGAGTTGCAACTGGTCGCAATAGCGTTGGCTGGTCCACACCTCGGTTTGGCCCTTGCTAGCGCCAGCTGTGGGGCGCATCTGCCAGCTGCCACGCGGCAAGTCAGAACGCCAATACACATGGTCAAACGTGTGCGAAGCAAAGGCGTGGCCTTCGGCGCCACGGGCCTTCCACCAAGGTGCCCAATGGTCGCCCAGCGAACCATCGCCCTCTTTGGTGGGCTCGTTGGCTGCGAAAAAGGTAACTTTGACGTTTTGACGGTTCAGCACCTCCGCAATCAGCGGGGCCACGCCCATGTGGCCGGTATCAAACGTGAGGTAAAGCGGCTTGCTGCAAGGCGCAGCCGCGTGGGCCACGTGTACAGCGATGCTCAGTGAGGCGAGGAAACCAAAACTTAAGCAACGCATGTGCATCATCAATACCGCTTGGCGTGGTCTAGGGTCCAAATGCCGTGGGGCGATTTGCCCACTTTGACTTGACGCACCAGTTGGCCTGTGGCGATATCAATCACGCTGACCTTTTTAATCCAACGCGAAGAGACCAACAGCAATTTGCCATCGGCTGTCACTTCCATGCAGTCTGGGCCACCTGGGGCTTTGAACTGCGCCACGGATTCGAGCTTGGTGTAGTCAATCTTGTTGACCGTGTTGGCCACGCGGTTGCCCACAAACACATGGCGGCCATCACCCAGCGCACGGAAGGCATGTGCGCCTTCACCGGTGGGAATGTTTTTCACCAGCTTGGCTTGTGGGCCGGTGACGTCATACACCTCCACATGGTCACCCCCCGTGAGGCCGACCAACAGGTGTTTGTCATCGGGCGTTCCAAACACGTCCGCAGGCATTTCGCCTGTTTTGACTCGCCACTTCAAGGTTTGCGTGGCCAGATCGACCGCCACCAACTCGTTGCTGTCTTGCATGGTGGCGTAAGCGGTGGTGCTTTTGGTGTCAATCCAAATGTGGCTAGGCGTTTTGCTGGAAGGGATGCGCTTGGCCAGCGTCAGCTCTTTGCCATCCCAGCGGTAAATGTCGATGTGGTTCAAACGGTTGGCCACCGTGACAAACCATTTCATGTCGGGCGAGAAACGGAGTTGGTACGGGTCTAAGGTGCCACGCACCACGCGTTGCACGTCAGCGGTGCGTGGGTCGATGAAGGTGAGTGAGTCGCCACCCGCGTTCGCCACGATGACCGATTTTTCATCGGGGGTCAGGTAGATGTGGTGCGGCTCTTTGCCGGTGGCAATGCGACGGGTTTCTTTCCACGTCGCAGAGTCAATCACGCTCACATTCGCATCTTGCGAGTTCAGCACAAAAATGGGGTTGCCAGCCTGCGCGACAGGGGCTGCTGCCAACAGCAGCGCACTGGCCAAAGCCAGCGTCAAACGTTGAATCAAAAACACAAAAAACACCTTGAAAAATCTGCGTCCAGTGTAACGAGCAGGACCTTGCCCACACATGCCAAGGGCGTCAATTCAAACGAAATCCGTTTGACCCAACGCAAACAAGCCACGAACGCGGGGAAAAATTAAGCGTTTGTAGCTAGCAGCTTCAGCTCGTCTTCGCTGATCCAACGCCACTGGCCCGGCGCCAAATCTGCAGGCAATGGCATGGCGCCAATTTGAGAACGGTGCAGCCCCACCACCTTGTTGCCCACCGCCGCCAACATGCGTTTGACTTGGTGGTACTTGCCCTCGGTCAGGGTCAGGCGCAAGTGGTGCTCGGCCACCGCCACACACGCCGCGGCTTTGACGGGCTTGGGTGAATCGTCCAGCACCACGCCGTCGAGCAGGCGTTGCACTTGTTTGTCGTCCAGCGGGTCGTCCGTGGTCACCTCGTACACCTTGGGCACATGGTGACGAGGCGAACTCATGCGGTGAATCAGCGGGCCATCGTCGGTCAGCACCAACATGCCCGTGGTGTCTTGGTCCAAGCGCCCCACCGCTTGCACGCCTTGGACCGCGCTTTTTTGTGGGCGTTGGCGCAGCGCGGGAGGCAGCAAGGTGTACAGACTGGGCCACGCCGAAGGCTTGTGCGAACACTCGTAGCCCGCAGGCTTGTGCAGCAGCACGTAGGCTTTGGCGTGATACGGCCACAGCACGCCTTGCACGGAATACGGTAGGCCTTCGTGCTCGTCGATGTCTTCCAGTGCATCGTCACAGGTGACCAAGCCCTCGCCCAAATCGACCTGCACATAACCTTGTTGAATGAGACCTGCGCAAATACGGCGCGTGCCAAAACCTTGGGAATACAAAATATCTTGCAATTGCATGGGGCAATCGTAAACTGAACTCACCATGAAACCCAGCTCACACTATTTGCAATGCCACGGCTTCAACATCCACTACACCGCGTGGGGCGACACCTCGCTGCCCGTGGTCATTGCCTGGCACGGCTTGGCACGCACAGGCCGCGATTTTGATGCGCTGGCCGAGCAGCTGAGCGCTGACTACCGCGTGATTTGCCCCGACACCATTGGCCGAGGCCTGAGCCAGTGGGGCCACGCCCCCAAAAACGACTACAGCTTTGCCACCTACGCCCGCATCACGCTGGACTTGATGGATGCGCTGCACATCACCCAAGCCCACTGGATTGGCACCTCGATGGGCGGCGCTTTGGGTTTGGTGTGCGCTGCGGCGTTAGAAGTGCCCGCCTTCAAAGGCCGCATTCGCAGCTTGGTGCTGAACGACATCGCCCCTGAAATTTCAGCCGTGGCGGTAGACCGCATCAAAGCCTACGCAGGTCAACCGCCTGCATTTGATACGGTGCCCGAGTTGGAAGCCTTCTTCCGCCAAGCCTATGCACCATTTGGCTTTCAAACCGATGCGCAGTGGACTCACCTCGCCGAAACCTCGACCCGCCGCCTGCCCGATGGCCGCGTGACGCCGCACTACGACCCCAACATCACCCAACAGTTTTTCCGCGAAGTGCCTGAGTACCCCATGTGGAACGAATACGACGCGCTGAACATCCCCGTGATGGTGATGCGCGGGGCCAACTCAGATTTAATTTCGCCAGACACCATCCAAACCATGCACACGCGCGGCCCGGGCGCCAAAGGCTTGTTGCGTTCGGAGGAGATTGCGGGCTGCGGCCATGCGCCTGCGTTGAACGTGCCTGCACAGTGGCAGTTGGTGATGGATTTTTTGAAAGCTGCTGGCTAAGCAGGCAAGCGTTCAAGCTGCGACGACGCCCACAGCGGGTGCTTGTGCATCACGGCAGCAAACGCCTCTGAGTTTTCAAATGCCACCAGCCACTGCGCCAACTGAGACCAAGGCTGTGCATCAAACCACGCACGGTCTGTGCGTGCAAACTGGCGCACAAAAGGGGCCACGCACGCATCTAGCAAGCCCCATCGGTCGCCAGACAAAAACGCATGCGTTTGCAAATGCACTTGCCACCGCATCAAGACCTCGGCACCTTGTGCGCGGTGCTGCAAGCCATCAATCAAGCCAAAACGTTGCGGATATTTGTAGCGGTCTAAATGGGCTTTGAAGTCACCATCGTTCAAAGCAATGCCCGCGTTGGTGAATGTCCATTCGTCAGGCGAGTTGGGCAACCAAGCCTCGGCATCGTTTTGCAGCAACGCCCAGCGCATGATGTCTAAGCTCTGCTCTAACACCTCGCCCGCTGGCAAACACAACACAGGCACCGTGCCTTTGGGCGAGGCCACCAACATGTCGGCGGGCTTGGCTTTCAACGCCACTTCGCGGTGTTCATAGGCGACACCACTCACACGCAAAGCCAAGCGTGCGCGCATGGCGTAGGGGCAGCGGCGGAAGGAATAGAGAACGGGAATCACGCCAAGATTGTTGCAGCTTGGCGTCAGCACGGACACCGGGGTGGCTTTAGTCGAGACGAATGCCCTCTTCCATCACCACTTTTTGCCAACGCGAGCGCTCTTGTTTGAAGAACGCATCTTGTTCGTCGGGACGCATGGTCACCACTTCCGCGCCTTGGCCCGTGAGGCGGCTGCGAATTTCGGGGCTGCGAATGACCTTCACCAACTCGGCATGGAGTTTCTCCACGATCGGTTTGGGTGTGGCGGCATTCACCAACACACCTTGCCAGGTTCCCGACTCAAAGCCTGTCAAACCTTGCTCCGCCAAGGTGGGGATATGGCCCACCAAGGGCATGCGCGAACCTTTGGAAATGCCCAACACTTTGAGCTTGCCACTTTGCACATGCGGCAAGGTGGCCAACATACCGTTCATCACCACTTGGGTTTGCCCCGCCATGGTGTCGGTCACAGCTTGCACGCCACCTTTGTAAGGGATGTACACCCATGACGCACCACTGGCACGTTGCACGGCCACGCCCGCCAAATGTGGCGCACTGCCCATGGCCGTCACCGCAAAGTTGATGGGCGTTTTCTTGGACAAGGCCACCAACTCTTGCAAATTATTCGCAGGCACAGACGGATGCACCACCAGCATGTGCGGTGAGTACGCCAACATGCTGACGCCGCGCAAGTCGGTGGAAGGATCAAACGCGAGCTTGGTGTACACCGAGGGGCTGATGGCCAAAGCACCCGTGTCGCAGAGCAACAGCGTCAAGCCATCGGGCTTGGACTTGGCCACAGCGTCTGCGCCTAGGTTGCCATTGGCGCCAGGACGGTTTTCAACCACCACCGTTTGCTTCAGCGCATCCGACAGAGGCTGGCTGATGGCCCGCGCAATGATGTCGGACGAGCCACCGGGCGGGTACGGCACGATGATTTTGATGGGCCCGCTCGGCCAGCTTTGCGCACTGACGCCCAAGCACCAACTGCCAAGCAGCAAGCCCAGAGCGCCCAGCCAATGCCGACGATTTGATGTGGTGTGTGTCATGTTTTGTCTCCTTCGTTTTTGTCTTCAGGTCACAGGCGCGGGGTTGAACAACACCAAGGCGTTGTGCAACTTCCAATGTTCAGCCCAGGTTTTTTTGCGGCCACTGGCCACATCGAGCATGAGCTGAAACAGCTCAGTGCCCACCTCTTCAATCGTCTTGGTGCCATCGGCAATGGTGCCGGCGTTCACATCCATCAGGTCATGCCAACGGCGGGCCAGGTCTGTGCGTGTGGCCACTTTGATGACAGGCACTTCAGCCAAACCATAAGGTGTGCCGCGCCCCGTGGTGAACACATGCAAGTTCATGCCTGCGGCCAATTGCAGCGTGCCGCAAATGAAATCACTGGCAGGCGTGGCCGCATAAATCAGGCCTTTTTGTTTGAGCTTTTCACCCGGCGACAACACGCCCGAAATCGGCGCAGAGCCCGACTTGACGATCGAGCCCATGGCTTTTTCCACGATGTTGGACAAGCCACCTTTTTTGTTACCCGGCGTGGTGTTGGCACTGCGGTCTGCGCGGCCACGTGCCAGGTAAGCGTCGTACCAAGCCATTTCGCGAATCATGGCCTCAGCCACTTCAGGTGTGGTCGCGCGTGAGGTGAGTTGGTCAATGCCGTCGCGCACTTCGGTCACCTCGGAGAACATCACGCTCGCGCCCGCACGCACCAACAAATCGGTGCAGTAGCCCACGGCAGGGTTGGCCGTCACGCCCGAAAACGCGTCGCTGCCCCCGCACTGCACGCCCACCACCAGTTCGCTGGCAGGCACGGTTTCGCGGCGGCGCAAGTTCAGGCGTTCGAGATGGCGCGTGGCGGTTTGCATGATGTCGTCGATCATGGACATGAAGCCCACATGTGCATCGTCTTGCAGACACACCACATCGAGTGCTTCGCCACGTTGGTCATTGATAGGGATGGCACCGGGTGGCATCAAGCGCTCGGGCTGCAGCTTTTCGCAGCCCAAACTCACCACCATCACCTCACCGCCAAAGTTGGGGTTGAGGCTGATGTTGCGCAGGGTGCGAATGGGAATTTCTGCGCCATCGGCATCAATGGCCACACCACAGCCATAGGTGTGTTCAAGGCCCACCACGTCATCCACATGGGGAAACTTGGGCAACAACTCGGCCTTGATGCGCGCCACGGCAAACTCAACCACGCCCGACACACATTGCACGGTGGTGGTGATGGCCAAGATGTTGCGCGTACCCACCGAGCCATCGGCATTGCGGTAGCCCTCGAAGGTGTAGCCTTCCAGCGGCGGCAAAGGTTCAGGCTTCACAGTAGCCATAGGCAAGTTGTCCAACTCGCGAGCGGAAGGCATTTGGAGCAAACGCTCATGCACCCAGCTGCCCGCAGGAATGTCTTTCAAGGCATAGCCAATCGCAATGCCATAGCGCAGCACCGCACCGTTCGCAGGAATATCGACCAACGCCACCTTGTGCCCTTGGGGCACAGCGTCACGCAAGCACAGGCCATCTGGCAACAGGGTGCCTGCGGGCAAACCACCGTGGTTGGCCACAATCGCCACGTTGTCTCGAGGCTGCATGCGGATGGTGAGTGGGGTCATCAAGGTCTCCTATCATTCGGCTCAGGTTCAAAGCCTTTACAAACGCAATGATAGCGGTACCATAATCGAACGTGCAAGTAGACACGCCAAAGAATTTCATGACCGACAAAGAACAGCCCAAACGCTCACGCCGCAGCAGCGGTGCCATCACCCTGCGCGATGTGGCCATGCTCGCGGGCGTGGCCCCCATCACGGCGTCACGGGCCATCAACACGCCCAACCAAGTCTCGCCCGATGTGTTGCGCAAGGTGCAAGAGGCCGTGCAACGCACCGGCTACGTGCCCAACCGCATGGCAGGTGGCTTGGCCTCTTCGCGCAGCCGCCTGATTGCAGCCGTGGTGCCCAGCACGGTGGTGTCGGTGTTCATGGAAACCATCGAGTCTTTGAACGGCACCTTGTTTGATGCGGGCTACCAACTGATGCTGGGCCAATCGGGCTACTCCGCCGAGCGCGAAGAGCTGCTGCTCGAAGCCATCATTGGTCGCCGACCCGACGGCATTTTCATCACCGGCATCTTGCCGCCAGGCAAGGCGCGCACGCGCTTGCTGGCCTCGGGCATTCCGGTGGTCGAAACCTGGGACTTGACCCCCACACCGATTGACATGCTGATTGGCTTCTCTCACTCGGACATTGGCCGTGAAGTGGCCCAATTTCTGATCCGAAAAGGCTACACAAAATTTGCCATCGTGCGCGCCGAAGATGAGCGCGCCGACCGCCGCACCGTCGCCTTTCAAGAGACCGTGGCGCAACTGGGTTTGCCCCCTGTGTTTGTCGCCAATGTGGGCGCCTCGCGCTCACTCAAAAGTGGCCGCGAAGCCATGGCTCGCATATTGGCTGAAGCCCCAGATTCGCAAGCCGTTTTTTGCAGCTCCGACCTGCTGGCTTTGGGGGTGATGACCGAAGCTCGCGCTCGTGGTTTGACCGTGCCAGACGACATCGCCGTGATGGGATTTGGCGATGTGCCGTTTGTGGCCGACATGGTGCCTGCGCTCACCACCGTGCGCATCAATGGCGGGCAAATTGGCACGCTCGCAGCACGCTTTTTGATGGACCGTGCCGAGGGCCGCACGGTGGATCCGCGCATTGTGGATGTGGGCTTTTCCATCATCGAGCGCGACAGCACAGCCCTAGCGAAAACCCTGACGTAAAAGCATTGACGGCCCGTTTTACCGTGGCTAACATCCGTTCACTCAATTTGGTAGCGCTACCAAATTGAACCCAAAAGCAAATCTCATATAACCCAAACTTCACGTCACCTCTATGGCCTCCTCCTCACACATGTACTCACGCCTGCTGTTGACAGGGGCCGCCGGTGGCCTCGGACGCGTCTTGCGCCCACGTCTGAAAGCACGTTGCGATGTGCTGCGTGTCAGCGATTTGGGCGATTTGGGCACTGCCCATGCTGGCGAAGAAATCATGCCCGTCCCTTTGCAAGACCGCCCTGCTGTGTTCAAGCTGCTCGAAGGCGTGGATGCGGTGGTGCATTTGGGCGGGATCTCGACCGAACAACCGTTTGACGACATCGTGCAAGCCAACATCATTGGCGCCTACAACCTGTACGAAGCCGCCCGCACCCACGGCACGCGCCGCATCGTGTTTGCCAGCTCCAACCACGTCACTGGTTTTTACCGTCAAGACGAAGTGGTCGATGCCACCATGCCCGTGCGCCCCGATGGGTACTACGGCCTGAGCAAAGCCTTTGGTGAAAACCTCGCCCGCTTTTACTTCGACCGCTATGGCATTGAAACCGTGTGCCTGCGCATTGGCTCTTCATTCGCAGAGCCCAAAGACCGCCGCATGCTCGCCACTTGGATGAGCTTCGACGACTTGGAGCGCTTGGTCATCTCTAGCCTGAACTCACCCGTCGTCGGCTACAGCGTGATTTACGGCATGTCCGACAACCACCACGTGTGGTGGGACAACACCCCCGCCAAACACATTGGCTACCGCCCGCTCGACAGCTCTGAGCCATTCCGCGCTGCCGTAGAAGCCAAGCAACTCACCCTCGATTTGAATGACCCCGCCGTGATTTACCAAGGCGGTGGTTTTGTCAAAGCCGGTCCTTTTTAAATTTCTAACCACAACAGGAGACACCCATGAACGCACGTTCGAATTTGCTCAAGACCTTGGTAGCCACGGCGGCCGCCTCGCTGTTTGCTTTTGGTGCACACGCCACCGAATTCCGCTCATCTGACATTCACCCAGACGACTACCCCACCGTGCAAGCCGTGCGCCATATGGGCGAGATACTGAACAAATCCAGCAATGGCAAACACAGCATCAAGGTGTTCTCGAAGTCTGCTCTCGGCAACGAAAAAGACACGATTGAACAAACCAAGCTCGGCGCCATCGCCATGGCACGCGTGAACGTGGCGCCCATGAACAACATTTGTGCCGCCACCATGGTGCCCACCATGCCCTTCTTGTTCCGCTCGACCGACCACATGCGTAAAGTGCTGGACGGTGCGATTGGTGAAGAAATCTTGAAAGACTGCGAAGCCCAAGGCTTTATCGGCTTGGCGTTTTACGACTCTGGCGCACGCTCGATTTACACCGTGAAAAAGCCCATCAAAACTTTGGCCGATGCCAAAGGCTTGAAGGTGCGCGTGCAACAAAGCGATTTGTGGGTGTCCCTGCTCGAAGCCATGGGCGCCAACGCCACACCGATGCCTTATGGCGAGGTGTACACCGCGCTGAAAACCGGCTTGGTCGATGCCGCGGAAAACAACTATCCCTCGTATGAGAGCTCACGTCACTTTGAAGTCGCCAAGTACTACAACAAGACCGAGCACTCGATGGCGCCAGAAATCTTGCTCTTCTCTAAGAAGGTGTGGGACACGCTGTCTGCTGACGAGCAAAAACAAATTCGTGCCGCCGCCAAAGAGTCTGTAACTTACATGCGCAAGCTGTGGGACGAGCGTGAAGCCAAATCATTGGCCATCGTCAAAGCTGGCGGCGCTGAAATTGTGGACGTGGACAAAGCCCCCTTCCAAGCCGCGATGAAGCCTGTGTATGACAAGTTCTTGAAAGACCCCAAGCTGCAAGACATGGTCAAACGCATCAACGCTGTTAAATAAAAGCCCTCCATGTACACACGCTTTTGTGCCGCCCTTGCGCGGCTTTGTTTGAAGGTCGGCGTCGGCGGTCTCGTGCTGCTGATTGCCGCGGTGCTCTACCAAGTCATTGGCCGCTATGTGCTCAACGACACGCCCACTTGGGCCGAGAGTGGTGCCGTGTTGCTCGTGCTCTACGTGACCATGCTGGGCATGGCCGTGGGTGTGCGCGATGCGGGCCACATTGGCTTGGAATCTTTGTTGGTGCTCGTGCCCGATGCCGTGCGCCTGAAGATGGAGCTGCTCATCCACGTCCTCGTTTTAGGCTTTGGCGTGGTGATGGCCTACAACTGTGCCGTGCTGGCACAAAGCGTGTGGGATTACAAAATCCCAACCCTCGGCTTGTCCGAGGCTTTCAAATACGTCCCGCCTGCCATGGCCGGCGTGTTGATTGCCTTGTTTTCTATTGAACACATCATTGCTTTGATTCGCGGTGAAGAGGTGGAGCCATCATGGCATTGACCATTTTGTGCGTGAGCTTCACGCTGCTGTTGCTGCTGGGCGTGCCCGTGGCGTTCTCGATTGGTTTGTCGTCTTTGGCAACCTTGTTGTTTGAAGGTCTACCGTTAGCGGTGGGTTTTCAACAAATGATTTCGGGCATGAACCCGTTCTCGTTCCTCGCGATTCCCTTCTTCATCTTTGCCGGTGAAATCATGATGTACGGCGGCATCGCCGACAAGATTGTGGATTTCGCCAAATCGCTGGCAGGTCATGTACGCGGTGGTTTGGGCATGAGCAACGTGCTCGCCTGCACCTTGTTTGGTGGCGTGTCAGGCTCACCTGTCGCTGACGTATCAGCCATGGGCGCAGTACTGATTCCGCAAATGAAAAAAGAGGGCTACGACGCCGACTACGCGGTCAACGTGACCACGCATGCGTCCTTGGTGGGCGCCTTGATGCCCACCAGCCACAACCTCATCATCTTCACGCTGGCTGCCAGCGGTAAGGTGAGCATTGCAGCCTTGATTTTGGCGGGCATCGTGCCAGCCATTGTGTTAACCATTTGTAACTTAGTGGCGGCTTATGCCGTGGCCGTGAAGCGCGGCTACCCTGCTGGCACCTTCCCAGGTTGGGCCGTGGTGGGACATTCGTTTGCGCAGTCGTTGCCAGGCCTGTTGGTGGTGGTCATCATCATCGTGGGCATTTTGTCGGGCGCGTTCACGGCGACTGAGTCAGCCTCTGTGGCGGTGATTTGGGCGTTGTTCTTGGCCACGATGGTGTACAAAAAGCTCACCCGTGAACAGTTTTTGAAAGCCGCAGCCAAAGCGGTCAAAAGTACCGGCGCGGTACTGCTGCTGATTGGTATCAGCTCCATGTTTGGCTACTTGATTGGCTTGTACGGCGTAGCCGAATTGACAGGACAAATGCTGTCGAGCATCAGTGCCACGCCTTGGGTCATCTTCTTGTGCGTGAACGTCATCTTGTTTGTGCTGGGCACCTTCCTCGACATGGCGGCCACGATTTTGATTTGCACGCCCATCTTCTTGCCCATCTGTCAACAAATGGGCATGAGCACCGAGCAATTCGGCATCGTCATGCTCATCAACTGCGCTTTGGGCTTGAACACCCCCCCCGTGGGTACGACCCAATTTGTGGGTTGCACGATTGGTGAAGTGTCGGTGGGCACGGTGATGAAAACCATTTGGCCGTTCTACGGCGGTCTGATTGCTGCGTTGATGTTGGTCACCTATGTGCCTGCGTTCTCCATGTGGTTGCCCAATTTGATTTTGAAATAACACCATGACTGACAGACCTGCCACGGCTTTGGGACCTGCCATTGCCTTTCAAGTCAACGCACGCTATCCAGACCCACGCGTTGAAGTGTTGGATGAGCGCTTTTTAAAACTCCGCTTGTTCAGTGCCAGCGTCGAGCAACTGGCCACGGGCATGCGTTGGGCTGAAGGCCCCGTGTGGTTTGGCGATGGTCGCTGTCTGTTGGTATCCGACATTCCCAACAACCGCATCTTGCGGTGGGACGATGCCTCGGGCCACGTGAGCGAGTTTCGCAAGCCCTCGCACAACGCCAATGGTTTGGCACGTGATGCGCAAGGACGCTTGCTCACCTGCGAACACCAAACACGCCGCATCACACGCACCGAATACAACGGGGCCATTACCGTGCTGGCCGATGCGTTCGACGGCAAACCTTTGAACTCGCCCAACGACATCGTGTGCCAACGCAATGGTGCGGTGTGGTTCACAGACCCGCCCTTTGGCATTTCAGGTGACTGGGAAGGCGACGCAGCGATAGCCGAGTTGCCGCATGCGCTGTACCGCATCCACCCCAGCGATGGTCAATTGCAACAGGTGTTGACGGATGTGCAAGGCCCCAATGGCTTGGCCTTCTCACCCGACGAGTCGGTGTTGTATTTGGTGGAAAGCCGTGCCAAGCCACATCGCAAAGTGTGGGCGTATGACGTGAATGCACAAGGCAGTTTGTCCAACAAGCGTTTGGCCATTGATGCCCAGGGTCCAGGTGCGCTGGATGGCATCGCGGTCGACATCGACGGCAACATTTGGTGCGGCTGGGGCAGCGACGGCTCGGCACACGCAAAACCCGAAGAACTGGATGGCGTGCGCGTCTTCGCACCCGACGGCACAGCCATTGGCCACATCCATCTTCCCGAGCGCTGCGCCAACCTGTGCTTTGGCGGCGACAAGCACAACCGACTGTTCATGGCCAGCAGCCATTCGCTGTATGCCATTTACACCAACACACGCGGTGCAGCCTAAGCACCAAACGTGACACAAATACCAATGAGGAGACACAGAATGAAAAAACGCCATCTGCTCTTAGCCATGCTGACCAGTGCCTTGTTCATGGGCGCGGCACACGCTTGGCCTGACAAACCCGTCACCTTGGTGGTGCCCTTTCCACCCGGTGGCGCCACCGATTTGATTGCGCGCACCTTGGCACCCAAGCTGCAAGAAAAACTGGGCGGCAGTTTCATCACCGACAACAAAGCCGGTGCCACCGGCACGATTGGCGCAGGCTTTGTGGCACGCGCCCCTGCTGATGGCCACACGCTGTTGGTGTCGTCCCTTGGTCCTTATGTGATTGCACCGCATCTGTTAGCCAAAGTGCCCTATGACGCGTTGAAAGACTTCGACTACATCAGCATTGCCGTGCAAGCGCCCAATGTGTTGGTGGTGCCCGCCAACTCGCCGCACAAATCCATGGCCGATGTGATTGCCTTTCTCAAAGCCAATCCCAACAAAATGACGTTCGCCTCGTCTGGCAACGGCAGCAGCGACCACCTCACCGCTGAGTTGTTTTGGCTGCAAACCGGCACCACAGGCATCCACGTGCCCTACAAAGGCGGTGGCCCTGTGATGACCGATTTGCTAGGGAGCCAAGTGGACTCGTCGTTCATGAACATCAACACCGCCATGCCGCAAATCTTGGCAGGCAAGTTGCGCCCACTCTCCATCACCAGCGCCAAGCGTTCGCCCCTGTTACCCAATGTGCCATCGCTTGAAGAGCTGGGCATCAAAGAAGCCAATGTGTATTCATGGCAAGCCATTGCAGCCCCCAAAGGTTTGCCTGCGGACATCAAGGCCAAACTGCACGCCGCCATCGTGGCTGGCTTGAACGACCCGCAAATCAAAACCAAGTTACTGGATTTAGGCTTCGAAATCGTGGCGAATACGCCTGAGCAATTCACCGCGTACCAAGCGGCTGAATTCGCACGCTGGAAAAAGCTCATCGAAACCCGCAACATCAAAGCCGACTAAGTCGGTCACTCTTAGACCTCACGCCATGCCTCACACCTCTCCCGTCATCACACAGTTGCGTGTCATCCCCGTTGCGGGACATGACAGCATGTTGATGAACCTCTCAGGCGCACACGGTGCCTTCTTCACACGCAACCTGCTCATCCTCACCGACAACGCCGGACGTACGGGCATTGGCGAAGTGCCAGGCGGCGAAAAAATTCGCGCCACATTGGAAGACGCCACCGAGTTGGTGGTAGGCCAAAGCATTGGCAATGTGCAAGCGGTGCTGAACACCCTACGCACTCGCTTCGCAGACCGCGATGCAGGCGGGCGTGGCCTGCAAACGTTCGATTTGCGCACCACCATCCATGCCGTGACGGCTGTTGAATCTGCCATGCTCGATTTGCTTGGCCAACACCTGAACGTGCCTGTGGCCGCGCTCTTGGGCGAAGGTCAACAACGCAGCTCGGTGGAGATGTTGGGCTATTTGTTTTTCATCGGCGACCGCACCCAAACCGACCTGCCGTATCGCACCGAACACGAGGCTGACAACGCGTGGTTCCGCTTGCGCAACGAAAAGGCCATGACCCCCGAATCGGTGGTCCGTTTGGCCGAAGCCGCACGAGAAAAATATGGCTTCAACGACTTCAAACTCAAAGGCGGCGTGCTCGCGGGCGAGGCTGAGATTGAAGCCGTCACCGCCTTGCACCAACGCTTCCCACAAGCACGCGTCACGCTCGACCCCAACGGCGGCTGGCTGCTGAAAGACGCCGTGCGTTTGATGCGCGACATGCGCGGCGTGGTGGCTTATGCCGAAGACCCCTGCGGTGCAGAAGAAGGCTTCAGTGGCCGCGAAGTGATGGCCGAGTTCCGCCGCGAAACTGGCTTGCCCACCGCCACCAACATGGTGGCCACCGACTGGCGACAAATGGTGCACTCGCTCTCGCTGCAAAGCGTGGACATTCCCTTGGCTGACCCGCATTTCTGGACCATGGCAGGCTCAGTGCGCGTGGCCCAAACCTGCCGGGATTGGGGTCTGACTTGGGGCTCTCACTCCAACAACCATTTCGACGTGTCGCTCGCCATGTTCACCCACGTGGCAGCAGCAGCGCCCGGCAAAGTCACCGCCATCGACACCCACTGGATTTGGCAAGACGGCCAAGGCCTGACCAAAGAGCCTTTGCAAATCATCAACGGCCATGTGGAAGTGCCCAAAAAGCCTGGCTTAGGCGTTGAGCTGGACATGGCAGAAGTTGAAAAAGCCCATCAGCTCTATTTGCAACACGGATTGGGCGCGCGCGACGACGCCATGGCCATGCAATACCTCATCCCCGGCTGGACGTTTGACCACAAGCGCCCATGCATGGTTCGATAAAAACTTCACCCCTGACATTTATGCGCCCCAACAAAATCCGAGAAATTTGGCAAGCAGGCGGAGCCGTCGTCAATGGCTGGCTCGCCATCCCCAACAGCTTTTCCGCTGAAACCATGGCCCACCAAGGCTGGGATTCCCTGACCATCGATTTGCAACACGGCGTGGTCGACTACCCAGCCATGGTCACCATGTTGCAAGCCATCTCCACCACCGCCACCGTGCCTGTGGTGCGCGTGCCTTGGTTGGAGCCCGGCATCTTGATGAAGACCTTAGACGCAGGCGCCTACGGTGTGATTTGCCCCATGGTCAACACCAAAGAAGACGCTCAAAAATTGGTGGCCTACACCCACTACGCGCCCCAAGGCACCCGCAGCTTTGGCCCTGTGCGCGCCTTGCTCTACGGTGGTGCTGACTACCCCAAGCACGCCAACGACACCATCGTCACCTTCGCCATGATTGAAACCGCAGCCGCGCTCGACAACTTGGACGACATTTTGTCGGTGGAAGGGTTGGATGCGATTTACATCGGCCCCTCCGACCTGTCCTTGGCCTTGGGCTGCAACCCCACCTTTGACGACCTCGACCCCAAAGCCGCCGAAGCGGTGGACCACATCTTGGCGCGAGCCAAAGCGCACGGCGTGGTGGCGGGCATTCACAACGGCACGCCAGAGTCTGCGCTCAAGCGCATCGCCAAAGGTTTTCAATTCGTCACCGTCAGTTCGGATGCACGCTTGATGGCTGCAGGTGCGCAACAAGTCATTTCAAAAATGCGCACCACACAACCACCCCAAGCAAGCGGCGGCTACTGAGGCTTAGGCCACATCACAAAGATCAAATCATGATGTCCTATTCACGTTCCTTGGTTGCGCTGGCTTTGACGGTGTTGTGTGCGGCGCCAGCTTTTGCTTGGCCCGACAAACCCGTCACCATCGTGGTTCCCTTCCCACCTGGCGGTGGCACCGACACAGGTGCCCGCATCGTGGGACAAAAGTTAAGTCTGAAATGGGGCCAGTCTGTCGTCATCGACAACAAAGGTGGTGCGGCAGGACAAGTGGGCGCAGATTTTGTTGCCAAAGCAAAACCGGATGGCTACACCCTTCTCATGGGGAACTTGGGCACACAAGCCATTAACCCGGCGCTGTACAAAAAACTGCCTTACGACCCAGACAAAGCATTTGCGCCGATTTCATTGGTGGCTGAATTGCCGTTGGCGATGATGGTCAACCCTTCGGTCCCGGCGAAATCAGCCAAAGAATTTATTGCACTCGCAAAAAATCAACCCGGCAAATTGAACTACAGCAGTTCTGGCGCAGGTGGCGGCCCGCACTTGGCCGCAGAAATGTTCAAAGATGCCACTGGCACTTTCATTGTTCACGTGCCCTACCGAGGTGGCGGACCGGCCATCACCGACTTGTTGGCTGGCAACGTTCAACTCTCTTTCATGACTGTTTTAGAAGCCAGTGGCCACATCAAAGCGGGCAAACTCCGCGCCCTAGCCGTCACCAGCGAGCAGCGTGTGAGCGCCTTACCGGATGTGCCGAGCTTGGCCGAAGGCAGCATTCCGGGTTTCAACTCGATCAGCTGGATTGGCTTGGTTGCACCTGCGGGAACCCCCGCAGCCATTCTGGAAAAAATTTCTGTAGATGTTCGAGAAATCATTGAGACGCCCGAGGTGAAGAATCGCTTGATTGATCTAGGCGGCATCCCCAAAGCCACGACACCAGCTGACTTCAGCAAACTCATCGACAACGATCGCAAGCGCTACAGCGCCGTGATCAAAGAACGTGGCATCACCGCCGACTGATCTTCAGGCACAACACATGAAAACCAAACTTCTCAACGTAGGTCGACTCCCTGGTCCCCTGGAATCCAGACTGGCGCAGTCCTACGAACTTTTGACCTGGCCTGCCAACCCAGAGGCAGCGCAAGCACTCTTGGCAGACCACGCGGCCAGCATCACAGGCCTCGTCAGCTCAGCGGCCAGTGGCGTGTCCAATGACTTGATTGATCGCCTGCCACACGTGCGTGTGATTTCTAATTTTGGCGTCGGCTTAGACAAAATTGATGTGGCGTATGCCAAGGCGCGTGGCATCGCGGTGGGATACACCCCCGATGTGCTCAACGACTGCGTGGCCGACACCGCCTTTGGTTTGATGCTGGACATTGGCAGAGGCCTGAGTGCGGCCGATCGTTTTGTTCGCGATCAAAAATGGACCCACACCACATTTCCCTTAGGCTTCAAAGTCAGCGGTGCCAAGCTGGGCATTGTGGGGATGGGCCGCATTGGCCGAACCATTGCCAAACGTGCCACCGGGTTTGACATGGAAATTCGTTACCACGCCCGCAACCCTGTGACCGATGTCACTTGGGCGCATGTACCGTCACTCCTTGAATTGGCCAAGTGGTCCGACTTTTTGATCGTCATCACAGCAGGTGGTGCAGAAACAAAACATTTGATCAACGCCGACGTGCTGTCGGCACTGGGTCCACAAGGATTTCTCATCAACGTTGCGCGAGGCTCGGTGGTCGACGAAATCGCGCTGATGGAGGCGCTCGAGAAAAAAACAATTGCAGGTGCCGGCCTCGACGTTTTTGCCAATGAACCCCATGTGCCGGAAAGATTGATGCATCTTGAAAACATTGTGATGCTTCCTCACATCGCCAGCGCAACACAACAAACACGACAAGCCATGGCGGATCGCGTGTTTGACAACTTGACCAGTTTCTTCAAAGCCGGTTGCTTAATTTCTGCAGCTTAAAACAACTCATAGAAAGAGAAAAATGAAAATTGGATTTATTGGCCTAGGCATCATGGGCACACCGATGGCGCAGCACCTGCTCACCGCTGGGCACGAAATGTTTGTACGCACCCGCAGCAAAGTGCCCGAGGCACTCAGTGCCGCACAAGTGTGCGCCACCAACGCCGACGTGGCACGCCATGCAGACATCATCTTTTTGATGCTGCCCGACACACCCGATGTGGACGCTGTGCTGTTTGGCAAAGACGGTGTGGCCGAAGGTTTGAGCCAAGGCAAGATCGTGGTGGACATGAGCTCCATCTCGCCCATGGACACCAAAACCTTTGCGCAAAAAATCAATGCCCTCGGCTGCGAATACCTCGATGCACCCGTGTCAGGTGGCGAAGTGGGTGCGAAGGCCGCCAGCCTCACCATCATGGTGGGCGGCTCAGAAACCACGTTCAACACCGTCAAGCCTTTGTTTGAATTGATGGGCAAAAACATCACGCTGGTGGGTGGCAATGGCGACGGGCAAACCACCAAAGTGGCCAACCAAATCATCGTGGCCTTGAACATTGCCGCCGTTGGCGAAGCCTTGCTGTTTGCCAGCAAAGCCGGTGCTGACCCCGCCAAGGTGCGTGCCGCGTTGATGGGTGGCTTTGCATCCAGCCGCATTTTGGAAGTGCATGGCGAACGCATGATCAAACGCACGTTTGACCCTGGCTTTCGCATTGCCTTGCATCAAAAGGATTTGGCCTTGGCCCTCAACGGTGCCAAAGCCATTGGCGTGTCACTGCCACAAACCGCATCGGCCGCACAGCTCATGCAAGCGTGTGCCTCGAATGGTTGGGGCCAACTGGACCACTCGGCCTTGGTGAAGTCGCTGGAGTTGATGGCCGCACACGAAGTGGCCAGCAAGTAATACCGTACGGCCGGTTGCCGCAAACAGAGAACAACAAGGAGACAAGTCCATGCAACAGATGAAGAACATTGAACGTCGTCAATTTCTCAAGACGGCTGCGGGAAGCAGCCTAGCTGTGATGAGCGCTGCGGCAGGTGCGCAATCGTTTGGCTTCACGCCAAACCAACGCTACCCAGATCCGGCCATTCAAATCCTAGACCCGAGCTTTGCGAAATATCGCATCTACAGCAGCTCTGTTGAACAAGTTGCGACGGGATTTCGCTGGGCTGAAGGTCCGGCGTATTACGCCAAAGGCGGCTATCTGTTGTTTAGCGACATTCCTAATAACCGAATCATGAAGTTTGATGAGGCAACAGGAAAGACCACCGTTTTTCGTGAAAAAGCGAACTACGCCAATGGAAACACATTTGATCGACAAGGTCGTTTGCTGACATGCGAGCACTCAATCACACGTCGCGTCACACGCACTGAGCTGAATGGAAAAATTACCGTTTTGGCTGACAGCTTTGAAGGCAAACGCTTGAACGCGCCCAACGACATTGTGGTGAAGTCGGATGACACCATCTGGTTCACGGATCCACTCTTTGGTATCAACGGCGAATGGGAGGGCTCCCGTGCGAAGTCCGAGCAAGCAAGTACCAATGTGTATCGCATTGGTACTGACGGCAAGTTGACGGCAATGATCACCGACATCGTCAACCCGAACGGGTTAGCGTTCTCTCCCGACGAGAAAAAACTCTATGTGGTCGAATGGAAAGGAACGCCCAACCGTAGCATTTGGAGCTTTGATATCAACGCTGATGGCAGCGTATCCAACAAAACAAAAGTAATTGACGCAGCTGATCAAGGGGCATTGGATGGCTTCAGAATCGATCGCGATGGCAACCTGTGGTGCGGCTGGGGTAGCAATGGCGCATTACAAGCTGAGCCTACGGACAACGGTGTGCGCAAAGTTTACGAATTGAAAGCCAAATCGCAAGATTTAGATGGTGTGATGATTTTCAACCCACAAGGCAAAGCCATTGGGTTCATCAAGCTGCCAGAGCGATGCGCCAATTTGACCTTTGGTGGCCCCAAGCGCAACCGCTTGTATATGACAAGCAGCCACTCGGTTTATGCCTTGTATGTAGAAGCACATGGCGCGGTGTAATCGTCCTTAACTTAAAAAACCCGCCAAGTGCGGGTTTTTTTGTGGAGAACGCGCTCGCTCAGTCTTCAATCTTCCAAGTTGGCAAACGCCATTCAAACTGCAAGGCAGCTAAGCGCAACAGCGTGACGGTAGCCGCGCCAATGGCGACCACGGCATTGGGGTAAAAGCCCAAGTAATGCAAGACCACCACCACCCAACCACCGGCAAACGCACACACAGCGTAGGGGTGATGGTCGTGAAAGGCCGTCGGGATTTCGTTGCACACGATGTCGCGCAACACGCCGCCAAAAGTGGCAGTGATGACCCCCATCAGCACAGCGATGAGCGCAGGCATTTGCAGACCCAACGCGATTTGCGTACCGCTGGCCGCAAACAGGCCCAGCCCCAAAGCATCGGGCCATTGCATGGATTTCTCGGTAGGTTTGAAATGCTTGGCGCGCATCAACACCATGGCCGCAATGCACAAACCCAGCACAGACCACAAATACCAAGACTGCTCAATCCAAAACAAAGGGCGACGGTCCAGCAGCACATCGCGCAGCGTGCCGCCGCCAAAAGCCGCCACACTGGCCACAGCACACACGCCCACGGCATCTAGCTTTTTGCGGGCAGCTTCCATCACCCCAGACAGGGCGAAGGCCACCGTGCCTGCAATTTCAATGCTTGTTTGCACCCCTGAGAGGGTTTGCGTCGTCAAGACGTCCATCGCCTAAGTCCCTATTTAGCCAACCAAAACGGTAAGTGTCGCACCTTCAATCGCCGTTTTAGGGGGACACGTCACTTGCTGCGAAAATAGCGGCATGACGTACAGCGTGAAAGAAATGTTCTACACCTTGCAAGGTGAAGGCGCCAATGCCGGGCAACCTGCCGTGTTTTGCCGTTTTGCCGGCTGCAACCTGTGGAGTGGCAGGGAAGTTGACCGCAGCTCGGCCATTTGCCAGTTCTGCGATACCGACTTTGTGGGCACCGATGGCACACACGGCGGCAAGTTTGACAGCGCCCAAGCCTTGGCCGCCGCCATTGCCAGCTTTTGGCCAGCCACTGACACGGCGCACCGCTTTGTGGTGCTGACGGGTGGCGAGCCCTTGCTGCAAGTGGACGAGGCCTTGGTCGATGCCCTGCACGCCCTTCACTTCACCATTGCGGTGGAAACCAACGGCACGGTGCAACCGCCCAAAGGCATTGACTGGCTGTGCATGAGCCCCAAGGCTGGTAGCCAGCGTGTGGTGGAAGCAGGCCAAGAACTCAAGCTGGTGTTTCCACAAGTGGGTGCCGAGCCCGCGCTGTATGAATCTTTGAATTTTGAAAATTTTTATTTACAGCCCATGGATGGGCCCAACGCAGCAGCCAACACCGCTGCGGCCGTGGCCTATTGCCAAGCGCACCCGCGCTGGCGTTTGAGCGTGCAAACCCATAAGTTGATTGGCATCCGATGAAATATGAACTTAGCCAGCGCTTCTATTTTGAAGCTGCCCATACCTTGCGCCGCAAAATTGATTCGGAAGGCAGCCTGCGCATCCACGGCCACACCTACCACGCCGAAGTGACCATTGCAGGCAAGCCTGACCCTGAGTCCGGCATGATGATGGACCTCGCATTTCTGCGCCAAGAAGTCGAGAAAGTGCGCGAAAAGCTCGACCACCATTTCCTTGACGAAGTACCAGGCATTGGCCCCGCCACGCTCGAGAACCTGTGCGCCTTCATCTACAACGACCTCAAAGCGACGTTGCCCAACATCCACTGCATCAAGATTGAGCGCCCCGCCAGCGGCGACACCTGCTGCTTGCTGCCCAACGAGGACTGAACATGTCTATCCAAGCGGTGGTATTCGATGCCTATGGCACGCTGTTCGATGTGTATTCGATTGGCGCTTTGGCCGAGCAGCTGTACCCCGGCCAAGGTGCGGCCATCTCGGTGCTGTGGCGCGACAAGCAGATTGACTACACGCGGCTCATCACGATGTCTGACCCGCACCGCGCGGAAGGCAGCCGCTACTACCAATCGTTTTGGAACATCACGCGCAGCGCCTTGCTCTACACACTCGAACGCTTCAAGCTCGATGCCAAGCCGGAACATGTGGACGCGTTGATGGGCCAATACGCCAAGCTCACGCCTTTTGCTGAGAACTTGGGTGTGTTGCAAAGCCTGAAAGAGCGTGGCATCACCACGGCTATTTTGTCGAACGGCAGCCCTGAGATGCTCAGCACGGCGGTATCGAGTGCAGGCATGACAGATTTGATTGACCACGTCATCTCGGTGGACCCCATTCGCCTGTTCAAAACTTCGCCCGAGGCCTACGGCTTGGTACATCAAACCATTCCCGCTGAGAAGCAAGATATTTTGTTTGTGTCCAGCAACGGCTGGGACGCCTTGGGTGCCACTTGGTTTGGCTTCACCACGCTGTGGGTGAACCGCCAACAGCTGCCCTTTGAAGCCATCGGCCCCCACCCCAGCTACACCGGCCACGACCTGACGCGCGTGCTGGACGTGTTCAACCACTGATGGACAGCCTGCGCATCGACAAGTGGCTGTGGGCCGCACGCTTCTACAAAACACGCAGCCTCGCGTGTGATGAAGTGACCAAACACCGCGTGCAAATCAATGGCCAAGACGTCAAGCCTGCTCGCGAAGTGAAAGTGGGAGACACCCTCACCGTGCGCCAAGGCAACATCACCAAAACTGTTCAAGTCAAAGGCATCAGCGCTGCACGTGGCTCTGCGCCCGTGGCGCAACTGTTGTACGAAGAAACAGCTGAGAGCATGGCTTTGCGCGCAAAGCTTGCTGAACAAAACCGCATGGCGGCAGAGCCTGCACACAGCATTGAGCACGGCCGCCCCACCAAGCGCGACCGTCGCCAAATCGAACACGCATGGAACGAGCGCTGGAGCGCGAGTACCGACACCTAAACACATCAATACACAACATAAAGGAACACACACATGGGCGCTCAATGGAAAGCCAAAGGCAAAGACTTAGCCGCCAACGCCAAGGGCCGCGTTTTTAGCAAACTGGCCAAGGACATCATGGTCGCGGCACGCAACGGTGCAGACCCCGCAGCCAACGCACGCCTGCGCATGGTGATGGAGCAGGCCCGCAAAGTGTCTATGCCAAAAGACACGCTGGATCGCGCGATCAAAAAAGGGGCTGGCTTGACAGGTGAATCTGTGCAGTTTGAACGCGTGATTTACGAAGGCTACGCGCCACACCAAGTGGCGGTGATGGTCGAGTGTTTGACCGACAACGTCAACCGCACCGCGCCCGAAATGCGTGTGTTGTTTCGCAAAGGCCAGCTCGGCACATCAGGCTCAGTGTCATGGGACTTTGACCACATTGGTCTGATTGAAGCTGAACCCACCGCCCCCGATGCCGATGCCGAAATGGCCGCCATCGAAGCCGGTGCGCAAGACTTTGAAGCGGGCGACGAAGGCACCTCGGTGTTCATCACCGACCCCGCTGACCTCGACCTCGTGAGCCGCGCCCTGCCCGCGCACGGCTTCAATGTGTTGTCAGCCAAGCTGGGCTACAAACCCAAAAACCCCGTTGACCCAGCGAACCTGAGCGCCGCAGCTTTAGAAGAAGTCGAAGCCTTCCTTTCTGCCATCGACGACAACGACGATGTCCAAAACGTCTACGTGGGGCTGCTGGGTTAACTTCATACATGACAGTGATCACGCAAGCGCAGCAAGGCAAGCTCGGCACTTTAGGCATTGACTTCGGCACATCCAACTCGGCCATCGCTTGGGCTGAGCCACAAGGAAAAGCCCAACCCATCCCCTTGGAGGGAGATGCGCTGGCCATGCCGACGGCCGTGTTTTACAACGCCGAAGAAAACAGCACCCACTTTGGCCGCGAAGCCATCACGCACTACCTAGAAGGCACCGAGGGACGCTTGATGCGCTCGCTCAAAAGCCTGCTGGGCAGCCCGCTGCTGATGGAGACCACGCTCATCAACAACCAGCTGGTGAGCTTCCAAGACATCATCACCACGTATCTGGCCACTTTGCGTGAACGTGCCACCCGTCACTTAGGCGTGGCCCCCACACGCGTGGTGATGGGCCGCCCCGTGCATTTTGTGGATGACGATGCGACACGTGATGCACAAGCCGAAGCCTCACTACGCCACGCGGCTGAAAGCGTTGGCTTTACCGACGTCTCGTTTCAACTCGAACCCATCGCTGCTGCGTTGGATTACGAACAACGCCTCACACGCGAAACCACCGTGCTGGTGGCTGACATTGGGGGTGGCACGTCTGACTTCACCGTGGTGCGCCTAGGGCCTGAGCGCATGCACCAAGCCAACCGTGCTGACGATGTGTTGGCAACGACGGGCATTCACATTGGCGGCACAGACTTTGACCAAAAACTCAGCCTCGGCCAACTCATGCCCTTGCTGGGCTACGGCCACATGGGCCCGCAAAACCGAGAAGTGCCCAACCGCGTGTTTTTTGATTTGTCCACCTGGCACTTGATCAACTGGCAATACCAACCCAAGGCCATGGCGCAAGCCAAAGCCTTGCAAGTCAATTACAGCGATGTGCGCTTGCATGACCGACTGATGCGCGTGCTGACCGAGCGCTACGGTCACCACATGGCCCACGATGTGGAGCAAGCCAAAATTCGTTGCTCACAAACCGACCACGACACACGCATTGACTTGTCATATGTCGAAACAGGCTTGGCCTCCGCCCTGCGCACATCCGACCTACACGCACACTTGGCGCAGCTGCTGGCCAACACGGTCGCGTGCGCACGTGCGTGCGTGCAACGCGCAGGACTCACACACGGAAAACCTGATGCCATTTACCTCACGGGGGGCTCATCGGCGCTGCGTACATTTCAACAAGCGCTGCAAACTGAGTTTGCGGGCGTGCCATTGGTAGAAGGCGATTTGTTTGGCGGCGTGGCTTCGGGCTTGGTGTACAGCCGTCACTGAACACCAACCGAACAGACGAAAAAAGGGCCGCAATTGCGGCCCTTTTTTCATGCGAGAAACGCTTTACTTGCCTGCAGCGTGCTTGGCAATCAATGCCTTCGCACCTTCGAGCATTTGTTTGCCGTTTTGGCCTTTGGCGTTCATGTCAGCCACCCAAGCATCGGCGAGGGGTTGACCCAACTTTTTCCAATTTTCCAATTCAGCTTTTGGAATCACGTTGGTGGTGTTCTTGGTGGTGAGCTTCTTGCCTTCGATGTCAGCTTGCAAGAACGCTTTGCCAGCAATGCCCGACAACGATTGGCCGCTGTTGCGGTCAATCACTTTTTTCAGCTCAGGCGACAAAGAGTCGTACTTGGCTTGGTTCATCGCAAAGATGAACGTTGACGTGTAGAACGCAGGTTCAGCAGGGTCAGTTTCCGAGTGGAATTTCACCAGCTCTTGAATCTTCATGGCAGGCATCACTTCGTAAGGCAGCGCCGCACCATCAATGACGCCTTTGGAGAGTGCGTCACCCACTTGAGGAACTGGCATAGGCACAGGAGTAGCACCCAACAAGCCAAGGAACTTGGTCGTCATGCGTGTGGGAGCGCGCAGTTTCATGCCTTTCAAGTCAGCCGCTGTGCGGATGGGCTTGTTGGTCATGTGAAACACGCCATCAGCGTGGACGTGGAAAGCCAGAGGCTTGACGTCTTTGAATTCAGGTTTGGCGTATTGGTCCACATAGTCCCAGAGTGCTTTACTAGTGGCTTCTGGGCTTTGCATCATGAAGGGCAATTCAAACACTTCGATGGATGGGAAGCGACCAGCGGTGTAGCCAGGCAAGGTCCAAATCACGTCGGCCACGCCATCACGTGCTTGTTCAAACAACTGAGGGGGCGAACCACCGAGTTGCATGGATGGATAAATTTGGCACTTCATCTTGTTGTTCGACTCTTTGGCGATCTTGTCGCACCAAGGTTGAATGAACAAGGTTTGTGCAAATGACGAAGCAGGCAAGAAATGATGCACTTTGAGTGTCACATCTTGGGCCATGGCAGCGGGGCTGAGCGCGACGGCGGTCAACGCAGCAGCGGCTACTTTAAGAAAACGAGTTTTCATTTTTGTCTCCAGTTAAAAATTAAGTCAGCGCGTGCACCAGCCACAACGAGATGGCAGGGAACGCAATCAGTAACGCCAAACGAATGCCGTCTGTGATGAGGAACGGTACAACACCTTTGTAGGTCTCGACCATGGGCACATCTTTGGCCAAGCCATTCATGATGTACACGTTCAAACCCACAGGCGGGAAGATCATGCCGATCTCACACACGGTGAGGATCAGGATACCAAACCACAAGGCCTTGTCAGAAGGATTCAAACCAAAGAAGTCCATGCCCAAAATCACGGGGAACAAGGTCGGCACGGTCAACAAGATCATGGACATCTCATCCATCACACAGCCGAGGATGATGTAGAAAATCATGATGCCAGCCATCACCACCAACGGTGAGATCTGCAAGTGACCCACCATGTCGGCCAACTGCGCGGGCAGCTGGGACAAGGCCAAGGAGGCGTTGATCATGTCTGCACCGATGAAGATCAAGAAGATCATGCCGCTGGTCTGCGCAGTGGTGCGAATGGAGGCCACCAGTTTGTCAAACGTCATCTCACGGCGCAGCAAGGTGATGGCAAATGTCAGCACGTTACCAATGGCCGCACCCTCGGTCGCCGTGAACACACCGCCGTAGATGCCGCCGAACACCACCAAGAAGATGGCAGCAATGGGCCACACGTTCAGGGCTGTGGTCATCAGCTCACTGGCTGTGGCTGCTTTGGCTTGAGGCGCTTGGTCGGGGTGAATGCGAACGATCACCGCAATGGCGATCAGGTAGCCCACAGCCGCCAGCAACGCTGGGATGTAAGCAGCCAAGAACATCTTGGTGATGTTCTGTTCAGTCAAGATGGCATAGACCATCAACGTGACAGACGGTGGCAACAACACACCCATCGTGCCGCCCGTGGCCAACGCAGCAGTCGCGAGTCGACCCGAGTAGTTGATGCGGCGCATCTCAGGGTACGCCACTTGCGCAATCGTGGCGGTAGTGGCCACAGTCGAACCCGAGATCGAACCAAACGCGGCACATGCCAAAACCCCGGCCATGGCCATACCGCCTTTGAAACGACCCAGCAAAGCGTTGGCAAAGTCAAACAAGGCTTTGGACAAGCCGCCGTGCACGGCGAACGCGCCCATCAGCATGAACAAAGGAATGACCGACAAGTCGTAAATCGACACACGGCTGTAAACAGCGCCCTTGAGGTGCGACATCAAAGGCAACCAGCCGGACAAGGCCATGTAGCCCAACGCGCCTGGCACAAACATAGAAATCGCAATCGGCACGCGAACGGCCATCAGCACCAACATGGCGCCAAACATGGCTAAACCAATACTCATCGTGCTCATACTTCTTCCTTCGCAATCAGACCCAGGTGTTGCAGGGTTTGAACAAACCCAATCACCGAGCACAGCACCAAGCCTGGCACCATCAACATATAGGGAATCCACAGTGGCAACGCCATCAGCATGGACGTTTCTTGGGAGGCGCGGATATCCACACCACCCACGGCCACGCGCCAAGCAACCAAGGCCATGACCAAGGTGTAGAGCAAGGTGCCAAACGCATCGAGTTTGGTTTGGGTGTTCTCAGACACGTTGGAGGTGAAAAAATCCACAATGATGTTGGCGTTGCGAAATTGTGTGTAGGGCAAGAACGACGCCACCACCACCGCACAACCCAACTGAACCAACTCCACGTCACCCAAGATGGGATGCGAGAAGAAGGCGCGACCAATCACGCTGACGACCGTCACACAGGCAATGGCGACCAGCACAACACCACCAATGGTGGCGCTGGCATCGCACAAGCGCTGCAAGACACGATCGACGCCATGGGTTGGCGTCTTGTTTTCATTCATAAATGCTCCTCTGTTGGATCTTCTGATTTTGCTTGCTAATTTTCTCGACGGATTCAGACTTCCAGCATCACAAACAGAATCTAGCAGATATGCAATTCTGTTATGACTTACGACGAGAAATAACTAGAAATAGAAAAAGGCGACGACAACAAAAGTTGTCATCGCCTAGCTCAAGGGGCTTTATTCGCCAAAATTCAGCGGCAAACCCACATAGTTTTCAGCCACCGTGCGCGAACCTGCCTCACTGTGGATCAGGTAGTCCAACTCAGCTTCTTGAAACTTCTGACCAATCTCACCTTGATCAGGAAAGCGGTGCATCAAGCTGGTGAACCACCACGAGAAGCGCTCGGCGCGCCAAATGCGCGCCAGACAGCGCGTGGAGTAATGGTCGATGCCTGCGTGTGATTTTTCGACACACGCCTCAATGAGCGCATCTGACAAATACTTCACATCGGTAGCGGCCAAGTTCAAACCCTTGGCGCCTGTAGGTGGCACGATGTGGGCCGCATCACCAGCCAAAAACAAAGTGCCAAAGCGCATAGGTTCAGTCACAAAGCTACGCAGCGGTGCAATGCTCTTCTCAATGCTAGTGCCAGTCACCAAGTTCTCACGCGCTTCTGGGTCTAAGCGGTTGCGCAACTCACCCCAAAATGCGTCGTCACTCCACTGCTCTACCTTGTCGGTCAGTGGCACTTGCAAGTAATAGCGGCTGCGTGTGAGGCTGCGCTGTGAGCACAAGGCAAAGCCACGGGGGCTGTTGGCATAAATCAGCTCTTCGTGCACAGGCGGTGTGTCTGACAACACGCCCAACCAGCCGAAGGGATAGACCTTCTCAAACTCTTGAATGGATTTGCGCGGCACGCTGGCACGGCACACGCCGTGGAAGCCATCGCAGCCGGCAATGAAGTCGCAGCTGATGGTCTGGGTTTTACCGTTCTTGCTGTAGCTCACGCTGGGGTGGTCGCTGTCGAAGTCGTGAATCTGCACATCGTCCGCTTCGTAGATGGTGGTCAAGCCTGCCGCTTGACGCGCATCCATCAAATCGCGGGTCACTTCGGTTTGGCCATAAACCATCACTTTTTGCCCACCCGTGAGGCCCGACAAGTCAATGCGGTGGCGCTCGCCTTTGAACAACAAATCAAAGCCAGTATGCACCAAGCCTTCTTTGTTCATGCGTTGGTCCACGCCGGCTTGCGCCAACACGTCCAAGGTCACTTGCTCCAGCACACCGGCACGGATACGGCCCAACACATAGTCTGGGCTTTGGCGCTCCAGAATCACGGCATCCACGCCCGCCTTGTGCAGGAGCTGGCCCAACAACAAGCCCGATGGGCCTGCACCAACAATCACCACTTGTGTACGCATGTCTCAAATCCTTGTGAGTTTAGAAGTGCCGTGAGATTAAAGGCCCGTTTGATCTAGCGCAAATCCCAAAACGGAATCCTGCGCGATGAATAGAATAGATGCACGATGATCGCGCAACCTACATCTACCCCAAACACCATGAACAAAGCCGACTGGATTGAAGGCATGGCCCGAGGCATGGCCGTTTTGGAAAGCTTCGACACAGAACGTCAACGCCTCAACGCCACCTTGACCGCGCAGCGCACGGGTCTCACACGTGCCGCTGCACGCCGGCATTTGCTCACACTGACGCACCTGGGGTACTTAGAAACCGATGGTCAGTATTACTGGCTATCAGCCAAGGTGCTGGGTTTTGCAGGTAGCTATCTGTCAGGCGCACGCTTACCGCGGACGGTGCAGCCCACCTTGCATCAGTTGAGCTTGGCCACACAGCTCTCTTGCTCGGTCGCAGTGCTGCAAAACGATGCCGTGATCATCGTGGCACGGGGGATCTGGCAAGGGCCGGACTTGCCCACCAAAGCCAGCCACAACGTCTTGGCCTACGGCCTACACGTTGGCACACGACTCCCCGCACACGCCACCTCCACCGGACAGGTACTGTTGGCTAACCTGGCACCGGCACAACTGCAAACGTGGATGAAAGCCAACCCCTTGAGCCGATTGACGGCCAACACGGCCACCCAGCCGAAAGACTTGGTGAAAAAACTGAAACAAATTGCCAAGCAAGACTATTGCGCCGCAGACCAAGAGCATGAACTAGGCGTCGAAGCCTTGGCTGTACCTCTGCGCAACGAACGCGGCGACACCATCGCCGCCTTGAACTTGGTGCGCAGCCACACCACCTCGCATGCGCCAGATTTGGTGACACGCTGGCTGCCCTTGCTGCAACAAACAGCGCAAGCACTCAGGCCTTTGATTTGAACTTGCTCGTTTAGGGTGCGCGCAGAGCCTCATTCAGCTGATCCACCAGCTCAGCCCAATCCGCGTTGTCAGCCAATGCTTCCCGCAGGAAAGAGGCCTGCGCATGAGACCAAAAAGGCGCATCCGGCAGACTGATGTGTCCAGGCAGCGGCGCTTTTTCTATCAAAAAACTGGCAATGCTTTTCGCATCATTGGCCAAGCCCAGTTGCGCAAAGAGTTCACTGAAACGGTGAATGGCGTTGTCCATAAAGTCACCTTGTCGTATGAAGAATGAAGGAGTCCTTTGTACAGCAACTCAGGTTTCACTGCCAGGGGTTAGCGCACGTACCACGCAACGGCAATCGCTCACGGAGCGATGCGAACCCTTATTTCAAACGCGACAGAAGAACTCGCGAAGTCTTTCTAGAATTTGGCATGCATCGTCTATATCTAATAAATGCCCTCGGTTTTCAAGTCGCTTGGTGGGCGTGTGTCGCAAGTGTTGGTCAAGGAATGGAAATAGCTGCGCTTGTCTTTTGCATGGCACTCGCATGTGCCCACCTCTTCTACGTTGAACACCCTTGGCAAGAAGTGAAGCTCGCCAGTGGCGTGCTTGTGATGGGCATCGCCATAGACACGCTGTTGCAATATTTTTCAGTGATCCATTTTTACGGCTGGTCACTCGGGGCTCTCAGCCCGTTTTGGCTATGGGCACTTTGGGTGATGTTTGCCATGACTTTGAACGTCTCCCTGGCTTTCTTGAAAGTAAGGGCATTGCTTGTTTCTGCGCTCGTTGGATTAATTTTTGGTCCACTCTCTTATTACGCAGGCACAAAGTTGGGCGCTGCGTCATTCGAAATTTCGATCATCCATGTATCTGTGCTGGCATTCACATGGATGCTCGCCTTGCCTGCGATGGTCCTGATGGCCCAAAAAATAGCCAATACCAAATGAGGTTTCCATTGGGAAATGTCACACGGTCATTGACGTACAGGTCATGAATAACACCCACATAGGAAACGGTATGCGCTGGAAAAAAATCATCGTCAGTGGCATGTGTTTACTGGCATCTCTGTGCTCGCACGCCAGCGACTTGTCAGAAAAACTGCAATCATCTGATTACGTCCTGTTGATGCGACACACCAGAGCCCCTGGTATTGGAGACCCTAGCAATTACACACTAGACGACTGCAAAACTCAGCGCAATCTCAGTGCCGAAGGCCGCCAACACGCTGCGGCCATTGGCGACTGGTTAAGAAGACAAGGCATCAAAGCGGCCGAGGTGCATTCAAGTGCTTGGTGCCGCTGCAAAGACACCGCTGAACTTTTGAAATTTGACAGCTTCAAAGTGGAAGCGTCATTGGCCTCGTTCTTTGATGACATGCGCAAAGCCAAGGACACAACGCAAGCGCTTGAGCGCTTCATCTCTGAAAAAGTCAAAACAAAAGGGGCCAAGGCACTCATATTGGTGACTCACCATGTGAATATTTATGAGTTCATGGGTGAGAACATCGCCTCTGGTGATTTGGTGTTGGCCAAGGTCAATGCGAGCGGAAAGATGGTTTCTTATAAGCTCATCCCAAGACCCACCGACGGATGAGTAGCAGACTGTGATGAATAAACTATGACCAAGCAGCCGCACAGGCTCATCCAATTTTCAAAGGCCGTCCACCATGTCAAACAGCACCCCCACACACGCAGTGACCGTCTCTCGTACCGTCGAACGTTTGGTCACAGGCCAGGCCACCTCAGACGGCGCAGGCGTCAAGCTCAACCGTGTGCTCACGCAAGACTTACAGCACCGACTTGACCCTTTTCTGATGCTCGATGCATTTGGCAGCGACAAGCCCGATGACTACATCGCCGGCTTCCCTGACCACCCTCACCGAGGCTTTGAAACCGTCACCTACATGATTGCCGGGCGCATGTTGCACCGTGACAGCGCCGGCCACGAAGGCTTGCTGCAGAACGGCGGCGTGCAATGGATGACTGCTGGCAAAGGTGTGATTCACTCCGAGATTCCACAACAGGAAGAAGGCGTGATGGAGGGCTTTCAGCTCTGGTTGAACCTGCACAGCACCGAAAAGATGAACGCGCCTTGGTACCGCGATTTTCAAAACGATCAGCTGCCCAAGCTGCAAACGCCAGCCGGCGTGGAAGTGACGGTCATTGCCGGGGCCAGCCACGGCGTGCAGGGTGCCGTGACCCGTGAGATCACCCAGCCGCTGTACCTGGATGTGCACATGCCCCAAGGCGCACGCTTTGAGCAAACGCTGCCAGCCGATCACAACGCATTTTTGTATGTGTACCGTGGCGAAGTCACCATTGGCGGCCAAACCGTCCCCGTGCAACGCATGGCCATTTTGGCGAATACAACACAGGCCGATAGCGTGGTCATCGAAGCCAGTGCCGATGCCAAGCTGATTCTGATCTCCGGCAAACCCCTCAAAGAGCCCATCGTTCAATACGGTCCGTTTGTGATGAATTCAAAAGATGAGATTTACCAAGCCTTGAGCGACTTCCGCGATGGGCGTTTGGGCGAAAAAGCCTGAGCATAGGCAGCGCTTATCTGAACCTCCAGTGGGGTGATTGGGTTGCATGCAGTTCTTGCTCAACCCATCGCTGTTTGGGTCCGGCTTTATATACTGGGTACCTGCGTGGTGGCGAATGATGACTGCCACATCATTTTGAGTACTATTTTTCAAATACCCCCCATGGAAATCAAGGTCAACTTTCTCGACAAGCTTCGCCTAGAAGCCAAGTTCGATGACTTCACAGTGGTCGCCGACCAACCCATTCGCTACAAAGGCGATGGTTCGGCACCTGGCCCCTTCGATTATTTTTTAGCCTCATCGGCTTTGTGTGCGGCCTATTTTGTGAAGCTGTATTGCGTCACACGCAATATCTCGACCGAAAACATTCGTCTCTCGCAAAACAACATCGTCGACCCCGAGAACCGTTACCAACAGATTTTCAAGATTCAAGTTGAGCTGCCGCCAGACATCCAAGAGGTGGACCGCCGCGGTATTTTGAATTCGATTGATCGCTGCACGGTCAAAAAAGTGGTGCAAGCAGGGCCTGAATTTGTCATTGAAGAAGTCGAGAACTTGGATGCAGATGCACAGTCGTTGCTGACGCTGAAACACACATCTGACACCAGCACCTACATCGCGGGGAAAGACCTGCCTCTTGAGCAAACCATCTCCAACATGTCAGGCCTCTTGGCGGACTTGGGCATCAAGATTGAAATTGCATCGTGGCGCAACATCATTCCAAATGTGTGGTCACTCCATGTCCGCGATGCGCACTCGCCGATGTGCTTTACCAACGGCAAGGGCTCAACCAAAGAAAGCGCATTGGCGTCCGCACTGGGCGAATACATCGAGCGGCTCAACAACAACCATTTCTATGCGGGTGCCTTTTGGGGCGAGGACATTGCCAATTCAGAATTTGTGCATTACCCGAATGAGCGTTGGTTCAAGCCAAACAAGAAGGATGCGCTGCCCAAAGAAATTCTGGATACGTACTGCCTCAACATCTACAACCCCGATGGCGAGCTGCGTGGCTCGCACCTGATCGACACCAACTCTGGCAACACGCAACGTGGCATCTGCGCCCTGCCCTACGTGCGCCAGTCAGATGGCGAGGTGGTGTACTTCCCATCCAACCTGATCGAAAACTTGTTCGTCAGCAACGGCATGAGCGCGGGCAACACGCTGGCCGAAGCGCAGGTGCAATGCTTGTCCGAAATTTTCGAACGCGCCGTCAAGCGTGAAATCTTGGAAGGTGAAATTTGCTTGCCCGACGTGCCGGCAAACGTGTTGGCCAAATACCCCAGCATCTTGGCTGGCATTCAAGGTCTGGAAGAACAGGGCTTCCCGGTATTGGTCAAAGACGCTTCACTGGGCGGCACCTACCCCGTGATGTGCGTCACCTTGATGAATCCACGCACAGGCGGGGTGTTTGCGTCGTTCGGCGCACACCCCAGCTTTGAAGTGGCACTGGAGCGCAGTCTCACCGAGCTGCTACAAGGGCGCAGTTTTGAAGGTCTGAACGATTTGCCACCGCCCACATTTGAGAGCAATGCGGTCACCGAGCCCAACAATTTTGTGGAGCACTTCATTGATTCGAGTGGCATCGTGTCGTGGCGCTTTTTCAGTGCCAAAGCGGATTTCGAATTTGTAGAGTGGGATTTTTCTGGCCAAGGTCAAAACTCCAATGCAGAAGAAGCCTCGACCTTGTTTGGCATTCTCGAAGACATGGGCAAAGAGGTCTACACCGCAGTGCATGACCAGTTGGGCACCATCGCCTGCCGAATTTTGGTGCCGGGTTATTCAGAGGTGTATCCGGTTGAAGACTTGATCTGGGACAACACCAACAAAGCCTTGTTGTTCCGCGCTGATATTTTGAACTTACACCGCTTGGACGATGCCAACTTGTCTGCGCTGCTGGATCGACTAGAGAACAACGAGCTGGACGAGTACTCTGACATTGCCACGTTGATCGGCATCGAGTTTGATGAGAACACGGATTGGGGCCAGCTGACCGTGCTTGAGTTGAAGCTGCTGATTCATCTCGCCTTGAAGCAATTTGAAGAAGCCCAAGAACTTGTAGGCGCCTTCCTGCAATACAACGACAACACGGTGGAACGCAAACTGTTTTACCAAGCTCTGAACGTGGTGTTGGAAGTGCAGCTTGATCCAGACCTAGAACAGGAAGCCTATGCAGCCAATTTCCGCCGGATGTTTGGCAACACCCGGATGGACGCCGTCATGGGATCTGTGGATGGCACCGTGCGTTTCTTCGGTTTAACGCCAACCAGCATGAAACTAGAAGGGCTTGACAGGCACCACCGCTTGATCAACAGCTACAAGAAATTACATCTGGCGCGCGCCAAATTCAAGGCTTTTAATCTTGATCCCAAGCCTGCAAAAGATCTGACGGAATGATGTGAGCCACTTCAGAAAACCGTTTGCCCCACATGCGTTCAGCTTGTTTGAGCAAAACAGCAACAGGACTGCTGGGTTCGTTACGTTCAATCCATTCACGCACCTGGATTAAAGAGCGTCGAATTTGTTCACGTTGGTCTGCGTTACTCAAAGCTGGCAATGCATGACTGACAGGGCTTGATTCCAGAATGAGCGCTGTATGGGGCTGATTTTGTTGTGGCGTGAGATACACAGGGCTGGGTGTGGGCTCAACCTGTGTATGTCTCTGACTCTGAGGCAACAAGACACGCAATAGCTTCAAAATTGGCTGAAGATTCGGAGCGTCTTCTTTCAAATGGCGCTGCGCCCATGCGTTGATTTGTGCAATACTTTGAGTACAACCGACTAGGGCCAACAATGTTGTGTCTTTGCTCTGATACAAATCTTCAATCTGACGGTGAACCATATCTGTGTCAAGTGCATAAGCAGGCGTTGGTAATGCAAATGCGCGCTCCACATCACGTACGGTAAGGCGCAACGCGGTGGATGCAGAAATCACCACATCACGAATATCCCCCAGTAGGCCCTCAGGGTCACACAAGGCTTCTATGGCATTGGCTCTCACGGCGGGGTCATGCATGCCTTCAATGTGGGGTTGAGGATGAACATGCTGCTCGAATTTTTCAAGCACTTGCTGCAAGCCCAGTACCCCCTCCAACAAGCCGATAGCCCCCGCCACATGACAACGTGCGCGCATGAACCATATAAACACCGAAATGTCTTTGCTTCGTAAAAGCAATCGGCGACTGTCGCGCTCTATATCTTTCCAATCCAACGTTGGTGGTTGCGCAGAAAAATCTCCATATTGCACATCGGCCTTAGGGGCTAGCCGTGTTTGTAAAACTGCAAACTCAGTGTCGTAATCTAACGATGGACCACATGGCTCTTGTGCATTGATAGGGTCTAACCACTCGGGGGGTATCTGAATGTCCACCATGTTTTTTTCACTGCCCATGATGGTTTGCAAAAGTTGTTTGAATGAGGTCATGATTTGTCAGTGGCTCAGCACGTAATTCTCTGGCTCTAGCACCATGCCCGTAATGGCTTTGGTTGTGGTTGTTTTTTGTTGGTCCATCCAAGTGGACCACCCCAGCTGCGTCCCACCACCCAAGGTGCTTGCGGGTGCCGTATCGCTCCGAATCAAAAGTTCAACTTCCCATACGTATTCGAAACCGATGAAAGAACGTACCAGCTCAACCAAGGCTGGTAAGTCTTTACCGCTGGCAGAGCCTTGAGGAGTTAGACGCAAATAAGCATCCATATTCAATGGGCCGATGGTCAAGCAAAATCGTGTTTGGCGATCAGGCACCTTCTCACCTACCATCGCGCCCAAACCTAGCATGGCAGACTCATTGGACATCCCCAATTGACACCTGTCTTGCGGCTCAATAGGCATCCATTGCAATCGGTACTCATCCAATTTGACGGGAACGCCAAAGAAGCGCTTGAGGGAACTGACCAAACCCTCAGGGTCACGCGGGCCACGTACACGGTGCGCAGCACTGGCCCATCTGGCATGGGGCGGTAATGGGCTATGTCTTAGCTCGCTTGGTTCATCGCCCGTCAAACGGGCTACATAGTTGGTGAAGGCTTCATCTTCAACCCGATCCAGCCCTGCCGCCGCTTGGCTTTGCGCCCATGCGCGGTAGAGATGGGTGAACGATCTGTGATGAAAGATGTCAAGAAAATTGGCTAAGGTTTGGTCACGGCGCGCCTCGGTCCGTTCACGCACTTGCTCTGTGTAGTGAATGGGCAGTGCGCCATTCGGTCCCAACATGCCCAGACCAAAGAGATAAATGTGTGGCGTTCCATTTTTTTCGACCACACGCGCAATTTCGCGAGGGGCAAAAGCAAGACTGGCTTGCTGCCCTAATCGAAAATTATCTTGCTGAGGCCTTTGGCTTTGCCCAATGTGAGGGGCATCTTTGGCATGTGCATCCAACATGCGCATCAGTGTCAAAAAGCCATGTCGCCATGGCTGTTGTTGCGCCTCCAGCAACATCACATCTTTTGGCTGAGAAGACTTGTCAAAGGACGGCATCATGCGCCCCCTCGGGTACCCATGCGAACGGGCCACATACAAATTTGACCGCGCTGCATGGACTCAAGTTTGGTTTGCGTGAACGTGTTGATAGAGACATGTCGTGCCAAATAGTGCTCAAGCACCAAGCCAAAAAGATAAGGACTGACGCCGCTAAAACCGTCTTCATCGACACTGAGATGGCACTCCATGCCGCGGCCATACACCAGCGGACCTGCGCCAGGGAGGCGTCGTGTCACAGGACGCACTTGACTGCCGATCAAACTATCAATGTGTTTGCTTGAAATCAAGTCATCTGAATTCACAAACAGCCGAAGCATGTCACGCAAAGCTTGTGCACCTTCGCGGTGAGGCATGTCGGACAACGGCAAATAGTTAAACCCAAGCTGGCGAATCAAACGCCAAGCTAACTCACCTTGTGCAAAAGGCGCTTTCGGCGCAGAGGGTGGACGGATCAACCCGACAGCACACACAGGCACGGAGTCCACAACCGTTAAATCAGAATATCCATTCCGAGGAACCAGTCGAGGCAAGTCACGATTGGTCAAAAGCGCCTGAACCGAGAGGTATCGCAACTCTTGGCTATACGGTGCCTCATGCTGGTCCACTAGGCTGAGAAACAGCTCTGTGCCCACATAAGGGGTGCGTGTCCCGTATTTTCTTGAAGAATCCGAAGCCATGCGCTGCTCTCGACGAACTGAAAAATACCGACCGTGATTTCCTTCGTCTTGGTTGAGCGTTTGATACATGGGCCGGAATATTTTGGACTCGGTTGATCCGGCCACTTGCCCCGCCAGCTCAGAAACGCTGAACACTTCGTAATCTAAAGGCCTTGATTTGTCAGGCACCAAATGGAATTCGGGTTGACCAGACACCACTTCAATGCGATCTGTACGGTGTTGGAACAGATTAATCACGGGCGTGCAAAAAAGTGCGAATTGATCTTTATCATGACCTGCCCCCTCTGAGCCGTACCAAATCGATGGAACTAAGTTCGCTAATTTTGGAGAATGGCGGATATGAAGACCACACGATTTACCGACGAGCAGATCATCGGATTCCTCAAGCAAGCTGAAGCAGGCATGTCCATCAAGGACATTTGCCGCTCTGGCGGCTTTAGCCAGCCGACCTTTTACAAGTGGCGCTCGCGCTTTGGCGGCATGGAAGCCTCCGATGCGGCCAAGCTGCGCGACCTGGAAGCTGAGAACAACAAGCTCAAGAAACTGCTGGCCGAAGCGCACCTGGACATCCATGCGCTCAAAAGCGTCTTCGGCGTAAAGCGCTAGCCCCGCAGGTCAAACGCGAGGCCATCACCCAGATGATCCAGACCCATCTTCTGTCTGAGCGCCACGCGTGCTGCCTTGTGGGGCTAAGCCGAGACAGTTTTCGCCACCCGCCTAAGCGTGATGCGCTCACGCAGGCGCTGGGCGAACGTATCGTGGACATTGCCCACGTACGCCGAAGATTTGGCTACCGCCGCATCCACGATCTGCTGCGCCCGGAGTTTCCGGGCGTCAACCACAAGCGGATCTACCGCTTGTACAAAGATGCCAACTTGGCCGTAAGAAGGCGCAAGAAGGCCAAGCGCCCACCGTGTGAGCGGGTGCCCTTGCAACTGGCGCAAAAGGTCAACGATGTTTGGAGCATGGATTTCGTCTCGGACAGCTTGTCCAATGGCAGGCGCATCAAGTGCCTGACTGTGGCCGATGACTTCAGCCACGAGTGCGTGGACATTGCCGTGGACTACGGGATCTCGGGGCAATACGTGACACGCTTGCTCGACCAAGCGGCCACCTTCAGAGGCTACCCACTGGCCGTGAGAACGGACAACGGTCCAGAGTTCACAAGCCGGGCCTTTATGGCTTGGGCCACAGCACATGGCGTGCGGCACATCTTGACCCAGCCGGGCAGGCCGATGCAAAACGGCTACATCGAGAGTTTCAACGGCAAGTTTCGAGATGAATGCTTGAACGAGCAGTGGTTCTTGAGCTTGCCCCAAGCCAGGCAGTGCATTGCCGATTGGCGCCAGGACTACAACGAAGTCAGGCCCCACAGCAGCCTGGGCCGGATTCCACCGGCTCAGTTCGCGCAGCAGCAAAGGATTCAAACCAATGCCGCTGCAAATCTCAACCCTCAAGTTTTGGATTAACCTTGAACCCTTGGACTACTTCCGATTGATTGGTACGGCCAGAGGGGGCAGGTCACCAGCATTGAGAAACTTGTTGCCCCAATCGATGATTGGATGATTTGAATAGCAAGTTCTAAATTGGCTTGAGCCATGGCATACGCAGATTCAGCCACTGCAGCGGCACCTTCGGCTTGGTGTTGATCCGATTGAGCTAAATCACCTGCTTTCACACGTTTTGCGACATCATCAGCCAAGCGTCGCGCATTGGTCAATTGATCCGCAGTGACTTCTTGCTCAATGCGAGCACGGTGTAAATTCCACCAATCTTCTCGAATTTTTCCAGCTACACGCAGTTGATTGGCTTTGATTTGATACTCTAAAGCGTTGGCTTGAGCTTCTGCAAGCGCAGAGCTTTTGCTTCGTTCGCCAGGTAACCACATCGGAACTGCGATTGCGATTTGTTCCTCCCGTGCCCCCAAATTTCTGTTCCACTGATCAGATTTTGAGTTCAGCTCTACCGCTGCGGGTTCTGGCGTTAATGCTGCCGCCGCTCGCTTTTGAGCTTGCAAGGCTTGCTGCCGTGACTCTAAAGCTTGCGCTTCAGGTTGACGTAACCAAGTGGCATCAAAAATATCTTTGACGCTTTGAATTTGCCTTGGCTGATTGGTATTTTGCGCAAATACATTAATGACACTGCATACTGAAAAGGCTGCTACTGCACACAGCTGCCTTTTGTAATTCCATTTTTCTCTTCGATACATTCGACTCTCCTAGGTCGTTAAAAACCATGACTTGGAGATCGGTAAAGACGCTGCATCGACATGCGCAGCCACTTCAGAACTGAGGTTCAGTTCTTATGAAATAGGCTAAAGCGATGGATTGAACAAACCTCACCGATCAGGCGAGGTGGTTCCACTGAGGTCGTTCTGGTCGTTCGATAGCAGAACGAAAGAAGAGTTCGGTTTGGGTTGCCGTCATGTGCTGAGGCACTTGGGATGAAGGTATTTCAGTTTGAACAATCAGTGCTGCACAACAACCGGCGTGGCAACTGGCGCAATCTGTATCAGTACCGTCGAGATTGTTCATCTTTGAGGTGGGCACTTTTGAATCGGACGCGGAGTCGCCAGACTTGTGCTCATGCTCGTGATGACCGGGATGTTGTGCTTGGGAGCTGGTATTGCTTTCGTGCTGGCAATAACCACTCACTGCAGCCCAAGAGAGCTGCAGCGGTGTAAATACCAGCAAAAGAATGACTATCCAGCGTTGCATTGTTTTAGAGTCTATCAGCAAAGAATAAAGTGAAGGTTAGTTACGCCCTGAATAAACATAGTCACTTTGGGGTTTTCAACAAACGTAAACCGTTGAAGACAACCAACAGACTTGCCCCCATGTCGGCAAACACTGCCATCCACATGGATGCATCACCAAAAATTGCCAGAGCCAAAAACACCGCCTTGATGCCTAGAGCCAATGTGATGTTTTGCCAAAGCACGGCATGTGTTTTCTTAGACAAGTGAATGGTCTCAGGTAAGCGACGTAAGTCATCGTTCATCACAACCACATCAGCCGCTTCCATCGCTGTATGTGTGCCAGCGCCTCCCATCGCAAAACCGATATTGGCTTTTGCCAAGGCTGGTGCGTCGTTAATTCCGTCACCCGTCATGGCAGTGACACCAAATCTTTTCTGCAACTCAGCAATCGCTTCTAGTTTGTCTTCTGGCAAAAGGTTGCCTCTGACCTCATCAATTCCTGCTTGGGCTGCTACTGTATGAGCCGTGGCAATGTTGTCACCAGTCAACATCACGGGAGTTACGCCCATCGCTTTTAACTCAGCCACTGCTTGTGTAGATGACGGTTTAATCGTGTCAGCCACAGCGCACAAAGCCATCACCCGATTGGCATTGGTCAATATGGTGACGGTTTGTCCTGCTTCTTCATGAATTTTGAGGCGAGCTTCTAGTTCAGCAGAGCATTGGTCGCGCTCTTCAATCCAACGGTGATTGGCTAACGCATAGTTATGCGTGTCAATCACACCTTGAACACCTCGTCCTACAACGGCTTGGAAATCGCTGACGTCTTTCAGATCTGCTGTGAGACCTTCGGCAATGGCTTTAGACACGGGATGATCTGAACGAGCAGCAAGACTTTTCGCGATGCATTGAATCATTGCGGGGTCTAGGCTTGTATCGATGGGTTCAAACGCTACCAATTTGGGTTTACCTTGTGTGATCGTTCCCGTTTTGTCTAATGCCACCACCTTGATGCTTCGGGCCTCTTCAAGATAAACGCCGCCTTTAATCAAAATGCCACGGCGTGCCGCTGCTGCCAAACCGCTGACCACAGTGACAGGCGTGGAGATTACCAAGGCACAAGGGCAAGCAATGACCAAAAGTACCAAGGCTTTGTAGAGTGCTTGCATCCAAGTCCAATCCATGAGCCAAGGCATCAGCACCGCAACCGCAACAGCTAAAACAAAAACCGCAGGGGTGTAAATGGTCGCAAATTGATCGACGAACCGTTGAGTTGGCGCACGTGAAGCCTGAGCTTGCTCAACGGCGTGAATGATGCGAGTTAAGGTGCTGTCCGAAGCCAAAGCAGTGACCCGAATTTCTAGCGCACCCGACTGATTGATGGTGCCTGCATAGACTTCATCACCAGCTGCTTTATCAACAGGAAGACTTTCGCCAGTGACAGGGGCTTGATTGACGGCACTGATGCCCGACGTGACAACACCATCAAGGGCAATGCGCTCACCTGGACGCACACGCACAGTCGCCCCTACTTCAATGGTTTTGACGGGGCATTGCAGCCATTGACCGTCAGCTTGGAGAACTTCGGCTTGCTCTGGTGCAAGTGCCAAAAGGCTTTTGATGGCATTACGAGCACGGTCAACTGCGCGGGCCTCAATGGCTTCTGCAATCGCATACAGCGCCATCACCATGGCGGCTTCAGGCCATTGCCCAATCAAGAAGGCACCTGTGACAGCCACCGTCATCAGGGCGTTCATGTTCAAGCGTGCCTGCATCAGAGCCGATACACCTTTGCCGTAAACAGAAAACCCAGCCAAGGCGATTGCACCAGCGGCAAGCGCCATGCCTAGTATCTTTGTTGGCAAGTAATCAGGGAGGGCAAATGCCAGGCCCTCAGCGGCCAAAGACAGTGCCAATGCACAAATCAATTTTCCCCATGACGCCCAAAAGCTGTGAGATACAACGTTGCCATCATTTGCGTTGTCACTATTTAAAGGCTCTGGCTTAAAGCCTACCTTGCGAATGGCGTTAACCGCTTCTATAACGACCTGTTCATCAGCCGCAATCGTCAACTCTCGAGCGGTCAGATTGAAACGCAGACTTTGAATACCTTCAACATTTGTCAGCGCATGGCGAATTTCTGATTCCTCTGAGGCGCAGTCCATGTTGGCAATGCGAAACCTCTGTCCATCAAGATTTGAAATAACGGGACTGGTCTGTTCAAAAGTGACAGGCGTGGTGTCGCAAGCAGTCCCGCATCCGCAGGAAGTTTGAGTTTTAGATGGCTGAACTTGCTCAGTGGCTGACATGACGATTACTCCTAGTTGCCTATATTAAAAACCCTATAGCCGCTACAGAGTCAACCACTTAAAATACAAGTCTTCAAATTAGTTGAGAAAAACCACGATGAAGATCGGTGAATTAGCCAAAACCACTCATACGCAGGTGGAAACGATTCGATATTACGAGCGCGAAGGGTTGTTGCCTGAGACGGTTCGCACGGAGGGCAACTACCGAGTTTATAGCCCTGATCACGCCACACGGCTTTCGTTCATTCGCCACTGTCGAAGCCTAGATATGACGTTGAACGAAATTCGCACCTTATTGACGTTCAAGGATGCACCACAAGGAGACTGCGCGGGCGTCAATGAATTGGTAGACGCACACATAGCGCACGTTGCGTCAAGGATTAAAGAACTAAAAGCATTAGAGCGTCAACTTAAAGAGCTGAGACAAACTTGCACAGAATCCAAAGAGACAAATCAATGCGGCATTCTTGCTGAGCTGTCTGTGCCTCCACGCAAATCTGCTGCTCTCAAAAGCATTGCCGGACATATTTCTGGAACACACGCATAAAACTTGAGAACGACCCGTTAGTAATTTTGGTCAACAGCACTGTACTGGCTGGTCACATTACCGGACTCAGTAGTCAACTTAACTGGAATAAGTAGCTGCTCATCCCCAAAAATCTTATCAGACCAGCTTGCGAAAATAGCTCTAAATTAGCCAAGGCCTGAAATGACAAGGATTAGAGAGCGATGCGGCAAAGAAAAAGCCCAATCAGGCATGCCTGACTGGGCTTAGAAAAAAGATGAGTTGATTTAAGCTGCGGTCATCGAAAGAGCAGCTTTGCTGTTTGCATCAATAACAGCACCTATTCGCTCAACAAGCGCCTTCTCCGATTCGTTAATTTGATGTTGACTGATAGCAGTGGCTACAGTTTTATCCCAAGACTTTCCGATATCTTCGGCCATTTTTCTAAACTGCCGCATCGTCGGTTTGAAACCGAATCCACAGTCCTCACAAAAAGCCTCCCACGAGTGAGAGCCAACAGCATCGTAGGTACTCTCATCCCCGATGAACAGAGCCAAATCGTTGTCACCATAGGCTTGCACGCACAGAAGGTCATAAAAAGGCGCCAGTTCATAGCCTTGGCTATTGACCATCAATGAAATGTTTTTGGCGTGCGCATCACTGTTGCCAATCAAGTAATTGAACATGACCCATCTCTGGACTGACAACAAGTCTTTACCTGAAAGCATCAAGCCGCGAAACGCATCCACGATTTTTTTGAGACTAACCAAGCCACCTTGTCTCTCGTATTTCCAATCAGCGCCCACACCTAAAAGCTGGCATGCATCAATTTGATGCAAGCAAACGATCTCTCCTTTGACAACAGCGCGGTCATATCGCTCCACAACATAAAGTGTCTCAGGCACCTGTATCAAATCAACGCGCGGCACCGAAAGTCTCATTTCATGAGCCAACTTCATGCAGAGGTACTCGTTGATTGCACTAGGTTGATACTTCTCTAACCTCGAGTCTGGTTTTGCGATGTGTGTTGTGGGCGAGCCCCCAACACTGTCGTAAAGGCGATCTCGCTTGCCGTCGTACCGCAACCCGACTTTGTCTTGCGCACCAGCCAGTGACATGCGAGTTTGTTCATTGGAAGTCAACAGCGGTTTCTTTTGGGCACGCGCTTGGACTCGTTGACTTAATTCTTCTTTGGACAGCTCACTGTATTTTTGCTGAGTGTCTGGCTCCTTACCCTCTGGCAGGACAGACAACACGCCTGGTAGATCAGCACCCATTTCTCCAATAATTTCAAAGGTATTGGCATCGCGAAGCTGGATTTGATTCAGGACTTCATCAAGCGGCGTTCCCTCGGGCAATAAATTGGCAAAGAACGTTTTTATGGCATCCCCTCTGTGGGGCTCCAATCGCAATTCAAATTGAGGCGCCAATGGAAATGCGGCCTCATCCTTAATCCATTGTTCGTCGTACTGGAAAAAATACTGTGCGGCTTCATGACCAAACCACCCCATTGGCTGAGCATTCGCCCATACACGTAAGCGAATCATGATTTACCACCACCCTTACCCAAAGAAGCAATGCCTAAGCCTAGCGCTTGTCGAAGGCCTCTGGGGTTTACGACTTGATCATCAGACACACCAAAATCAGATCGCTTACTCGGATGAATCATATGCAGACCTAACCCCGCGCGAGTTTTGGGATTCGTTTCAATATGTAAACCCAACTTCTGAGCTTTCTGCAATCGTTCCTTCTCTAGCTCTTCGATTTGAGGCAACCCAGCGACATTCAGACTGAGCCCCAGTCCACTGATAAGTTTTACGAGTTTTCCAAGACTGCAGTTTTCTGGATTCGCCTCAACATCACGAATGAACGAAGCACTGACGCCGCAAACTGACGCAGCCTCCTCTCGAGAAAGCTTTTGACGTTTGCGCTCAGACTCCAAAGCCTTGGCTAACCTACTGAGTTGGGATTCTTCTATTCTCATTTTTTGACCTCATGAGGTCACATCATGTCATAAAAACTCTGTTTGCGCAATAATCTATCCCCATGAGGTCAAATTTCGCCAAATCATCTGAATTACTTAGTTTTTTGCCCCCAAGGGGTCAAAATTAACTGAAATGGCTCCCAAGGAATACATGCCTAAGCGACGGCTTCGAACAACAAGGGACTGATACGCATACATAGGCCCTTCGTACAAAGGATCGCCCTTGTTCGCGGCCTTCACCTTGAACACATCAATGAGCTTGTCACTAGACAGATGCGCCTTGCTCATGATCATCTCAGCTGACTGCGGCTGCCCTTGGTACCGCCAGAGCACGGCAAATATTGCCGCTTGCGCCGCGGTCAATCGAACAGGCTCACTCGACCAATCTGGCAAATGAACCCATTCAAAGGTTTCAGAAAACGGCCCATGCACCGCAGCTGATTTGGGTTGTACAGCAAGATTGAGTTCATCGCTCCCCTCACCCACGAGCCGCAGCCCATTCCCGTGAATCGCAAAGCGATCTTCAAGATGCCACCAGATCGCGGTGCCTGAGAGTGGGTCCGATGAGGTTCGACCCAGAGGCCTTGGCGTGATCACCCAACTGTCTGGACGAAGTGTTTTACCGTGAAACAGATGCAACGCGTTCGCCACAACAAGCTCAATCCGTTGAGCCAGCAAGACTGCTCGTTTCTTGTAGACACCGATCTGCCACACCCCTTCGTGAAGTTTTTGCACAGCAATGTGCGCAGGCATGTTCAATGCAGCTCGGAGTTTTCTGATCATCCATTCGGTATCAATTGCCCAGTTACGTTGCTCAGATAAATCTACCTTGTAAGGACCGCAGTCTGGGCATTGAACATGCATCTCACCATCGCACCGAAAAACAGGGCCTCGATGCAAGCCACAAAACGAACAACTCGCGTAACGTGAATCCAACGGTCCTGGCACCACCGCCTTGAGCTCGATAAGGATCTTCAGTCCATTAACTTGCGTTTTAGGAATAGAACGCTCGTAGGAATACCCGCCACGGGTCAGGAGCAACGAAGCCAAAGCCATCGCCTTTTTATTCGCAGGCATCTGATCTCCTTCACTCGAAAAGGCTCATTGGCTGGCTATTCCCCTTTGTCCCCGCTTCATGAAAGTTAAGCGCCTGCTTAGGCTCAAGAATTGCAAGATGAACAAGGTAGCCCTCGAGCTGGGTGCGCAGCTTCTCATCGAACTTGTGTAAATTCAAACGTCCTTTGCTGGTCACCTCTACGCTCACGAGCGGACACCGTGACTTTCCCTGTGTTGGAGCCATGAACAAATTCAGCGTCGCAGCGTGAATCTCCCAGCCACGGCTGAGTGGGTTTTCATTTTGGAAGTACGCGCCAATCAAATCCGTCACACATTGACGGTCTGTTGAGCCACTGGCCGAGCATTCAATTTTCAGCCGCTCACAAGGGCTCAACAAGTGCAAGCTCTTAACTTGCAAACCCACAAAACCATCCTCGAATGCCTGTGGAATTTGCAACCCTAAGCGAAGTCTTGAGAGATCCAACACTGGGCGTTGAATGCGCTGGGCTTCGGCACTGACGCCCAACATATGCGCGGCAAAAGCCTCACACAGCATGGCGTGATATTTCGCCCCGCCCCTGATGATGGTTCTTACAACGCCTGTGATCTGTGAGTACTCCAACACCATGTGAATGTTTGGACTACCCACTCGGCGCTGCAACTGAGAGCCCTCGAACTCCAGACGCGCAGTAGCGAGATCTTTGGCGTGAATCGTGATCAACTGAGTACCTTGCGAACGATCCAGCACATTGACCACACACACCTCGCCACAACCTAACTCGCGTTGGTAGAAGACTTTGATCGCGTCGCAGAAGTCAGTGATCGAACGCTCGTCACGATTGACCTCGCGTCGTAGCCCCAGATCATGCTGTTGGGCCTGCTGGCTGTGCTGGTCCAAATATTCAATCTCAGCTGCAGCCTCAAACAATGCGGGGTGGTTAACGTAGAGCCAGAAGGAGCGATGCAAATCGTTTTTGCAACCAATCAGTCCGACTAACTCACTGGGCTTGTCATGGGTTGCTTGAAACATGGCCTGCTTTCCCAGTGGGTGTGCAAGTGTTGAACTTGCATGCAAGCCCGCAATGATGCGGTCACGCTTAACCGTATCTAGATAGCTCTGGATGAGCTTGACCAGTGTGCGTGACGTGTAAGTGTTGTCTTGCCAGCTCCACCCCTCTGGCAACGGCAGCGCGTGCTTCTCCAAGAACGTTTTGAGCGTCTCGTCAATGGGAAGATTTATCAGAATGTCTGCGTAATTTTGTATTTTGCTCACAGTTGTCTCCTTTAATCGTTTTTATTTCGGCAATGAGGCGTCCCAACTCAGGGCCTTGAGGACTTGAGCTTTGATGGGTAAATGTCATGTTTGCTGGATAAATATACAGCATTTGGGAAATCTGTCAAAACCATCAACAGAGGCCTGATTCCATCAGGCAGGCCTACCAAAAAGCTAACAACCATGCGACCTTAGAAAGAGTTGTCCCCCTTTGGGCCGCTAAAACACGTTACTTTTTAATGGGGTCGTTCTTACGATTCATGGACAGTTTTTGCAATAAGTGCCTATCCATGACCCAACCCCAAAACCCATCCACAAAGCCCCTCGGCAAGCGGTCCGAGAAAAGTGGCTACCTCTCCCTGCAACAGATCAGCAATCTGATGGCTCATGGAGCAGTTAGTCAACACGCGTTACTGACTAAAGCAAATAAAAGTCGGCTTTACGCCACTGACAGAGATGAGTTTGTGGACTTCCATGCCTGGCAGAGCGTCAATACGAACCCGTCTACAGAACAAGGAGTTCGCCAATGAAGCCACGATCCATCACCCCGCGCGAGCAGCGCAGCATCGACCAACTCAACGCCATTCAAAGCGAGGTCACAGCCTTGCATGAGATGAAGATGCCTGAGCTTTGGAAACTGTGGGATCACCATTTCCCGCGCAGGCCAATTCACCCCAATCGCAAATTCATGACATCACGGCTGGCATACCGGTTGCAGGAGTTGACCTTCGGTAGCCTGCCTCAGTCCACCCGTGATATGTTGGCCAACTACGGTCAACAGTTCTCATCGATCAAGAGCAAAACCCCAGCCAAAGCCGTGGCCATGCCCGGTGCCATGCTGGTGCGCGAGTTTGATGGCAAAGAGTACCGGGTGCAGGTACTGGCCGATGGCCGCTATGAGTACAACGGCCAGATTTATCGCAGCCTGTCTGCCATTGCCAAAACCATCACCGGAACCCAGTGGTCCGGCCCGGCCTTTTTTGGCCTCAAATCCAAGGGGCTGTATGACCATGGCGTCATTTAAACGATGTGCGGTGTACTGCCGCGTCTCCTCCGATGAACGGCTGGACCAGTCTTTCAACTCCATTGATGCGCAGCGCGAGTCAGGTCTGTCCTTTGTCATGAGCCAACGCGCTGAAGGCTGGGTTGCGGTTCAAGACACCTACGAAGATCCCGGTTACTCCGGTGGCAACATGGAGCGCCCCGGCTTGAAGCGCCTGCTGGCCGACATCAAGGCAGGCAAGGTGGACATGATCGTGGTCTACAAAATTGACCGACTGTCTCGCTCGCTTGCTGACTTTGCCAAGATGGTGGAGGTCTTTGACAAGCACCAGGTCAGCTTTAGCTCGGTCACTCAGCAGATCAACTCAGCCACCTCCACCGGTCGGCTAATGCTCAACATGCTGCTGTCATTTGCTCAGTTCGAACGTGAAGTGACCGGCGAGCGCATCCGCGACAAGATCGCCGCATCCAAGCGCAAAGGCATCTGGATGGGTGGGCCCGTGCCTCTGGGCTACCGGGTTGAAAACCGCTTATTGCTGGTCGATCCACAAGAAGCTGCGACGGTGAAGTGGATCTTTGACACGTACAGACGCACCCACTCCACAACACTGATGGTCAAAGACATGAAGGACCAAAAAATCTTGACCAAGACGGGACGCCATTTTTGCAAGCAGGCGCTCTACAAGGTCCTGCACAACCGGGTGTATCTGGGCCAACTGCAGCACAAGGGTCAATTCTTTGCGGGTGCACATGAACCTTTGATCGATCAAGCTGCTTGGGAGTATGTTCAAAAACTGATGACAAAAGACGGCGAAGAAAACACCAGGTCGGCTTGGTCGCAGAAGGCTCAAGCGGAATTCTTGCTACGAGGCCTGATCTACAGCCCAGAGGGAGATTTGTACCTACCTGTGGCAACACAGAAGAAATCGGGGAAGGTTTACCGTTACTACGTGCACAACAAAAAGGTGAATTCTGGTGCATGTCACAGCGACATTCCAAACCAACCCGCCGATTTGGTGGAGAACGCGGTGACCGAACAGGTTCTTGATTTTTTGCGATCGGGAACGATGCTCAACAACTATTGGCATCAGATCCAAGCACTCAACCCCGGTATTCCAGAGCCTCAAGCTGTGGTGCTTATCTTGCAGCGAACTGCCAATATCTGGGATACCTTCTTTGATCAAATCAAACGCAACATCATTCGCAGCCTAGTTGAGCGGGTTACCTTGGAAGAAGATTCGATTGCGATCAACTGGCGCACCGAAGGATGGTTGCCATTGCTCGAGACGATGAAACCCAAAACGGTGGGTGCTGAGCGACTGGAAATGGAGATGTTGGCATGAGCGAAATGACTCCCACGGCCGAAGCACCTTTGCGTATCACAACGCGTATTTCGCTCAAGCTCAAACGTCGGCCAGGTCGGAAAACTATTCTGGAAGATCTTGAATTCGCCGGAGGAAGCACTCCTGACAACGCTGTCGACTTCAGCATTAATATTCCTTTGCTGCAAGGGTTAGCGCGGGCGTTTTACTGGCAGCGGTTGTTAGATGCTGGTGAGGTAAAGAGTGGCACCGAGATCGCCCAGTTGGAAGGACTCAATCCAAGCACCGTCAATGAGCTACTACGCATCACGCTTTTAGATCCATTGCTTGTTAAGCGTATTTTGGAAGGTAAGCATTCACAGGAGGTAAACATGATGTGGTTTACGCGAAATGCGCTGCCCGATCTTTGGCAGAAACAGTTCAACTAGAACTCGACAAGATTAGATAAAACCTAACGGCCCCAGTGCTTTGCGTAATCCGGACCTCGAGATTGCGGGGCGTACATGGGCGGCCTAATTCGAACTGGTACCTGATTGGTACTCAGCGCTTCTGATGACTTGGATGTTAAGATTATCAGCGTCACTGGGGAGTAGCCGCTCTCATTTTGAAGAGGCTTACGTCAACACACTTGACCATACGGTCATGGCGTAAACAGCCCAAAGCCTGGCAAGACCTTTGACCATGATGCCTCCATAAGGCTGGAGATGCGTCGTGGTCATTTGTCTTTGATCCAGCCTTGGAGCTTTTATGGAATCCCTTCTCGTCTCTACTGGTGTTGTGACAAAACTCAAATCGCAACAGTGGCAATGGCAGCGCACTATTCAACACCTCTGTTGGTTGTAATTGTAACTACGCTTGGTATGTTGATTGCGGATGTACCTGCTGTCTTCGTGGGCGATAAGCTCGCTGACAGAATTCCAATGCGACTTGTTCACTCCATTGCTGCTGGTGTTTTCGCTGTGTTGGGTATCGCTACATTGCTAGGTGCTGGCTCAGGTTTTGGGTTCTAAGTTTAGGTATCGGCAATGAGATTTCTACAGGCCATTCGAGTTTGGGCAAAGAAAATCAAAAGAGACAGCGTGACCCTATGGTTCGCTGAAAAACATCCCCGCACGCCTAAATTGATAAAGTTTTTGGGTATGTTTGTGGTGGCGTATGCACTGAGTCCTATCGACCTCATTCCAGACTTTATTCCTGTGCTGGGTTATCTTGATCCCTGTCGGGGTGTGCAGCAGCGCCCCAATCAGTGCCGGGAGTGTGCCCACAGTTTCCGATGCTCCCGCAGGAGCTGCAAGCCCCCCCGCCGACGCTCTATCTCTTACCGCTGGAGATGCGGGGGCGGTGAGTTGCGCTCAGTTGAGCAAGGACGTGACCTGCCCCCTCTGGCCGTACCAATCAATCGGAAGTAGTCCAAGGGTTCAAGGTTAATCCAAAACTTGAGGGTTGAGATTTGCAGCGGCATTGGTTTGAATCCTTTGCTGCTGCGCGAACTGAGCCGGTGGAATCCGGCCCAGGCTGCTGTGGGGCCTGACTTCGTTGTAGTCCTGGCGCCAATCGGCAATGCACTGCCTGGCTTGGGGCAAGCTCAAGAACCACTGCTCGTTCAAGCATTCATCTCGAAACTTGCCGTTGAAACTCTCGATGTAGCCGTTTTGCATCGGCCTGCCCGGCTGGGTCAAGATGTGCCGCACGCCATGTGCTGTGGCCCAAGCCATAAAGGCCCGGCTTGTGAACTCTGGACCGTTGTCCGTTCTCACGGCCAGTGGGTAGCCTCTGAAGGTGGCCGCTTGGTCGAGCAAGCGTGTCACGTATTGCCCCGAGATCCCGTAGTCCACGGCAATGTCCACGCACTCGTGGCTGAAGTCATCGGCCACAGTCAGGCACTTGATGCGCCTGCCATTGGACAAGCTGTCCGAGACGAAATCCATGCTCCAAACATCGTTGACCTTTTGCGCCAGTTGCAAGGGCACCCGCTCACACGGTGGGCGCTTGGCCTTCTTGCGCCTTCTTACGGCCAAGTTGGCATCTTTGTACAAGCGGTAGATCCGCTTGTGGTTGACGCCCGGAAACTCCGGGCGCAGCAGATCGTGGATGCGGCGGTAGCCAAATCTTCGGCGTACGTGGGCAATGTCCACGATACGTTCGCCCAGCGCCTGCGTGAGCGCATCACGCTTAGGCGGGTGGCGAAAACTGTCTCGGCTTAGCCCCACAAGGCAGCACGCGTGGCGCTCAGACAGAAGATGGGTCTGGATCATCTGGGTGATGGCCTCGCGTTTGACCTGCGGGGCTAGCGCTTTACGCCGAAGACGCTTTTGAGCGCATGGATGTCCAGGTGCGCTTCGGCCAGCAGTTTCTTGAGCTTGTTGTTCTCAGCTTCCAGGTCGCGCAGCTTGGCCGCATCGGAGGCTTCCATGCCGCCAAAGCGCGAGCGCCACTTGTAAAAGGTCGGCTGGCTAAAGCCGCCAGAGCGGCAAATGTCCTTGATGGACATGCCTGCTTCAGCTTGCTTGAGGAATCCGATGATCTGCTCGTCGGTAAATCGTGTGGTCTTCATATCCGCCATTCTCCAAAATTAGCGAACTTAGTTCCATCGATTTGGTACGGCTCAGAGGGGGCAGGTCAGACGCTGCCCAAACCACTCTGATGCTCCTCGAGGTGCAGCGGTGGTACCAAAAACAATCAGCAATTGAACCTTAAACAGAAGCCCGGCTTGTCTTAGGACAGGCCGGGCATTTTGTCGTTTGTGCGGTCGGTAATACTTCTGGATCGATGGGAATCTAATCCTTCTTCGCTTTATCGATCAGGGAAAAAAGGGTCTTCATTGCGCTGGCGTGTGCAAATCCATCATAGATCTTGTCATCAAGGGGCTCCCTGGCTGACGGGCCATCCTTGCACTTTCCTCCAGCCTTCATTAATGCGTCGACCATTTCTGTATCGTTACTTCGTCTGTAAAGGTGCGAGTACTTGGCGATATCTAGAGGGAAGTCCCCCTCGTTGTCTGGAATGTTTGGGTCTGCGCCATGTTCAAGCAGATAAATGGCCAGTCCATAGTAGGTCTCATCAACTGCTACGTATAAAGCAGTGCGTCCCTCGTCATCACGAAAATTGATGTCATGCCCTGATTTAAGCAAGTGATCCACCAGTCTCCCGTTCCCGTCGCTGGCGGCGATGACGAGTGCGTCTGGCGCACCAAGGTATGGATATTTTGATAAGTCCAGCGGATCATCTTCGAAATCTTGATCAGTAGCTTCGCTCATTGTCTTTGTCCATCCCATCAAGAAAGCTATGGTTTTAACTCTGCATGAGGCTGCATCCGGTCGTGTGTATGCTGCCTATGGCGGGGTCTACATTTGTACGGCCATTATTTGGTTTTGGGCGGTCGACGGAACCCACTTGGCATGTAACCACCTTCGATCCATTATTGGCAAATACGCTCAACCGACGTCATTCATTAAATGTGGAAACTGAAGGGAAAACCTTGTTCTGCCGTGATTTGACGTGACCGTCGCGGTACCCCCATGAACTTCAGCAATGGCTTTTGTGATTGCTAAACCCAACCCAGCGCCATCAGATTCGGGGTGAGAACGTGCGGGATCAGCCCGAAAGAATCTGTCAAACAAACGGGGAAGCACTTGAGGATCGATCTCCGACCCTGTGTTTTCAACCCTTACCTCTGTGATAGAGCCCATATCAACAACTGACACCGTCACAACTCCGCCTTCAGGAGTGTGTCGTAATGCGTTTGAAAGTAAATTGCTTATAGCGCGACGGAACATCAGCCGATCCCCCAGAATTTCCCTATCCCCATGCGTTGAAAGAGAAATATGCTTCTCCTCAGCTAAAGCCTCGTAAAATTCGCACAGAGACAAAATTTCGGTCGTGGCTGAAAATTTTTCCTTATGCGGCAATTCAACACTGCGCTCAGTTTTTGCCAAAAAGAGCATGTCGGACACAATCCGACCCAAGCGCTGCAACTCTTCCGCGTTTGAAGCCAAAACGTCACGGTAAGTAGTTACATCTCGTTTAGTTGACAGCGTCACCTGCGTTTGCGTGAGCAGGTTACTGATCGGAGTACGTAATTCGTGAGCCAGATCAGAAGAGAACTCTGACAAACGTTGAAAGTCATTCTGCAACCTGTCTAGCATTTGATTGAGTTCACGAGCCAAATCTGCCATCTCAATCGGGACTGCTTCTTCAGGCATGCGTTCTTGCAGTTGTTGGCCAGTGACTTCTGCTGCCCTCGCCTTCATCGCGCGCAGTGGTGCCAATCCTTGATGAGCCGCGATCCAGCCTAGAAAGCCACTTACAACCGTCGCCAAGACAGCGTACATTGCTAAATTTCGTTCTAGTTCATTCATAAATTCCTGATGGTGCTCGGCATCAATCGCCAAGAAAATCACGAAATCTTCATCTTGAACGTATTTGGCCTTAGCTTGAAATTCAACAGCGTGAAATTCAGTGGTTTTATCTCTCCAAGTTTTTAATTCTTGCCCGTCTTTCGTATGAGCATGTTGCAGAGATTTTTCGGGAGGATTAAATCCATCAGATTGATATAACGTTTTGCCGCTTGAGCTTCTAATGAAAGTAAGAAGCCCATGATGATGATTCAACGATTCACCAAGTCGCCTGCGTGCATCCTCCGCAGAATTCACGTCTGAAAGAATGCCTTCAATAAGTTGCCTTTTATCGGTCAAAGCAACACGATCAAGGTCTAAAAAGTGTCGATCTGCTGCACTCATTAATAGCCATCCGAGGCCCATAACGACTGCCGCTGCAACCAACGTGAAGAAAATGGTTAGACGACTTGTCAGTGAAAGGCTTCTGAACATTTAATGGGTCTCCGGAACTTCTATTACGTAGCCCATCCCTCGCACTGTTTGAATCAGCTTAACTTCTTGTCCTTCATCAATTTTCACACGCAAACGACGCATGGCAACTTCAATAACATTAGTGTCGCTGTCGAAATTCATGTCCCACACTTGAGAGGCAATCAGGGATCTAGGTAAAACCTCTCCCTGTCTTCGCATCAGGAGTTCAAGCAATCCGAACTCCTTTGCGGTTAAGTCAATTCGCTTGCCAGCTCGCGTAACTCTCCGGCGCAGCAAATCTAATTCCAAGTCGGCCACCCCCAGAGTCGTATTTTCAGATCCACTTTTGCCTCTCCGTAAGATGGCGCGAACACGCGCCAACAACTCTGCAAAAGAGAACGGTTTGACAATATAGTCATCGGCCCCTAGCTCTAGCCCTTTGACCCTGTCTTCAACTTGATCCCTCGCCGTCAGAAACATAGCTGGCATTTTCAAGCCTCGCTGACGCAAGGCCTCCAACACTTGCCATCCGTTGATACCTGGCAGCATCACATCGAGTATCACTAACTCGTAGTCACCTTGCTCAGCCAAATGTAGGCCATCTATTCCAGTTTGCGCCAGATCCACAACAAAGCCAGCTTCTCGTAAGCCTTGTCTCAGGTATTCGCCAGTCTTAGGTTCATCTTCGACGATCAGAATCTTCACTTTATTTCGCTCCTCAGCATTTCAAGCCTGTAGTGTGACAATTTTTTTGCACCTGACATCAGTAGTGTCCCAACGTTTTCACATCAGGATGTCGTAAGTTAATGATTCACCTTGAGTTTTTGGCATTTCAGTTTGGTCTCGATTTGAAAGTCGATTCCATGACTTATGGTCTTTTGCGTCTTCACGCAAAGGACCGCCATGAACCAAGGCAAGCTTGTTTTCTCTCAACTCATGGCGTTCCTGCCCCTGAGCACTTTTCGTCGTTGCGTCACCGCAGGATCTCGCGCAGCAAGGCCCCGCACTGCGACAGGGGGCATTGCAGGTTCACCACCACCTCGCCGCGCTGCAGCCTCAGCTGCACCGCTTCTGTCACCGGTGGCTCACTGCCACACGGCGTGATGACTGCGGCCAGCGGTATGGGCACGAACGCCGCAGGCGGCTCGGCATCCGCGCGGCAACTCAGCGCTCGTGCCAGTCGGGCCTCCCGCATCCAGCGGTGCAGCATGTTCGGGTGCAGGCCGTGCGCGATCGCCACCCCTCCGATGCTGGCACCGGGCTCTTGGCACTTGGCCAGCAGCTCCGCCTTGAACTCTTTGCTGTACTCGCGTCGGCCTGGCCGCGCTCCGATTGAAAACTGTTCCATCGTCTCCACGATCCTCCATCGTGGCGACGATGCCCGCTTCTCAAAACATCCTCAAGATGGGTTCGCCGGACGGATACGAAACAACCCCAATAAATCAACTACTTACGCCACACACATCCTACACAGATTCAGAATTTGAGCCTCAACAGCTCTCGCTCCTCTGAAAAACGTTGGGACACTACTTACCTGACATGAAGATAACAAATATGTAATCTTTTGGACGGATTTTTGTCAGGCACAAAACTTCAAAATTACTCACGTGAAATACGAAAGGCACTGATGCTATGAATGTCGCGATTGAATTGAAAAACACCAGATCGTTGTTTTTATGGTCGCTGGCTTTGCTAGCGACCATATCCTCGGCGCAGACTGGCGCAGTAAGTACTGCTGAGGCAGGCCGAGGCCCATTGCCTACTAACTTGCATTATCAATCTGCGATCAGCGGGTACAAGTCCTATTCCGATCAAAAAGTGCTGTCTTGGCGCGAAGCCAACGACCGCGTGGGACAAATTGGAGGCTGGCGTGCGTACGCCAAAGAAGCCTCCTTGGACGAAATAAAGAATATGGCACCTGTATCAACCGATAGCCACTCTGGTCATCATGAAGAAGGAAAGCCATGAAGCTCGCTAGATCCTCCCGACGCATCAAACTAGCCGTTTCACTAATAACCGTAGCTGTTTTGGCTGGATGCGCGAGCGTCAGTGTTGAGCAAAATCTCAAACGGGTAAATGAAGAAGCATCCGAGTTTACGGACGGCCAACTTGCTTTGGCTCGCAGTGCTGAAGATCACGCAAAGCGAAATGAGGTTGCGGCAAAGTTGTTATCAGCTCCAGTAAAACAGAAAGAGGCCGTCCAACTTGCTTTGGTAAACAGCTACTCTTTGCAAGCGCTACTGGCACAAGGATGGTATGAATCAGCGGATGCGGCCCAAAGCGGGCGGATCTCCAACCCAATTTTCAGCTTTGAGCGGATGGTCGCGGGTGATGAATTGGAGTTAAGCCGCGCACTTTCCTTTGGGCTCCTTGATGTGCTGACCATACCCGCTCGCCAAGGAATTGCAGAGCGTCGTATTGAGCAATCCCAATTACGCCTAACCAGCGAAGTAGTTGATCATGTCACTCGCGTACGACAAGCTTGGGTGCGGGCAGTCGCGGCCCAACAATCTCTAGCCTACGCAAAACAGGTTCTTGAGAGTGCCGAGGCCAGTGCTGAATTGGCACGTCGAATGCAGTCGGTGGGCAACTTCAACAGAATCAGTCGAGCCCGTGAGCAAGCCTTCTACGCTGACGCAGCCACACGGTTGGCAACAGCCAGTCATCAGGCCACATCAACACGAGAGGAGCTGGTGCGGTTACTTGGTTTGAATGAGTCGCAAGCACAAGTGCTTCAGCTACCAGAGCGCTTGCCTGATTTGCCAAAACAAGCACTTGACCCTAGCGCTGTGGGGAAAATAGCGACCAAGTCTAGAATTGACATTAGACTTGCCCAGACCTCTTTGGAAGGAGCGGCGAAGTCACAAGGGTTGAGCAATGTCACAAGTTTTACAGATATCGAGTTGACCGCTCGTCGCAATACCAAGATAGACAATGCAACAGGCACCCGATCAGATCCTCGTGGTTATGAAATTGGTATTCGATTGCCCATCTTCGATTGGGGTGGTATGCAGAGAGATGCATGGAACGCTCGAACCATCTCTGCAGCTAATCAGCTAGAAGCGACGATTCGGTCCGCAGGTTCAAGCCTGCGTGAGAGTTATTCTGCCTACCGAACTTCATATGAAATAGCTCGGCATTACCGCGAGGAAGTAGTACCTCTGCGAAGGGTTATTTCGGAAGAAAACCAGCTTCGTTACAACGGAATGATCATTGGAGTATTTGAGTTATTGGCTGATTCCCGTGACCAAATTAATACAGTGATAGCAGCAATCAACTCTGAGCAGCAATTCTGGTTGGCAGATGCTGCTCTTCAGGCCTCATTGATTGGCCGCCCCACCAACACTTCACTGTCCGTAACAACCAGCGCGCCAAGCGCTGGTGGCGCTGGTCATTGATTCAAAGGACCATGTAATGACATCCAGAAGAGAGTTTTTCAAATATGCAGGCATTGCGGGTGGCGCTGTAGCGGCCACTGCCGTGAGTCGAGTCGCCATGGCAGCTTTGCCAGAGCCTGTTATCCAGACATCTCCTCAAACCATGGCGCCTTTAGTGCCGAGCAGTGGTCGGCCTTATAACCCAGTCGTCACACTCAATGGCTGGACTTTGCCCTGGCGCATGAACCAAGGAGTCAAGGAGTTCCATTTAGTTGCGGAGCCGGTGGTGCGCGAGATGGCACCAGGATTCAAGGCGCACCTGTGGGGTTACAACGGACAAAGTCCTGGGCCAACTATCGAAGTGGTCGAAGGTGATCGTATTCGGATTTTTGTTACGAACAAACTACCTGAACACACCAGCATACATTGGCATGGTCAGCGACTGCCCAATGGTATGGATGGTGTAGCAGGCCTGAATCAACCCGCAATCGCACCGGGAAAGACCTTCGTTTACGAGTTTGTAGCCAGACGTCCGGGCACGTTCATGTATCACCCTCATGCCGATGAAATGGTGCAGATGGCCATGGGGATGATGGGCTTTTGGGTCACCCACCCAAAGGAAAAGAACCCCTTGATTGACGAAGTACAGCGGGACTTCTGCTTTTTGCTCAACGCCTACGACATTGACCCTGGAAGCTACACCCCCAAGATCATGACCATGCTTGATTTCAACCTTTGGTCATGGAACAGTCGAATATTCCCAGGCATTGACACGCTCAACGTGCGCTTAAACGACAAGGTGCGAATTCGTGTTGGAAATCTGACGATGACAAATCATCCGATTCACGTACATGGTCATGAATTTACTATCACAGGCACAGATGGGGGACCCACCCCAAAAAGTACTCGTTGGCCAGAGGTTACGACGGACATTGCCGTCGGACAGATGCGACAGATTGAGTTCGTCGCTGACGAGGAAGGCGATTGGGCATTTCACTGCCACAAGAGCCACCACACAATGAACGCCATGGGGCACGCCGTACCTACCTTGATAGGGGTCGATCACACTGGCATCGCAAAAAAGATCAACAAACTGATCCCTGACTATATGGTCATGGGGGAGAGAGGCATGGCAGATATGACAGAAATGGAGATGCCTATTCCAGACAACACTGCACCAATGATGACCGGTGAGGGCCCCTTTGGATCTGTTGAGATGGGCGGGATGTTCAGTGTTTTGAAGGTACGCAAAGATCAAAAGCCTGGTGACTATAAAGACCCAGGTTGGTACAAGCACCCTAAAGGTACTGTGGCGCATGAATACAGCGGACCACTGACTGAGCCAGCTCGGTTCAAAGCCGAAGGCGGGCAATCTATGCCGCGTATTCAGAAATCGGCCCAACCCACGGAAGTTCAGGTGCGTAAGCCCACTTCACACAAAGACCACTAGTTTGAAAATTGAAACCGGAGAAAGCAGATGAAATACACAACCATTCATAAATTTATTGCACTTTCAGCACTGTTCCTTTCTGGAGCTGCTTTTGCTGGAGGTAATCATGCGGGCGGACATAGCCACGACAACGAAGAAACGGCGATCGGAAAACCCGGAGTAGTTTCAAAAGCAAATCGCACCGTAACTGTCGTTATGACGGACAACATGCGCTACACGCCTGCTGATATTCAAGTGAAGCAGGGTGAAACAGTGCGCTTCATCGTCAAAAACAATGGTCAAGTTAAACATGAATTGAGTTTAGGAACGCAAAAGGAATTGCTTGAGCATCTGGAGCAGATGAAAAAATTCCCCGATATGGAACATGACGAACCTAGCAAAGTGACACTATCTCCAGGACAGCAAGGCGAAATCGTTTGGCAATTCACGAAGACTGGAACCGTAAATTTTGCCTGCTTGATGCCAGGTCACTACGAAGCTGGGATGAAGGGTGCGATTAAGGTTGGCAAGAAGTAATTTCATTACAGGAAAGGGCTTCTGAAATGACTAAAAAAAACAGTTCAAAAAATTCAATGAGGCGGTTGCTATTGTTGGGGATAACTTCAATGTGCTCGTCCTCAATTGCCATTGCAGCCAGCCCAAACGCTATAGCTATACAAGTCTGGAAAGACCCTAACTGTGGCTGCTGCAAAGACTGGATTGCTCATTTAGAAAAGAATAATTTTTCTTTGAAAGTACACGATCAAGGTAACAACGCAGCGCGGGCTCAGCTGGGTATGCCTCAAAAGTTCGCTTCATGTCATACGGCTCTGGTCGGTGGATATGTGATTGAGGGGCATGTGCCAGCCGTAGACATTCAACGTTTACTCAAAGAAAAACCACAAGCGTTAGGTCTTGCCGTTCCGGGTATGCCTATCGGATCTCCTGGAATGGACGGTACTGTCTACGGCGCAAGGCGCGACGCGTATCAAGTCTTGCTAATCCAAAAAGACGGATCATCAAAAGTTTTTAACTCTTACTCATGAGGAAAATATGAAAAACATTCAAACGAAAATTGCAATTTCACTGTTGACCATTGGTGCGGTTCTTCCCTTAAGCAGTTTTTCCCAAGCTGCCATGGATCACAGCAAGATGAACATGTCGCAAATGACGCCGTCTTTAACCGACGGGGAGGTCAAGAAAATTGATCTCGAAACTGGCAAGGTCACGATCAAACACGGCGAAATCAAACATATGGATATGCCGGGAATGACAATGGTATTTACTGCTAAAGATAAGAGTTTATTGACCAGCATCAAGCCGGGCGAAAAAATTAAGTTTGTGGTGATCAATGAAGGTGGCAAGATGATCGTTACTGACATCCAGCCAGTTCAGTAAGAACACGTTTGATCGACGTGTGGTGCTACCTAAGCAATCAACAGGTTTGCGCAAGTGGCTATTTTCAAACTTGGTAAGGAGAAAATCATGCTCAACATTCGCAACTCTCTAATTGGACTTTGTGTGGCTACCGCCTCGATGGCGTCGATGGCTCAAAACGCCGATGAGCATAAAGATCACCACCCAGCGGGGATAGCTTCACCCGCTGTAACTATCAAGAAATCGCCCTCCAATTCCATGAGTGCTGACAAGATGTCATCGATGGATAAGCAAATGAAAGCCATGCAAGCGATGCATGAAAAGATGGCATCTGCCAAAACGCCAGAGGAGCGTCAAGCATTGATGGCTGAACATATGAAGATGATGCAGGATGGCATGGGCATGATGAAGGAAATGGGCGGCATGCAAGGCGGCAAGGCTATGACCGGCAATATGGCCGATCGCCAACAAATGATGGAAAAGCGAATGGACATGATGGAGTCCATGATGCAAATGATGATTGATCGTACGCCTTCCGCACCAGTTAAGTAATCCGTTCAACACAGGGGAGTTTTCATGACACACCAACACGAGGGGCAAGACTCCCCACCTAGCTATTGGTCTTCACGCTACGCCATCGGACTGTTGGTTATCGGCGGTGTAGCAGCTTACTTTTTGTTAACAGAACATTTGGCGCACGTCGTGGGTGCATTGCCGTTTTTACTGTTGCTGGCTTGTCCATTGATGCATGTTTTCATGCATGGAGGGCATGGCCATCATCATGGTCACAACAATTCGGATGCACAAAATAATTCAGACTCTAAGAAATCAGGAGAGCCATCATGAGCCATACAGAATCAGCTTACGGCCTATGGTCATTGGTAATCCTGAATTCGGCGATCTTCATCATGTTTGCCTTCAGTTTCTTTAAACCAAATACTGGACGAGACTGGCGAACCTTCGGGGCGTTTGCTGCATTTGTTGTAGCCTTGTTTGTTGAAATGTATGGATTTCCCCTGACGATTTATTTGTTGTCAGGTTGGCTGCAAACTCGCTTCCCTAGTCTTGATCTACTGTCACACAACTCAGGCCACTTGTGGTCTACGCTACTTGGTGAAAAAGGAGATCCCCACTTTGGGGCCCTACATATTGCTAGTTACATCTTCCTCGGATATGGCTTCTACTTGTTATCAGCCGCATGGAATGTGCTTTATCACGCCCAACGTCGAAACTCTCTTGCAACTGCGGGGCCTTATGCGCGCATTCGACATCCCCAATATGTTGCTTTCGTCATGATTTTGCTTGGATTCCTCCTGCAATGGCCCACATTGTTGACCCTCGCCATGTTCCCAATTTTGCTGCTTATGTATGGTCGTCTGGCGGTAACTGAGGAGGCTGAGATGCGAACTCAATTTGGTGAAATCTATGAACGTTATGCGGAAAAAACACCACGTTTTTTCCCATATCTCAGCCAGCCAACTTCTGCATCAAAACCCTAGAACCTGTCGACCTGCCTATTGTTCAGCAACATCTATCCAACTCCGAAGGAGGCGCAAATGAACACCCTTGAATTGAAAATCGAAGGCATGACTTGTGGAAAATGCGTAAAGCATGTCAAACAAGCATTAGGTGCCGTTCCTGGTGTTGACCATGTGGAGGTAGATCTTGCAAACGGACGTGCTCGTGTAGATGGCGACTTGCAAGTTAGAGGTGAGCTATTGATTGCTGCCCTGGCGAAAGAAGACTACACAGCCACTATCGCAACAGATGTGGTGTCTGAGCAGCCGATTCAGAGTGGTGCTTTCCATAGCCGTCAGACAACTAAAGGCGGCGGCTGTTGCTGCGGCTAAGTCGGATACTTCTCGTTTACTTCAAGGGAACAAAATGCGCAAACTTTTAATCCTGATTATGTCTGTCGTGTCTCTTAGCTTGACAGGCTGTGGCTATAACACTTTCCAGACAACAGACGAGCAAATCAAAGCCAGTTGGGCGGAAGTATTGAATCAATACCAACGTCGATCTGATCTAGTTCCTAATTTAGTAAGCACCGTCAAAGGAGAAACTAAGTTTGAGCAAGACACACTTACTAAGGTTGTTGAGGCGAGATCCAAGGCCACGTCTGTTCAGGCTACTCCTGAACTGATCAATGACCCCGCAGCGTTTCAAAAGTTTCAGCAGGCGCAAGGTCAATTAACTGGAGCGCTGTCGCGTTTATTGGTTGTGTCAGAAAGCTACCCAAATTTAAAAGCGAACCAAGCATTCAGAGATCTGCAGGCGCAGTTGGAAGGAACAGAAAATCGCATCACAGTCGCGCGTAATCGGTATATCAAATCGGTACAGGAATACAACGTGACAGTACGGTCCTTTCCATCGAACCTTACTGCTATGGTTTTTGGTTACAAAGAGAAAGCTAATTTCACAGTCGAAAACGAGAAAGAAATTTCTAAACCGCCTGCTGTGAGTTTCGACAATGCGCCTGTTCCACCTCTGAGCACCGCACCTGGTGTCAATAAATGATCTTTAAAGGCGCAATGAAGCGCTGGTGCGCTGCCATCGGACTCACACTTGCGCTAATCGTTCCGTGTATTTCAAATGCACAGGTGGCAGTACCGCCTCTGGTAGGTCATGTGACCGATCAAACAGGTACGCTTACGACAGAGCAAAAATCCACACTCGAACAGTTACTGACTGCTTTCGAAGCACGAAATGGCAGTCAATTGGCTGTTCTGATAATTCCAACAACACAACCAGAAGGCATTGAGCAATATGCTCTGCGGGTTGCTGAGCAATGGAAGCTGGGGCGACAAAAGGTGGACGACGGAGTTGTTTTGGTAGTAGCCAAGGATGACCGTACGTTGCGTATTGAAGTAGGTTATGGCCTTGAAGGCGCACTCTCAGACATTGTCAGTAAACGCATCATTACTGAGTTTATTGTGCCCCGTTTCAAGCAGGGAGATTTCTATGGCGGACTTCAATCGGGAGTTGAGCAAATTATTGGAGTTGTTGATGGTGAGCCGTTGCCGCCCCCGCAAAAGCAATCTAGAAGTAGCGACCCGAACATTAGACAATTCTTACCTTTTCTGTTCATATTGTCGTTAAGCCTTGGTGGCGTACTACGTAATATGTTCGGAAAAATTAGTGGATCGCTGATCACCGGCGCTGTAGTAACAGGACTTGCATGGTTGGTGGTCGGTTCCTTGCTCCTCTCCATTTTTGCAGGTGTTACGGCCATGTTCGCCACTCTGATTGGCGCAGCAACGGTGTTGCATGGCTTAGGCGGGATGTCAGGAGCGGGTCGACATGGTTCGGGCGGAGGGGGATTCCGAGGAGGTGGTGGCGGTTTCGGCGGTGGCGGCGCCTCGGGAAGGTGGTAACTATGAATGCAAAACGCATCCTTGAGCATTTGCTCTTCACTGATTGGCAAACGCGTCGCGCCTTTAGCCAAAAAACTCTTTACGCAATAGAAAATGCCATTCATGAAAGTGAACAGCTTCATGACGGTGAGATTCGTTTCGCCATAGAAGGTAGCCTGAATAGTCTTCATTTATTAAAAGGTCAATCATCGCGCGAACGCGCCATTGAAGTCTTCTCTCAAATGCGAGTCTGGGACACCGAACGCAACAACGGCGTATTGATTTACGTCTTACTTGCAGACCACGCAGTTGAGATCGTTGCAGACAGAGGCATTCATGCCAAGGCGGGTGAGAAATCATGGTTAACCATTTGTCAGGACATGCAGAGTAATTTTGCAAAGTCTGAATTTGAGAAAGGTGCGTTGAAAGGAATTGAAGCGCTCGCTAGCGTGATCGGCCATCACTTTCCTTCAAAAGATAAGTCTGCCAACGAACTATCTGACGCCCCCGTCATGCTGACCTAACACCTTTTTCAAGAATATTATGAGCACACATCAACACGACGAGCACGGATATTCGCATGACCACATTCACTCACATGATCATGGGAACTCACAGCGAGATCCAAGCGTCAGCAGCCTCGAGTCTGCTAGTTTGAAAGACCCTGTATGTGGAATGACAGTCACTGAAGATTCAAAACACCATTCAGCACACATGGGAGGTACATTTTATTTTTGCAGTACCAAATGCAAAACAAAGTTTGATGCAAATCCTATGCAGTACATGGGAGAGCACACTAAAAATGTGAATCCATCACCAACGGCTGCAGGAGCGATCTACACCTGTCCTATGCATCCTGAAATTCGGCAAGACCATCCTGGCAATTGCCCTAAGTGTGGAATGACGCTAGAGCCGTTGATACCCGAGTTGGAGGAGGATGAAAACCCAGAACTACAGGACTTTCAGCGGCGCTTCTGGTGGACGCTTCCTCTGACAGTCATCGTGACATTTTTGGCGATGGTAGGTCACCGGCTGAACTGGTTCGATATGTCAGTGCAAAGCTGGGTAGAAATGGCGCTCTCACTGCCAATAGTGTTATGGGCAGGATGGCCGTTTTTCTCTCGCGGATTCCAATCCGTTGTGAACCGCAGTCCGAACATGTGGACTCTGATTGGCTTAGGAACCGGCGCTGCATTTATGTACAGCGTGGTCGCAACGGTCACTCCTCAGGTTTTTCCAGAATCATTCATCTCAATGGGACGAGTCGCCGTCTATTTTGAAGCAACGGCGGTCATCATCTCTCTTACCCTTTTAGGTCAGGTCCTAGAGCTAAAGGCACGATCACAAACTTCTGCCGCCATTAAGTCACTCCTCGGTCTTGCTCCCAAGACCGCCCGTCGAATCAAACCCGATGGAACTGAAGAGGACGTGCCGTTGACCCATGTTCATGTTGGCGATTTATTGCGCATCCGTCCAGGTGAAAAAGTACCAGTAGATGGTGTAGTCATGGAGGGCGGCAGCGCCGTGGATGAGGCTATGCTGACTGGTGAACCGGTGCCAGTATCTAAGCGAGTTGGTGATAAGGTGATTGGTGCGACGTTGAATACCAACGGTGCACTCGTCATGCAATCAGAAAAGGTCGGCTCGGCCACTATGTTGGCGCAGATCGTACAAATGGTTGCTCAAGCACAGCGCTCCAAGGCTCCTATGCAACGTATGGCTGACCTCGTGGCGGGCTGGTTCGTGATGGCTGTTGTTTCTTTATCAGTCCTAACATTTTTGGGGTGGGGGGTTTTCGGCCCAGAACCAAGCTGGGTCTACGGCTTGATAAATGCTGTGGCTGTTTTGATCATCGCTTGCCCCTGCGCTTTAGGTCTAGCCACACCAATGTCTATCATGGTCGCCACTGGTCGTGGGGCGACACATGGGGTGCTTTTTCGAGATGCAGCAGCCATTGAGAACTTGAGAAAAATTGATACTCTGATCATCGATAAGACTGGAACGCTAACGGAAGGCAAGCCAGCTTTCGACCGCGCTATCGCAGCATCAGGTTTCGATGACGTCGAAGTACTAAGACTTGCGGCCAGCTTAGACCAAGGCAGTGAGCATCCACTGGCGGATGCCATCGTTAGAGCTGCGCATGAACGCAATTTGTCTTTAGAGAAACCCGAGAACTTCGAGTCGGGATCTGGTATCGGAGTGCGTGGTCAAGTAGGCGGTCGGCAGCTGGCATTAGGCAATACAGCCTTGATGGATCAGCTTGGCGTGTCTGTTCATTCATTGGTAACACAGGCAGAGGCGCTTCGCGCAGAGGGGGCTAGCGTGATGCATCTGGCCATCGATGGACAGTTGATGGGATTATTGGCAGTGTCTGATCCAATTAAGGCAAGCACGCCTGAGGCCTTGGCAACTCTGAAGGCGGCAGGTCTGCGCATTGTCATGGCAACAGGCGATGGTCTGACCACAGCTCGCTCCGTTGGCGCTCGGCTTGGAATTGACGAGGTACATGGAGAAGTCAAGCCAGCTGACAAGCTTGCGCTGGTGGAGCAGCTGCAAAAGCAAGGGCGCGTCGTAGCAATGGCAGGCGATGGAATCAATGACGCACCTGCACTAGCTAAGGCTGATGTTGGTATAGCTATGGGAACTGGTACTGACGTTGCTATGAACAGCGCTCAGGTAACCCTCGTGAAGGGCGACTTGCGCGGTATTGCCGTCGCTCGAAAGCTTTCACAAGATACTGTGCGCAACATGAAGCAAAACTTGATGTTCGCCTTTCTTTACAACGGAATGGGGATTCCTGTTGCAGCTGGAGTTTTGTACCCTTGGACTGGGTGGCTGCTGTCTCCGTTAATCGCAGCTCTTGCTATGAGCTTCAGTTCGGCATCTGTGATCGGGAACGCTCTTCGCTTGAGGCGTAGTAATTGACGGTGGGCCTCTATCGTTTCCATTGCGAAGCGATAACCTCATTAGACGCACCGGCGAAAATGGTGTTCTCTTTCATTAACGATTATGCCCGCCTCTCTGCACACATGGAGCTGAGTTCAGTCAAGCTGGTACTGGCCCCTTAGGTTACAAAAATATAATCTACGCATCATCTTTGTAACAGCCACGCACAAACATAATGATCTCTTACTCTCAAGCAACCTTGTGGGTTTAGATAGATACGCCCTATGAATGATTTGAGAAAATGGGAACCATGAAATGAATTCAAATTACCACCGATTTTCGGAGCTCTTTCTTCAGCTAGGTTTGCCCTCTGATATAAATGAAATACAAAGATTTTTGGACAATCACAGTCAACGCCCTCAAGCGCTCAGCCAGCGGTTTTAAGGTCTTCCAGTAAACCAGTGGTTCGCCTCCCCAAAACTCAATGCGCTCTGGAGGTTCAATCAGCGCATCGACAAGAGAGTGAAGAAATGCATCAACATTTTCTGGATTCGTTTGATCGGCATGCGGCACAAACCGTTGTGAGCAGTAAGTGCAGGCGTAATTGCAAAGCAGGCCAAGGCTGATCTTGAGCACTCGGACATTACCTTTGCGACCAGGTTGATCTTTGGCAACAACCGTCGCATCACGCCAAGCGCGTGCTTTGACTGGAACGACCGACTGACCATTGCTCCAAACAAGACTCGAAGTCTGGTTGTTGTAGACCAGCGAGTCTTCTGCGCCGTCTGGCTTGATCACATAGATACGGAACTCAGCCATGGATGCGCTCCACTTTGATATTGAAAAGAATGTTCATGAACGGTTGCTCCCCAAAGTAGGGTTTCTGAAAATGAATCGCTCTGGCATCAAAGGCGATCAACAGACCGCGATGAGGTTTGATCCAGAACTTGGATGGAGACTCCCAAGGCATGAGCAACCCAGCAAACCCGGACGAGCGCCAGGCGGGGTTACAAATGGCGAAGCCATTGGGTGCGAACTGATTGATCTGCGGCATCAAGCCAAGCGACGCGTCAAGCTCGGGGCCGAACGGAAAGTAGATGGCCTGCACATCACATTCGTCTTCGTCGTTGTGCGGCATGATTTCGACGCCGCTAGAACGAACAACCTCTCGCCCTTGCACATGAATCAATCGCCCGCTTGGGCCAAGCAGTTCCTGCACCTTGGACAAAACTACCGTCTGCAACGTCTGGCAGCGCGGTGAATGTCCGTCAAAGATGTTGTGGTCCTTGCGTTCCCAGATCTGATCGCCTGTTTGCATGCTCGCGTTCAATTGCAAGAGCTCTTCATAGAGCCCCTGATCAAACGCCGCATCCATTCCAAGTGACCAGATCCCTGTTTTAATAGGGAAAAGGTCAAGGATCATGGGACGCTCACAACCAAGTCATCCGTACCACTGAAGTACTTGAAGCCGACTTTGATCTTGACTTCGGCGCCAGAGCTCAGACCATCTGTTTTGAAAACAGTGCTACCCGCCCCTTCAACAGTCATCACGCGACGGTCGCGCAAGAAACCAGCGGTTGAATCCAAATAGATCTCCGCTTCGTGATGGGTAATGGGCTGGCCATCTGACTCTTCCAGTCTGAAATTGACAATCAGCCCCTCACCCGATTCAACACTGGGTGTGAACCGAACCACAGGTAAAGACTCCATGCGTGCCAAAGCCAATGTCACACAAGGCTCGGTATCCAAGTCCCCTTCTGTTTTGACGAGCGCAGGATCGAACACATTGAAACCAAGCAGCCAGTCTGTGAATTCCGATGTTTTGAATGGCACCAAGATGTGGCCAATTGGGTGAGCCTGAACAACTGTGGCGTGATAAGCCTGCGCATCCATCTTGCTCGCCAAGGTAGCGACATACAGATTGGGCGTGTGATCAAAGAGACTTTCACGCGCACCCTCTGATGCCCAGCCCTTGGGGGCGTACAACATGAAAGAAGCATGGTCGCCAAACTCAGCATGTGATTTGAGCTTTTCCAAGTCCAGAGAGCGCTGGTAGGCGCCTTCATCAAAAATACCCCAATCTCCCCGCCACTCGGTGATCAGTGATTCATCAAAGAACTTGCCACCGCTGTCATGGTCTTGTGTTGGATCACCCACAAACTCTCGCTGCATGACATTTCGAATTCGAAACGAGAGCACTGAACCATCTAAGGTGACATCCAGCGCAAAGGGTGTGTTTTTTGTTGTCAGGTGAAGTTTCATGTTTTCACCTCTTAGCAGCAATTGCAATCGCAATTGCAGTTGTACCGAGTCCCATAGGCGCCGAGCCGCAAGTTGCCACCGTTATCAAACAAGGTGATCAAGTTGTAGTAGTTGTACGGAGCTTGATCCCCGCAGTTGTAACAGTTATCAGTGATTTGGCAATTGGGGGCACCTTGCCAACCAGAAGATGGGTTGTTATTCACGCGAACGCAGTTGCTCACGTTGCTGAAAAAGCAGTCATGCAACCAGCCGTAGTTAGCCGTCCACATCTGGCCACCGTTGTTCATGTACATGTCCCAGTTGCCATCGGATTTCAAAAATCCCATGAGCCCCTGGTTGTGATGAAACGAACGCGTGCCCCAGTCCGTATCGACCATGTCGATGTAGTTCGCCGTGGAGGCGACTTGTAGACGCGGAACAGACAACGTTCCTGTCATCGTGTCGCCTGCCTTGTTGATCTTGGTCGACAAGTCCAGCGCTGCTGTTCCTGCTGAGGTCACTTGGCCTTTGCTGTTGACCGTCACCACGGGAATTTGCGAAGCAGACCCATAGGTTCCTGCAGATACACCCGAGTCTTTCAGGCCCTCGGGTGGAATTTGGGTAATAGGCACACAGGCCTCCTTTCAAATGAATGCGCTACAGATAACGAACAACAATGCGTACCCCGTTTAAGGGCGCAGAGGTGAATCTCAAGGTGGCACCGCTATTGACCAACACATACGCGTCCAACGAGTCTTGAATGACATTGGCCACGGTCACCATGAGCTTGGTCACACTCGCCGCTGCCGTGGTGAGGGAAAAGTCAGTGGCACTGCCGTTTCCAGTGAACACCTGCGGCGCAACGCTCGAACCTTGCGCACTGGCTGCCGCAGCTTGTGCCTGCGTGGCATAGGTCTGGGCATTGGTTGCCGAGGTGGAAGAAGCAGTGGCACTTGTTGCAGCATTGGTGGCCGAGGTCGATGCCTGAGAAGCAGACGTACTCGCTGCACTTGCTGAACTTGCAGCACCAGTTGCGGAGCTACTGGCCTCTGTTGCCTTAGTTATGGCTGTCGCCGCAGACGTTGCTGCATCAGAAGCTTTGGTCGTCGCCGTTGCAGCAGAGGCAGCTGATGCGGTTGCGGAAGTCGCAGCAGCAGACGCAGACGAGGCGGCACTCGTTGCCGACGCCGCTGCTTCAACTGCTTTGGTAGTGGCTGTTGTCGCCGAGCTCGCAGCCGCAGTGGCAGAAGCAGAAGCGTCAGATGCCTTGGTCGTGGCCGTCGTGGCTGAGGCTGCAGCAGAAGTCGCAGACCCAGAAGCATCCGATGCCTTTTGGGTTGCCACAGCACTACTCGCAGCGGCTGCGCCTGCGTGGTATTTCGCTGAGTACTCCGTCGAGCCTGAGACCGTGCCAGTCGTCTTCGTTGCCCACTCTTGTGCAGCAGCGGCACCCGACTGAGCTTCTTTATCCAAATACCGAACACTGATGAGAACACCATTGCCCGGCGCTGAGCTGAATCGAAGCGTGGTCGTTGTGGGCGTGGTGTACGCATCCACTGGTGCTTGTTGCACTCCCGCGACCGTGACCAACAAAGCACCGGGATAAGAAACTCCGCGAGTGATCGCGAAGTCCGTCGCCACACCATTGCCCGTGAAAGTCTCAGCAGGAATGATGGTGTTGGTGGTCACCGCTGCGGCAGAACCTGCCGCTTGCGCTGCCCAGTACTTGGCTGAGTAACCCGTTCCGTCAACCGTGGTCGCTGTCTTCTCCGCCCAATCCGCTGCTTTGGTGGCTTGCGTTTGAGCGGAAGACAGAGAACTCGCTGCACTTGTTGCGCTGGTTGAAGCAGCACTCGCAGAGGATGCCGAAGCATTTGCACTGGCCAAAGCCTCCGAGGCCTTGGTCGTTGCCATCGTCGCAGAACCTGTTGCCGCACTCGCGGATGCAGCAGCGCTCGTTGCACTAGAACCTGCATTGGTTGCAGAGCTTGCAGCAGCCGTGGCACTTGCAGACGCTTCACTTGCTTTGGTACTGGCAGTACTTGCAGAACCTGAGGCAGCACTTGCAGAAGATGCTGCGTTGGTGGCAGATGTCGCCGCCGCAGTGGCCTGCGTCGTTGCCGTTGTCGCTGACGATGCCGCACTACCAGCGGAAGCAGCACTCTCTGAGGCTTTGGTCGTAGAAGTAGTGGCCGAGCCTGCCGCAGCCGTGGCACTCGTCGCCGCATCACTCGCTTTTTGACTGGCAGTTGCCGCAGATGCCGTGATGGACTGGGCGTAATACTTGGCCGAGTAATCAGTGCCACTGACAGGCGCACTTGTTTTGGTCGCCCAGTCTTGCGCGGTATTGGCACTCGTCGCAGCTGCACTCGCTGAACTCGAAGCATTCGATGCACTGCTAGATGCATCGGTGGCTTTAAACGCTGCAGTGGTCGCGGAGCTGGCAGCAGCAGTGGCTGATGTAGCCGCACTATTGGCAGAACCAGTAGCCGCACTGGCTTGTGTCGTTGCAGTTGCAGCTAAAGCTGCTGCATTGCCCGCAGACGTAGCCGCGTCACTGGCTTTGGTACTAGATGTGGAGGCGGAAGTTGCAGAGGCTGAAGCACTCGTTGCAGCCGCAGAAGCTGAAGCACTAGATGCGCTTGCACTGCTGGCCGCTGCCTGCGCTTGGTATTTCGCCGAATACTCAGAGCCCTGCACAGGCCCCGTGGTCTTGGTCGCCCAATCCATAGCTGCGGCGGCACCGGTCTGGCTCTCTTTATCCAGCATCCGCGCGGTGATGCTCACCCCATTCAAGGGGGCTGTCACAAACCTCAGCGTTCTGGAATCAAAAAGCGAATAGGCATCCACGGGTGTTTGCAACACACTGGCCACAGTGACTTGCAATGCACCGGGATGACCCACCGCATAGTCAAGCGCGAAGTCTGTCTGAGTCCCGTTTCCCACCCACGTCTTGGTGGGAATCACCACGGCACTGGTTGCCGCATCTGCCCTAGCCTTGACCTCTGTCAGCGTTGCTGCCGCGTCCGCTGCTTTGGAAGTAGAGAGATTGGCACTGCTCGTGGAAATGCCAGCTTGCCTTGTGGCCTCCCCCACCTGAGCTGTGAGCTCTGTGCGGGACGCCACCAAATCAAGTTCAACCTGATGGATGGCCTTGGCCACCGTTTTGACAAGACCACCCTCGGTGACAACATCCGTCTGGCTGTCTCCGTGCACCACTTGGTGTAACAAAGACACATCGACCTCGGCCTTGTTGACTGTGGCTTCTAAGCGTTCTTGCAGGTTCATGGGGGCTCAAAAGAAAGCCCCCAGACCTGAGTTACCAGGGTTCTGAGGGCAGTTGGTGTTGGACGAGGTATTCGAGCGAGTCGATAGAAAGCTCCAAGGCTTCAAAGTCAGAGTTCACAAGAACTCCAAGCGCGTCACGGGTCAGGACAGGACGATTTCGGATCTCCAGCTCACCGCTGACTTCCCATTGGTTGCGCCGCACCAGCTTGGCTTGATAGGCCTTCGTAAAACGCGCTTGTGTCGTGGCCATGCCAATGCCCGCAAGCAATGGCAACTCGAACCACTCAGCGCCATCAAGGATTTCGTGCTTGAACCAAGATTCAAAAATTGCATAGATCAGGGGCCGCAGGTTCCAGCGAACACTCACCCGCGCAGGTGTTTGACTAAACCGTCGCCGCGATCTAGCTGCGCCCGATTCCATATCCGTACGAATGACAGCCTCACCGGGTGAAATGGTGTAACCATCCACCGAAGGAAGTGGGATCCTCTCCACCGGGAACTGTGGATAACTACTGGTCATCGCATTGCTCCTGCGGCAGGGTTGAGGCCATAGCGACGCTCAAGCGTTGGCGCGATACCCGTGCCCTGACCAATCGATCGGGACATGCGGGCTTCAATTTGCTCAACGATGATGTCTAGACGCATGGAACCATCCGCTTGTTGTGAGGACTGCACTCGTGCATCAACGCCCGAAGCGTTGTTGATCACGTTCACAGCAACACGCACTTGGGGTTGGTTTTTGGTATTGAGAGCCCCACCCAGCGCGCGCATCTGCCCCGGCGTGAACACAGCCTCGCCAGGCTGGGCAATGATGGGCACCTCACCATCGACCAAACCACCTGTGTGATAGCGGGTGGCACCTGCGAAGTTGTGAAGCCCAACAGACCGAGAAGCCAAACTGTCCGAACCAATCAAGCCACCCGTGTGCGCCACTGCGACCAAGGGATTCACTAGGTCAGTCGCCCCGATTGGAACGATGCTGCCGCCGGGTGCAGGCGTAGGTGTTGAACCAAAACCTCCCAACCAGCCAGCCAATGGCAAAGTGACCATGCGCTGGATCTGAATGCGCACCAAGTCAGCAATGATGGAGTTGGCCAAGCTACTGAAGTCGAGCTTGCCCGTGGTCACGAACTGAACCAGCGCATCCTCCATGCCCTTGAAAGCAGAAGTCACCGCCCGCTCAGCTTGCTTGGCAGCGTTGGTGGAATCTTCCACATAGCTGCGAACAGATGAGCGCATGCCGTAATCAAAGCTGCGTTGGTACTCCGCATTGGCACGGGCCAAATCCACAATCACAGGTAACTGGCGAGAAAGCGCGTGGTTGATGAGTTCGATGGCTTCGGCCTTAAGCCCCGGATCAGTGATTTGATCCGCTTGCTTACGCGCAGCGTAGGCCGCTTTCTCCAAATCGAAGCGCACTTGCATGCCCGCGCGTTCGACCTCACCCACATCAAGCATCTGACGCTTGAGTACCAGCTCCTCTTGTTTGAGTCGGTTGTTGCCGATGTAGCCTTCGGTGATCTGATAGACCTTTTGGAGCTCTTTCTCGTACTCATCGAACTTCTTGTCCGAGACCTTTTGTTTCTCCATGGCCTCAATGACCTGGATGTACTTCTCGGCCTCAGCCCGAACACCCGCATAGCCCTTCTTCTCCAAGTCCAGCGCTTTGGCTCTGAGCTCAGCGGCTTCACCCCCCGTCACACGCAGTGAGCGTTGCTCGAGTTGCTTTAAGAATTGCAAGCCCTCGTTGTTCTTATCGAAACCCGAGAGGTCCATCCCCGTGGGGGCCTTTCTGGGCATCTTTGGCAAGAACTCGTCATAGATCTTTTGGACCTGTGCAGCTTGCTCAGCTGTATCAAGGACAAACTTCTGTCCCATCACCCGAACGGTTCTACGTTGCTCGTCGAAGAACTTCTCAATGGAGTTCACATAGCCCGGGTTCTCATTGATACGTGCCAGCCGGTCATTGGCAGATTCGACAAACTTGTCACGGGCGCTTTGCAGCTTGGCAATCTCTGCATCAATCTGCTGTTCGTTGTAGCCCATGGACTTCATCGAACGCAGCATGTCGCTCTTCATCCAAGTCTCTACGTCCTTGCTCACAACCGACAAACTGTCGAATGGCTGAGAGATCACCCGCTTGGCCAGCACTGCCGATTCGGCGATGAAGCCCAGCCCCTTGGCAACGTCTTCAAGGTAGTTGAGGACTTGCTGGCGGTTGTTGCTGATAGCAATGAGCTCACTGCTAAAACCGCCAGTCTCCGTCTTAGCAATGAAGAGATGCTCAGTCAGGTCAGCCAAGATTGGAATGAAGGCTGAACCAATTTGGCGCTGCACACCTTCGTTGACCGCGTGCAGTCGCTTGAGGTTGTCGTTGAACTCTTCTGATGCACGGGCTGCATCTGCCGACATCACCAAACCTAAGCGCTTGGCCTCTTCCATCATGGCCGTAATGCCCTCACGCCCTTGGTTGAGCATCGGGATCATGTCCAAACCATTCTTGCCAAAAAGCTTCACAGCCAATGCTGCCTTTTCGGCGCTGTCAGGCATGGCAGAGAACTTGTCAGCCAGATCAAGCAAGACTTCTTCAGTCGGGCGAATCTGGTTATGCGCATCCACAGCAGAGATGCCAAACGCGCGTAACGCTGCGCTGCCCTCGCCGCCTTTGACTTTCGCGTCAAACATGGCGGTCGACAAGAACTTCAAGGCCTTGGTCAAACTCTCCGTGCTCACGTCCGACAACTCGGACGCATATAGCAGCGCAGACAAAGCCTCCACGGACACAGCCGTTTTTTGAGACAACTTGTTAAGTTCTTCGCCCACCTCAGCCACGGGCACGATCAACTGGTGCATACCGTAGCCTGCGGCTGCGATGGATGCTCCAGCGATCAAACCTGCGGGCCCGAGTTTGCCCAGCACGGTACCGAGCATGCCAAGACGCGACGTTGCATCCTCCATTTGGGCGAATGCATCGTTGGCAGCTTTGGAGACGATCTGTAAACCCGACGATGCGGGGTGGGAAGCTGATTCAATACGCTTGAGGGATTTCTCCCCGGCTTCGCCCACATCAGACAACTCAGCCTTGACCTTGCCGCCATCCACCACCGAGAGTCGAATTGCGAGATTGCGTTCAGCCATGTCAGTTACCTGCTGTTGATACGTTGCTTGAAGAATTCATGGCTGCCGTGATACCAGCTTCAATCGCTGGGAAAAGCTGCGACATAGCACTGACATCAGCATCCAAAACCTCACTGGCATGCCTCCATGCGTTGAAGTCCAATCCAATGACTGTGTTTTGAGCCATGCGAAGCTGAGCCGCACAGACTTCAAGTACCGACAGCGCCTGCCAGCCTTCTTCGGTCTGAGGCGCATTCAATCGGTACGGACACTCAGGGCAGGTTGTCGGGCACGCTTTGCAGTACATGGGCCCGCCACCGAAGTGCCATTCGGTGCGAGCCTTCAGACGTTTTTTTCTGCATCCAGCAAATAAAGCGCTGCCAGATACTCACGTTCAAATGCATCGGCCACAGGCCACAGCTCCATCAAGGCTTCAATGCCCTCTGAGGTCACAGGTGTGGCCTTACCCTTTTCATCACCCACACCTTCCCAAGCGAGCACTGCTAACTTGGCAAGTTCGGTGATCAACGTCGCGGTGCGTTGCCCCGCTGCTGCATGGTCTTTGCCATCGATGACAGATGCCGCATGGCGCGCAGCCATGACCAGCGCCGTGGTGGCGGGTTTGACCTTGACGCGTACGCCATGGTTCAAGTCGAGCCAATACGGCTCACGTTTTAAGTTGAGTTTCAGCATGGAAATGAATCTCTTGGAGTGGCTCAATAGCTAGCCACGTCGTTATGAAGAATGACCGTGAACATCCGACCTGCGGCGGTGTTCTTGGCGGCTTGCCAGTTGAAGGTGGCCTGAATGCCACCAGGCCCAGAGATGGAGAGCTTGGGCTTTGGCAGGTACACCTCATGCGCGATGAAGGTCAAACTCTTCGTGGCATCAATGACGTAGCTGAACGTCAACTCAAGCGGTGCGTTGTTGGTCGCCGCATCGATGAGGTCGGTGTCCGCAAACCGAACCTCAAGGTTTCCGGTCAGACTGGCAACCGTTGGATCAGCCCCTTCGATTTTTCCGTCAGAACGAATGGTTTCTATGCGGGCTAGGTTGTTTGAATAGGTGAGCTGCGCCGCGACCACGTTGCCAAGCGCCTGTCCATTCTTTTTGATCGAACCTTGGAACTGGTTAAACCGCGTGATGCCTAAGGCTTGCGGCGTTGCATCCACTGTCACCAGTTGCTTGACTTCCCCTTGCGCGATCAAACCCAGAGTCGCATCCGCTGCACCTGAGCGCGCGAACTTGACCTGAACGGAGTTGACCATCACGCCCGACGACTCAAAGTACGCCGGGATATCAGGCAAGCCCGTCTCAAGCGCAAGACTTGGCAAGACAGGCTGCCCCGACCCAAAGGTGTGCTGATAATCCACATCGCCTGTAGAAACAGGAGCTCCCAGCAACGCCTTGAGCCACAAGCCAAAATTGCGCAAGTCGATCGGGACCACCATGTCGCCCTCGACCTTGATGACATCGCGAATGGGTGCGCTAGGGTCTCGTCCTAGTCCAATCAGGTCATTGGCAATAAGGCCTTGTTCAGACCCCAATGAGGTGGACACAAAGGGGAGCTTCCAGTACTCGGTCGTGCCACTGGGGTGCGTTCCGTAGGAAGGTTCGAATGCAGCCAGCAAGCTGGCATTTGCGCCATAGGCACGGGCCATAGTTATTCTCCAGTTTCAAAAAGATTCAAGCCAGCGGATCGCTGCTTGCGTAATGCATCACCACATCCAAGGTGCAGGCCTTGATGCCCACCGCACCATCGGGTGCGACGTCTTCGAACTTCGGGGGATGAATTTCGATGAACTCCACAACGCCGCCCAAAGTTCGGTCTGCCCTGACAAGTGCAGAAAACTGCTTGAGCAACGCATCCATGCGTGCGTCTCGCTCCGCGCCATCGGGGTGACTCACGTACACCTCCAGATTGGCTGAGTGCTCCCACTGATAGGTCAGTGGCGAGAGCATCACCTCGACTTCATTCATGTCGCCATCACGCAGCACCACCATGGCGTGCTCTGTCATGCGCTCGGGCAGCGCACTGTTGCGCTTAGGGACATTGCCACCAAGGGGCAACTGCCCCAACAACTGAAACAAAGCCCCGACGGCTTCTTCACGTTTGGACATAAAAAACAGGCCCATGGCCTGCTCCTGTAAATCAACTCCTGCCCTCATTCATCGGGCCAGTTGGAGATAACGTTTTGTATGAGCTGGGATTCCCAGCGTTGAACGGCTGAATTGATATCGAACTTCTTCTTAAGCTGAGCCTGAGGCACCAACAAAAAAATCGGCACACTGACCAGCCCCTTGCCCGACTGCTGCGCCGAAGCAGAAGCGCTTGTGAAACCACCCCGCTTGCCTGCTTTTGCACGTTGGTTGTCCGCCACCAAGAGTGACGGCTTACCCGCTCGGTAGACAAATCGAAGTCTCTGGCCGCGTATGCGCTCCCAAAGCCCCGGTGTGATGCGTTTGCCGCGTGGACCCGTGCCAGCCGCAGGCAATGGAATGGAGAGCCAAAACCCGTTCTTCGATCGAATCAACGCTCCCTCGTCATGGGCAGCCACAACCACAGGCGCTCGGCTGTAAACCAAACCTGCAGCGCCCAGACTCTCACGCCCCTTGGGATACACCTCACCTCGCCACGTATTGGCAAGGCGCGCGCCAAGACCTGCACCAGTGATCTGACTGCGCAGCTCACCTTTGAGGCCCTCGGTGGCGTCACGCACACCTGTGGTCACCGCATGTCTGGCCGCTTTGAGTTCAGCGGCCATGAGTTTTTGCAGATTGCCACTGAGCGCAGCAACGAGTCGTGAAGACACGGTCAATCCTCCGGCCAGATAGACGCACTCACCGTCCAGACGAGCCGCTCACGGTCAATGAGCGGCTCCCCATGAAGGACATAGCGCGTCCCACCCAACACCAATCGGTCCCCTTCTCTTGGCTGTTTGACCTCGGATGCCATCAACTCAAAACGCTGGGTATCAACCACCAGATGGGTTTGACCGAAGTTTTGAACTGCATCGGGCGCTTTGGCGATCACTCGCACATCGAGGGAGACCCCCGCTTGTGTGATGTACACAGCGGGGGTCCCCAAGCGAAGAAACAACCGAGAGATGAGCTGAACGAAAGGATCTCGACTCATCAACTACCCCCTCAGCTGGCTAAGACTTTGACCAACAAGCTCGGACGATGGCACATGGGCAACGGGTTGCTCTGCGTGTGCAAGTCCGTACCGCGACCGAAGTCACGCGGCTCTTGCTTGGCATACAGCGGCTGGCCCAATGTGTTGACCGTCTCATTGAAGTCGGCGGGTGCGAAGTACGTGGCAAAGGTATCGAGCGTGCCCTCAGGGAACGCCTGACCTTCGCCGGGCTCAATGAAGCGGCGCAGATTGCCCGACATGTCCGTCGCTTGGCCCAAGTACTCTTCAAAGGTCACACCTGCAAAGGTGAAACCAGAGCGTTGGTCCGTGCGCAACATGGCGCTCTCTTGGGTGAGCTGATATGCACGGATCACATTGGGGTGACTGGTGAGCGCATCGAAGAAGTCCGAAGACACCAGCACACGCACATTGGTCATGTACTCGCCTTTGAGGTTGAGCTCAAAGTAGCGCTTCAGGTCCAGACACTTTTTCTTGACGTCCGTGTCCTTCTTGTTGAGTTCGAAATTGAACACGGCAGGCGTGATCTGGAACTCTTCAAACAAGTCGTACAGCACGGAACCATCCGCATCCAAGATGACGCCTTTGAGAGCGCCCATGCGCAAGTGCTCCAAAGTGATCGCATGCTTGTTGCGCATGGACTGCAAGTGATCGGTCATCACATTGGCCACGGTCTCGGTGTCTGTCTCAGAACCAAAAGCGCGCAGACCTTGAATTTCCTCGGGTAACACCACATCGTCGTGTGGGATGTGAGGAATCATGAACGAACGCAACTTGCGACGGCTGCGCTGGCCCACCGTACCGGGGGCACCCACAGGCAATGTGGGCAAGAGGTTCAACACGCCATCACGCTCTTCAATGGCAATCTGGCGAAAACGCACAGGCTTGGCAGGCATGAGGTTGATCTGTTCAATCTTGCCGAACTGATTGGGCAAGATGTTGATCGCGGCGGTCAATGCGGTCATTGAGAACGCGGGGGACTGGAAAGGATTGTTCATTGCTTAGACTCCTTGACGAACGAGAATGCCGACGGCTTCGAGCTGCGCAGTGGCAGTCGCTTTTTCTTCGGCGGTGATGGCGACGGGCCACACGAGGGCGTGGTGCGCGACGATGGCTTGGCGTGTCGCAGCGATGCCGCTGGACTTGTCGCCTGTGGTGGCATCCACGGACTGCAACAAAACAGCCGTGGCGATTTGCGTGCCATCGGTGGCAGCGGGGTCGAGTGCTTTGACCTTGCCGTTGGCATCAACGCGTCCGAGGACCGTGCCGATGCGCAAGTTCTGGCCTGCAGCGACTGTGACTTGGTCGCGGGAATAGAGGGACTCTTCCTCATACTTGAGCAAGTCGCCCAAGGTCAACTCATTGGTGAGAACCGACATTTAAAACTCCTAGTTGGATTTGTAAGAAGGACGATTGGCCGCGAGTTTTTGGGCACGCTGCTGTGCAGCGATTACCACAGGGCTTTGCTCAGGCTTGGTCGTCGTTTGGGTACCGGCTTGCGGCAAGATGTGAGAGCTGATCTCGGGGCTATCGGACGCTTTGGCGGCCAACAGCTCATTGCGAACTTGCTCCACACTCAAGCCACGCTCCAGCGCAGACAATGTCATGTCTGACTTACCAGCCAACAAGCACATCTCGGCCACGGCCAGCACGTTGGCACTGGCTTTACGGATGTCATGACTGGCTGCAGATGCTGCGGCAACAGCGGGCTTAACCTCAGGGGTCTCTTGCGTTGGTTCACCAGCGCCAGCAGGTAACTCAACCTCTTGATGTGGGGCCTGATGAGGCTCTTGGGGATTTGCATCCCCAGGAACCACAACGGTGGAAGTGACAGGGACAGCTTCTGTCGAAGCGGTAGATGCAGGCGGCGATGTTTGCGACATCAATTTCTCCTTGGAAAGAACTGGATCGGGAAGTGAGACTTCCATCTCGCGCCCCGATCCAAACGATCGCGCGATGGCAGATTTGCGTTGTTGAACTTCCATAGCCAGCGCGCGCAAGGCGTCGTCTGCCGTGCCAATGGCATCAGCAAACCCAGCCTCAATCGCGTCACCCGCGTAGAAGAGTCCGGCTTGCGTGTCTCGCACGACCTGCGCATCCAACCCTCGGTTTCTCGCGACCGTCGAGACAAACATCTCGTAGAGCCGATCCACTTCCGTTTGCAGCGCCGTAGACGCTTCGTTGGAGAGTGGTAAGTGCGGCGATAGGTCGTTTTTGCGGTCACCTGCGTAGATGGCCGTGTATCGGTAGCCATCGAGCGCATCGCGCTGCGTCTGGTCCACGTGCAGTGCAATCACGCCGATGGAGCCCACACCACCTGTGCGCGTCAGATAGATGCGCTCAGCACTGCAGGCAATTGCGTACGCTGCAGAGAAAGCATCATCATTGGCCAGAGCCCAGATCGGTTTGGAGCTTCGCGCACTCACGATCTCATCGGCCAGATCGAACGCCCCGCCCGCCTCACCACCAGGCGAGTCAATATCAAGCAGCACCGCATCCACATTGGGATCGTTGATCGCTGCATTGATTTGCGCGCTGATGGAGGCGTAGCTCGTCAAACCCGATGCCGCGTCCATGGCTCCCGTGCGTCGCACCAGGGTTCCAAGCACACTGATCACCGCGATATTGGGCGCTTGAAGGTCTGTGCGCATCACGCGCTCGGGTGGTGAAAATTGAGCTAACTGCTGCGCTGAGGTTTCTGGAACGACCATGCCCATTCGTGACCCCACCACCGAGAGGATGACCTCAAGCTTGCGGGGATGAATGAGCAAAGGCGTGCCAAAAACCCGCGAAGCCAGATATGGCATCGTCGGAAGATTTGTCATAGGACCTCTGAGTTAAGAGATGAAAAACCGTGTCTAGGTTTCTTGGTCCACCAGCGGCGCATCAGGCACATCTGGTGGGTAGGTGGGTGCCACTTGGTTGGTAGCTCCGTTGCGCGCGACCAAGCGAGGGTCGGTGTCGAGCACCAAGCCCAGCGAGTCGGCGCGTGCGTTGTCTGCGGCAATCTCCCGGTCGATGGATTCCGCGTCGTATCCGTAGGACGAAATAGCTTCTGAGCGGCTCATCAACCCTGAGCGGATGGCCAACTGCATGGCCTTGAACTCTTTCTCGGGATCCACCCATTGCCAGCCCTGTGGGATCCACTTGGCCGCTTGGTACTCGCGCGCTTTGGTTCGGTAGTTGGGCAAATCGAGCTTGCCTTCGAGCACGGCTTGCTGCATCCATGCGCGCCAGATCGGGCGACACAACTGATGCACGATCACGCCGTGCTGCAAGGTCTCACAACGACGCCGAAACTCCAACAAACCTGCACGGATGGATGAGTAGTTCACTTGGGTCAAGTCGCCCGTGAGCATCTCAAACGTGATGCCCATGGCTGCGGCCACTGCTCTGAACTGCTGACGCATGAACTCGGCATAGCTCGAACCCACATCTGCTGGTGCAGAGAACTTGATGTCCTCACCAGGCTCCAAGATCTGCAATGTTCCGGGTTCCATGCCTGCCAAGGCCACACCGCTTTCATCGGCATCACCCTCGCCCATGAGGTTGTCCTCAGGGGCCATGCGGGTGATGAAGCCTGCAAACATGGCAGCCGTTTTCTTGCGCACCAGCTCAGCATCGTCGTACTGGTCCAGCTCATTGAGCTTGACCAACGCTCTTGCCAGCCAAGGCTCACCCCGAATCTGTCCCGGTCGAAGTGGTCGGTACAGATGCACGATTTCAGCCGCATCCACCCGGACCAGATCAAGACTCCCGGTACCAGACATAGGCGCAAGCATTCCGTCATTAGGGTGCGCGCGATACAGGTGGTACGCGACGCGTCGGCCCAAGAGATCAAACTCAATGCCCGCTCGAATCACATTGCCGTTGGGCAAGTCTTGATTCAAGCTGATGGGCAAGTGTTCTGCTTCGAGCACTTGGAGCTGAAAAGCCACCGACAGGTTGTCTTCCGCTCTTCGGTAGCGCATGCGCACAAACGCCTCACCACCTTCGAGCATGGCGCGTGTGGCCAAGCCTTGAAGGCCATAAAAGTCTGTCAACCCCGCCGCATCGGCATCCTCACACCAACTCCACCACAAGGCATGCACTGCCTCGCGCTGGGGTGGGTCTTGAATCATGCTTTGCGGCTTGATGCCCGTGCCAATCGCGTTGGCCACAAAGGCATCAATGCCTGCAGCGGCCCAAGCGTTGCGACGCACAAGGTCACGGCTCTTGGTGCGCAACTGGTCTTGGGTAAGCGCCAGCGCTGAGACAGCACCCGGATTGCCCGGATTCCATTTCAGTGCGCGTCGCCCCATCCCTGTTCCGTCATAGACCGGGGTGTTGCCAAACATCCGGCGTTTGATGGTGTTGATCCAGCCCATCACAACTCCTTAGACGTTGTGATGCGAATCTGGCGCGACTTGCGCTTACCTGCTGCACGTGCGATCTTCGACTCCACTTCGGCAATGGCCGCCTTGAGGTCGGTCACGCTTCGGTACTCGACACTCTTGCCGTCATACGTCACGCGATGCTCGCCGCTGGCCAAGGCCTCTCGCAAAGCCTGAAGGTGTTGTTCGGTATAGCTCGTCATCACTTCATCCAGTTACTGCGAATGACCCTCCTGCCGAGCTGGGGGACTTTGTTCATAAAAAAGCCACCGACGGGGGTGGCTGGGAGAGTTGTGGGCGTTGAAGGGTTTGGCAATGCTGGCGGGCTGCGCCATGGAACGTCGTCCACAAGTTCGTCCACCTCCTCTTCGGCATGGACTTCGACCTTGGGCTCTGCTTCCACAAAGTCCACGTCACCGTTGGGTGGCCGCACACCTTGAATTCCTTGCAAGAACTCAGGCGTTTCAAAACCTGGACGCACTGGGAACAGTCCGTCCATGCGCAACTCCGGTGGCTCAGCGCTCAGCGGAATGCCAAGTTGGCGCTCAAGCTCCAACCAGTGACGTTCCTCAAAGCGGTCTAAGCCCGCCAGACTGGCAGCGGCACGTGCGTACACGTAACAGTCCAAGGCCTCGTTACGCTCACGCACTTTTTGCCACTCGCGAAACGAGAAGCCATTGCGGTCACGCCGCGTGACCAGTTGTTCTGAACACAGTTGCTGGACGTACTCGGCATCGACTTGCGGCAAATGGACGTACCCGTTGGGGAACACAATCTCGCCGTCTTCGGTGACCTCAATCGTTTTGCGCAGGTTGTTGAAGAATTCCAACTTGGCAATGCCACCCACCACCGCATAGACACGCAGGCCTCGGCGCAGACGCCTGCCATTGGTAGTCATGTCCACAGCAGTAGGCAAACCAACCAACGCTGCACCACGCGCCACACCCTTCATCGGCAACAAGCGCGGGTCATGCTGGCGACGCACAAAGGCATAAGCCTCTTGGGTTGCATAGCCGGTATCAAGCCCCATGCGCACCAAGCGCATCGGCACACCACTGATGTGCGTCCAGCTCTCTTGGAGCATGAGCCCCAAACGCAGCCAGACATCATCTCGGGCGGTATCGCCTTCGAGCACCCGGTGCTCGATGAGCCAAGAGCGCTTCTCCCGACCAAAGCCCCAGATGGAGACTTCGATACGGTCTTTTTGAATGTCGATGCCACCTGCAAGCAGGAGTGCGCCATAGGGCACCGTGCCCATGCGGTACGACTCACGTCGCTCAAGCAAGCGCTCCCACTCAGGCGTTTCGCCTTGCTCGACCCAAGTCTCACCCAGCTCGGTGTTCTTAAAAGCCTTCAATGCGGTTGCTGACCCTTGCGCCAGCTCCCACGCCTGTGCAATCTCTACCCAACTGCGCCAACCCACCGGGCTGTACAGACTAGACAGATGAAAACCAGCCGTGCGACCGTTACCAGGAATGGTTGCCACCCAGCGCCCAAGCTCCAACATTTGGGTCTTGGCGTGTTCGTAGATGGGCTCTTCGCATCCTGTGCAAAGGTACCGCACTGAGTCCGGCTGGCCCTTCTCCCAAATCAAACGCTCAAACTGCAAGCGTTGCTCATGCCTGCAGTGGGGGCATGGCACCATGAAGTGGCGTTGGTCCGATTGCTCAAACTCCCGCTCGATGCGAGAAGCACCAGAGATGGTCGGGGTCGACACAATCAAAATCTTGCGGCGGGCAAACGTACGGGTACGAGCCTCCGCCAGCGAGATGGCGTCACCCTCACCTTCCACGTCACCGGGGTATCCATCCACCTCGTCCAAGAAGAGGTAGCGCACAGGCATGGAGCGCAGGCCTACCGCGCTGTTCGCCCCTGTGAGGACCAACACCCCACCTCGGAACTCCTTGGCAAGGATGGTGTTGCCCGAGTCACGGGCACGCGCAGGTGCGATGAGGGCTGAGAGTGTTTCGCTCTCTTCAATCAGCGGGTCAATCCGCTGCTTGGAGTTTCGTTTGGCCATCTCCACCGTGGGGGCTACGGCCATCATGGGGCCTGGTGCCATGTGAATCACATAGCCAATCCAGTTGTTACCGCACTCGGTACCGCCCACTTGAGCGCCCTTCATGAACACCACACGCTCCACGGGTGAGGTGGGCGAAAGGCAATCCATGATCTCCTTGAGATACGGCGTGCGGCTCGTGCGCCAGCGGCCAGGCTCAGAAGCTGACTTACCCGACAAGAAGCGGTACTGGTCAGCCCATTCAGAAACACTTAGTAATGGGTCGGGGGTGAGTCCCTCGCGCCATGCCTCAGCGATGGTATCAATTCCGTCGTAGTGTTCAAACACATTGGTGTTCCTCAATCGATTCGCACCGCCATGTCACCTAAGTCGAGCAAATGCTCACGCACCGCCTTCTCCAAGACCTGGTGCATTTGGTGAGCATCGACGTTCAAGTCAGACGCTAGCTGTGCAGAGACACGAGCGGGCCAGTTCAGCCACGCATCGCGCTGTGTGCGCGCTAATTTGTAGACATGGGCCACCGCTTGGGATCGGTCCACCAAGTCGCCCTTCAGGCGCGCCAGACGCACCTTGTTGGTCTGAGCTTTGAGTACCTCGTTGGCGGTGCGCGCTTGCAGCAAGGTGGTGCCACCCGCTGCAGGCGATTGCGCCCCAGATGAATCCCCTAACGTCTCCCGAACGCTGGCAATCGCCTCGTTGGGTACGGGGCGTTGTTCGCCGCGTTGCTGAGCGGCATCGGTGTTGCGCCGCCACTCATCGTTTGCCCGGTCCACATCAATGGAGCCATCTGCATTGGCCGTGATGCGTCCTGAGTTGATGGCTTTGCGCACAGCGCCTTCGGAGATTCCACGGTAGCGGGCATAAGCGCGCATGGACATGTTTTGGCTCATGAATGAGGTCCTGTGAGTGCGTGCGGGTGAATAAGCGTACTAAAGCGTGCCAGTGCGCACTCATGTCCAAGTGGTTCAGTCTGACTTAAAGAACAACTTGATCTTGTTCACGAACAGAGCGTTCATACGTACATGCGCTAACGCATTTGATTAACTTTTTTGGAGCGATTGATGAACCACCACACCACGACTAACGCGATCACCGCGCCCTCTTCGCTTTTGGAGCAGATAGCTTTGAAACACTTTTTTGTCCAGACCCTGCAGACACAGAACCGCGACTGCTTGGACTTCCACGACGTTTCGGTTTGGGCGATTGAGTCGGCTCTGAAGTCTGCGTTTGAGGCAGGGGTTCAGGCGGCTTTGAAGGAGAAGACAAAGAAGGCTTAAAGAGCACAAGGAGTTCAAGCAAGAGATTCACAACTCGCTTGACTCGATCGGAAATAGAAGCGTTCATAACGCACCTCACTGATAAAGATTTGAAAAAGGAATGAAAGACATGACCACACAACTCACAGCCACCCAGCAAGCCATCCTTGCCCACGCCCACCAACACACGGCTGGCAAGATTGAATGGTTCCCCGAGAACATCAAGGGCGGCGCGCGCCAGAAAGTGCTCGACGGATTGTTCAACCGCGCACTCATCACCAAGAGCGCCAGCAACTGGTTGATTGCAGCCGAGGGCTACGACGCGCTCGGTGTGCCACGCAAGGGGGCAGTCAACGCGCCAACGGCAGATACCACCGATGCGCCAGCGAATCCCACAACACCTCGCACACGAGAAAACAGCAAGCAAGCCCAAATGATTGAGTTGCTCAAGCGCCCCGATGGAGCCACCTTGAATCAACTGGTCGAAGTCACTGGCTGGCAAGCGCACACGGTTCGTGGCGCGATGGCCGGGGCTTTGAAAAAGAAACTGGGCTTGAACATCGCATCCGACAAAACAGATGGTCAAGAACGTAAATACCGCATCACCACCACAACCGTTTGAGGACCTCATGAACCCCATCACCATCACCATTGAATCCAAGCCCATCACCATCAACTTCGATGATCGCGAATTGCAGGTTCAAAAGCTCAGCATCCCACTGCCCTTTGGTCGTAAGCCCACAGATATCGAAGACATTGCTGCTTGCGGTGTCGAGGCGGTCTATGTGACCGAGATTCGGGATATGGATCCCGAAGAATTTGATGGCTTTAAATTGAACTTAGGCAAATCTCGCGACTGGCTGAAAGGCAAAGGGGGCGAATACTGGGATGGCAGGTTGTGCGTGATGGTGCGTGCACCCGGTAGGCCCTACTTGTTCATCGATCCATCCGGAGGAGACAGCGTTCGCTACCTCGCACGTCTGGGCTGATGAATCGCTTTACTTCTGCCCAAGGTAGAGCGTTCATAGAGTCATCGCAACGCAAACGGAGAAACAACATGAAAACCGTACACGAAATCAAAACGCAATACACCGAAAGAGTTGCACCAAAAGTCTTATTGCATGCACAAACAATAGCGCTGTAAAAAGAAAAGGCGGCAAGGTCTGAACCTTTGCCGCCTTGAGCGATGCACAAGAGAAGTGATTACTTCTTCTTGTTCAATGCTGCTTTGAAAGCTGCACCAGGTGTGAACTTAGGCACATTGGCAGCAGCGATCTTCAATGCTTCGCCAGTACGTGGGTTACGACCCGTACGTGCAGCACGCTTGGTGGCCTTGAAAGTACCAAAGCCAATCAACTGGACATCTTGCTTCTTAGCAACAGACTTGGTGATGATTTCAAGCAATGCATCGATTGCACGACCAGCAGCGGCCTTTGACATTTCGGTTTCGTGGGCCAACGCCTCGATCAATTCAGTCTTGTTCAATTTTTTCTCCTTTTGATGAACGGTCGAGATTCTGACACGGCCATGTGTCAACTCGCTCAAGGGTTTTCGACAAGAACTTGAGGCGTATCAAGCTCTGCCGTATCTGCACGGTGAAGGACTGCCTTCTTGCCCGTGAAGTCCTCCCAACGCTTGACGATCACATCAACGAACTTGGGATCCAACTCCATGAGTCGGGCGTGTCGGTTGGTTTTTTCACAAGCAATTGCTGTGGTGCCAGAGCCACCGAACAAGTCGAGCACGATGTCTCGGCTCTTGGATGAGTTCTTCACGGCGCGCTCAACCAGCTCCACTGGTTTCATCGTGGGATGCAGGTCATTGACGCGGGGCTTGTTGTAAAACCAAACATCAGCCTGATCGCGGTCACCGCACCAGAAATGATCTGAGCCCTGCTTCCAACCGTAGAGGATGGGCTCGTATTGGCGCTGATAGTCAGCACGTCCTAACGTGAACGAGTTCTTAGCCCAAATCACAAAGGTCGACCACTTACCACCCGCATCGAGCCAAGCTTTTTGCAAGGTGTGGAGCTCAGATGAGCTCATGCACACGTAGCACGCGCCCTTGGTCATGATCAGCAGGTTCAGGCAAGCGTCGTACAAGAACTTGTAGAACCCATCGCCCAAAGCATCGTTCAAGATTCGACGATCTTTGCCGCGCATCTTGTCTTTGGCGCTGTTGCCGTAGTCCACGTTGTAGGGCGGGTCTGTGAAGGCCATATCTGCGAGCTGGCCATCCATGAGGCGCTCAACATCCGAGAGCACCGTGGAGTCACCACAAAGAAGGCGGTGGTTGCCGAGAATCCACAAGTCCCCAGGTCTGGAAACAGGATCTACTGGTGGTTCTGGGATTGCATCATCCTCGGTTAAACCACCGCCTTCATCTTGCGGATTGAGCAACTCGTCAATCTCGTCATCCGTAAACCCCATGAGAGAGAGGTCGTAGTCGGCTGCTTGCAACTCAGCCAGCTCGAGCTTCAAAAGCTCTTGGTCCCAACCTGCGTTTTCCGCAATGCGGTTGTCGGCCAAGATGTACGCCTTTTTTTGCTCAGGGGTCAGGTGGGCCAGCTCGATGACTGGCACCTCGTTAAGGCCAAGCTTTCTGGCTGCCATCAATCGACCGTGGCCTGCAATGACGCCCCGCTCACCGTCTGTGAGGATGGGGTTGGTCCAGCCGTACTCGGCGATGGATGCTGCGATTTGTGCGACCTGCGCATCGTTGTGCGTGCGGGCATTGCGGGCGTACGGGATGAGCGTATCGACCGCGATCATTCGAATCTCGGGTGTCATAGGGGCCTTGGGTAAAATTTCACAAACAACAACGAAAAGCTGCAGTGCGAATCAAAGTCATAAACGGGGTCTTAGCCCGTCAGAAAAATAAAGATGGAAGCGATGCAGGCTTTGCACCACTAGTCGCAGGGACTTACGAGGTCACAGGCCCCGCCAAGGACGGCCAACTCGAAGTCCAGAAAGATGCTGAGCACAGCGTGTTCATGCCACTCGATAAGCTCGACCACTACGTCAAGCTAGGTGACGTTCAAATCATTTGAGAAGAGCACTGGGTGCGTACCCGGTGCGTACTGCGTACCCCGAATTTAGGGCTGTCGGTAGCGAAATCTCGCGCCTTTGCCCCCCGCATAGGTTTATCGCCAGGAAGGACCCGTGAATTCAGGAAGTTGGGGGTAACTTGGCTTGATCGACGCCAGTGGTTGGGCGTTTTGTGCCTGAGATGGCGCATGGATTCGTGAGGTCACGCGCTACGAGTCACTTACTCTTTCTCACTTAGCCACTTACGGTCACTGTGTGGGTTCACTTGACTCACAACTGCCGCGACCATAGACAGAAATGTAGCTTCAAAACGCTGAAATGTTGCAGCGTGATTTGGGCTCAAAAGCCGCGCATTTCCTCTCCCCATTCAACTGCGCCGCTTACTCACGTCAAATCACGCTAGAACCCTCACAAACGGTTCGCAGATGGTTTTGCTTTGGCGTTGAGCTTGTCGGTCACGACTTGAATGTCCCTCTTCCAACGTCTCCACGCTGTGGTGCGGTCGCAGCCAAAGCGCTTACCGATCTCTCGCCAGTCGTACCGCTTGGCGCGCATCCACACCAAGTGCCGCTCATCCAACTCCAAGACTTGTACCCACTGCATGACCTCAAGCATCAGGTCCACGTCCTTGGGACTAGGTGGCGGCAATCGATACAACTTGTCGCGATCGGGATATGCCTCGAGTTCACTTTGCGCGACCACAGGCCAAGTGCTCACGTAGCCTTGCACCGTCACTCGAGGCAGTCGCCTCGCAGTGCGTGCCGCTTCCGTGAAACGCTCGGCCACAACATCAATCGTCCACACCTCATCCATGCTGGCCTCTCTTGGGTGAGTTTGGTGAGGCATGGTGTGATTGGCCGTAGAGCCGCTCACCAATGCTGCGAATGAGTTGACGCTCCAAAAAGTTCAGACGTGTGTCTTGCTCAGAGATGACCAAGATGTGTTGCTCTCGCCATCCTTGGCGCTTGGTGGCTTCAACATCCATGGGGTTGGCTTGAATGCGCCCAAGGGGCGATGGATAGTGCGGTTGGGGAATGTTCATTGAACACCTCCAATCGTGAAATATCCATGTGCCGATGGGGAGGCAAATGCGTCAAATGACGCATTTGACGTTTTAAAACATTTCTTCTCTTTATGCGCGTATGTACGTACGCGTAGAGAACTACTGTTAAGTAGTGTCGCAAGTGTCAAAGTACCTATTTTTGAATTCCTTAGTTTCATTTTTATCTCCTAGTTATCGTTGTAGGGGTAGCTGCGATTCGGGAAATTCGTGGGCTGTTTGATGTCAATACCCGCAAAGCCCCGAACGCCCATGGAGTTGCGCCACTTGTCGAAACGTCGCGTGATGAGCGCATCAGAAAAACGGCGTTGAGTGCCCACGAACTCACCGCTCATCTCGGCCCATTGCTTCCAATCGTTGAAGAGAGTCACCGTCAGCGCTTTGTCATTGGCTCCAAGCTTGCAGCGCTCATCCATCCAACGCCCCATGGCGTCTTCGCCCTCGAAATACTCATCCGTGGCACTGGTCACCGAGAGAGGTTGCTTGAGCCCGATCTGCTGCCAGAGCAAACAACCCTGTAGCGCCCAAGCCAAGATGCCGTCGCGCTCAGAGAGCAACTTCTCCGTGAGCAAGGGGTCACGTTTCTCAGGAGGCACCGTGATCGTGAAAGGGATCAAGTGCATGCGACGACGCATCGCCTCATCGATGTTTCGAATGGCTGGCTTGTGGTTGCCCGCAATCAAGAGCTTGAACTGAGGCGGGTAGGTGAAGAAGTCTTGGTGCATCAGTCGAGCCGTCACCAAGTCACCACCTGTGATGGCTTTGATCTTGGATTCGTTCCAACGCCTGCCCTGCTCGGTTTCTGTAGCCGAGACGAAACGTGCACCACGTAAGCCCGCGAGGTCTGTTGGGTGACGGTCTGAGCGTGTTTCCATGAACGTGTCCATGGGAGCGTTGGCCGCGTAATCACCCAAGATGGTTGAGATGACATTGACGAACACGGACTTGCCGTTAGCCCCTGTGCCGTACAGGAAGAACAAGGCGTGCGTGCTGATATCGCCCGTGAGGCAGTAGCCCACCACGCGTTGCAAGTACAGCTGCAACTCTTTGTCGCCCCCTGTGACGTTCTCAAGGAAATTAGCCCACACGGGGCTTTCACCTTTGGGTGTGGCTGTGGTGACCTTGGTCATGCGTCGATCGCGCCTGTGTGGCCCCATTCCGCCACGCCTGAGGTCAATGATTCCACCAGGCGTATTGAGCAACCAAGGATCGGCATCCCACTCCTCAACGGTCGCACTGTGACGTGGGTCAGTGCGAACAATGCGTTCAATCGCAGACATGGTGCTCGAGCCAGCCAAGCGGGACTTGAGTCTTGGCGTGTCTGCTTTATAGGACGCGGCACGACAAACCGTTCGACTCAGGTGATGCACGTAGAGCGACTTGTCGATGTTCCAGCGCACGCCATTCCACACCAACCATTTGCCCCATGGTGAACAAAACCGCCAGTCCTCACCAAACTGGCGCGTAAACGCCATGGCCAAGCCATCTTCAGTGGTGTAGTCCAGTCCATCCACGATGTCTGTTGCCATGTTCTCGTCGGCTTGACGCACAACAGGCATGCGGTCGCCCGCCGCGATAAAACCAGCGACATCAAACCCTTCGACGCGCGCATCGGCCACATCCCAACCTTCAGGTTTTTCCTCAGGGGGTTGGAGGATTGCGCAGCTGAGTGCCCCCGCGAGCAGGATGGCTTGTGACGCACGGTCCGCATAGTCCCAACCAGGCTTGTCGCGGTCAGGCCAGATGAGCACATGCTTGCCAGCAAGTGGTGTCCAGTCAGTTTTATCCACGGGCGCATTAGCACCGTGCATGGCAGTCGTGGCGCACACGCCCAACTCAATCAGCGCTTGGGCGCACTTCTCACCTTCGACCAGAACGATTCGCTCTGAGTACGAGATACCGGGCTGGTTGAACAAGGGACGCGGGTCAGGGGGAGCCATCTTGCGACGCTTCACATCCCACGGGCGAAACTCTTTCTTACCGGGCTCGGGGTCGTAGCGGTAGACCACCGCAATCAGCTTGCCTGATGCATCTTGGTAGTCCCACTTAGCAGTGGCAGGTCCAAGTTCATCGACTGCAGGTGTTTTGACTTTGTCTTTACTTGGGGGGCGTTGCGGCAGTGAATCCACTCGCCCAAGTAAGCCCTTGGCTCGTTTGAGCACATCGGGGAAATGGGTCTGGATGTTGAGCTGGTAGTGACGCGCAATCAGATCGAAGATGTCACCACCCTCACCTGTTGCGCGGTCAGTCCACAGTCCTGCCTTGGGGCCTGAGAGCAGCAACTCCAAACTGTCACCTGGTCCGCCCATCACATCGCCCACCAAGTACTTGGTGTTGCGGCGTTTGCCTGCTGGCCAAATCTCAGCAATGAGTGTGCTCAAGTGCTCAAGCAAAGCTTGTCGGATGTCGTCTTTCTCGCGCGAGCTATCCGTTTTAGATGGAATCGTTTTACGAAACGCCTCTTGGGCAGGGTCATTGAAATCAAGCATGTGCAGCCTCGCCTCCTTGAGAGTGGCGAGATGGCTCAGACGCCAGTTGGTCCTGTGCCTCCTTTGCTTGCGCCGCCAGTAGCTCACCTAGTTGTGCATGCCACACCCGCAACTCGTTGAGGCGATAGCGCACCAGCTTGTTGATGTAGTAATGCGGGATCTGAAGCTTCTTGCGCTTATAGGGATTGCGGAAAAAGTAAAAAGGCAGGTTGAACGCGATGGCAGCTTGCTCAGACGAGAGCATGGTCTCGAAGGAGTTTGAGTTGGTGTGTGAATTTCGTGGTGTTTGATTTGTCATGGCAAAAGCTCTCCCTACCAACCACCGCAGTGGTCAGCATCAGGTTTGAAAATTGAATAAGACGCAGCAGCTCTTACTGCGTCTGGGGCTTAGATCTAGGTCTAGCCTAGGACTCGTGGCCAAGCATCCGTAAGGGCGGGTACTTGCTCGCTTCATGCGCTTGCACCATCGCTTCGACATAGGTGGTGACCACAGCGTTGATCAAGAGCAAGGCCTCCTCCTGTGAGTAAGTACTCAGCGCGCGGTCCATGCCCACTTCGTTCGCTGCCTCGCCCAAGGGTTTGAGGCAACGACGCATGGCGGCCATCTCAGCTTCGGAAGGATCAATCACATCGCCCTCCTTCACCGAGATGCGTACATCGCCACGGTTGAGCAAACGCACGCTCGCTTCGTAGAGTTTGTGAAAACACCGCTGGCAACGCTGCGAGCAAAACACCCAATCGACGGGATAGCGTGCGGCACGTCCGACCTTGAATCGAATGTCCGTATGTCCAAAGCCTCTGGCCTGCCGTGCGCACACCCAACACTTCATGACTGCGCGTTTGCTCACCATGTGTCACAACTTGACTCACTGAGCCCATGAAGGACGTCCCTGCGTGCTTGGCACACGCGTTTGGGTTGAGTACCCCGTGGGCGGGTAATTCGATGGCGGCAAATTGGCAGGAGGAATATGCGACACAGGAACCGCCGCAGCGGGGGCACCTCCGTTTGAACCACTAGGGCCAGCAATCGCCTGCGCTTTGGCCAAGATCAAATCGGAGTAGTCCTTGTGATCAGGCTCAATCACCATGCGGATGATGTTGCGCAACTCACCCTTGCCGTCTTTTTCAACACCAATGCGTGCCGGGAACTCCACGCCATCTAGATCTGAAAAACCTCGGATTTGTCGCGCATGCGCCGCCTCAGGTGAGTTGTCATCCGGGTGGATGTTGCGCGAGCTGTTGAGCACCGCCTTGATAAAGCTGCGCCCCATTTGTCCCCACGTAGGTCCCTTATTGGAGTGCAAGCCAACATTGCTCCAGATCTTGCGTTTGGCGAACTGGCCGTGCAGCACAACAAACTCACACGACAGGAAAACGGCGCCTGTTTCATGTGAAGCAGTTGCGTAACCACCCGTCCATCCGCGCTCGGGCTCGTCATAGCCACCGGGTTTGATGGTCATGCGCATCACAGCTTGGGTGCCTTTGGGGATCAGGTCAAAGCCACTTTGTTGGGCTTCGGCGTCGTTGAAATCATTCCAGCTGCTGGGAGCGTTTTGGGTGTGTTGTTCTGGGTACATGTGTAAATCCAATGAATGTGTGAATGAGGGGTAGATTCAGAGCTGGACTTCGCCGACCCAATGAATCTTGAATTGAGGCTCGATGACAAGCTCTTGGCGTGCGGGCTGGAAAGCTGCTCGCAGTAATGGGTGCCACTTGGCATAGTCCTCCTCGGACACTGACAAGTGAACTTCCATGAAGTCCTGCACGCGGTCCCCGGCTGCGACCATGCGGTCGGCGATTTGAGTGAGGTGCTCCTGATCCCAGACGATCTCTTTTGCTTGCGAGACATCAATCTGCAAGTCCCCGTCGTCAATACGGAAACGTGCAGACTCCTCCTCACCAAAGCTATTGGCTTGTCGGATTTGCTCGTCGTAGCGCTGTTCAAGCCCACGGTTAATACGCCCACGCATCTGGATACTCCAGTCATGGAGTTCTTGCACCGCATGGCTGAACTGAGCCAGTTGGTCTTTGGGGAGTCGGCTGATTTGGTTGGCCGAGAGGTCCGGCAAAGCGGCCTGGTGGAGTTGGAGGTGGTTCATGTTTGGCTCCTCAGCTTGCGACACGTTGTGAAGTCGAAATGTGTTGCACGAAGTTCTCGTACGCCTCAATCGCATTAACGGTGTAGGTCACGCGCTTGCCAAGCTTCAGGTAGTGAGGACCACGACCTTCAGTACGCCAGCGTTGCAGGGTTTTGGGACTCATGCCCCAACGAGAAGCCAGATCAGCTTCTGTGAAGACCATTCGCTCGGCAGGCAGAGCTTCTTGACCAGGGATGCCGAGAGGGGAAGTACGCCCGGTTCGGGCAGGTGTTGCAGACCGCATATTTACTCCTTTGATTTAGTAGAGGGACAACGGCTCTATTTCAGGAAATCAATGGAGAACTGATAAGGAACTGATTGGTGAACTTATGCGAAAACTCCAGTTCGCCATTGGGGTAGTGCCGGTCTTCCTTTTTAAGAAAGTCACATAACGTCGGTATTTATTGACAAATACCGACGTTATGTGATAATTCTTTCCATGACGATCCGCCAATCCTCTATAGCTAGTCTGATCAAACGTCGTGCTCTACTGCGCCCAAGTGACGCCGTGGCACGTGGCTATTCACGCGTGTATCTAGCCCGACTAGCCAAGCAAGGAATCGTTCATCAAGTAAGCCGTGGGCTCTATGCCACACCTCAACGCAAAGAGACTGAGTTCTCAAGCCTTGCGGAAATAACAAGCAAGCACCCTAAAACGCTCGTCTGCCTGCTGTCAGCCCTGTCGTTTCACGGACTGACCACACAAGCCCCGCATGAGGTGTGGATTGCCGTGGGCAACAAGGACCGCATTCCGAAAATGTCTTACCCACCGCTACATGTCGTTCGCTTCGGCGGGGAAACAATGACTGCCGGAGTCACGAAACAGAAAATTGATGGCGTTGAGATAAAGATCACCAGCATTCCCAAAACGATCGCAGATTGCTTTAAATTCAGGAACAAAATTGGGCTGGACGTTGCACTTGAGGCACTAAAGGAAGCTTGGACGTCCAAGCGCGTGACGATGGATGAGCTTTGGCACTTCAGCAAGCTGTGCCGTGTACAAAATGTAATGCGCCCCTACCTAGAAGCACTTGCCTCATGAACTACTCACCTGCTGCCGTTCGCGCTCGCTTGCTCGCAAAAGCCAAGGCCGAGAATCAGGACTTTTCGCTTGTTCTAACGCGATATGGGCTTGAGCGCATGCTCTATCGTCTTAGCGTCTCCACCAACAAGGACAACTTCTTGCTCAAAGGCGCACTGCTCTTTGACATGTGGTTTGATGTCCCGATGAGACCGACCCGCGACATCGACTTGCTCGGGTTTGGTCTTGCCGAAGAGCCGCTGGTACTCGCCACATTTCAAGAAATGTGCGGCATTGAATGCGATGACGGAATTCAATTTGACATTGGCAGCATCAAGGTCGCTGAAATCAGAAAAGAAGCCAACTACTCCGGCCTGAGAGTTACTTTAATCGGGCACGTTGACTCAGCACGATGCCCCGTTCAAATCGACATAGGCTACGGGGATGCAGTCACTCCAGCACCTGAACATGCAGACTACCCTGTAATGCTCGAAGGTCTACCCGCACCAAAGTTACGAATCTATCCAAGATACACAGTCGTGGCGGAAAAGTATGAAGCCATCGTCTCTTTGGGTATGGTCAATACAAGGCTCAAAGATTACTTTGACATGTGGGTCATCTTTAATTCCGCAGAGCTTGATTCAGCAGTACTCACTGAAGCCATTGACGCAACATTCGCACGTCGCAATACACAAACGCCCCAAACCACTCCAGTTGGATTGACGGCAAGCTTTGGTCAAGATGCGCAAAAGACCAAGCAATGGGAAGCGTTCATCAGGAAAAATCAACTGCATGCACCAGACTTAAACACGGTAGTTGAGTTTCTAAAAATCAAACTATCTCCTCTTTGAGGATTCGCTACATATCAAATCGACAAGGTGAATCAATGGCGGCAAGCAAAGTACCCAATTATCTTAGGCGCTATACCGACCTTCCTGCATTGCTGCACATGCTTTCCACAAGGAAAATTACGCTGCTAGATCCCAAAACTTGGGATGACCGCAACGATGCATATTTCATGTCGCAATACAAAGCGCGAAAGAATCTAACGACGCTACTTGCTCTTTGTTTTTCACAAGTCCCTGAGACATATCACCACTGGCATGTTTTCTCGAAAGGTCCTGCCGGAGTTTGTATCGTCTTCGATCGTGCAGAGCTTTTGAATGCTCTTAACCAGCAAATCGGCATTTCTGTCGACACAGTCGAATACCTCACATTGAACGAAGCAAAAAAACGAGAATTCACCGTTCCCCGTCTTCCCTTTCTCAAAAGATCTGGATTTAAACCAGAGGGCGAATTTCGAGCCATTTATGAATCACAGCACGAAGAATGCGCAGTCATCGATATACCAATCAATCAATCGTGCATTCGCAGCGTGTCGCTGAGTCCATGGCTAAATTCCAGCTTGTCATCCTCAGCGATTAAAGCGATTCGCTCGATTGATGGGTTTAAAAAACTACCTGTATCGCGCTCAACCCTCATCTCCAATGAGCAATGGAAAACCTTCGGAACAAACGCCGCAGACTTCGTCCTAAGCATGCTTACTGAATCACCTAGTTTCATGGGGAACGGAAGTTTTCGTATGCACTCATTCTTGGCCAAGAGCCAACAGTCAGATTTGGTTCTCCTATATCCGCGTTAACTGTATTAAAAAATGACGGTATTGGTGAATTAACAAGTAGTTGCATAGCTAATCAAAATCAAGTATTCTATCTACGATGTTTGATCATTGCTTATATTTCAACACCGCCGCTTTGGCTCGTCGCCTTGAGCGTGAATGGACGGAAGCATTTTCGATGTTTGGGGTATCTCCGCCGCAAGCGTTCATGCTGCGGGTGATACTTGCCAAACCTGGATTGCTTCAGCGCGAACTTGCAGATGAACTCTCCATAGCCAGACCTACCGCGACACGCGCATTGGACTTCCTGCAAACGAAGGGGCTCATTGAGCGACGTGGGCGCGATGGAGATGGACGAGAAGTCTGTATCCAACCTACAAAGAATGCCATTGCCATCCATGCTGCATTAAATAAGGCAAGCGGGACAGTGACCAGCAAGCTCAAAAAGCTTCTGGGCGAGGCTGAATTTGGAGAAACAGTGTCGAAGATTCGTAGTGTTCGTTCAGGCCTTGAATGAGCATTTTTTGTTTACATAGTTGCATAGCTAATTAAAGGAGTCCATATGCCAATCTTGAATGTAAAAGTCAGCGGCCAGCGGTCAAAGGAGATGACAAAGAGTATCTCGAAAATCCTCTTGGAGCTTACCAGCAGAATTTTGCGCAAGGACCCGGAGGTCACCGCGATAGCCATAGAGTACGTCCACCCGGAAGACTGGATTGTTGCGGGCAAGTCGTTGGCGGAGCATGGCAAGAGCAGTATTTACTTTGATATCAAAGTAACCGACGAAACCAACACCAAAGCTGAAAAAGCTCAGTACATCCGGGAAGCGTTTGATGCCTTTTCGACGCTACTTGGTGACTTGCACAATGAAAGTTACATCTATGTGCAGGATGTGAGGGCTACGTCCTATGGGTTCAGTGGACTCACTCAGGAGTACCGTTATCACCACGGATGACGACTTAATTTAGATAACCATTTTTCAACCCTTCAGAGACATTCACCGTTGGAATTCCAATAATGGCGATCAGACTAAACCTGTCTCCAGCTCACTCGCCTAAAAGGCTGCAATAGGCTGATTACAGCCATTCGCTATCGATCACATCGATGGGTCCGCAACGGCTAGCGGTCATTCGAGCAAGGTAGCGTTGACCGGCTGCTGTTCCTTCAACAGCAGCCCAATCTGTCGGCTATGGTTGGACGTGATGTTTGCTCTAAACGACTGCATTCACGAGTTCGCCACCAGGAAGCGGTCGGTTGCGCCCCTACAAGCGGTGGTCTTATGCGCTACGTCTTCAGCGCTCGTATTGGGGTCTCCTCGTTTTCAGTGCAATAAGTGACGGTACGCAAAGCTAGCACTGGCGCGGGGGTGGTCTGGGTAGACCGTTGATTTCATTGACTTTCCTGTTCGCTTTGTAAACGGGTATGGTGGCCTCCCACTTTTGAGGTTCACGATGCAGGGTTGGCACACAACGTTTTTGGGGATGCGTGGGCTCCCCCGCGATATCAGCGACTTCGAGATGAAGGCATTTTTCACCTTCGATGGTGCCGAGCGCGACGCAATCAATGCACGCCGAGGTGATTCCCACAAGCTTGGTCTGGCGCTCCATATTGGTTTCCTGCGCATGAGTGGGCGTTTGCTCGGTGCCTTTCGGGTAATTCCAGTAGCCTTGTGGCGCCACCTTGGCAACGAGCTTGGCATTGCAGCACCAGAAGTCGCCTCGCTGAGAGCCATGTATGAACGCGGGCGCACGCTATTCGATCACCAACAAGTAGCCTGCACGGTCCTTGGATTCCAGTGGATGAGCGAGCACCAGCGCCGCTCACTGGTACGTGAACTGCGCGACGAAGTGGCGCGCTGCGCCGACCGCGATCAGCTACTCGTGCGGGCGCGTCAATGGCTGTACAAGAACAAGCTGGTGATCGTGCACGAGCGGGCAATTCGGACACTGATTGCGGCGGCACTTGCCCAGCTTGAAGTTGAAACAGGCACCGCCATCGCCGCCAGCGTTGATCCAGCAACACTTGATCGCTGGCGAGCCTCAGTTTCAGAGCTGCGCCCAGATGGACAAACCCAGCAGAGTTGGCTATGGGCTGCACCGGCGAAACACTCAACCCGCCAAATCAGCGAGGTACTGGAGCGCATCGACCTGCTTTACACGCTGGACGTTCATAAGCACCTGGCAGACATCCCCGATCTCATCTTGCGCCGCTACGCGCGCCGACTTGTCTCCAGGCCGCCCTCAGCCGGAGCCAAGATCAAAGAGCCAGCGCGCACCGTGGAGGTCGCATGCTTTCTTCGGTATTGCCTGTTCACCACCACAGACCAGTTGATCCTTATGGTGCAGCGCCGGATCGCCGATCTGTGGCGTCAGGCTGCCGCCGATGTCCCCGCTACCGTCAATTGGGCCGCAATGTACAAAACGCTGCTCGGCGAACTTGTTGCCTTGAGCGCGCAAGGTGCGGTGCCAGATGCTGAGTTGCGTGCCCGTCTTGAAGCCTTGATCACCGAAACCCAGAAACGCAAACCACCGAGCAGGGCCTCCCTGGTCCGCGAGGGATTGATTGATGGAATTCGCCCCGTGCGGTCGTTGCTCGTCGCCATTGCAAAGCTGCCCTGGCAGGCCACCGGCGAGCATCCTGCCATCGAGTACCTTGCCAAGCTGCAAGCTTTATATCTCAAAGGATCCAGAAAGCTGCCAGTTGAAGTGGTGGCACCAAGTCTGGGAATGATCTGGCAGGTTTCGATCTCCAGCCCAGACCGGGAACGGGCGTTTCAGGCGTTGGAGGTGGCCACCCTGTTTGCCCTGCGCCGCGCGGTGCGCAATGGCTCGGTCTGGATTGAGCACAGCCTGAGCTTTCGGGGTCGTGCGCGCTTGTTCTTCACGGACGAGCGTTGGCAGGCAGAGTCCAAGAAACACTATGCCCGTCTATCGTTACCCAGCAAGGCTGCCACTTTCTTGAAGCCTTTGCTGGCCAGAGTAACTGCCGGTGTCGATGCGGTGGCCGCTGCAGCCCGCAGTGGCGTACTGCGCGTGGATGATGAACTCCATTTGTCGCCATTGCCCGCAGAGGACGAAGACCCAGAAGTGACCAAGCTGCGCGCGGCTTTGGATCACCGCATCGGTGAGGTTCAATTGCCGGAAGTGATTCTGGCCGTTGACGCCCAGGTGCGCTTTAGCTGGATCATGCTCGGACGTGAGCCGCGCTCTACCGACGAGCTGCTGATGGTCTATGCCGGCATCATGGCCCACGGCACCAGTCTGACTGCGGTCGAATGCGCGCGCATGATTCCGCAATTGTCTGCCACCAGCATTCGCCAGGCCATGCGCTGGGCGCGGGACGAACGGCGTCTGAGCCAGGCCTGCCAGGCTGTGCTGGAATTCATGCAGCGACACCCGATTGCCGCCACCTGGGGGCGGTCCGATTTGGCATCTTCTGACATGATGAGCATGGAGACCACCAAACGGGTGTGGCAAGCCCGGCTTGATCCTCGGCGCAACACACCTTCCATTGGAATCTACTCCCATGTAAAAGACCGGTGGGGCATCTTCCATGCGCAGCCCTTTGTGCTCAATGAGCGCCAGGCGGGCGTGGCCATTGAAGGTGTCATCCGCCAAGAAAAGCTGGAGACCAGCCAGCTTGCTGTGGATACCCATGGCTACACCGACTTTGCCATGTCACATGCCCGTTTGCTTGGTTTTGATCTTTGCCCGCGGTTGAAGGAACTCAAACAGCGCCACCTCTTTGTGCCACGCGGCACCAAAGTGCCCGCAGAAATCGCTGCGGTGTGCGAAGCCAATGTCGACGTCGCTTTGATCGAAAAGCATTGGGATAGTCTGGTGCACCTGGCAGCCTCGGTCATGAGCGGACATGCCAGTGCGGTGGCAGCTCTTGCGCGGTTCGGTTCTGCCGCCCAGGGCGATCCAATCTATGAGGCTGGCGTGCAATTGGGGCGGTTGCTGCGTACGGCGTTTTTGGCTGACTACTTTGTCAAGGACGCTTTCAGGAACGAGTTGCGCCGGGTGCTCAATCGGGGCGAGGCTGTTAACGCCCTCAAGCGCGCCATTTATACCGGCCGGATCAGCCCGGCGCAGGCCAAACGTGTCGATGAAATGCAGGCTGTGGCCGATGCGTTGAGCCTGATGGCCAACATCGTGATGGCGTGGAATACCTCACAGATGCAGGCGGTCCTGGATCGCTGGTCGAACCGCCGCCAGGTCATTCCACCGGAACTGATCGGGAAGATTGCGCCCACCAGGCTGGAGAGCATCAACTTGCGGGGTGTGTTTCGCTTCCCGGTTGACCGCTATGCTGACCAAATCCTGCCTTCGCGGCCAAATGCATCGATAACTGGCACCAATGGATGAAACCGACCACGGTTTGACGCCACGAATCGCAGATTTGAAAGTGAACAGGAAAGTCAATGAAATCAACGATCTACCAACACCACCTCCGCGCCAGTGCTAGCTTTTCGTACCGTCACTTATTGCACTGAAAACGAGGAGACCCCGTATTAAGGTCTAGCCGCACCAGCGCAAGAATAATGCAAGAGAAACTAGGACAAATGGTGCCGTTGAGGCTCAGCTACTCGCGGCTCCTTGATGGCTGCGAGCACCAATGTCTAGATCCGGCGCGGGTACATCAGGACTGAATCAGGTCATTCGGTCCGATGTATTCGAACATGATCTGGTCTGCTGCACCGTTCGACGTTGCCACTGTGAGGCCGACGGCCTTCTGATTGAAGTGATAGCGAACTCTGCCCAACTCTCGGTAGTCGCTGCTGTAAATCACGCCGGCCTTCGGTCCGGAGCCGGCAATACGCAGGGGCATCCCGGGCGGCATCGGTACTTCACCGCTCCACTGGACCGGTCCGGTGTAGCCCGTCGTAGTCCACGGTGCTACGTTACCTGCTCCATGCGGGGCAGTGAACTCCTTCCACAACTCGTGCGAGTTATCGGTCGGCCAGGTGGGAGTGGCGCTCCAAGCCAGCACAGCGTCTGAGGCAAGCCAAGCGCGCAGGCCCTGGGCGTCGTCGAAATCCGCGGCCGTAAAAACCACTGCGTTGATGGCGCCAAGCCTCGACGCGAAGCCGGCCTTGATCAGCACCGCAGCCGGAATGGACAACGTTCCCGTCTCGACTGCAGCTACAGCGCTGCCGCTGCCCAGATTCGGCAGCAGGTCGATGTCTGGGTCGAATGGATCCACAACAGTCATATGGGCCTGCGCACGGACCCTCACGGCTTCCATCGCCCACGGCAAGTTGTAAACGAATGCATGCTCGATGAGGGATATCGCATCGTCGGCGTCGTCATCCCCCAACTCGTGAACTGGCGCTCCCCTCAGCCATTGATCCAGAAACTTTCGCCAATCTAGCGGCAACGACTTCGGCTTGAACGGGGAGATTTCGAAGGCAATCTCGGCGAAAGCGATGATCGCCTTCACAGCTTCATCGGCTTTACCGCCGTCTACAGCGGTATTCGCCATGAGCAACAAGAACTCAAGCTCATCGGCCTTCTCATCCAGCATTCTCCCCGTTTCAAACCCGACGCCGGCGAGGAAATAACCGCGCCGTTGCGCCGCAGTGGAAACGGTCCAGATCAACTTCGCTCTGGCCTTCAAGCCAGAAAGCAGCGCCCTTTGAACACCTTCACTCTGTCGCGCGAGCCGGCGCATCAGCAGCGATGACGTTAGCACCTCATCAATCTTTGACTCGAGATCTTCATCAGCAACTTGCGCGTCTCCAAGCAAGCTGAATATGGCAGTGTCCAGGCTGGTGAGATGTCGCGGCCAGTCCTCAACCGCGGCGTCTGCTAATCTTTTTCGCTCCCCGGGCAACGCCGCAAAGCTCCACGCGCCCTGACCTGCCACATACGTAAGCAAGGAATCGACGTCCCTGGTCCCAAGCTTCCTGGCCATGCGATCCAGTAGCCAGTAAAGCAGTCGGAAGATTCCGCTCTCCATCTCACGTTGTTTGTCGCCGCGGATCAGACGCTTCCAGGCATCTCGCCGCTTCTCGTGCTCGTCGAACATCGGGTAGAGCACCAACCCTTCGATGTCGACATACGCGCGGCCAGCGCGACCGACGACATTTCGGAACTCGGACTCATCGATCGCCTCACCGTGCCTGGAATGCCCGTGAAAGATGAGGCTGGTGGCCGCCAAGTTGAGCCCCTGGGCGAGGGTCGGTGACGACACCGTGAGCTTCAAAATGCCTTCCCTGAGTAAGTGCTCCACTTCCTTGCGGAACTGGGTTGGCAACTCGCCATGGTGGACAGCCACGCCCATGCGAAGGCACTTCAAGATATCGTGATCCGAGCCGAACCACTCAGCACCGACGGCCAATGCGGACGCGATAGCGTCGGCCGGAGGCATCATGATCGGCGGGAGCAGACCCCCTTGGCTTAGCTTGATGATGCGGTTGGCGAACGGCATAACCGACACGCGAATCGGGCAGAATACAAGCACAGACTGACCATCTTCAATCAGACGCCACGCCGTAAAAATGCACAGGTCGGTCTGCGATCCGGGGACGATAGCAGCGTTTGCACGATTGGACGTCCTCTTTCCGACGACAAACTTGGGAATGAACGGATGCTCGTCCCCAACCACCACGTTCAGCTGCGCGACCTTGGTCTCTTGGTTCCAGTCAACCTCACCAAATCGAAGCCGAGTCGGGCGCCAACCGTTCTTGATCAGGCCGTCGGGCCGGTCGGCGGTGAGCCACGCGGTGAAGTCAGCGAGTTGGTCACCATCAGGCAGGATGGCGGAAAGGCAGACGATGCGCCGGGAAGCTGCGTCAGGCCTTCGAAGCAGCCGCTGAATCTGTGCTTCGTAGCGTACCTCGCGCTCGCCGAGCCCGATCATGTGGCCTTCGTCGAGGACCACCAACCCCACGTTGTCCAAGAGCGTCGGGTCGGCCCGAAGGGCGAAATCGAGCTTCTCGGGCGTCGACACCACGATGTCGCGCGACCTGAGCGTGTCGACATCGCTACTACTGGCACCAATGCTGCCATAGAGGCTTGAGACGCTTTTGCCGAGCGCGCTAAACGTGCGGCGCAGCGAGACCTCTGTTTGTGCGGACAGCGCACGCAAAGGCGTGACGAAAACGACTCGCTTGCCTGCCGCCACGCACGCGAGGATGCACAGCTCTGCGATGCGCGTCTTTCCCGCGCTTGTGGGCAGTGACAGCACAAGATTGGCGTCGTACTCCAGCACACGCTTTGCCGCTTCAATTTGGGACGGCCAGAGCTCAATCTCCGACCGACCTCGGCAAAGCAGTGAGGTGATGAACAGTTTTCGCAACGATGCCCAATCGCCGATGACTGCACCATCAGGGCCGGACATGGGCAGGATCGCGTGAAAGCTGCTCGACCAGAGGCTGTCAACGATGTAAAGCGCCAAGCGATGAACCCACCACTGGCTGACGAAGTTCATGTCCCCTGCAACGGAGAGACCCTGCCTGAGACGCGCCTGTGCTTCGCCGATGAGATGCTGTTCGCCCCGCTCCAGAGCGAGCAGCGTCTGAGACATTGCCGACATGAAGTTGCCTTCTAAGCCAAGCATGAGGGCCTCAGCTATACCTTCGCCGTCTTCCAGAGACGCCCCCTGACCGTCTACTTCGAAACGGGGATCCAGCGCGCCAACGATGTTTTCGTCGGAACCCGCGCCCGACTCAAACCAGCCAGCGACTGCGCGGTTTACCCCAGCAAGATCCCGCAGCACCAGTTGTGCGAGGCATCGCTCAGTAACCGACAGGTTGGCCTGCTCGAAGTCAGCCCTGAGGAGTGAGTACGCGCGCGCCGAGAACCGCCCCAGGTGGTAGGCGCTTCCTGCAACTAGACGGTGGAAGTCTCGCGTCTCGTCCAACTGCCCTCGCGCGACGACCGCCTCGATCGACTCCGCCGCAATCTCGAAGGCTTGGCGCGCAGTCTCAAAGTCGCCGCCCAGATCCAGATACCGCAGGCCATGGAGTAGCAGAGAGTAGCCGAACGAGAGAAGGTCTTCCGAAAGGAGCGGGCTGAAATTCGGCGCATCTATAGGCAGTTCCCCCGTGCGCCAAATCATGCCGCGCGCCTGTCCCCTGGCCAGCAACTGTTGACGGTAACCCGCCCCAACCGCTTCACGAATGTTGGAGCGCAGTTCCTCCAATGTCGATGCCATCAGGCCCCCGCGGCCGCGAAGACGGCTTTGATGAACTTCTGATGCTCAGCGACCCGTAGCCCGACATAGTGCTGGACCGAGCCCCCGGCATAGCCGCTCAAGTTGGATTGCAACAGAGTGGTCGTGTCGTTGCCCGTGAAGGCGAATAGCATGTGCGTAACATCGCTGGGCTTCAGCGACTTCTTCAACTGGGCGTCGTCGATTGCGTCCCGCAAGGGCTTGTCAGCAGGGTTTGTCAGCCGGTCTGCAACGAATCCCATTGAATGAGGCGACGGCAGCTCGCCATAGCCAGACAGCGCCTCTCGTGCCTTCGCGACGGTGGCAGCAGGCATGGTTGCATTGCTCTTGGACTCCGCCTTCAGCAAAGTGAGCTTGCCGGTCACGGGGTTCAAGTTAAAACCCAACATGTCGTCGCCCCGCATCGACATGTTTCGGTGGTCTTTGAACTGAAGACGGTTGATGCCCAGCGTAAACGGCGTCTTCTCACGGACGAAAGTAGTGCACAACACCTCGCCGAGATCGCCAGACTTGAGCTGCGCGCTTTCCGGCAGCCTGTTCTTAATTAACTCCGCAACTTCGTGCCGCTGCAGGCGAGCGAACATCTCGGCCAGCCGGCTTGGCGGCAAAAAATGATCTGGCATCACATCTGCCATGATGGCGACCGACGCATCAAACTTCGATGCATCTGCGGTCAGCATCGTGTGGCTATGCGGCGCACTGCACCCAACAACGACCTCCGTGCACCATTCGGCGAAACGCGTCATGCGATATATCCTTCAACTACGGAACATACTCACACCCGCGCGGCCAGCTAGACCGATCTCAGCGCGGATGAACTATGACGGCGGGGCCCATGCCACCGCTCAGAGGGGCTAAGGGAACCATTTATAACCTACCAGAAGTCCGGGACTTCGGACTCAGCTTCGCAGTTTGGATGCAATGCTGCTCAGCATGGTGGTCCTGCCGGCCAACGGCACCTTGCTGCCCCCCTTGGGAATCCAGGACCCGGCCAGAAGCGGACGATTCTCAGGCGGAGAAACGGCAGTTCAGTGCTCGAGCAAAGCGGGACTCGGTGGCCTGCCCTTGGCGCGCCGCTTGAGCGAGTTTGGCTTTACCGCTAGACGACCCGAAGGAACGGCTGTTTTGCAACAACAGCAGCTTGCGACTTTTTTCGAAGCAAGGCGAGTAGATCGGCTTCGTTTTGCAGAAGCATAACAATTTCCTGTAGCGAACAAAGAAACATCGTTCGCTGGTTCAGAGCATTCGCACATTCCTTAAGTACAGGCTGTGTGAAATCGCTGTTTGAGATGAATATCCCACTTGCACTGGCTCTACCAAAAAGCCGTACTAAATGCGGCGAGAAGTCTGCAATACCCACCGGATCTTTCAGCCACTTCATTTCGACAAGATGGATGGTGCCATCCAAGACGATAACGCCGTCGATCTGTTCAAGAACGGTGCTTGAATCGGGGTCTCGTCTCTTGAAGTCCTCGTGCACTAGTACGCCGTAGGCGCGAAACAGACCATTGAGCACAAGTTCGAGTTGTTTTCCACGTACCTGTGGCTTATCGTCCATCGCAAACAGCGCGAAAAGCTGGTCTCGTAGTTCCCCTATCGCCTTTTTGCGCGAGAGAGCAGCAGCACGCGCTACCTGCGCAGCCGCAAGCGCTTCTGACTTCTCGTTGTCGCGCTCCTGTTTCATGCGCGTAAACGAGTCTTTGACATTTACGATGCGGCGTACCTCTGAGACGGCGCCCTTTGCCTTAAGTTGATCCTCGGGCCAACAAGATGTGAAGTCTTCGAACTCCACCACTCGTTTGATGACCTCACGGCGAGGTGCGAGTGTGGAATCACCTCGGGCATTCAATCCCTCGATCACCGTTCGAGCAATCTGATACTTGTTTAACGACTTTGCATCAGCTCGAAGCTGATCTACGAGAGGCTTCAGGAGATTTTCTGGTGAGCCCGCACCTCTGAAAAAAACGATGACATCGTTCTTGCTTCTGCAGAGAAGAGGAACAGTGTCGACCAGAAGGGATAGAAGCTCTGGGGGATAGTGATACGCGTCGGCCATGCTTTAGTTTAAGGCGGCGGAACGCGAAGGAGGTTTTATGGGCCGAAGGCTTTCTCAGTTCCTCTGGACGCCCGCTCTAGTTCGAGACCACTAGTCTAGGTTATGAGGAAGCGGTCGGTGGCGCGGCGCCTGCTGGGTCGCAGAAGTACTACGACCTCTATACCTCGCACAGGCGCCAAACAGACCAGCACCGGTCGCCGCGCACAACGCCCGCTTTCGGGAAATCAGCGTAAGGACGCCTAGCAGAACTCATCGGCTCCAATCGCTGCTAAGCGGTCATGCGCACCACGAAGTCCAACCTCGGATTTAGGTCGAAACCTCGCCTAAAAATCTTAGTCCAAAAATTTCTCTATCTTGCCTTTAAGTCCCCTTTGCCCGACCAATCAGAAGGTCAAACTCGTCAACTCAAACCCGCATAAATGCTGGACTCAGCTCATGGACACGTCCACAAGCTTGAAGAGAAAAGAGAGAGAAATTCACCTGTAACGACCAGAAACCACGGAAACGTGACCGAGTGTGTCCACAAGCAATGAGCCGAAAGCCCGCAAATACAGGGCTTTGAAGCAAAGAAAAAGGGGGACAGAGAAAGTTCTGTCCCCCGTGTATGGTGGAGCTGGCGGGATTTGAACCCGCGTCCACAAGCCTTTTTCGTACAGTTCTACATGTGTAGTCGTCTGATTTGAGTCTCGCCGTGTGCGTCGCGCAGCGACACGCTACGCACCCAGCCAGTACCCTTTTTTCTCACACCACCTCAAGGTACCCGAGGTGATGCCAGCCCATATGTTTTCCCTTGCAGCTAGGAAGTCTTGCGACCCCCTAACCCAGCCTATCGGCCAACTGTTGCAAGGCTCACCGGATTAAGCGGCGAGTGCGAAACGTTCGTCGTTTGCAGTTAGTTTTTTTTCCGAAGATTAACGAGGATCAGAACCTCGACATGCCCTGCCACGCGTCCGAACCCATGTCGAAACCAGTGCAGCCCCAAGTCTCCTATTTTAGGCCTCTGCCAGCAATTGCAAGAGCTTATTTGGAGAATCTATGCGTAAATCGGCACCCCACGTGCTGATATCGGTCTTTTCGCCCAAATAACCGTAGGTGGCGGCCACTGTGGGCATGCCTGCGGCACGACCCGCAGCAATGTCACGCTCGTCGTCACCCACATACAAACACACTTCTGGTGGGAGCCCCAAGCGACGTGCGGCTTCAAACAGTGGTTCAGGATGTGGCTTAGGGTGCGGTGTGGTGTCGCCACTCACGATGGCACGTGCGCTGGCGAACAAAGGCATGGCCTGTGTAAGCGGGTCGGTAAAGCGTGCCATTTTGTTGGTCACTACGCCCCAAGGCATTTGGCGCAACTGGATGTGCTCGATCAAATCATCCACGCCGTCAAACACATAAGTGCGAACCGTCATGGCTGTTTCGTAGTTGGCGAAGAACTCTTCGCGCATGACCATGAAGTCTTGATGCTCAGGCGTCATGTCAAACGCCACTTTGAGCATGCCACGTGCGCCAGCACCAGCCAATGGACGGTACAACTCGTAGGGCAGCGAGGGCATGCCACGGTCTGTGCGCATTTTGTCGGCAGCAGCGCCCAGGTCTGGGGCACTATCAATCAAAGTGCCGTCCAAATCGAACAGCACTGCACGAATATTCTTCAGCATCACAGAGGCCTTTGTGTGGCAACCAAGTAGTTGACGCTGGTGTCAGCGCTCAACCAGTAACGGCGAGTCAGTGGGTTGTATTCCATGCCTCGGGTGTGTTGCCACTCAAGGCCAGCTTCGCGGCAATCACGCGCCAGCTCGCTGGGACGGATGAACTTGGCGTACTCATGTGTGCCGCGAGGCAACATGTTCAACACATACTCGGCCCCGACGATGGCAAACAAAAATGATTTAGCGTTGCGGTTGAGTGTCGAGAAAAACACATAGCCACCGGGTTTGACCAACCGCGCACAGGCACGCACGATAGACGATGGATCTGGCACGTGTTCCAGCATTTCCATGCAGGTCACCACATCAAAGCTTGCTGGTTGTTCGGCAGCCAAAGCCTCCACGGCCACTTCACGGTATTGCACGTTGGGCGTTTGCGCTTCCAAAGCATGCAACTGCGCCACCTTGAGTGACTTGGTCGCCAAATCAATGCCCAAAGCTTGAGCACCCGAACGCGCCATGGCGTCGGTCAAAATGCCGCCCCCACACCCCACATCCAGCACTTTTTTGCCTTGTAACGGAGCAATGCTGTTGATCCACTCTAGACGGAGGGGATTGATTTGGTGCAATGGACGAAATTCACTTTCAGGGTCCCACCAACGGTGGGCGAGATCTGAAAATTTGGCCAATTCGGCCTGATCAACGTTGGTATGAGTGGCAGAGGTTTGCATGGCATGTATTGTCGTTCAAGCAAAAAGAAACCCCGCCGAGGCGGGGTTTCTTTTTTAGATCAGGTTAGATCAGTTTTTGCGGGTGCCCACAACTTCGATCTCAACGCGACGGTTCTTAGCGCGACCTTCTTTGGTCTTGTTGCTAGCAACAGGTTGCTTCTCGCCTTTACCTTCGGTGTAGATGCGGTTCTTCTCGATGCCTTTAGAGATCAAGTAAGCCTTCACAGACTCAGCGCGACGCACTGACAATTTTTGGTTGTAAGCGTCTGTACCGATAGAGTCAGTATGACCCACAGCGATGATGACTTCCAAATTGATACCTTTGACTTTAGCAACCAAGTCATCCAACTTAGCCTTGCCAGCTGGCTTCAACACAGACTTGTCAAAGTCAAAGAATGCGTCGGCGGCGTATGTCACTTTAGAAGCGGCAGCAACAGGAGCAGCAGGAGCGGTAGCTGGCGTAGCAGCAACAGCACCATCACAGCCAGGAGCGGCAGTGGCTGGAGTCCAGTTGGCATCGCGCCAGCACAAACCTGTGGAGTTTTTCCACACGTCGCCTGAAGCGTTACGCCAGTTGTCAACGTTTTGAGCCATAGCAGCAGTTGCCAAAGCAGCGGTAGCAACAAAAGCTGCCAAGTTCTTCAAGTTTTTCATGATTCACCTCTGAGGGATTTATAAGCCGCAGACCACTCTGCGAATTCAGGCAGTCCAGGTACTTTTACCTATGACGCTTGGAAATATTGTGCCATAACCCAAACACACTACTTCTACTCATAACAAGGTAAACAGAAAGCTGTTGCATGGCTGCCACAAGTGGGAGGTCGACTTATCAGCCTAAAATGTTCGGTTTCCTGCTTTACGGCCTCTTTCATGACCCAGTTCGCCAAAGAAACCTTGCCCATCAGCCTAGAAGAGGAGATGCGTCGCAGCTACCTAGATTACGCCATGAGCGTGATTGTGGGCCGCGCCCTCCCCGATGCGCGTGACGGCTTAAAGCCAGTACACCGCCGCGTCCTGTTCGCGATGCACGAGCTCAATAACGACTGGAACCGTCCTTATAAGAAGTCAGCCCGTATCGTGGGTGACGTGATTGGTAAATACCATCCGCACGGCGACAGCGCGGTGTACGACACCATCGTTCGCATGGCCCAAGACTTTTCGTTGCGCCACATGTTGGTAGACGGCCAAGGTAACTTCGGCTCGGTCGACGGCGACAACGCGGCGGCCATGCGTTACACGGAAATCCGCTTGTCCAAAATCGCTCACGAAATGTTGAGCGACATCGACAAAGAAACTGTCGATTTCGGCCCTAACTACGACGGCTCTGAAAAAGAACCGTTGGTGTTGCCAAGCCGGATTCCTAACTTGCTGGTCAACGGATCCTCCGGCATTGCCGTGGGTATGGCCACCAACATCCCGCCGCACAACTTGAATGAAGTGGTGGACGCCTGTTTGCACATGTTGCGCAACCCAGAAGCCACCATCGATGAGTTGATGGAAATCATCCCTGCGCCAGACTTCCCGACCGCCGGTATTATTTACGGCATTAGCGGCGTCAAAGACGGTTACCGCACAGGCCGTGGCCGCGTGGTCATGCGCGCCAAGTGCCACTTTGAAGACATCGACAAAGGCCAGCGCCAGTCCATCATCGTGGACGAGCTGCCTTACCAAGTGAACAAAAAGACCTTGCAAGAACGCATGGCCGAGTTGGTTCACGAGAAGAAGATTGAAGACATCAGCCACATCCAAGACGAATCCGATAAATCGGGCATGCGTTTGGTGATTGAACTCAAGCGCGGCGCAGTGCCTGAGGTGGTGTTGAACAACCTGTACAAACAAACCCAGCTGCAAGATACCTTCGGTATCAACATGGTGGCCTTGATTGATGGCCAGCCCAAGTTGTGCAATTTGCGCGATTTGATTGCGGTGTTCTTGGGTCACCGCCGCGAAGTGGTCACACGCCGCACCATCTTCACCCTGCGCAAAGCCCGCGAGCGCGGCCATGTGCTGGAAGGTTTGGCCGTGGCTTTGGCCAACATCGACGAGTTCATCCGCATCATCCGCAACGCGCCTACGCCCCCTGTGGCCAAGGCCGAGTTGATGACCAAGTCTTGGGACAGCCAACTGGTGCGCGAGATGCTCACCCGTAGCCGTGCAGATGGCGGCGTGATCAACGCCGACGACTACCGTCCCGATGGCTTGGAAAAAGAATTCGGCATGGGCAGCGATGGTCTGTACCGTTTGAGCGACACCCAAGCCCAAGAAATTTTGCAGATGCGTCTGCAACGCTTGACGGGTCTTGAGCAAGACAAGATCGTCAACGAATACAAAGACGTGATGGCCGAGATCGACGACTTGCTCGACATCTTGGCCAAGCCAGAGCGCGTGTCCACCATCATTGGTGACGAGCTAACAGTGGTGAAAAACGAATTCGGCCAAAGCAAGCTTGGCGCACGCCGCAGCGTGATTGAGCACAACGCCCAAGACTTGGGCACCGAAGACCTGATCACCCCCACCGACATGGTGGTCACGCTCAGCCACAGCGGCTACATCAAGAGCCAACCTTTGTCAGAGTACCGCGCGCAAAAACGCGGCGGTCGCGGCAAGCAAGCCACGGCAACCAAAGAAGACGATTGGGTGGACCAGCTCTTCATCGCCAACACGCACGACTATTTGCTGTGCTTCTCCAACCGTGGCCGTTTGTACTGGCTCAAGGTGTGGGAAGTGCCTGCGGGTTCACGCGGTTCACGCGGTCGCCCCATCGTCAACATGTTCCCCTTGCAAGAGGGCGAAAAAATCAACGTGGTCTTGGCCCTCACCGGCGCAGCACGCACCTTCCCTGAAGACCAATTTGTGTTCATGGCCACCTCCATGGGCACGGTCAAGAAGACCTCGCTGGACGAATTCAACAACCCACGCAAGGGCGGCATCATCGCCGTCAACTTGGACGAAGGTGATTTCTTGATTGGCGCAGCCCTGACCGATGGCAAACACGATGTGATGTTGTTCAGCGATGGCGGCAAAGCCGTGCGCTTTGACGAAAACGACGTGCGTCCCTTGGGTCGCAGCGCCCGCGGTGTGCGCGGCATGATGATTGAAGAATCACAAAGCGTCATCGCCATGTTGGTGTCTGAGCAAGAAGATCCCAACACTGTGGTTGACGATAGCATTGCACGCGCCAGCGTGTTGACCGCCACCGAAAACGGCTACGGCAAGCGTACCAACATCAGCGAATACACCCGCCACGGCCGTGGCACCAAAGGCATGATTGCCATCCAGCAGTCTGAACGCAACGGCAAAGTTGTGGCGGCCACCTTGGTGCAAGCCGACGACGAAATCATGCTCATCACCGACACCGGCGTGTTGGTGCGTACCCGAGTGGCCGAAATTCGGGAAATGGGCCGCGCCACACAAGGCGTGACCTTGATTGGTTTGGACGAAGGCGCCAAGCTCAGCGGCTTGCAACGCATTGTCGAAAACGATGCCAACGCGCACTTCAGCGAAGGCGCAGAAGACGGCAGCGTTGAAGGCGGCACAGACGCACCCAACGAAGGTTGATTCAGGCATGAACCGCCCCTTTAACTTCTCTGCAGGTCCAGCGGCGATGCCGCTGGAGGTGTTGCAGCAAGCGGCCTCTGAGATGACCAACTGGCCTGATGCTCAGGGCCGTCCCTCGGGCATGGGCGTGATGGAAATGAGCCATCGCGGCAAAGAGTTCATCAGCATTTACGAACAAGCCGAAGCCGATCTGCGCGAGCTGTTGGCTGTGCCCGCCAATTTCAAAATCTTGTTCATGCAAGGGGGTGGCTTGGCTGAAAACGCGATCGTGCCCTTGAACCTCTCACGCGGCGAAACCGTCGATGTGGTGGTGACGGGCAGTTGGAGCGAGAAGTCGTACAAAGAAGCAGCCAAATACTGCACACCGCATTTGGCCGCCACCGGTGCTGACACCCACTTCACCACCCTGCCCGCCCCCGCGCAATGGCAGCTCAGCCCTGGCGCGCAATACGTGCATGTGTGCACCAACGAAACCATCCACGGCGTGGAGTTTCACACCCTGCCCGACCTCAAAGCCTTGGGCTCTGACGCACCGCTGGTGATCGACTTCTCGTCCCATGTGCTGTCGCGCAGCGTCGATTGGGCACGAGTCGGCGTGGCCTTTGGTGGCGCACAAAAGAACATTGGCCCCGCTGGCGTCACGCTGGTGGTGGTGCGCGAAGACTTGTTGGGCCACGCGCTCAAAGTTTGCCCCAGCGCCTTCAATTACAAAACCGTGGCCGACAACGGCTCGATGTACAACACGCCGCCCACGTACAGCATCTACATGGCAGGCCTAACCTTCCAGTGGCTGAAGCGCCAAGGTGGTGTGGCGGCCATGGAGCAGCGCAACATCGCCAAAGCCAAGCTGTTGTATGAATTCTTAGACAGCTCCAGTTTCTACAGCAACAAGGTCGCGCACGACTGCCGCTCGCGCATGAACGTGCCTTTCTTCTTGGCCGACGAGTCGCGCAACGACGCGTTCTTGACCGGCGCCAAAGCCGCAGGTTTGTTGCAACTCAAAGGCCACAAGTCGGTGGGCGGCATGCGCGCCAGTATCTACAACGCCATGCCCATCGAAGGCGTGCAAGCGCTGGTGAGCTACATGCAAGCGTTTGAAAAAACACAAGCTTAAAACCGTCATGAGCCAACAACCCATTCAGTCTGACGCCCTCGGCGCGTTGCGCGTGCAAATCGACGCGCTCGACAAACAACTGCTGCAGCTGGTCAACGACCGCGCCAAAGTGGCAGAACAAGTCGGCGAAATCAAACGCGCCGAAGGCTCACCCTTCTTCCGCCCCGACCGCGTGGCACAAGTGATCGACAAGATCACCCAAGCCAACCCAGGTCCGTTGAAGAACGAGCACATTGCGTCCATCTGGCGCGAAATCATGTCGGCTTGTTTAGCCCTTGAAGCACCCCAGCGTGTGGCGGTGCTTGGGCCGCAAGGCACGTTTTGCGAACAAGCCGCCATCGAGTTTTTTGGCAGCGCCGCCAACCTGATTTACTGCGCCAACTTCGACGAAGTCTTCCACGCCACCGCCGCAGGCACAGCCCAATACGGCGTGGTCGGCATGGAAAACTCCACCGAAGGCGTGGTGGCCCGCTCGCTCGATTTGTTCTTGCGCTCGCCCGTGCATGTGGTGGGCGAAGTCAGCCTGCTGGTGCGCCACAACTTGATGCGTCAAATCAACTCAGACGCAGGCATCGAAGTGGTCATGGCCCACCCGCAAGCCTTGGCCCAATGCCAAGGCTGGTTGTCGCAACACTTGCCGCACGTCGAACGCCGTGCCGTGGCCAGCAATGCCGAAGGCGCGCGCTTGGCGGCCACCAACCCCACATGGGCCGCCTTGGCCAGCGAGCGTGCGGCCAGCCAGTTTGGCTTGCACATCGTGCACCATGCCATTCAAGACGAGGCCTACAACCGCACGCGCTTTGCCGTCATCGCGCTGCCGCAAACCTTGGCCACGCCCCCCGCATCGGGCAACGACTGCACCAGCTTGGTGGTGTCGGTGCCCAACCGCCCGGGTGCCGTGCACGACTTGTTGGTGCCGCTCAAAAACAACGGCGTGTCCATGACGCGCTTTGAGTCACGCCCCGCCAAATCGGGTCAGTGGGAGTACTACTTCTACATCGACATCCAAGGCCACGTCAGTCAGCCCCATGTGGCGGCAGCGCTGCAAGAGCTGCAAGGCTTGTGCGCGTTTTACAAAGTCTTGGGTTCTTACCCCGTCTCAGAATGAAGTTTCAGCGGCTTGCCCTCATCGGCTGTGGCCTGATGGGCGGCTCGTTCGCGCTCGCCTTACGCGAAGCAGACTTGGTGCAAACCATCGTTGGCTTCAGCGCCTCCGACAAAACCCGCCAACGCGCGGTTGAACTCAAAGTCATCGACCAAGCCTGCGCCAGTGTGGCTGAAGCCGTGCAAGGCGCAGACCTTGTCTTACTCGCCGTGCCCGTGGGTGCCATGCACAGCAGCTTTGCCGCCATGCGCGATGTGCTGCAAACCAATACCTTGTTGATGGACGTGGGCTCCACCAAATGCGATGTGATTGCCGCCGCACAAGCCACCTTGGGCGAACGTCTGAGTTGCTTTGTGCCAGCCCACCCGATTGCGGGCAAAGAAGTAGCTGGCATCGAACACGCTGAACGCACGCTGTACCAAGAGCGCCGCACCATCCTCACGCCACTTACCAAAACAGGCATCCATCGTTTACAAGCCGCGCACGACGTGTGGACAGCGGTGGGCAGCCACGTGAGCACCATGACGCCCGAGGCGCATGACGCCACGTTTGCAGCCGTCAGCCACTTGCCACACATGCTGGCTTTTGCCGCCGTCAATGCGCTCATGGCGCAGCCGCAGGGTGCGGCCTTCTTGGACATGGCTGGGCCAGGGTTCAGAGACTTCTCACGCATCGCCGCCAGCGACGCATCGGTGTGGCGCGACATCTTGAGTGCCAACCATGCAGAAGTGCTCACCCAAGTGGCACACTTTCGCACGGCACTTGACCAGTTTGAAACCGCCTTGAAGCAAGGCGACACCGCAGCCTTGCAACACCTGATTCAACAAGCCAGCGATGTGCGCTCGGCTTGGACGCTGCAAGCGGGCAACGCTTGCAACACAGCTTCTGAAGACAAATAGATGTTCTCCACCGCCTTCCTCGACCTCCCCGCGCTGCAAGGCGCCTCTGGCACCGTCACCCTGCCCGGCTCTAAAAGCATTTCGAACCGCGTGTTGTTGCTCTCGGCGCTGTGCCAAGGCACCACCGTGGTCCACGACTTGCTCGACTCCGACGACACCCGTGTGATGTTGGCCGCACTGCGTCAACTCGGCTGCGGCGTCGACGTGCAAGGCACCACCGTGACCATCACCGGTCTGGGCGGACGCACATGGCCCACCGAGGCCATCGAATTTTTCATGGGCAACGCCGGCACGGCCATGCGCCCGCTCACGGCAGCGCTGGCAGTTCAAGGGGGCGACTTCACGCTCAAGGGCGTGCCCCGCATGCACGAGCGCCCCATCGGCGATTTGGTGGACGCCCTGCGCGAACTGGGCTGCGCCATCGATTACCTTGGCAACGAGGGCTACCCGCCCCTGCACATCGGCAACCCAGCACTGCAACTGGACAAGCCCATCCCCGTGCGTGGCGATGTGTCGAGCCAATTTCTGACAGCGTTGCTGATGGCCTTGCCGCTGGCAGCGCAAAACCGCGCCATCACCATTGAAGTGGTGGGCGAACTCATCAGCAAGCCCTACATCGAGATCACCTTGAACCTGCTGGCACGCTACGGCATCGCCATCGAGCGCCAGGGCTGGGAGCGTTTTGTGATTCCGGCAGGCAGTCGCTACCAGTCGCCGGGCACGATTCACGTCGAAGCGGATGCTTCTTCAGCCAGCTACTTCATCGCGTTGGGTGCCATCGCTGAGGGTGACGGCATCCGCATTCAAGGCGTGGGCGCAGACTCGATCCAAGGTGACATCCGTTTCATGGACGCCGCCGCACAAATGGGCGCAAAGATCACCAGCGGCCCCAATTGGCTTGAAATCAAGCGTGGCGCTTGGCCACTCAAAGGCATCACTCTCGACTGCAACCACATCCCCGATGCCGCCATGACCTTGGCCGTGATGGCCCTGTATGCCGACGGCCCCACCACGCTGCGCAACATTGCCAGCTGGCGTGTGAAAGAAACCGACCGCATCGTGGCCATGGCGACTGAATGCCGCAAGCTCGGGGCGACAGTGGAAGAAGGCCCGGACTGGATCACGGTTTACCCGCTCCCATCCAAAGAATGGAAAGCCGCCAGCATCCACACCTACGACGACCACCGCGTCGCCATGTGCTTCTCGCTCGCTGCTTTCAATGCAGACCAAGTGCCGGTTCGCATTGAAGATCCCAAGTGTGTGGCCAAAACTTTTCCCGATTACTTTGAGGCCTTGTTCTCGGTCGCCCACGCCAACGCCCAAGACATTCCTGTCATTTGCATCGATGGCCCCACCGCTTCGGGCAAGGGCACCTTGGCCAGCCGCGTGGCACAGACCTTGGGCTACCACTACCTCGATTCAGGTGCGCTCTACCGCGTGACCGCCTATGCAGCGCTGAAAGCTGGTCTGTCGCTAGAAGCCAACGACGAAGCCCGCATTTCCGACCTCGCCCGCACCCTGCCCGTGCGCTTTGAAGGCGACACCGTGTGGTTGGGTAACGAAGACGTGAGCGACGCCATTCGCACCGAACAAGCAGGCATGAATGCTTCTAAAGTGTCTGTTTTACCTGCTGTTCGTACTGCTTTGGTGGCTTTGCAGCACAGCTTCCAGCGCCTGCCTGGCCTCTTGGCCGATGGCCGTGACATGGGCACCGTCATCTTCCCTGATGCGCCTTTGAAAGTGTTTTTGACCGCCAGCGCCGCGCAGCGCGCCGAGCGTCGTCATAAGCAATTGATTTCAAAGGGTATTTCGACTACACTCGACAGTCTTCGCGCCGATTTAGAGGCACGCGACGCACGCGATTCATCGCGCAGCGTGGCACCCTTGAAAGCGGCACAAGATGCTTTCCAACTCGACAACTCTTCGCTCTCTATCGAAGCTTCGGTAGACCAAGTGTTGACGTGGTGGCAAGCAAAGCAACCCTTTTTATAGAGCTGCAAAGTTCTTTGACAGGGCTGCGCCCTTGGCCCGTTTGGCTCCTCTCGCGCTGCATTGGCGCACTGGCCCAACGGATCTAAAACTTAACCCGTGGCTCACGCCACACACCACCGCTTATCGCAGGCCTCATGTGGCGCAGCAATCGTGCTGCCCTCTTTCCCGTGATAAGACAAAGGAAATAAATGTCTGAATCTTTTGCCGCCCTATTTGAAGAATCCCTGAAGCGCTCCGAAATGCGCACAGGTGAAGTGATCACCGCTGAAGTGGTTCGTATCGAACACAACCACGTCGTCGTGAACGCTGGCCTCAAGTCCGAAGCTTATGTGCCAATCGAAGAATTCAAAAACGACAAGGGCGAGCTCGAAGTCCAAGCGGGTGACTTCGTGTCAGTTGCGATCGGTAGCGTTGAAAACGGCTACGGCGACACCATTTTGAGCCGCGACACTGCCAAGCGTTTGGCATCGTGGATGAGCTTGGAAAAAGCTCTGGAATCTGGCGAATTTGTCACTGGCACGACCAGCGGCAAAGTCAAGGGTGGCTTGACCGTGTTGGTCAACGGCATCCGCGCCTTCTTGCCTGGTTCATTGATCGACACACGTCCGATCAAAGACTTGTCTCCTTACGAGAACAAGACCATGGAATTCAAAGTCATCAAGCTCGACCGCAAGCGCAACAACGTCGTGTTGTCACGCCGCGCTGTGGTGGAAGCTTCGATGGGCGAAGAGCGCGCCAAGTTGATGGAGACTTTGAAAGAAGGCTCTATCGTCAACGGCGTGGTCAAGAACATCACCGAATACGGTGCATTCGTGGACTTGGGCGGCATCGACGGCCTGTTGCACATCACCGACATGGCATGGCGTCGTGTGCGTCACCCATCTGAGGTGGTCACAGCGGGTCAAGAAATCACGGCCAAGATCCTCAAGTTCGACACCGAGAAAAACCGCGTGTCCTTGGGCCTCAAGCAAATGGGCGACGATCCTTGGATGGGTGTCAACCGCCGCTACCCACAAAGCACTCGCCTGTTCGGCAAGATCACCAACATCGCCGACTACGGCGCGTTTGTGGAACTCGAACCCGGCATCGAAGGCTTGGTGCACGTCTCTGAAATGGACTGGACCAACAAGAACGTCGCTCCTTCCAAGATCGTGTCCTTGGGCGACGAAGTCGAAGTCATGGTCCTCGAGATCGACGAAGACAAGCGCCGCATCAGCTTGGGCATGAAGCAATGCAAAGCTAACCCTTGGCAAGACTTCGCTCAAAACACCAAGCGCGGCGACCGCGTGAAGGGCCCCATCAAATCGATCACCGACTTCGGCGTGTTCGTGGGCTTGGCTGCCGGCATCGACGGTTTGGTTCACTTGTCTGACTTGTCTTGGAACGAAACCGGCGAAAACGCCGTGCGCGAATACAAGAAGGGTCAAGAAGTTGAGGCTTTGGTCTTGGCTGTGGACGTGGACCGCGAGCGCATCAGCTTGGGTATCAAACAACTCGACTCAGACCCCTTCACCACCTTCGTGTCGATCAACGACAAAGGCCAAACCGTTACCGGTAAGGTCAAGACTGTGGATGCCAAGGGCGCTGAAATCGACCTCGGCGAAGACATCGTCGGCTACTTGCGCGTCAGCGAAATTTCACGCGACCGCGTGGAAGATGCGAGCCACGTGTTGAAAGTCGGCGACGAAGTGACTGCTGTGGTGGTGAACGTGGATCGCAAGACCCGCAACATCCAGTTGTCTATCAAAGCCAAAGACGCTGTGGACCAACAAGAAGCCATGGCTTCCTTGTCACAACAGTCGAAGAGCGAAAACGCTGGCACCACCAGCCTGGGCGCTTTGTTGCGCGCTAAGCTCGACAACAACTGATGACCCGTTCAGACCTGGTCGAAGAGCTGGCTGCCCGCTTTGGGCAGCTCACGCACCGCGACGCCGAGTTCGCTGTCAAGACGCTTCTTGACGCGATGAGCGACGCGCTGGTGCGCGGGCACCGCATTGAGTTGCGGGGCTTTGGCAGTTTTTCGATCAACCGTCGCCCGCCTCGCATGGGACGCAACCCGCGTTCCGGCGAAAGCGTGGCGATTCCTGAAAAACGCGTGCCCCATTTCAAGCCGGGCAAAGCCCTGCGCGAAGCAGTGGACACACGCACCCAGGAATTGTTGGCGGGGTCTGCACCCAAAGGTTAAGTTCGATGTGATTTCAAGGAGCCGCAAGGCTAAAATGGTCCTCGTCACAGAGGAGCTAACTTGAAAAACCTCATGTGGCTGCTTCAGTTGTTACTGAAAGCAGCCATTTTTTTTACCCTGTTCGCTTTTGCGCTGAACAACCAACACGATGCCGTGGTCCATTTCTTTTTTGGCACCACGTGGAACGCGCCGTTGGTGTTGGTGTTGCTGACCGTCTTCGTCATGGGCGTGGCGGTGGGCGTGATTGGCATGGTGCCGCGCTGGTGGAAGCACCGACGCTTGGCCAAATTGGCCACACCGTCGACACCCGACAACACGCCTTCAGCCACCTCTTCTGCGGACCCCACACATGGAATTTGACCTCAGCTGGATTTTGCTGGGCTTGCCCCTCGCCTTCATCTTGGGCTGGGTGGCCTCGCGCATGGACTTGCGCCAGCTGCGCCTTGAAAACCGCCAAACCCCAAAAGCGTATTTCAAAGGCTTGAACCACTTGCTCAACGAGCAGCAAGACCAAGCCATCGACGCATTCATCGAGGCCGTGCAACACGACCCCGACACGTCAGAGCTGCACTTTGCCTTGGGTAACCTCTTCCGCCGCCGTGGCGAATACGAGCGTGCCGTGCGCGTGCACCAGCACTTGCTGTCACGAGGTGACTTAAGCCAAGCTGATCATGACCGCGCCCAACACGCCCTTGCCTTGGATTACCTCAAGGCAGGCTTGCTCGACCGCGCAGAAGACGCCCTGACCAAACTCGAAGGCACGGCCCACCAAGCACAAGCGCACTTGGCTTTGCTGAGCATTTACGAGCGCTCACGTGATTGGGCCAAAGCCTCTGTCATTGCCAAGAAATTGGGCAACAGCGGCCAAGGCAGTTTTCAAGGTCGCTTGGCGCATTACCTGTGCGAAGAGGCTGAAAGCCTTGACGTGACGCAACACGCCGCCCAAGTGATCGTCTTGTTGAAACAAGCCACTGACGCAGCGCCACAAAATGCACGTGCGCGCATCGCGTTGGCCAAAGCGTTCGAACAAACTGACCGTGCATCCGAAGCCTATGCCACGCTGGACAACTTGGCCGAGCAAGTGCCCTCGTCCTTGCCCTTGGTGGCCCCCAAACTCGCGGCTTTGGCTCAAACCTTGAATTGCATGCCCAAGGCCTTGGCTTTGCTGGAAACCAGCTACACCAAAACCGCCTCGCTGGATGTACTCAACGCCATCGTCACGCTGCGCCGTGCGCAAGGCGAAACCAATACCGGCGGTCTGTTTGCCAAACACTTGGAGCGCGAACCTTCGTTGGTTGCTGCCACGCAGTGGATTGCCAACGAAAAATTCGAACATGAAGAATTTCACCCGCAGGTGCAACGTGCGCTGGAGCGTGCAGCCAAACCACTGCAACGTTACCGTTGCGCGGCTTGCGGTTTTGAAGCCACCCAACACTTTTGGCAATGTCCTGGCTGCCAAGCCTGGGACAGCTACCCCGCTCGACGCGTGGAGGAACTATGACCACCATCACCAAACAACAACTCAGCCAAGCCCACGTCTTGGTCGTCGGCGATGTGATGCTCGACCGCTATTGGTATGGCGCGGTTGACCGTATCAGCCCCGAAGCTCCCGTGCCTGTCGTGCGCATCACGCGCGAAGAAAATCGCTTGGGCGGTTGCGCCAACGTGGCCTACAACGTGGTGAGCGTGGGTGCCAAAGCCTCGCTCTTGTCTGTCGTGGGCGACGATGACGCCAGCCACTTGCTGGAAGACTTAGTCGCCAAGACCGGCATTGCGCCGCATTTGGGCCGTGACAGCCTGCTCAAAACTACCGTCAAGCTGCGCGTGATTGGCCGTCAACAACAACTGCTGCGCGTGGACTTTGAGAACACGCCACAAAACGAAGTGCTGGCCTCGCAGACCGACCAATTTCTACAACTGCTGCCCGCCCACAACGTGGTGCTGTTCTCCGACTACGGCAAAGGTGGCTTGGCCCATGTGTCGCAAATGATTGCAGCAGCCCGCGCCGCTGGCAAAGCCGTGCTGATTGACCCCAAAGGCAGCGACTACTCGCGTTACGCAGGCGCGACCTGCATCACACCCAACCGCGCCGAGCTGGAACAAGTCATTGGTAAGTGGGCCAGCGAGGCCGAGCTGAAGCAAAAAGCCCACGCCCTGCGCCAAGAACTCAAGCTCGACGCCCTGCTGCTCACCCGCAGCGAAGAAGGCATGACTTTGTTTGATGCACAAGGCGAGTTGAGCGTGTCAGCCCAAGCGCGCGAAGTGTTTGATGTGACCGGCGCGGGCGACACCGTGATTGCCACTCTGGCTACCTTGGTCGCTGCGGGTCTAAGCCTGCGCGATGCGATGCCATTGGCCAACAAGGCGGGCGGCGTGGTGGTGGGCAAGTTTGGTACAGCCACCGTCAGCTACGAAGAATTGATGGCCTAAACAGCCTTAGTGAATCAGGAGAATTTATGAAAATCGTCGTCACAGGCGCCGCTGGTTTTATCGGCAGCAACATCATCAAGGGCCTGAACGCCCGCGGCATCACCAACATCATTGCGGTCGATGACCTCACTGAAGGTGACAAGTTTCGCAACATCGCTGACTTAAAGATTGCCGACTACCTCGACAAAGATGTGTTCTATGAACTCTTTGCCGAAAACGCCTTCGGTAAAGTCGAAGCCGTGTTCCACGAAGGCGCTTGCAGCGACACCATGGAGAGTGATGGCAAGTACATGATGGACAACAACTACACCCTGTCGTGTGGTTTGTTCAACGCCTGCCAACAAAGCGGCACTCGTTTGCTCTACGCCTCATCCGCTGCCACCTACGGCGGTAGCGACACCTTTGTGGAGTCGCCCGAGTACGAACTGCCACTCAATGTGTACGGCTACTCCAAGTTGCTGTTTGACCAACGCATGCGTTTGGAATGCAATAACAACTTCAAGAAGTTCAAGCGCCAAGTGGTGGGCTTTCGCTACTTCAATGTGTACGGCCCGCGCGAGCAGCACAAAGGCCGCATGGCCAGCGTGGCGTTTCACCAGTTCAACCAATTCAATGCTGAAGGCAAAGTGAAGTTGTTTGGTGAATACGGCGGGTACGCCCAAGGCGCACAAATGCGCGACTTCGTCTTCATCGACGACGTGGTGGCCGTGAACCTGTGGTTCTTAGACAACCCAGATAAATCTGGCATCTTCAACCTCGGCTCAGGCCGCGCACAGCCGTTCAACGATGTGGCCTTGTCGGTGGTCAACGCGATGCGCGCTAAAAAAGGTGAAGCCGCTCTTGATTTGGCAGGTGCTGCCAAAGCGGGCTTGATTGAATACGTGCCCTTCCCCGATGCGCTGCGTGGCAAATACCAGTGCTACACGCAGGCCGACCTCACCAACCTGCGCGCCAGCGGCTGTGACCACCCGTTTGCCGACGTGCAAAGCGGTGTGACGCAATACATGGCGACTTTGAGCAAATAAGCACTCGCCATGAACACCCCGCATCACAACTTCGGTTTTTGCGCGGTGTTCAAAGCGCTAAAGCGATGCAAGTGGCGTGGTGTTGTGCGCGGCTTATTGAGTAGTGTTGTAGCGCTGATGTTCTGTGACGCAGTTCTGGCACTAGACATCAACCAAGCCAACGAGGCCGAGTTAGACAGTGTCAAAGGCATGGGCCCGGCGCTCAGCGCCAAGGTGCTGAGCGCCCGCACACAGGGGTCGTTCAAAGACTGGTCCGACCTGATGCAACGCGTCTCAGGTATTCGCCAAAACAAAGCCCTGCATTTTTCAGAACAAGGCTTGACTGTCAACGGCCAAGCATTCCGCGCCAAGCCCTAAACAGAGCCCAATGACATCAACGTGATGGCCATTGCGCAGCTTGCAAAAGCGCTAACGCATCTTCGCGCCAGAACGTAGCCGCCGCAAAGAACCCTTCCCATACACAGCCGTTACAGCCGCGTCCACAGCACGTGGTGGGCTCAGATGGCGGTGTGCGTAAGCTCACACCACATTGCGAGGCGAGCGCTTGCGCCTTCGCGAACAAGGCCTGCGCACTTGGGCCATCGCTCAAAGGCATGTCGGCTAAAGATTCGATGCTCATGCCCGAATCCTAGCCGCACTGCCAACGCCTATTTGTTGGCGTTCGAGAAGAACAGTTGTTCACCGCCAATTTTGTAGGCGCTGATGGACGATTGGCCTGCTGGCGAGATCACCCAGTCCACAAACTTCTGCGCCAAGTCAGCCTTGACATGGGGGTGCTTGGCGGGGTTGACCACCATCACGCCATATTGGTTGAACAAGCGGTTGTCGCCCTCGACCAAGACTTGCAAGTCTTGGCGATTCTTGAAGTTCAACCATGTGCCGCGGTCGGTCAGCGCATACGCACCGGTGGATGAGGCAATGTTCAAAGCCGGGCCCATGCCGCAACCGCACTCTTTGTAACCAGCACCTTTGTTGTCTAAGCCTGCGACTTTCCAGTAACGCAACTCAGCCGCATGTGTACCGCTCTTGTCGCCACGCGACACAAAACCGGCTTGCGTAGTCGCCACCTTTTGCAAGGCCGAGACGATGTCTTTGCCACGCACTTTGGCAGGGTCATTGGCAGGACCAACCAACACAAAGTCGTTATACATCACGGGGTAACGTTTGACGCCAAAGCCTTCTGCCACAAACTTTTCTTCGGCGGCTTGGTCATGCACAAACAGCACGTCCGCATCACCGCGACGGCCTGTGTCCAAAGCTTGGCCCGTACCCAAAGCCACCACTTTGATGTCAATGCCAGACGCCTGTTTGAACGCAGGTAACAAGTGGGCAAACAACCCCGATTGCTCGGTGGAGGTGGTGGATGCCATCACGATGCTGGGGGCTTGCGCCCGCGCAACGCTGCTGCCCACGGTCAAAACCACAGCCAACAAACTGGCCAACGAGAACAAATGTGTGCGTCGTGTCATCCCAACTCTCCCTTTAAAAACAAATGCGCCTCGGGGTGACTCTCACCCAAAGGTTGATTGAAAAATGCATCCACAGGCAGGTCAGCCAACACGCGACCCGCCTCCAAATAAATCACGCGGGTGGCCAAGCGTTTGACTTGACCCAGGTTGTGGCTGCTGAACAGCAAGCTCACTTCTGCTGCAGCCACCCACTCGGCCAGCAAGCGCTCGACCTCGCGTTTGGCGTGAGGGTCAAGGCTAGACGTGGGTTCGTCTAGCAACACAAAATTGGGCTGCAAAGCCCACGCACGGGCCAGCGCCAAACGTTGCTGCTGCCCACCAGACAAAGTGCGTGCTGAACGCTGCGCTATATCTTGCAAGCCCACGCGCTCTAGCGCCTGCATGGCTCGCACATGCGCGTCACGCCAAGGCGTGCCTTGCAGCCACAAACCCCACACCACAAAGCGCAGCACCGAACTGCGCAACATGTGCGGGCGCTGAAACGCCATGGCTTGGGTCACATCAGTCGCCACCGACACGTGTCCGTGCGACACCTTGAGCAAACCATGCGCCACACGCAGCAGCGTGCTTTTTCCGCTGCCGTTCGCTCCCACCAAAGCCACGCGTTCGCCCGCTTGCATCGACACGTTGACGCCCTGCAAAGCCAAATGCGCACCGAACTGCACCGATACATCGCGCAGGTTCAAAACAGCGCTCATACCAACACCCCTTGCACAGGGTCCGTGCCAGAGCCGTCCATGCGCTGTCGCCAACGACGCAACGCCGAAATGCACACATTCAGCAACAGCACCACACTCATCAGCACCAGCCCCAAAGCCAAGGCCAAGGGCAAATCGCCCTTGCTGGTTTCCAATGCAATGGCGGTGGTCATCACCCGCGTGAAGCCCTCAATGTTGCCGCCCACCACCATCACCGCACCCACTTCAGAAATGGCACGGCCAAAGGCGGCAATCAGCACCGTGAGCAAGGTGTAACGCTCGTCCCACGCCAGCAACACACTGCGCAGCCAAGGCTTGGCCCCCAAAGACTGCAGCTGTTCGCCGTGGTTGCGCTCGGCATCCTCCACACATTGGCGCGTCAGCGCCGTCACCACAGGCAGCACCAACACCGCTTGAGCCAGCACCATGGCCTTGAGGCTGAACAACCAGCCCAAGCCGCCCAACGGGCCTGTGCGCGAAAGCAGCAAATACACCAGCAAGCCCACCACCACCGAGGGCAGCGCCAGCAGGGTGTTCAACACGGTCAACAACACATCACGCCCGGCAAACCGCGCCACGCCCAACCAAGCGCCCAGCACCACGCCCAAACTGCACGCCATAGCCGTTGCCAGCACACTCACCCAGAGGGAGCGGCCCACGATGGACCAGAGCAAGGGGTCAAGTTCGGTGAGTAAGTGGAGCGCCGTCAGGGTGGTATCGGTGAACGTGGTCATAAAAGAATAAAAACTTCAGTTATCGTAGTCAGCTACCTAAAACCCCACCATATGTCCTGTTGTGCATAGCGTTCACCTTCACTACACCCTCAGCCACCGCAACGACGCCGAAAGTCATGTCAGTCCAGAGGCGACATTGCTCAGCCATCCGCTCATGGCCTTGTTGAAGGCCGTGGCAGAGCAAGGGTCTATTTCAGCAGCCGCACGACAAATGGATTTGTCTTACCGACATGTGTGGGGGGAACTCAAACGCTGGGAAGAAGTGCTGGGCCACGAACTCATCATTTGGGAAAAAGGCCAATCGGCCCGCTTGACCGAGTTTGGCGACAAGCTCATGTGGGCTGAGCGCCTCACCCAAGCCCGTTTGGCCCCGCAGCTCGAAGCGCTGCGGGCCGACCTGGAGCGCACCTTTGCTGTGGCGTTTGACCCCGAAGCCCATGTGCTCACGCTCTATGCCAGCCACGACGATGCGCTGCCCCGATTACGGGAACAAGCTGCCAGCTCGGGCTTGCACCTAGACATTCGCTTTTGCGGCAGCGTGGACGCCATTCGCGCCCTGAACGAAGGGCGCTGCACATTGGCAGGGTTTCACACCCAAGTGCAACCCCACCAAGATTCACACACCGCCCAGGCTTACCGCGATTTGCTGCAACCGGGTTTGCACAAAATCATTGGCTTTGCCACACGCACCCAAGGTCTCATGACCGCCAGCGGCAATCCCAAACAGCTCCACAATTTGACTGACGTGGCGATCAGCCGAGCCATTTTTGTGCAGCGCAGCCCCGGCACGGGCACCCGCGTGCTGTTGGACGATTTATTGGCCAAAGACCAGCTCACCAATGCCGATTTGAACAACTGGCCAGATGAAGAGCCCTCACACACGGCCTTGGCCGAGGCCATAGCGTCCGGCCGCTGCGATGTAGGCCTAGGCATCGAAAGTACGGCCCGCGCACGGGGCCTCGGTTTTGTACCTTTGGTGCAGGAGCAGTTTCATTTGGTATGCCTCAAATCGGCCCTCGACACGCCCGCCACGCAAGCCCTGCGGGACTTGCTGCAAGACGCAACATGGCACGCAGCACTCAACACCCTCCCCGGCTACCAAGCCCAAGACAGCGGCCAAGTGCAATCACTGCGACAACAACTGCCTTGGTGGACCTTTAAACGGGCAAAGAAAACTAGTTAATACCCTGTGTTTGACCTGAACTAATTTCAAGCGTCTCCTGAAAACTTCAACTCAGCAAAGACATGCCAAGCGTTTGTCTTGTTACCATCACGGGTTGGCAAAAAATGGAGGCACTCAGTGTCAAAACTTCTTAAATTTGCATTAGGCGTTGACCGCATCAGTGAACAGTTTGGTCACTTGGCGGCATTCGGCGTATTGGCTGCCGCTGTCATCTCGGCAGGCAATGCATTCATCCGTTACGGCTTTGACATCAGCTCAAACGGCTGGCTCGAAATTCAGTGGTACTTGTTCGCCGCCACAGTCATGTTGGGCGCACCCTTGGTGCTCAAACTCAACGAACACGTGCGCGTGGACTTGTTCTACGGCAAGCTCAAACACAACGCCCCCGTCTACGTGGACTTGTTTGGCTTGGTGGTGTTCTTGCTTCCCGTGATGGGCATGTTGGCTTGGTTGAGCTTTCCTCTGTTTCTCAAGATGCTCGTCACCAACGAAATGTCTAGCAACGCAGGCGGCCTGATTCGTTGGCCTGCCATGCTCCTCCTTCCCTTGGGCTTTGCTTGGATGTTCCTGCAAGGTTTGAGTGAAATCATCAAGCGCGTGGCTTACTTGCAAGGCAAGTTTGAAATGGACACGCACTACGAAAAGCCAGTGCAATAAGGACTCACGATCATGCAAATGGAAAACTTCGCACCCATCATGTTCGCCGGCCTTGTGCTGACGATGTTGATTGGCTTCCCCGTCGCGTTCTCGCTGGCGTTTTTGGGCTTGGCTTGTGGCCTGTTCGCCATCAGCATGGACTGGTTCCCTGTGAGCTTCATGTCCAACTTGCCGTTGAACATTTTTGGCATTCTCAGCAACGACTTGTTGCTGGCCATCCCCTTCTTCACCTTCATGGGTGCCATCCTTGAAAAGTGTGGCCTCGCCGAAGACATGCTCGACTCCATGGGCCAGCTGTTTGGCACCGTGCGCGGTGGCTTGGGCTACTCGGTCATCATCGTGGGCTTCATCTTGGGCGCTATCACCGGCACGGTGGCTGGCCAGGTGATTGCCATGGCCTTGATTTCACTGCCCGTGATGATTCGCTACGGCTACAACATGCGCTACGCCACCGGCGTGCTGGCGGCCTCGGGCACCATCACCCAGCTGGTGCCACCTTCACTCGTGTTGGTGGTGATGGCTGACCAGCTCGGCCGTTCTGTGGGCGACATGTACAAAGGCGCTTGGGGCCCATCGATTTTGCAAGTCGGCATCTTCGCGCTCTACACCTTTGCCCTCGGTCTGATCAAGCCCGATCACGTGCCAGGCATTCCTAAAGAAGCGCGCACAGCCGACGGCTTCCACCTGTGGATGAAGTGCTTGCGCGGCATCATTCCTTCAGCCTTCTTGATCTTCGCGGTCTTGGGCTCGATGGGCGGTTTGCCAGGCATCAACACCGCCATCGCCACCCCCACCGAAGCCGGTGCCATGGGTTGCGTGGGCGCCTTGATCTTGGCTGCCATTCATAACCGTTTGGACAAAGACCTGATTTGGGAAGCCATGCACAGCACCATGCGCCTCACCGCGATGGTTGTGTTCATCTTGATTGGTTCACGCGTGTTCTCTATGGTGTTCCAAGGTGTGGACGGCGCCAAGTGGGTCGAACACTTGCTGACAGGTTTGCCTGGCGGCGTGGTGGGCTTCTTGATTGTGGTCAACATCTTCATCTTCTTCTTGGCCTTCTTCTTAGACTTCTTTGAAATCGCCTTCATCATCTTGCCCATGCTCGGCCCAGTTGCTGAGAAGATGGGCATCGACATGGTGTGGTTCGGCGTGCTGCTGTGCGTGAACATGCAGACCAGCTTCATGCATCCGCCATTCGGCTTTGCGCTGTTCTATCTGCGTGGCATTGCGGACACGCTGTTCAAAGAAGGCCGCATCGAAAAACCTGTCAAGTCCAACGACATTTACATGGGCGCCATTCCTTGGGTGATCATGCAAGTGGTCTTGGTGGTGATCGTGATCTTCGTGCCCGAGACAGTGACCATGTTCTTGGACAAAGAAGAAAAGGTCGACCTCGACAAAGTGGTCATTGAAATGCCCACCGAGCAAGAGGTGCCAGAAGCTGAACTCAAACTCGATGGTGCCAAGCCTGCGGCAGGCGAAAGTGCCGCCGAAGAGCAAAAGCGCATGGAAGACTTGTTCAAAAAATAAAGTCTCCAACGACGACCAGCCCCTCCGGTACGCCTGAGGGGCTTTTTCTTGCCAGTCACATCACACCTATCCGATGACCACCTCCGAACAAACTACCACCCCGGCATTAGGCCCAACACCCTTTGTGTTTCACCCCTCCATCGACGATGGCATTGAAGGTCCAGCTTTCTCGCGCTGGTTTCAAGCCATCACCTGGACCACCTTGGTCGGGTCAGGTTACTGGCTGCTGACCCTGTGGCAACAAGGAAAATTTGGCGGCGACACCAGCGTCAATGGCTTGCGCAATGCGGGTTGGTTTGTGCTGGGTTGGGCCCTGCTCGCCTGGACCACGTGGCATGTCATGCACAGCCGTGCACGACTCGATGCCAAAGGCATTCACCAAACCTGGATTTGGGACAAGCACATGAGCTACGACGAGCTGGCCTATGCCAAGCTCATCCGTATCCGTGGCTTGGAATGGTTCATGGCACCACGCTTTTATGTGCGCACCTTGATGGGCAAATTTGCCGTTTTCTACATCAGCAGCCCACAGGTGCAAGCCGAATGCGAACGCCTGAGTGCAGAGCTGGCGGCGTTTCGCGAGTTTTAAAAAGACTTAAAGCAAACGCCCATAAAAAAACCGCGCCGTAGCGCGGTTTTTTTGTTCCTGCATAAAGGCTGAATTACAGCTTTTGCTTTTGCATGAACGAGTCGAACTTGGCTTCCGTGAATTGGAACCACAGGTTGGAATCGCCACGGAACTTCGCGTAGTCGGTGTAGACCTTTTTCCAGTTGGGGTTCTTGGCACTGATTTCGTCGTAGAAAGCCATGGATTCTTTGAAGGCAGCAGCCATCACGTCTTTCGGGAACTCGCGCAACTTGGTGCCAGAGCCCACCAACTGCTTCAAAGCAGCGGGGTTACGTGCGTCGTACTTGGCTTGCATGTCGGTGTGCGCCATGGCAGCAGCGGCTTCCACGATGGCCTTGTTCTCAGGCGACAGGGCAGCGAATGCTTTGTCGTTGATGAAGAAGTCCAACTCTGGGCCACCTTCCCAGAAACCTGGGTAGTAGTAGAAAGGCGCCACTTTGCTGAAGCCCAATTTCAAATCGTCATAAGGGCCAATCCACTCGGCTGAGTCGATGGTGCCTTTTTCCAACGCTGGGTAGATATCGCCACCAGGAATGTTTTGTGGCACAACGCCCAAACGCTCCAACACTTTGCCGCCGAAGCCACCGATACGGAACTTCAAGCCCTTCAAATCATTCAACGATTTGATTTCTTTGCGGAACCAACCACCCATTTGAGCGCCTGTGTTGCCGCCTGGGAAGTTCACGATGTTGTACTTGGCGTAGAACTCGCGCATCAGCTTCAAGCCGTTGCCTTCGTACATCCAAGCAGTCATTTGACGGCTGTTCAAACCGAAAGGAATGGCACAACCCAAAGCAAATGTTTCGTCCTTACCAAAGAAGTAGTAAGGGGCTGTGTGAGCCATTTCAACGGAGCCTTGTTGCACGCCATCGACCACGCCAAACGCAGGCATGATTTCGCCAGCTGCGTGCACCGAGATTTCGAACTTGCCACCCGACATGGCTTTGACAGCCTTGGCGAATGTGTCAGCAGCACCGTGGATGGTGTCGAGCGACTTAGGGAAGCTCGAGGCCAAGCGCCAACGGATAGCAGCTTGTGCGTGCACTGCTGGGGCTGCACCGGCAGCCAAGATACCTGCAATGCCAGCGTTTTTAATAACGGAACGACGGTCCATGAAAGACTCCCATGAGTTGTTAAAACAAATCCTGTTAAGCCGCACTTTTAAAAATGCCAAGCTTCAGCGGTGGGGCATTGTATGCAGTTGGTGAAGGGCTCTTATGCGCGGGTTTACCCCCGAAGAACTTGTATTTCAAAATTCTTCAGAGGGCTTGAAATTACTTCAACTGAAAGTTAATTCAAAAGCGCTGAGAAACGCTTTTCGATGGACGCTTGAATGCCCGCAGCATCCAAACCCAACTCGGCCAACAACTTAACTGGGTCACCATGTTCGGTGAACACATCGCCAATGCCCAACACCAACACGGGTTTGGGTTGTTGCAGGTCTTGCAAAGCTTCGAGCACTGCAGAGCCTGCACCGCCCATGACAGCGCCCTCTTCCACAGTCACCAAAGCATCGTGCGTGGCAACAATTTGGGCAAGCAACTCAGTGTCAAGTGGCTTGGCCCAACGCATGTTCACCACCGTGGCATTGAGCACTTCACCCGCTTGCAGCGCGGGATAGAGCAGCGTGCCAAATGCGAGGATGGCAATGCGCTTGCCTTCGCGGCGCACTTCGCCTTTGCCAAACGGTAAGGCCTGGAGGCCTGGCTGTACAGGCACGCCTGCACCTGCACCACGCGGGTAACGCACGGCCACGCAATGGTCTTGTTGGTAAGCGGTCGTCAGGAGCTGACGACATTCGTTTTCGTCCGCAGGGCACGCCATGCTGACGTTGGGAATGCAACGCATGAACGCAATGTCGTACAAGCCCGCGTGCGTGGCGCCATCGGCACCCACAATGCCTGCGCGGTCGAGCGCCAACACCATGGGCAACTTTTGCAGCGCCACATCGTGAATCACTTGGTCGTAGGCGCGTTGCAAAAAGGTGGAGTAAATCGCCACCACGGGCTTGACGCCCTCGCACGCCAAGCCAGCGGCAAACGTGACGGCATGTTGCTCGGCAATGCCCACGTCGTGGTAACGCTCAGGAAAGCGTTTGTGAAACTCGACCATGCCCGAGCCTTCACGCATGGCGGGCGTGATGCCCACCAACAAGGGGTCGTGCTCGGCCATGTCGCACAGCCACTGGCCAAACACTTGGGTGAAGGTGGTTTTGGACACGCCGGTGCTGGGCACCAAGCCGACCGCGGGGTCAAACTTGCCCGGGCCGTGGTAGGCCACGGGATCAGCCTCGGCCAGTTTGTAGCCTTGGCCTTTTTTGGTCACCACATGCAGGAACTGTGGGCCTTCTAGGTGCTTGATGTTTTCCAGCGTGGGAATGAGCGACTCAAGGTCATGGCCATCAATCGGGCCGATGTAGTTGAAGCCAAATTTTTCAAACAAAGTGGCGGGCACCACCATGCCTTTGGCGTGTTCTTCAAAACGCTTGGCCAGTTCAAACAAAGGTGGCGCGCCTTTGAGCACTTGCTTGCCCACCTCTTTGGCGGCCGAGTAAAACTTGCCACTCATCAGCTGCGCCAAGTAGCGGTTGAGCGCGCCCACGGGCGGGCTGATCGACATGTCGTTGTCGTTCAAGATGACGAGCAACTTAGACGTAGACACACCGCCGTTATTCAGCGCCTCAAAGGCCATGCCTGCCGTCATCGCGCCGTCGCCAATGACGGCAATGGCGTGGCGCTGCTCGCCTTTTTGTTGTGCAGCAATGGCCATGCCCAAGGCGGCCGAAATGCTGGTGGACGAGTGGGCGGTGCCAAAGGCGTCGTACTCGCTTTCGTCACGGCGAGGAAAACCGCTCAGGCCGTGGCGTTGGCGCAGCGTACCCATTTGGTCGCGGCGGCCGGTCAGAATTTTGTGGGGGTAAGTTTGGTGGCCCACGTCCCACACGATGCGGTCGTGCGGGGTGTTGAACACATAGTGCAGCGCCACGGTCAACTCGACTGTGCCGAGGTTGGAGCTGAGATGGCCTCCTGTTTTGGCCACGCTTTGAATCAGGTACGAACGCAGCTCATCGGCCAGCGCAGGCAACTGGTGGCGCGGCACAGCCCGCAGGTCAGCAGGCGAGTTGATGGTTTGCAACAAATTAGGCATGGTGGTTCACGTGTTCCGGTTCACCACACGCTCAGCCAAGGCGGCCAGCGTGTGGGTGTGCGTCAAGCCTGTGCTGCGCAAGGCGTCTAACGCCTCGCGCAGCAACGACTGCGCATATGACTTTGCTTCTTCCAAACCCAACAAGGACACATAGGTGGGTTTGTCGTTCGCAGCGTCTTTGCCTGCGGTTTTACCAAGCGTGGCTGAATCGGCGATGACATCCAAAATATCGTCCACCACCTGAAAGGCCAAGCCCAAGGCTTGACCATAGCGTTTGAGGCCGCTCAATGCTTGTGGTGTGGTCTCTCCGCAGGCCGCGCCCATCATGACACTGCCTTCTAACAAGGCCCCAGTTTTCAGGCGGTGCATCTGACGCAACTGATCTTCGTTCAAAGCCACGCCCACGCTGGCTAAGTCAATGGCTTGGCCACCGGCCATGCCTGCATGCCCTGCCGAGGTGGCGAGCAAACGACACAAACGCGCTTGTACGCCATCGGGAATGGCTGAAGACTCAGGCGTGAGAAATTCAAACGCCAAAGCCTGCAAAGCATCTCCCGCGAGCAAGGCTTGGGCTTCGCCAAACTGCACATGCACGGTGGGTTTGCCACGACGCAGCACATCGTTGTCCATGCAAGGCATGTCGTCGTGTACCAGCGAGTAGGCGTGAATCAATTCCACCGCACACGCGGCCCGCAAAGCCGCTTCATCTAACGCCGCATCTTTTGAACCGTGGGCCACTGCCTCACGCGCCGCCAGCACCAGCAGGGGGCGCAGACGTTTGCCGCCATCGAGCACGGCATAGCGCATGGCGTCGCCCAAGCCGGCAGGGGCTTGCGGGCTGATCCAGCCAGATAAAGCTTCTTCTACGACGGCTAACCAGTGGTTGCTCCATTGGTCGAGTTCGGTGGATGTCATGTCATGGGGCATGGAGGCGCTCACGTGGGTGTCCATGCTTTCAAAGCACCGTTGTCAAGCACTTTGATTTGTTGTTCGACCGCGTCCAACTGAGCACGGCAATAACCCAAAAGTTCAGCACCGCGTTGGTAGCCTGACAACAAGTCAGCCAAAGGCAACTGGCCGGATTCCATTTGCTGCACCAAGCCCTCTAGCTCTTTCAAAGCCGCCTCATAGCTGGCGGGCGCAGTGTCTGCGCTGCTTGGGGTGATTTTTGCTTTGGGCATATGTGCGCAATCCAGTGTTGAGGTGGGTCAAATAGCCTGCCATTTTAGGCTGCACGCGGGGCAAAGTTTGCCCCCTTGGGTACAATGGGCATCCTTCAATCGACCTTCGGGCCGATTTATTTTTGTCCACTTACCTCCCTGTGGGGAGTCTTTAGGTCAGGTCACCCATGTCTGATTTAAGTCTTCAACTGCAGCAGGCTCACAGCCAACTACCAGTTACCAGTTATTTTGACGAGGCGCTTTTTCAGCGCGAACTGGAGACCATCTTTCAGCTCGGGCCCCGTTATGTGGGCCACCAGCTTGCCGTGCCCAATGTGGGCGACTACTACGCTTTGCCCCACGAAGGCGAAGGGCGTGCGCTCGTGCGCTCGGCCAAAGGCGTAGAACTGGTATCGAACGTGTGCCGCCACCGCCAAGCAGTGATGCTCAAAGGTCGTGGCTCTTTGAACACCCAAGCCCCAGGCTCGGCGGGCGGCAACATCGTATGCCCCTTGCACCGCTGGACGTACGCCCCTTCAGGCGAATTGCTGGGCGCCCCCCACTTTTCGCACGACCCGTGCTTGAACCTGAACAACTACAAGTTGCGCGAGTGGAATGGCTTGCTGTTTGAAGACAACGGCGTGGACATTGAAGCCGACTTGGCCAACATGGGCCCTCGCGCGGCCTTGGACTTCACAGGCTTCGCCCTTGACCGCGTGGAGCTGCACGAATGCAACTACAACTGGAAAACCTTCATTGAGGTCTACCTTGAGGACTACCACGTAGGTCCCTTCCACCCAGGCCTCGGTCAGTTCGTCACGTGCGATGACCTGAGCTGGGAGTTCAAAGAGAACTACTCGGTGCAAACCGTGGGCGTGTCGGAAGGCTTTGGCAAACCGGGGTCGCCTACCTATCAAACATGGCACGACATGCTGCTGAAGTACCGCAACGGCGAACTGCCCGAGCGCGGTGCCATTTGGCTCACCTACTACCCCCACATCATGGTGGAGTGGTACCCGCATGTATTGACAGTCTCCACACTGCACCCCATCAGCCCAACCAAGACACTGAACAGGGTGGAGTTTTATTACCCGGAAGAAATCGTCGCTTTCGAGCGTGAATTCGTCGAAGCCCAGCAAGCTGCCTACATGGAAACGTGCATTGAGGACGACGAAATTGCCGAGCGCATGGACGCTGGCCGCAAGGCCCTGATGCAACGCGGCGACAACGAGGTCGGCCCCTACCAAAGCCCCATGGAAGACGGCATGCAGCACTTCCACGAGTGGTACCGCGGCAAACTCAATTTCACAAGCCCCTAAGGCCACCGCATGCAAGCCTTGTGGATGCTGCTGGGCGCAGCCTTCTTTGCCACCATGGGCGTTTGCGTCAAGTTTGGTTCGGAGCACTTCAATTCAGCTGAACTGGTGTTCTACCGCGGCGTGGTGGGCGTGGTGTTTTTAGCCATCATCGCCAAACAACAAAAGGTATCACTGCGCACGCAATACACCAGCATGCACGTGTGGCGCTCCACCATTGGGGTGTTGTCGCTCAGCGCATGGTTTTATGCCATTGCCAAACTGCCACTGGCCACCGCCATGACACTCAATTACATGAGCAGCGTGTGGATTGCAGCCTTCTTGGTGGGCGGCGCACTGATCAATTGGAAACCGCAAGAAGATAAAAGTCCTTGGTCACAAGGCCCGTTGGCTTTGAGCGTGATTGCAGGCTTCGCTGGCGTGGTGATGATGTTGCGTCCCACCGTCGAACAAAACCAAATCTTCGCGGGGCTCATTGGTTTGATGTCAGGCTTTGCCGCTGCTTTTGCTTACATGCAAGTGATGGCCTTGGGCCGCATCGGTGAGCCCGAAACGCGCACTGTGTTTTACTTTGCGATCGGCACCACCCTCGCGGGGCTTGTCGGCATGGGCTTTGCCGGTGTGTCCGAATGGCATTGGCAGCATGCGGTTTGGCTGCTGCCTGTGGGTGTGTTTGCGTCGCTGGGTCAACTGTGCATGACACGTGCCTACAGCAAGGGCGCCACCTTGGTGGTGGCCAACTTGCAGTACTCGGGCATTGTGTTTGCCGCACTCTACAGCTTGCTGCTGTTTGGGGACGATATCCCCCTCATCGGCTGGGCTGGCATGGCCCTCATCGTGGTCAGCGGCATGGCCGCCACCTTGTTGCGCGCGCGCGCTGCACCCAACGCACCTGCTGAAGAGCATTGAAGGAAATCACCATGTTCACCACCCTCATTTCTGTCGCTCAACTTCAAAGCATGCAAACCAGCGGCGCACCGCTCTTGGTCTTGGACTGCACCTTTGATTTGATGAACCCACCTGCGGGCTATGCCCAGTATGTAGAACAACACATCGCGGGTGCACAACACGCGGATTTAGACAAACACCTCGCAACACATGACCCCGCACTGCGAGTCAACGGGGGACGACATCCACTTCCCCAACGCGAAGTTTTCGCGGCATGGTTACAAAGCGTGGGCGTGAACCAAGACACCCAAGTGGTGGTGTACGACCGCAACGGCATGAACTACTGCGGTCGCTTGTGGTGGATGCTCAAGTGGTGCGGACACGACGCAGTGGCTGTGCTGGATGGCGGCTTGCAAGCCTGGATGAACGCAAGCGGCGCGCTGGCGTCTGGCGCAGAAGCGGCGCACGCGCCAGGCAACTTTGCATTGCGCGAACCTTTGGTGAAGTTGGTCACGACCGCTGCCGTTTCTGCACATCTGAACGATGGCACGCAAACCCTCATCGATGCACGCGGTGCACCGCGCTACCGCGGCGAAGTGGAGCCACTCGATCCTGTGGCCGGCCACATCCCGGGCGCATTGAACCGTCCGTTCAACAACAACCTCAACGCCGATGGTTTTTTCAAAAATGCGGATGAATTACGAACTGAATTCACAGCCTTGCTCGGCAGCGCTAAGCCTGAAACAGTGGTGCACCACTGCGGCAGCGGCGTGAGCGCTGTGCCCAATGTGCTGGCCATGGAAGTGGCAGGCTTAGGGCGCACGGCCTTGTATGCGGGCAGCTGGAGCGAGTGGTGCAACACACCCGGCCTGCCCTGCGAAAAATCTTGAACCTAGTGCTGCGCCCACTCGCCTAAAGCGGCGACCAAGGCAATGCCTGCAAACAGCCAAGTCACTTGGGCCGCCGTCTCTTTAGGTGAGAGGCGCTTTTGCAATTGTGGAATCAAATCTGCCAGCGCGACATAAATAAAGCTGCTGGCGGCCACCACCAAGAAGAACGGCAAGTACTCGTGCAACGCGCCCACGAGCAAATAGCCCATCACACCACCAATCGCCGTCACGCCACCAGCCAGCGTGAGTTTGAACAACGCAGCGCGTGGGTCGTTGAGCGTTTGGCGCAACACCACCAAGTCGCCCACATGGTGCGGCACCTCATGGGCCATCACAGCCAAAGCTGCGGCAATACCCAAACGTGGGTCGGCCACAAAAGCAGCCGCAATCAAAATACCATCGCCAAACGCGTGCACGCTGTCGCCCAACAACACCGCCCAACCACCGCTTTGGTGGCTGTGACTGTGATGGTGGTCGTGTGTGTGGTGTACATGTTCGCTGTGGTCATGGTCTTGCCCATGTTCGTGCCCGTGGTGCCAGAGCTCGGCCTTGTCGAGCAAAAAGAAAAACACCAAGCCCACCAGCAGTGCCGCAAACAAAGCTTGCGCCGATACACCGGACTGCATGGCTTGCTCAAAAGCCTCTGGCAACAAGCGTGTGAACGCCGTTGCCAGCAAAGCACCCGCCGCAAGACTCAACAAATGCTGGGTAAAACGCGACAGCAGTGCATAAGCCAACAAGGCAGCCAGCCACACACTGCCCATACCAGCGACTAAGGTGCCAACAAGAATTGAGATCAAGGTCATGGGCTGATTATCCTGCGCGAAATGCCTAGGCCCAGCGACCTGAGTTTGTCAGGGCTGGGCACAGGTTGATCAAGCACACAGATTATCGGAAGACACCCGCGAAATAAGCCGCCAATTCATCAACGCCATCCAGCGGCAAAACGTGCGCCACGTACTGATCGGGACGAACCACGACCATGCAGCCCTTCTCACGGTTGATACCACGCATGGCAAAGATGTCACCCACGCCCTTGTGATCGACACAGAACACTTTCTCGTGGTCTTGCAACCCCAGCTTGCCCGTTTTTGGCTTCAGCAGAGAAGGCATGTTCTCGTAGGCCAGCTGGTCAAAGGTTTGTTGGAACACAGCACGGAAATCAATCACCGTGTCAATGTCCTCACCCTTGCGCGTGTGCTTGACGATAGGCGAGTTGGGATTGGTTTCTAGCCAGTCTGCCAGTTTGTGAATGGCTGAGCCTGGGTTAGAGCTATCCGATTGAGCTGCAAACGCATAGATGCGCCAGCGTGCATCGGCCTCTGCCACATGGCCCAGCTGCATTTGCTTGGCGTCTGACACACGCACCACAGGCGCTGAGTGAAAACGGCGGCCAATCTCTTCGCCTTTGGCCAAGGCCTGGTGCGTGCTGGCGGCGAACAGATAAGACGTGTCGTACTTCACGGCGGTGCCGCCGGTGAACTCTAAGTTGTCTTTGAACTGGCGAATGATGCGTGGCTCTTCCGTGCCATCACGTTCCGCCTGCGTGGTCGGTGCCGACATCACGCGCGACCATTTGTGATCGGTCTCTACCAGTCGTTTGGCTTCGGTCAAACGCTCTTTGGAATAGCTGCGCAGCAGGCTGGGGTTGGCGCGACCTTGCAGCACATGCACCAGCTTCCAGCCGAGATTGAATGTGTCTTGCATCGACACGTTCATGCCCTGACCCGCTTTGGGTGAGTGTGTATGACAGGCATCGCCTGCGGTAAACACGCGCGGATCGCGGTCCACGCCCTCGGGCACATCGTCAAAGCGATCGGTGATGCTGTGGCCAATGTCATAGATCGACCACCAGACCACTTCTTTCACGTCAATCGAGTACGGCTTGATGATCCGATTGGCGGCGGCAATCATGTCGTCTTGGGTGAACTTTCGGTGTGCGGCTTTTTCGTCGGGGCGAAGTTTGTCCAGCTCGACATACATGCGAAACACATAGCCACCTTCGCGCGGCAAGATGAGCACGTTGCCTTCGGTAGCAGACGAAATCAAACACTTCTGGCGCACATCGGGAAAATCCGTGTTGGCCAAGATGTCCATCACGCCCCACGCTTGGTGCGCTGCATCGCCGTGCAGCTCGCCACCAATCGCTTTGCGAACGGCCGAGTGCGCACCATCGCAGCCCACCACATAGTTGGCGCGCACAGTGCGTGTGGCACCCCAGTTCACGCCGCTGGCGTCGCGCAGGGTGACGGTCACAGGATGGTCATCGGTGGTGGGATCAATCGTCAAACCCACCACTTCCCAGCTGTAGTCGGGCTCGAGTCGTGAGGGAGAGTTTTTCATCACCTCCAAAAACAACTCGTGCAGTCGCGCTTGGTTGATCAAGATGTGCGGCATTTCCGAGCTGTCGTCAGCCACGTCTTGCACGCGGCCCACGCGTTTGATGTGCTCTGGGTTCTTGGGATCGGGCATCCAGAATGCTGTTTGATTGACCCAATAGGTTTCGCGCTTGACCTTGTCGGCAAACCCAAACGCTTGGAACATTTCCATGGTGCGTGTGTTGATGCCGTCGGCCTTGCCCTTGATGATGTTGCTGGGCATGCGCTCGGTAATCATCGTTTCGATCTCTGGGAACTGAGACAACTGAGCCGCCAAGCACAAGCCTGCTGGCCCAGTGCCAGAAATCAGCACATCCACTTTTTCGGGCAAGGGCTCATTGATGCCCCGATTACGTCGGTTGGGCGCGGCTGGCTTGATGTCTGGGCTACCGCCTCTGAATCCATTTTTGTAGAACTGCATGTCTTGTCTCCAATGATTTAAGTAACACCGAAATCTCGGCACTGAGCAAATGATAACTGTACTTACTAATATCCGTCAATATGGTATGTATGATTACCATATTGGTATTTACACGGAGACACAGGCATGGTCATCCACGACATGGCGGGGCACTTGATACGTCGCCTGCAACAGCAATCCACTCAAATCTTTGCGCAGCGCACACAAGCCGCGGGCTATGACCTGACCTCGGTGCAATACGCCGCGCTAGACGCCATCGCCAACAACCCGCATGTCGACCAAGCCACCGTGGCCGAAATCATTGGCTACGACCGCGCCACGATTGGCGGTGTGATTGAGCGTTTAGACACCAAGGGCTGGGTACGCCGTGTGGTGAGCGAGCAAGACCGCAGATCGCGTGAGCTGTCATTGACAGCGAAAGGAAATAAGATTTATTTGGCCCTACAGCCCATCGTGCACGAACTGCAAGCTGACATTCTTCATCCCTTGAGCCAAGCCGAGCAAGAGCGCTTCATCAAGCTGGCCCGCCAAGTGGTGTGGCATGACAAGTCGGCCGACGCGGCCTAAGAAATAAAAATCAAACGTGCGCCAAGGCCGCAAAAAATAATGCCGGCCAAGCGGTCAAACCACTGCCCCACCGTGCCCGCAAAATAGCCCAGCAAACCAAACAAGAAAGCCGCCTGCACGGCTGACTGATCGGGTGCATCGGCAGCATGGGTGGGCTGGTGAACCCATTCTAGAAACCATCCCCGGTCCAATCAAGCCAATAATTAGCATGATCATGCTAATATCTAGCCATGTCTATCGCCTCATCCCTGTTCAGCGACAGCCAAACACGCCTATTGCCTTGGCTGTTTGGCCAGCCCGGGGCAGCTATCACCTGAGTGAGTTACGCCGTCTCACGGCACTTGGCAGCGCGTCGCTACAGCGCGAGCTCAACCGCTTAGAAGAGTCGCAACTGGTGCAGTCCACACGCGTGGGCAACCTGCGCTGTTTTCAGGCCAACCCGCAAAGCCCTGTTTACGAAGAGCTGGTTGCCCTCACCCGCAAAACCATGGGCGCTGCACCGTTGGTGCTGCAAGCCTTGCAACCGATGGCCGCAAACATCAGCACCGCTTTCATCTTTGGCTCTGTGTCCAAAGGGACCGACACCGCCAACAGCGATGTAGATGTGTTGATAGTGGGTGATGGCTTGGTGCTGAGTGACATTCTTCAACTGTTACTTCCAATCGAAACCTTGTTGGGCCGCAAAATAAATCCGACCTGCTACACGCCTAGCGAATACGCCAAGCGTTTGGCAGAGCCGGACTCTTTTGTGAACCGCATCTTGGCGCAGCCCACGCTGCCTTTGATTGGAGATGTGCATGCCACCCAACGCTCTGGAGAACTTGGCTCGAATAGGCCAACTCAAAGCTGAACCACGCCGCTGCCCTAGCCGCACTGCGATGGGACGGCTACCGAAGTGAAAACCGCTACACCGTGTTTCAGTGCCTCACCCACACACTGAACTGGCCCGCACACCAATGGCGTGCATTGGACATGGCCCACCAAAAACGCAACTTGGCTGAATACGAAGGCTATTTAGAAATTGAGGAATCGCAGATTGCACAACTGTTTGCATTGGTGACGGAGCTGATTGCTAATGTATTGGCGATGACAAAAGCATCGTAAAGAGTAGGCTGAAATTGCGGACTTGCATCAATTAAAGATCAGTGTGAGCGGCACGTAGAGCTCACTTTTGAGCTGCGACAATACGCTGGAGAATGCCGAAGGAATAAAAATGGACGAAGCGAACGCACAGCAGGATCTTCAGACAGTCTACGTACTTACGAATCCGGCAATGCCCGGTATCGTCAAGATTGGCATGACGCGGGCCTCGGATGCAGGCGAACGCATCGCAAGCCTGGGCAGCAGCAGTGCGGTTCCACTTCCCTTCGATTGCGTCTATGCCTGCAATGTTCCGGACGCGAGAAAGGTCGAGCAGGCACTTCACTTTGCGTTTGCTCCTGACCGTATCAATCCTTCGCGTGAGTTTTTCAGAACCAAACCCAGTCAGGTCGTTGCCATTCTGGAGTTGTTGCACCAAGGCAAAGTGGTGACGGCTCAGGTTGAGGCACAGGCTGAGGCCAAAACAGATCCTGAAGCACTTGAATCCGCAGCCAAGGACAAGCGCAAGATGCGTCCAAAGATTGACTATTTAGCCATTGGCTTAAAGGTCGGCGACGTCATTACGTTCAGGGATGGTGTCACGACCGCAACGATTGCCGGGCCGCACACGGTGATTTACCAAGGCGAGGAGTCCTCCTTGCAGCGCGTATCACTGAAGCTCATGCCTGAAATCGTTGGCCGGGGTGTGGCCTCAAAGTTTTATTGGTCCATCAATGGCCAATCCTTGGCAGACCTTTACGAAGAATTTCACGGCGATGAGGAGTAAGAACTGTTTCGAGCTTGTGGACCATTTAATCTCACCCATCTGATTGACCGCAATCAGCCTAAATCAGGTCTTAATCGAATCTCTCTCGATGGGTAAACAGTCAGATTGCAGTCATCTCAATGCGCCTTGTCCCAGTTCGGCCCCACCCCCACCTCAGCCAACAACGGCACTTTCAGCTGCGCCACGTCAGCCATTAGGCGTGGCACTTCGGTGCGGACCCATTCCACTTCTGACTCGGGCACTTCAAACACCAGTTCATCGTGCACCTGCATGATGACTTTGGTTTGGCGTTGTTGCTGGTCAATGGCTTTTTGCACGGCCACCATGCTCAACTTAATCAGGTCGGCGGCTGTGCCTTGCATGGGCGCGTTGATGGCGGCGCGCTCTGCGCCTGCGCGGCGTGGGCCGTTGGGGCTATTGATTTCGGGCAGGTACAAGCGGCGGCCAAACACGGTTTCGACATAGCCTTGTGCTTTGGCTTGTTCGCGTGTGTCGTCCATGTAGCGCTTGACGCCTGCGAAGCGTTCAAAGTAACGGATGATGTAGTTCTTGGCTGCGCTGTTGTCGATGCCCAGCGCTTTGGCCAAACCAAATGCGCTCATGCCGTAGATGAGGCCAAAGTTAATGACCTTGGCATAGCGGCGCTGCTCGGTGCTCACGTCGCCCACGGCCACGCCAAACACTTCGGCAGCGGTGGCACGGTGTACGTCTAAGCCTTCGTGAAAGGCTTTGACCAAAGCCTCGTCGCCACTGATGTGCGCCATGATGCGCAACTCGATCTGGCTGTAGTCGGCGCTGGCTATCACGCAGCCCGCAGGGGCCACAAATGCTTCGCGCACTTTGCGGCCTTCAGCGGTGCGAATGGGGATGTTCTGCAAGTTGGGATCGTTGCTGGACAAGCGGCCCGTCACGGCCACGGCTTGCGCATAGTGCGTGTGCACGCGGCCTGTGCGTGGCAAGGCCATCAGCGCGAGTTTGTCGGTGTAGGTGCCTTTGAGTTTGCTAAGACTGCGATGCTCCAAAATTTTGGCAGGCAGTGGGTAGTCTTCGGCCAATTTCTCCAGCACTTCTTCGTCGGTGCTGCGTGCACCCGTGGCAGTTTTTTTGATGACGGGCAAGCCCAGTTTGTCAAAGAAGATTTCACCCAGTTGCTTAGGGCTAGCCAAGTTAAATGGTTGGCCAGCTATTTCATACGCCTCGGTTTCTAGCTGCACGATGCGTTGACCCAGCGCGTGGCTTTGTGCGGCCAGTGTGGCCGCGTCGATCAACACGCCGTTGCGCTCGATGCGGTACAGCGCTTCGCTGCTATCAATTTCCAGTTCATAAATAAAGCGCAGTTTGTCGTCGGCTTGCAAGCGCGGCCACAACACTTGGTGCACGTCTAACGTCATGTCGGAGTCTTCGCACGAGTATTCGGTGGCACGCGCCACGTCCACTTGCGAGAACGGAATTTGGTGCGCGCCTTTGCCGCACAAGTCTTCGTAACTCAAGCCTTTGCGGCCCACATGACGCTCGGCCAAGCTGGCCAGGCCATGAGGCTTGTGCACTTCCAGCACATAGCTTTGCAGCATGGTGTCGTGGGCGTAGCCCTTCACCTCAATGCCGTGATTGGCCATCACATGGCGGTCGTATTTGATGTGCTGCCCCACCTTGTGGATGGCTGGGTTTTCAAACCAAGGTTTGAGCTTGGCCAGCACCTCGTCGATGGGCAATTGGGTGGGCGCATCGCCATAGCTGTGGGTGAGCGGGATGTAGCACGCCTCGCCCGGCTTGACCGAAAAACTCAAGCCCACAATCTCGGCGCGCATGGCGTCGAGTGAGGTAGTTTCGGTGTCAAACGCCACCAACTCTGCCGCTTGCAGTTTGGCCAGCCACACGTCAAAGGCTTCCCACGTCAGCACGCAGTCATAGGCTTTGTCGCTGACTGCCGAGACGGTGGGCTCGGGTTCGTCAAACAAGCCCAAGTTGGGTTCAAACTTCGGCTTAGGCGCGGCACCAGCCGGTGCCGATGTCAGCGTATCTGTGCCTTCACTGATGGCGCGGGCCAAGCCTTTAAAACCATAGGTTTCGTAAAACGTTTTGAGGGCGGGCTTGTCGGGCTCAGCCAAGTGCAGCGCATCGAGTGCAGGCAAGTTGGGCACGTAGGCAGACAAATCGCAATCGGTTTTCATGGTCACCAGCTGGCGGCCTGTGGGCAGCCAATCCACGGCTTGGCGCAAGTTCTCACCGGCCACGCCTTTGATGGCGCTGGCGTTTTGCAGCAAGTTGTCGAGCGAGCCGTATTCCATCAGCCACTTGGCTGCGGTTTTAGGGCCAACCTTATGCACGCCGGGCACGTTGTCTACCGTGTCGCCCACCAAGGTTTGGTAGTCAATCATCAGCGAAGGCGGCACGCCAAACTCGGCGGTCACGCCCGCCACATCGCGCTTTTTGCCGTTCATGGTGTCCATGATGGTGATGTGTTCGTTCACCAACTGGCTCAAGTCTTTGTCGCCACTCGACACCACCACCGTCACGCCTTGCTGGGCCGCGGTCACGGCCAAGGTGGCAATCACGTCGTCGGCCTCCACGCCAGGCACATCGAGCACGGTCCAGCCCAACATGCGCACCATGGCGTGGATGGGCTCGATTTGCGCGCGCAAGTCGTCAGGCATGGGCGAGCGGTTGGCTTTGTACGCAGGGTACATCTCGTCGCGGAAGGTGGGGCCTTTGGCGTCAAACACGCAAGCGGCCAATTGGGTGGGCACTTCTTTGCGCAGGGCCTGCATCATGTTGATCATGCCGCGAATGGCGCCTGTGGCGGCGCTCGTTGGGTCGCCGGGCACAGCACGCAGGTCGGGCATGGCATGAAAGGCGCGGTAGAGGTAGCTGGAGCCGTCGACCAGCAGCAATGTTTTGGATTCACTCATAGGTTGTGATTGTGCCTTGTGTGTGTTTTTTGGCTGGGCTCGCTGGGCGCGACTGGTGGGCGTCGCTGCTTCATGCTGGCGTACCAGAAATCATGGCGACGCCCACCAGACACGCCCAGTCTGCGGCATAGGTTTTGGCACGTCTGCTGCAGCACGAAGTGATGTGGCCATCGCGACAGCGGAGCCACAACACTGCAGGCCGTAGTCTTGGGGGTTGAGGGATGAGCGGGTGACGATTTCTGGTGCCCCAGCATGAGGAACCCGCTCATCCCTCAACCTCCAAGCGAGCCCAGCAAAAAGAAGCAAAGCCCGCCAACTACAATGTGCGAACTTTTTAACCCCTTGGCAGTCATGGCAGTTTTCACCGAAGTTTCAGAGTCCTCCGCGCAAGAACTGCTCACTCAACTCAAGCTTGGCGAGTTGGTCGAACTCAAAGGCATCCAAGGCGGCATTGAGAACACCAATTACTTTCTCACCAGCAGCGAAGGCCAATACGTGCTCACGCTGTTTGAGCGCCTCACGCACGAGCAACTGCCGTTTTATCTGTACCTGATGAAACACTTGGCACAAGGCGGTATTCCTGTGCCAGACCCCATGTCTAACCAAGACGGCGATATCTTGCTCACCGTTGAAGGCAAGCCTGCTGCGGTGGTCAACCGCTTGCGCGGCAAAAGCGAACTCAGCCCTACAGCCGCCCACTGCGCCGCTGTGGGCGACATGCTGGCCCGCATGCACCTAGCTGGCCGCGACTACAACCGCCAGCAGCCCAACTTGCGTGGCCTACCTTGGTGGAACGAGACCGTGCCTGTGGTGCTGCCGTATTTGGACGCATCACAAGCCGCGCTGATTCAAACCGAGCTGGCTCACCAAAACCACATTGCCGCATCGTCGGCCTACGCCGCCCTGCCCCGTGGCCCTATCCACGCCGACCTGTTCCGCGACAACGTGATGTTTGATGGCAGCCCAGAAGCGCCCGAGCTGAGCGGCTTCTTCGATTTTTATTTTGCAGGTGTCGACACTTGGCTGTTTGACGTGGCCGTGTGTTTGAACGACTGGTGCATCACCCACGTCGATGGCACACACGATGCGGCCAAAGCCAAGGCGTTCATAGCCGCTTATCAAAGCGTGCGCTCTTTCACACCAGCTGAGCGCCAACTGCTCAACCCCATGTTGCGAGCGGGCGCTTTGCGTTTTTGGACATCGCGCCTGTGGGACTTCCACCTGCCGCGCGAAGCCAGCATGTTGCAACCCCACGACCCGACACACTTTGAGCGTGTGTTGCGCCAACGTGTGGCACACCCTGTCACACTCTGAGCTATGAAACTCAACGTTGTCCCCGCAAAAACTGGCTCACTCTGGGTGCGCCAAGGCATTCGCGCTTTTTGGAAGCAGCCCCTCGCACTCAGCGGCTTGTTCTTCATGTTCATGGCCAGCATGTCAATCCTCTCCATCGTGCCAGTGCTGGGCGGGTTTTTGGCTTTGATGTTGCTGCCCGCTGCTTCGCTGGGATTGATGGCAGCCACGCGCGAGGTGGAGTTGGGTAAATTTCCCATGCCTTTTATCTTGGCCGCAGGCTTCACAACGGGTAAAGACGGCAAACGCAACATGTTGGTGCTGGGCGTTTTCTACGCCTTGGGCTTCATCGGCGTGATGGGTTTGTCCGCACTGGTCGACGGCGGTGACTTTGCCAAGTTGTACTTGGTCGGCGGCTCGCTGGAGATGGACACCTTGATGAAACCTGAGTTTCAAAATGCCATGTGGCTTTCGCTCATGTTGTATTTGCCTTTGTCGATGGTGTTTTGGCACGCGCCCGCACTGACACATTGGCACGCTGTCCCTGTGGTGAAAAGCATGTTCTTCAGCACCGTGGCCTGCCTAAGCAACTGGCGCGCCTTTTTGGTGTTTGGACTCATGTGGTCCTTCATCTTCTTGGGTACCACCTTGGCCATCACGCTGATCTCTGGCGCATTTGGCGACAACGACTTTGCCGCCATGGCCTTGCTACCCGCCATGTTGATGCTGGCGGCCATGTTTTTTTGCTCGACGTATTACAGCTTCAAAGACTGCTTCACGTCGGACGTGATTTACGCGTAAGGTACGTCACACCTGTGTGAGCTTGGCCACACTCAGCGCCAGCCACTTGGTGCCGTGACGCGGGAAGTTCACTTGTGCACGAGCATCGTCGCCCACCCCTTCGATGCTGATCACCGCACCCTCGCCAAACTTGGTGTGGAACACCTGCACACCGCTGCGCACCCATGCGTTAGGACCACTGGTCACAGGCGCTGCACGCTGAGGCACGGGCTTGGGCGCTACGGCCGTAGCCGCACCGCCACCCCATGCGTTGTTTTGCCAGCCGTTGTTGTTCTGCCATGCATCGCGGCGCGAAGGCATGGCATCGGCAAAGGCTGAACGCGCAGGCGTGATCCACTTCATCGTGTGCTCTGGCAGCTCTTCGAAGAAACGACTTTTCAAGTTGTAACGCGTTTGGCCATGCAACATGCGGGTTTGCGAATGGCTCAGGTACAAACGCTTGCGCGCACGCGTGATGGCCACATACATCAGGCGGCGTTCTTCTTCGAGACCATCAAAATCGTTCATCGAGTTTTCGTGGGGAAACAAGCCCTCTTCCATGCCCGTGATAAACACGCAGTCAAACTCCAAGCCTTTGGATGCATGCACGGTCATCAACTGAATCGCGTCTTGACCCGCTTGGGCTTGGTTGTCGCCCGACTCCAACGCGGCGTGCGTGAGGAAAGCGGCCAAGGGCGACAAGGTTTCGCCGGTGTCGGCGTTGATCATGGTTTGGGGTGCAGCTTGGCGTGTAAGTTCGCCTTCGCTCGGCATCGCGGTTGCGTCTGTCGCCAAAGGCTGACCGTGCTCGTCAATCGGCAGGGCCACGGCATCGCGGCCAAAGCCTTCTTGCGTGACAAAGCTCTCGGCAGCGTTGACCAATTCCTGCAAGTTTTCAATGCGGTCTTGGCCTTCGCGCTCAGCTTGGTAGTGGGTGATCAAGCCTGAGTGGTCAAGCAACAGCTCAATGATTTGGCGCAGATTTTGCCCCTGTGTTTGCTCGCGCAGCACATCAATCTTGGCCACAAAAGCGCTGAGGTTGGCGCCAGCTTTGCCAGCCACCGCCGTGACGGCATCGCTCATGGCGCAGCCCATGGCACGCGAGGCGTCTTGGAGCTGTTCGATGCTGCGCGCGCCAATGCCACGCGGCGGGAAGTTGACCACGCGCATGAAGCTGGTGTCGTCGCGTGGGTTTTCTAACAAGCGCAGATAAGCCAAGGCGTGTTTGATTTCAGCGCGCTCAAAGAAGCGCAAACCACCGTACACGCGGTACGGCATGGCGGCGTTAAAGAGCGCGGTTTCGATCACACGGCTTTGTGCGTTGCTGCGGTAGAGCACGGCAATTTCGCTGCGGTGTTGCACGCCATTTGTGCCATCACCATTTTGGCCATCGCGCAACAGTTGCTTCATCTCCTCCACCATCCATTGCGCTTCGGCAAAGTCGGTGGGGGATTCATACACACGCACGGGCTCGCCTGCGCCCTGCGTGGTGTGCAGGTTTTTACCCAAGCGGCCTTTGTTGTGGCTGATCAGATGGTTGGCACTGTCCAAGATGTTGCTGAAGCTGCGGTAGTTTTGCTCGAGCTTGATTTGGTGCATCACGTTGTACTCGCGCACAAAGTCGGCCATATTGCCCACGCGTGCGCCACGGAAGGCGTAAATGCTTTGGTCATCGTCACCCACGGCCAAGATGGCCCCACCGCCTTGGTCCACAGGGCCTGCGAGTTGTTTGAGCCACGCGTATTGCAGCTTGTTGGTGTCTTGAAACTCATCCACCAAAATGTGCTGAAAGCGGCGGCGGTAGTGTTCGCGCAGTGGGTCGTTGTCGCGCAGCAACTCGTACGAGCGCAACATGAGCTCACCAAAATCCACCACACCTTCGCGTTGGCATTGGGCTTCGTACAACTCGTAGAGCTCTACACGTTTGCGGTCGTCGGGGTCGCGAGCCACCACGTCTTTGGGGCGCAAGCCGTCTTCTTTGCAACCGGCGATGAAGCGCATGGTTTCTTTGGGTGGAAAACGCTCGTCATCCACGTTGAACTGTTTGCTCAAGCGCTTGATAGCACTGAGCTGGTCTTGGGTGTCCAAGATTTGAAAGGACTGAGGCAAGTTGGCCAGCTTCCAGTGCGCCCGCAAAAAGCGGTTGCACAGCCCGTGAAACGTGCCCACCCACATGCCGCGCACACTCACAGGCAACATGGCCGACAAACGTGTGAGCATTTCTTTGGCGGCCTTGTTGGTAAACGTCACCGCCAAGATGCCGCCCGGCGACACCTGCCCGGTTTGCATGAGCCACGCGATGCGCGTGGTCAGCACCCGCGTCTTACCCGACCCTGCCCCCGCCAAGATCAGGGCATGCGCCTGAGGCAACGTCACCGCCGCCGCTTGTTCGTTGTTGAGGCCTTGGAGCAAGGGGGAGGTATCGGGTGAAAAATGCATGCGTCAATTTTAGGGTTTAGAATCAGCCACCGGGCCCAAGATTCTTGCGCTCGGTTTTTTTTGGCCTGCCTTTTGCACATGAAGCGCCTGAAAAAACCGGCCAAGCCAAGCGCTCAATCTTCGAACGTTATTTTCTGGAGCTTGGGATATGGAAATTTTTGATTACGACAACATCTTGTTGCTGCCACGCAAGTGCCGCGTGGAAAGCCGCTCAGAGTGTGATGCAGGTGTTGAACTCGGTGGCCGCAAGTTCCGCTTGCCCGTCGTGCCCGCCAACATGAAGACCGTGGTGGATGAAAGCATCTGCTTGTGGATGGCGCAAAACAACTACTTCTACGTGATGCACCGCTTCGATTTGGACAACGTCCAATTCGTGAAAGACATGCACGCCAAGGGTGTGTACGCCTCGATCTCTTTGGGCGTGAAAGCCCCTGACCGCGAAACCGTGGACACACTGGCTGCGGCGGGTTTGACACCCGAATACATCACCATCGACATCGCCCATGGACACGCCGACAGCGTGCGCGACATGATCGGCTACATCAAGGCCAAGTTGCCTAAGAGCTTTGTGATCGCGGGCAACGTGGCCACACCAGAGGCCGTGATCGACCTCGAAAACTGGGGCGCTGACGCGACCAAAGTGGGCGTGGGTCCTGGCAAGGTGTGTATCACCAAGCTCAAAACGGGTTTTGGCACAGGCGGCTGGCAGTTGTCAGCGCTCAAGTGGTGTGCCCGCGTGGCCACCAAGCCCATCATTGCTGACGGCGGCATCCGCAGCCACGGCGACATCGCCAAGAGCGTGCGCTTTGGCGCAAGCATGGTGATGATTGGTTCGCTGTTTGCAGGCCACGAAGAGTCACCCGGCAAAACGGTGGAAGTCAACGGTGAGCTGTTCAAAGAGTATTACGGCTCAGCGTCTGACTTCAACAAAGGCGAATACAAGCACGTCGAAGGCAAGCGCATCCTTGAGCCCGTCAAAGGCAAGTTGGCCAACACGCTCATTGAAATGGAGCAAGACGTGCAAAGCTCGATCAGCTATTCCGGCGGCACCAAGCTGATGGACGTGCGCAAGGTGAACTACGTCATCTTGGGCGGTGACAACGCGGGCGAGCATCTGTTGATGTAAACCACGCGCTTCGGTCAAATTTGGCCAAGCAAAAAAGCCTGTCTGCTTCATGCATGACAGGCTTTTTTATTGCGTTTACGCCGCTTGGTGTTGACGCGTTTTACTTGTTCAACAACTCCAGCGCCAGCGTATGCAAGCGGTGGCCGGGTTGCGTCAACGCTTCAACGATGCTGAAGTGCTGCAAGCCGTCTAAAGCTTCGGCCACGGGCACACGATCTTTGCCCCATGACTGTTGAATCAAGAGGTTGTGCCGCAAGAACTCTTCGCTCTCAATGTCACCGACCACGCTGTAAAGAGTGGCTTGTTGAGGCGCAGGCATCCATGCGGGGCTGTTTCGTACTGCTTCTTGCTCGGTCAGACGCAAACTGTCTTTGAGGTACGGCGTCGCGCGCACCGACTCCAACTCGTACAAACCCGAAATCGACAAAGCTTTGGTCACCAAGTGTGGCGGTAAATCAGCCGCATAAGCATGCCAGTCGCAAGCCAACAGCTGGGCGACCAACTGCCCTCCCGCAGAGTGCCCCATCAAGGTGATGCGGCTGGGGTCCCCCCCGAAGCGATGGATGTTGCGCCACACCCAAGCCACGCACTTGACCATTTGCAGGGCAATGTCAGACACCGTCACCGCGGGGCACAAGGCATAGTTGGGCACCACCACATGCGCACCTTGTGCGGTAAAAGTTGGCGCGATGAACGAATGGTCAGACTTGTCTAATGCACGCCAAAAGCCACCATGGATGAACACCACCACGGGGGCTTTTTCATTGGCCGTATCGCTGGGAAAAATATCTAAGGTTTCATTCAAACCACGACCATAGGCCACGTCTTGAAAGCAACGCTGCGTGGCACGCACCTGCGCCGACGTTTCGCGCCAATAGGTAAAGTGCGCTGCGTGCTCAGGCACTAAGGCGCGGTTGTTGTACATGCGGTCATACCAAGCGCCGTCGCGTTGCGTCATAGTTTTTTCTCGAGAAGAATTTGTACATTGGTCCAGCTGCGGTTTTGGGTGCTGCTGTTTTCAACAACGCCAGCACTGCTGTACACACTGCTCGTGTTGTAGTTGCGTGGATTGAGATTGCTCAAGGTCAAGCGCCATGCCGTGCTGCCATCGACACGCCACAAACCATACACATCCATCACGCGCTTTTGCGAAATTGTTGTCAACTGCTCCGCACTTAAACGCGTGGTGTAGCCGGGGTTGTAGTTGAGGTTACCGCCAACAGTCAGTGGCACGGCTTTGAGTCGGTAGTCAGCGCCTAGGTTAGCCGTCATGTCGGGTTGCTGGTCAAGCCGGTTATTGGGGCCATCAATGCTCAGTACACGTGATCGGTAAAAGCTCACATTGCTGCGCAGGTCCACATGTGGGGCATCCGCGATCCATTGGTCCATGCGGAACTTGGCTTCTAACTCCACGCCTTCGGTGATGGCTTCGCTGATGTTTTGTGGGCTGGACACATAACGTCCCAAACTATCTCGCTGATCTGGTGTCACATAACGAATCAAATTTTGCACACGACGGTGGAATGCACTCGCGCTCAACACCCCGCCTTGTGGCAAGTAGCGTTCAATCGCAACATCTAGGCCTGTCGCAATTTCTGGTTTGAGGTTCGGATTGCCCATGACATCCGGATTCGTCCTTGTATTTTCAGCATCACGGGTGTACGTGCGGCGCGCAAGCAACATGGGCATCGTCGGCGTTTTAAAGCTACGCGTGAGGCTCATACGCACTTGGTCTCGACTGTCTGGGTCCGGCCTCCACATGGCGTGCAACAAAGGCGTAAACACGCTGTTGCGATTAGAGACATCGCCATCGGCCGTGCTGCCTTCGGTCATCAACCCTTCATAGCGCGCACCTAAATGTGTCGCCCAATGCGGCGTGAGTTGCCATTCGTCTTGCGAGTACATGGCGTAACGCAAAGAGTTGGCTTTGTAGTCTGTATCACCTGTTTGGTTTCGATATTGCCCAGCCACCGCCTGCGTTCGTCGCACAGACTCGAGTTCCGTACCACTCACCCACTGGTGCCCGCCACCCATGACATTGGTGTATTTGCCACTGATATTGGCAGAACGGTCCTGCACATGTGAATTTTCTAAAACGTAGGGAAGATAGGCTGTTGGCGTTGCCACAGTTTGCGCATATTCGTTGTGGCTATTCCAACCCCCAACGTTGAACTTCCACTCCATGCTGCTGTCAGCAGAGAGCTTACGTCGCCATTGCCCATTCAAGCGCCCCACCGCAAAATGGTTTTTATTTTCTGTTGCCGCACTGCTTGACGACACGCTGGGTAAGGTTTGATCAATCTGTATAGAACCAGGCGTTCGGCCTTGTGAAAGCGCAACAAACGGCATGAGCGTGAAGGTTTCACCGGGGTCACCCTTAAGCTGCAAACGTGCCGTTGCATTCATTCCTTCTCGCTCGTAATGACTGTTGCTGACACGATGGCGCGTCGTGACGTCATTGGTAAAGTCGTTTTCACTTTGGTCCGGCGCCGCATAGCGATTGACCGACAGTGTGTAATTTGCTGTCCACTGCTCCGCATCGTGGTACTTCACCAACGAGGCAGTGGGCGATGCATAGCCACCTTGAAATGAGGAGCCAACTTTCAACTCGGTGGGCATACCGCGTCGGCCTTCACGCGTGATGATGTTGATGGTGCCTGCAATCGCTTGTGCACCCGTTTCTGCGGTAGGCGCGCGGTAAATTTCGACGCGCTCAATCATCTCAGGCGTGAGTGACTCCACCGAGAAGCCTGGCGGCACGCGTTGACCATCCAACAAAATTTGTGTGTAACCCTGACTCAAGCCACGCATGCGAATGCCGCCGCCGCGTCCAGGCGCACCACCCAAGGTGATGCCAGGCATGCGTTTCAAAATTTCGCCTAGATTGGCGTCGCCTTGACGTTCGATTTCTTCCCGACCAATCACGATTTTGCTGGCGGTTGACTCACGGCGCTGTTGCGTGTCGTTGTCACGGCCACTGGTGATTTCAACGCGCCCCATATCTGCTGCTGGTGCCGCTGCTTGTTGAGCCCAAACAGCCGTAGCACTTAGCGCGAAAGGCACGAAAAGCACGCGATAAAAGGTCGATGGATACATATCAAAAAGTTTACCGAGGTATCAATACCCTTGCCGTGTAAAGTTCAGGTTTTATTTTTCCTGCAAGTTCCATGAGCCAAGCTGCTGCGCCACACGCCTACGAAATCAAAAGTGCCTCCTTGCCCTTGGTGTCTTTTCTCCTCAAAACCTCTGACACATCAGCCTTGCAAGCCGATATGGCCCGTCGCTTGGGCACCACCCCCGGCTTCTTCGACAACGACCCGGTCGTCATCGACTTGAGCGTGTTGGAAGACCCCAACAACCAGCTTGATCTCCCTTCGGTTTGCCTGATGCTGCGCACGCACCAAATGCTGCCAGTGGCGGTACGTGGTGCAAATGAACACCAATTAGCTAATGCACGCAAAGCTGGCTTGTTTGAAGCGAGCGACTTGAGCATTCAAGCCCCTGCCGCCCCTCGCGTTGAAACCGTGGTGCAAGAAGTGATTCGCGAAGTCGAGGTGGTGCGCGAGGTGCAAACCGGCAGTGGCGCAGCGATGGTCATCGATAAGCCGCTGCGCTCTGGCCAGCACGTGTATGCCAAGGGGCGTGACCTCATTGTGTTGGCCATGGTCAACCCAGGTGCGGAAATCATGGCCGATGGCCACATCCACGTCTACGCCCCGCTGCGTGGCAAAGCCATTGCAGGCGCACGCGGCGACGAACAAGCGCGCATCTTCACCTCGTGCCTTGAGGCCGAGTTGATCTCGATTGCTGGCACCTACCGCACCAGCGGCGACGCACCGTTGCCTGCGGATGTGGCTGGCAAAGCCGCGCAAATCAGCCTTCAAGGCGATAAGTTGGTGATGCAAGCACTGTAAAATTGCGAATTAATTTTTAGAACAACCTAAGGCTTTCTTCATGACAAAAATCGTGGTGGTGACTTCTGGCAAGGGCGGCGTGGGCAAGACCACAACCAGCGCCAGTTTTTCCTCTGGCCTCGCGTTGCGCGGCTTCAAAACGGTGGTCATCGACTTTGACGTCGGCTTGCGTAACCTCGATCTCATCATGGGTTGCGAGCGTCGCGTGGTGTATGACTTCATCAACGTCATCAACGGTGAAGCCACGCTGAACCAAGCGCTGATCAAAGACAAACAGTGCGACAACTTATTTGTGTTGGCAGCCTCACAAACACGCGACAAAGATGCCCTGTCACAAGACGGCGTAGAGCGCGTCTTGAACGAACTCAAAGGTATGAAGTTCGACTACATCGTGTGCGACTCACCTGCCGGCATCGAAGTAGGCGCCATGATGGCCATGCACTTTGCAGACGAAGCGTTGGTGGTCACCAATCCCGAAGTGTCTTCGGTACGTGACTCAGACCGCATCTTGGGCATGCTCAGCAGCAAAACCAAACGTGCGATTGATGGCGACACCCCCATCAAAGAACACCTGCTCATCACACGCTACAACCCTAGCCGCGTGGAAGAAGGCCATATGCTGTCGCTCGAAGACATCCAAGACATCTTGCGCATTCCTTTGATCGGTGTGATCCCCGAGTCAGAAACCGTGTTGACCGCATCGAACCAAGGCTTGCCTGCGGTTCATTTGGAAAACACAGATGTGTCCGAAGCCTACAAAGACGTGATCAGCCGCTTCTTGGGCGAAGACGTGCCCATGCGCTTTACCGAGCATGTCAAGCCAGGTTTGTTCAAACGTATTTTTGGCGGGAAGTAAGCCATGTCGTTGCTCTCTCTCTTACTCGGTGAGAAGAAAAAAACAGCGAACGTTGCCAAAGAGCGTTTGCAGTTCATCCTCACCCACGAACGCACGGGCCGCAACCCGCAGCCCGACTACCTGCCCGCTTTGCAGCGTGATTTGGTGGCCGTACTCTCTAAATACGTGAAGATTAATCCTGATGACATCAAGGTCAATCTGGAGCGTCATGACAACCTCGAAGTACTCGAAGTGAAAATCGAATTACCCGAGTGAATGGCGAATGAACGGTTGAAGTCTCCGCCAAAACAAAAAGCGACCCGAGGGTCGCTTTTTGTTTGGCTTTCACAAGCAAAAGGGGGATTAACCGCCTTTGTTTGAACGCTTGCCAGGGTTCTTTTTGCTACGTGTCGCAACACCGCGCTCAAGACTCACACGTTGACCACGACCACCGGTGCGCAGCATCGTGCCTGGCAGGGGGATTGGTTTTGGTGCGCGTTGGCGGTCGGCTTCAGTGACGATTTTGTTTCCCATGAAATTTCCAGATAAAAAGTTACAGCCCCTAATTAGGCCACAGGTTCGATGTATTTTCGCATGTAACCACTCATAATCCTCTCAAAGAAGGTGATTTATGAACCCAAAAATCAGCGAATTATTGGCTCGCATCCAGCAAATGGAGCTAGAAATTGAGCAGGAAATGAAGCGCAAGCGCGCTGAATTACAAGCCGATTTTGAGGAAACGCGCGTTCGTTTTGAGCATGAGGTGCTGGAACAGCAACGTCGCTTCAAAACGGGCATCTTGCCTTACATGCTGTCAGCCAACCTGCTGAGTGTGCTAACGGCCCCTGTGATTTACTCGGTGCTGTTTCCCATGCTGCTGCTGGATCTTTTCATCACGGTCTATCAACAGATTTGTTTTAGAGCCTACGGCATTTCCCGCGTCAAGCGCAGCGATTACTTTGTGTACGACCGCGCGCATTTGGCTTATCTGAACTTGATTGAAAAAATCAACTGTGCCTATTGCTCCTATGGCAACGGTCTGATGGCCTATGGCCGCGAGGTGGTAGCACGCACCGAGCAGTATTGGTGCCCTATCAAGCATGCCCGAAAAATCATGGCAGCCCACCCGTACTACACCGGTTTTGTGGACTTTGGTGACGCCGAAAGCTACAAACAAGAGCTCGAACATTTACGCGCCCAGTTGGCTGAAATCAATCAAACAAACGAATAACACGCAAGCACACATGCAACACGCCGACATTGACAAACGCTTGATGGACCTAGAAATCAAGGCCAGCTTTACCGAAGACTTGGTGGAGCAACTCAACCAAACCATCTTTCAACAGCAGCAGCAAATTGAGGCTCTCATCCGTGAGGTCAGCCAACTGCGCCAGCAAACGCCAGATGGTGGCAGCGGCGGCTTTCAAAGCTTGCGCGATGAGTTGCCACCCCATTACTGAACACATGACTGAGGCTGTGCAAGAACTTTCACCCATCGAATTACGCGAATTGGCGCTCTCGGTGCTTTATCGGCTGAGTGCTTATGCCGTCATCAACCTGATTGATGACGCAGCCATGCTATCTATCGTGTTCATCTGAATTTCTAAAGGAGACATCTATGTCAAAAACCGTCGATTACTACTTGGCACCACAAAGCCCTTGGACTTATTTGGGTCACCAACGTTTTGTGCAAATCGCCAAAACGGCAGGCGCCACGGTGCGTGTACTACCCATGGACTTAGGCAAGGTGTTTCCCATCTCGGGGGGCTTGCCATTGGGCAAACGTGCGCCACAGCGTCAAGCGTATCGCTTGGTGGAACTGACGCGCTTTAGCCAAGCCCTCAACTTGCCACTCAACCTGCACCCTAAGTTTTTTCCTGTTGCGGGTGACCCTGCTGCCAAGCTCATCATTGCGGTGGACATGCACCACGGCGCGGATGCTGCCTTGGCCATCACCGGTGCTGTGTTGTCGGCCGTATGGCACGAAGAACGTGACATTGCCGATCCTGCAACGCTAGCAGTCTTGCTGAGCGAACACCAACTGGATGCGGTGTGCTTGATGCTATCCAATGCACCAGAAGTGCAAGCTCGCTATGACAGCTACACCCAAAGCGCAATGGATGCCCAAGTGTTTGGTGCCCCCACTTATGTGATCGACGGCGAGATGTTCTGGGGCCAAGACCGTTTGGACTTTGTGGCGGAAAAGCTCAAGGGCTAAATCAAAACCCAGTCAGTGCTCCAACAAGACCCACAAACAATTCAGCCACCGAAGTTGCACACAAGGCGCAACGCGGTGGCTGAATGCCGTTAGGGGCTCACAGCGAAAGCTGTGAAACCATCTAATTAACGGGGTGTACGTGGCTTAGGTGCACGTTTTTTGGCGTCAAAACCGCCACCAAACGACTTGCCAGCAGCTGGACGAGCTGGTTTGTCGAACGGTGTACGACCTGCTTCAAACGGGGCGCGTGGGGCACGTGCTGGGGCACGGTCATCAAAGCTGCGAGGTGCGCGGTCTTCAAAGCTACGTGGGGCACCGAAGTTGCCGCGAGGTGCACCTTGGCCTTCGCCAAAGTTGCCACGTGGGGCGCCTTGACGTGGCTCGAATGAGTTGCCACGAGGTGCATCAAAACGGTTGTTGTCTTGACGGCCTTCGAAACGGTTTTCAGAGCGACCTTCGAAACGACCTTCTGCACGTGGCTCGAAGCGACCTTGGCCATTGCCTTCAAAGCGTCCACCGCCGCCGCCAAACTTGTTGCCGCCGCCGAAGCCGCCACGACCACCGCCGCCGCCAAACTTGCCGCCGCCTTTGCGGTCGTAGTCACGGCCAGCACCGCCACGTTGTTCAACGCGTTGTGTGGGCTCCATGCCTGGAATCACTTCAGCCGTGAACTGCTGGCGTGTGTAGGCTTCGATGTCATAAATTTTGCGCTTGTCGCGGAATTCAGCCAAAGTGATCGCCAAGCCATCACGGCCAGCACGACCGGTACGGCCAATGCGGTGGGTGTAATCCTCAGACTTCATAGGCAAGCCAAAGTTGAACACGTGCGTGATGGTGGGCACGTCAATGCCGCGCGCAGCCACGTCGGTGGCCACCAAGAACTGCACTTGACCTTGGCGCAAAGCCATCAAGCGGCGGTTACGCAAGCCTTGGCTCAACGCGCCGTGCAATGCCACAGCGGAGAAGCCTTCTTGTTGCAAGTCATTGGCCAAGCCGTCGCACTCGATTTGGGTGCTGGCGAAGATGATGGCTTGGTTGATGGTGGTGTCACGCAAGAGGTGGTCTAACAAACGGCGCTTGTGTTGCGCGTTGTCCGCCCAATGCAGCACTTGGCGAATGTTGCTGTGCTTTTCTTGAGGCGAGTCGATTTGCACGCGTTGGGGTTGACGCATGACGCGTGTGGCCAACTGTTGAATGCGCGGCGCAAATGTGGCGCTGAACATCATGGTTTGCTTGCGGTCGATGGTGAGCTGGTTGATTTCAGCCAAGTCATCCGAGAAACCGAGGTCCAACATGCGGTCGGCTTCGTCCACCACCAAGAATTGGACTTTGTCCAACTTGATTTGCATGGAGCGTTGCAGGTCGAGCAAACGACCTGGTGTGGCCACGACCAAATCAGCGTTTTGCAACTTGGCGATTTGCAACTGGTAAGGCATGCCGCCCACCACGTTGGCCACACGCAAACCACGGCAATGCTTGACCAAGTCGATGGCGTCATGTGCCACCTGTTGTGCCAATTCGCGGGTTGGGCAAACGATCAAGGCGCCGGGGGTTGGGGCTTTGAAGTTGCGTGTGTTGGTTGGGTCTTTGCGCTTGGCGCGCTTAGGTGGCTCTTCGCCATTGGCCGCAGCATCAGCCACGAGCTTGTCCCACGCCGCTTTGTCAGCGGCTTCGGCTTGGGCTTGTTGTTGAATCAAGGTGTGCAACACGGGCAACAAGAAAGCAGCTGTTTTGCCGCTACCTGTTTGGCTAGACACCATCAAGTCAATGAAGCCGGCCTTGGCATCGGCGTTGTCGTTTGGCAAAGCCAAAGGAATGGTCTTCAGTTGAACCGTGGTGGGCTGTGTGTAGCCGAGGTCGGCCACGGCTTGCACCAGTTCAGGGGCCAAGCCCAGTTCAACGAAGCCATTAGGAACATCAACTGGCACGTCGACTTGAGGTGCATCAGCTTCAGCGTGAGCGACTTCGGGTGTGTGAACGCCCTCAGTAGAAACCGCTTCTTGAGCGGGAATAGAAATAGTTTCGGCAGGCGTAAATTCGCCTGTCACATTTAAAGTGTCAGTCATGATTTTTTCTCGCACGTGAGCGCCGCAAGTTGTGCGGCTGCTCCGTTCTAGGTTAAAAAACATCAACCATCAAACGGAACCTGCTCTGACCCGCTAGGGGTTATTCAGTGCTTGGGGCCCATTTAGCGAGCCCGGTGAATGAAGGGAGATGTACAAATTCGCTACGGCTTTGTAGCGAAGACCCCGATTATGGCACGGATTCGGGTTTTTACCTAATCACAGTTTCAGAAAGTGTTCACGGTAGTGAATCATCTCGTCGATGGATTCATGCACATCGGCCAGCGCCGTGTGCTTTTGAGCCTTTTTAAAGGCATTCAAGACCTCAGGCTTCCAGCGGCGTGACAGCTCCTTGAGCGTGCTCACATCCACGTTGCGGTAGTGGAACCACGCTTCGAGCTTGGGCATGTATTTGTTCAAGAAGCGGCGGTCTTGGCCAATGGTGTTGCCGCACATGGGCGAGGCCCCCTTGGACACGTAGTGCTTCATGAAGGCAATGAGTTGCTCTTGCGCTTGCTCCTCGGTCACGGTGGAGGCTTTGACTTTGTCAATCAAGCCGCTCTTGCCGTGGGTGCCCTTATTCCATGCGTCCATCTTGCCCAGCAACTCGTCGCTTTGGTGAATCACAAACACTGGGCCTTCAATGCGCACCGACAAATCGGGGTTGGTCACGATGACCGCAATCTCTAGCAAGCGCTCGCGCTCGGGGTCAAGGCCAGACATTTCGCAATCAAGCCAAACCAAGTTCAAGTCTGACTTGGCGAGTTTGGGAACGACAGGGGTAACAGGAGTGGTAGCAACTTCAGACATGGGGCAGATTGTCGCCCATCACGCCAAAGGCAATTTCAGTTGCACCGCTTCATCTAAACTCCTGCACCATGATGAACCCCTCTCTCGCGATGACCTTGACGCTGGCGGCCCTGCTGGTGGCCAACCTGCTCACCAAACTCTGGCTCAGCGGCCGTCAAGTGCGTCACGTGGCGCAACACCGCGCGCAAGTGCCTGCAGCATTTGCACACACCATCAGCTTAGACGCACATCAAAAAGCAGCTGACTACACACTGGCCAAAGCACGCGTGGGGGTGATGGACTTGGGGCTAGACGCCATCACCTTGATGGCTTGGACATTGCTCGGCGGCTTAGACCTGCTCAACCAAGTCACGCTAGATTGGATGGGCGAAGGCATGGGCCAACATGTGGCTTTAGTGGTGAGCTTCACCTTGATTGGTGGCTTGATTGGCCTGCCCTTGTCGCTGTACCAAACCTTCGGCATTGAGCAGCGTTTTGGTTTTAACCACACCACGCCAAAGCTGTGGGTGAGCGACATGCTCAAAGGCTTGTTGGTGGGCATGGTGTTGGGCTTGCCCATTCTCTGGTTGGTGTTGTGGCTCATGCAGGCGGGCGGCGCGCTGTGGTGGCTCTACACCTGGGCCGCCTTGGTGGTGTACCAACTGTTTGTGATGTGGATTGCCCCCAACGTCATCATGCCTTTGTTCAACAAATTCACCCCACTGGAAGACGCCACGCTCAAAGAGCGTGTCACCGCGTTGATGAAACGCTCAGGCTTCACCGCCAAAGGTTTTTTTGTGATGGACGGCAGCCGCCGCTCTGCCCACTCGAATGCGTTTTTCACGGGCTTCGGTGCCGCCAAGCGCGTGGTGTTTTTCGACACGTTGCTGGCCAAATTGAATGGCGATGAAATGGAAGCCGTGCTCGCCCACGAATTGGGCCACTTCAAACACCGCCACATTTTGAAAATGATGGCCACCAGCTTTGCCACCAGCCTCGCCGGCCTCGCTTTGCTGGGCTGGGTGTCTCAGCAAGTTTGGTTTTACACAGGCTTGGGTGTGATGCCTAACTTGAATGGCAACAACAGCGCATTGGCCTTGTTGCTGTTCATGTTGGTGTTGCCTTTGTTCACTTTCTTTGTGTCGCCCTTGTCCGCACACCGTTCGCGCAAATTTGAGTTTGAAGCTGATGCGTATGCCGTGGCCAACAGCGATGGCAAATCGCTCGCCAGCGCCCTGCTCAAGCTCTACCAAGACAACGCGTCGACCCTCACGCCAGACCCTTGGTATGTGGCGTTTTACTACTCGCACCCGCCCGCCTCACAGCGTTTGGCGCGCATGGCCGCATGAAGCAAAGCGGCTTAGTGGTGGCCAGCCACGGACGACACTGCGTGGTGGAAACACCCGATGGCGAACGCCGCATTTGCCACCCGCGTGGCAAGAAGAGCCAAGTGGTGGTGGGCGACCGCGTGCAATGGTTGGCCAGCACCGACGAAGGCACCATCGAGAAAGTAGAGCCACGCCACAACTTGTTTTACCGACAAGATGAGATTCGCACCAAATCGTTTGCAGCCAATTTAGACCAAGTGCTCATCTTGCTCGCGGCGGAGCCTGAGTTCTCAGAAATGCAACTCACGCGCGCTTTGATCGCCGCTGAGGCAGAACACATCACGCCCATCATCGTGCTCAACAAGCGCGATTTAACCGAGCTGCATGCGCGCGCCTTTGCTCGCTTAGAACCCTACGTGAAGATGGGTTACACCGTGCTTCAAGGTGCGTTTAAAACAGGCGACTTGGGTGACCTGCCCGAGCGTTTGAAAGACAAAACCACCTTGGTGCTTGGCCCCTCAGGCACAGGCAAAAGCACGCTCATCAACGCCTTGGTTCCCAACGCCAATGTTGCTACCGCTGAAATTTCGCAAGCTCTCAACTCAGGCAAACACACCACCACATCCACCACGTGGCATTGGGTGGATGCGGAGCGCAAAACAGGGTTGATTGACTCACCTGGCTTTCAAGAATTTGGGGTGCATCACATCGATGCCATGCAGTTGGCAGCCTACATGCCCGACTTCAAACCGCATGTGACCAACTGCAAGTTTTACAACTGCACGCATTTGCACGAGCCTTCGTGCGGGGTGCAAGACGCGGTGGCGTCAGGCGCCATCAGCCCCTCGCGCTACAAGCTGTACGGCATGTTGTTTGCCGAGCTCACACAGCCTGTGAATTACTGAAACCCGTCTTGGGTTAGCCCAAACCTCAACCCAACAATCGGGCCAAGGTCAGCAAGGCCAGCAACACCATCCACAGCACCACGCTGCGCCAGACCAAACCCACCACGCTGGGCAGATGCGCCATCTCTGGCGCACGGCCCGGAGTGCTTTCGCTGTCTTGGGTCTCGTCGCTGTCGTCTGCACGCAAAGCTTCACCGCCCAATCGCACATTCAACGCGCCAGCGGTGGCAGCCAGCACCACGCCGTCGTTGTCATCTGGGAAACGTTGGGCATGGTTGCGCCAACAATCGATGGCTTCTTCAAAGTTACCGACCACCGCAAATGCCACCGCGGTCAAGCGCGCAGGCAACCAATCGACACGGCGCCATGCACTGCGCGCGGCAGCTTGCAAGGTGTCACTCACCCAGCCTTTGGACGGCTTGGGCGATGCCAACCAAACACGTGACACCATCTCGCTCATACGGTAAACCACCGCACCGGCGGGGCCAAAACCCAAAGCAGCCAACACAGAGAACCAACTCAACACGCCAAAGACATGGTGATGCGCCGAGAGCACCGAGTGTTCAATCACATGGCGCAGCAATTCGCTGCGGGGCAAGCTCCCCACTTCGACGTGCTGCCATTCAGCCAACAATTCCCGAGCCAAGCGCTCATCGCCCACATCCAAGGCATCACGGATGTCCGTGAAGTGGTGGCTGAACTGGCGAAAGCCCAAGGTGGCATAGAGCACCGCAATGCTCCAGATCATCGCTACAGGCCAACCAAACAACGCAATCAATAGCCAATGCACCACCGTGGCGATGACAGCAGGCAGCCCGACCGCCAAGGACCACGTGGTCCATGCCAAGCGGGGGTGCCCTGCATCCAGCGTCTGGCTGATCCAAGTCACCCACGCGCGCACGGTGCGATGCACCCAATTACCGGGCATCAAAGGGCGGGCTTGTTCAATCAACAGGGCGAGGAGCAGGGAAAGAAAACTCATATCGTGATGATAGCGGCCCGTGCACGTCGTTCAGCGGCATCAGGCACGCAGAAAACGGTAAAAATTACGCAACATCCCTGCCGTCGCACCCCAGACAAAACGCAGCTGCTCGCCGTCTTGGTAAGGCATAGACAGCCATTCACGCGTCACGCCCTCAAACTCGTAACGGTGCCAGCGATGGTGGGCTGGGTTCATCAAAAAGGCCAAGGGCACTTCAAACGCATCGGCCACTTCGTGGGCATTGAGTTGCAGCGCCATGTTGGGGGAAATCAAGGCCACCACAGGCGTCACATGAAAGGCCGAGCCGGTCACGTACTCGGGCAACACGCCCAGCACTTGGACATGGCGCGCGTCCAGGCCAACTTCTTCATGCGCTTCACGCAAAGCGGTCGCGGCTGCATCCACGTCTGCCTCGTCGCTTTTGCCACCCGCAAAAGCAATTTGACCCGCGTGTGTGGACATGTGGGACGGGCGCTGGGTCAAGAGCACCGTGGGTTCATCTCGCATGACAAGGCCCAGCAAAACTGCAGCTTGGGCAGGTGCGCGGTCTAAAAACTTGCGCTCACGCACCAGCTCGGGCTGCCACAAAGGGGGATTCGCAAAACGCGCCTGCAACGCAGCTGGCGTGAGGTGCTGCGCAGGCACAGCCGCCAAGTGCGTGTCCACTTGGAACACGGGCACTTGCTGAGGATCAAAAATGAGAGGTTTAGACATAAGAAAAGCCACCGCAAGCTTTCACTTGGGGTGGCTTCTAAGCAAGGGGTGACCTGCTTATTGAGCGGCTGCTGCGGCTTTAGAAGCTGCGGCCGACTTGCTGACCAATTTTTCTTTGATACGAGCAGACTTACCGCTACGGTCGCGCAAGTAGTACAACTTGGCACGACGCACATCACCGCGACGCTTGACTTCGATGCTAGCGATCAATGGGCTGTAAGTTTGGAACGTACGCTCCACGCCTTCGCCGCTAGAGATCTTACGCACTGTGAAGCCGCTGTTGAGGCCACGGTTACGCTTAGCAATCACCACACCTTCGTAGGCCTGCACACGCTTGCGTGTACCTTCAACCACGTTGACGCTCACAATGACTGTGTCGCCAGGTGCGAATTCGGGGATTGTTTTGCCGAGGCGAGCAATTTCTTCTGCCTCGAGAGTTTGGATCAGGTTCATGTTTTCCTCTAAAAGATCTTGATCGCGCTACACAAAAGGCTTCGGGACACATTGCCCAAAGCGGCCGACCAGAGGATCGAAAAGCCCACAATTATAGCGAGTTTTGAGCCTTCAAAATAGCCTCGTCTTGCGGTGTCAGCTTGGCGGCCGCGCGGGCAGCATCAATCAGCTCAGGCCGCAGACGGGCGGTCAACCGCAAACGCTGGTCGCGGCGCCAACGCTCAATATTGACGTGGTGGCCTGACATCAGTTCAGCCGGTACGCCCTGCCCCTCCCACTGCTCGGGACGGGTGTAATGCGGGCAATCGAGCAAGCCGTCTAAGGCCGGGTTGAAACTGTCTAATTGATGGCTGCCCTCGTCGTTCAGCACACCGGGCTGCAAGCGCGCCACAGAATCAAGCAGAGTCATGGCAGCCAGCTCACCGCCCGACAACACGAAATCGCCTAGGCTGATTTGCAAATCCACGTACGTGTCAATGAAACGCTGGTCTATGCCCTCATAGCGGCCACACAGCAACACCGCGCCTTGGCTATCAGACCAGCGCTGCACAGCAGCATGGCGCAAGGTTTCACCAATAGGGGAGAAAAATACCAGCGGGGCGACATCGCGGTCTTGGCCACGGTCAGCACGAATGGCCGTTAAGCAGGCCGTCAAGGGCTCAGCCATCATGACCATGCCGGGGCCGCCGCCAAAGGGGCGGTCGTCAACGCGGCGGTAGTTGCCTTCGGCGTAATCGCGGGGGTTCCACAAGCGTACGTCCACGAGGCCCGCCTCATAGGCGCGACGTGTGATGCCGATTTTTAAAAACGGCTCAAACAGCTCGGGAAACAGAGTGATGATGTCAAAGCGCACGGCTAGGCCTTGGGCTGATCACGTCAGTAATCGGATTGCCAATCGGCGGTGATGCGGCGCCCTGCCAAGTCCACGGTGTCGATGTAGGCCGACACAAACGGAATCATGCGCTCTTTGGCTTTGCCCTCTTCCTCGTAAGCAAGCACCAACACGGTTTGTGGGCCGGTGTGCAGCAACTCGCGCACAGCGCCTAAGGCCACGCCTTCACGGTTGACCACATCAAGGCCAATCAGGTCGACCCAGTAGTACTCGTCTGTTTCGGGGGTAGGAAAGCTGGCACGCGAGACAAAAATGCGTGCGCCTTTGAGCAGTTCTGCGGTATTGCGGTCTGGCACCGCGACTGACGTGGCCACCACAGAGTCTGAATGTTCTTTGGCTTCTTTGATTTTCAGAAGCACGGTGCCAGAGAAGGTTTTGGCACCACGTTCAGCGGGTTGTAAAAACCAACGCTTGGAAGAAAAAAGCGCTTCCGGAGAAGCGCTATAGGGCAAGACCTTGAACCAGCCTTTGATGCCCCAAGCATCTGCAATGCGCCCGACTTCGATGGCGTCCGCAGGAAGTTCTGCGGACTCAAGGTCCAGCGTCATGGCAGTGCCTTTGTTCAATTAAGCAGCAGTTGTTTTAGCAGCTTGCTTGATCAAACGGATCACCGTAGGAGAGCATTGAGCGCCCACGCTGGTCCAATGAGTCAAACGGTCTTGCGCAACGCGCAAGGTTTCTGCTTGGCCTTTGGCGATTGGGTTGTAAAAACCAATGCGCTCGATGAAGCGGCCGTCGCGACGATCGCGCTTGTCGGCTACAACAATGTTAAAAAACGGACGGGCTTTAGAACCGCCGCGTGAAAGTCGGATGACGACCATGATGAATCCTTCGGGTGGAATTTTTTTCAACGTTTGAGACACGCGCTAAGCCACCCGGCCTGCGACACGCTGAAAAGCCTGTCATTATAGCGCTCTACACTCAAGCCATGAAAAACAAAACCATCGCGGCCTGGTTGGCCTTCTTGGGCGGCCCTTTTGGGCTTCACCGTTTTTACCTGTTTGGTCTCTGGGACACCTTGGGCTGGCTGCTGCCTATCCCTACTGCCCTGGGGTTCTACGGCATTGAGCGCGTGCAGGCATACGGCTTGGACGACATGCTGAGCTGGTGGCTCATCCCTATTGCAGGCTTCACATTTGCGGCCTGCGCCTTGAACGCCATCGTTTATGGTTTGATGACGCCGGAGGCTTGGAATGCACGTTTCAACGCAACCGAAAACAACGACGCACCGGCTGGTCAAACCAATTGGTTGACCATCGGTGCGGTTGCACTTGCCTTATTGATTGGCACCACGGTACTCATGTCGAGCATCGTGTTTAGCTTTCAGCGCTACTTCGAATACCAAATCGAGGAGGCGCGAAAGCTGTCTGAGTGATTAGAAAAGCTGCAGACTGATCCAGTAAGCCACGCCAGCCACAAACGCGCTGGCAGGAATGGTCAAAATCCACGCCCACACAATGCCGCCCGCCACGCCCCAGCGCACGGCACTGGCACGCTGCGTAGATCCCACGCCCACGATGGCACCGGTGATGGTGTGCGTCGTAGACACTGGAATACCCAAAGCCGTTGCCAAGAACAAGGTCATGGCGCCGCCGGTTTCAGCACAAAAGCCGCCCACGGGCTTGAGCTTGGTGATCTTTTGGCCCATGGTTTTCACAATGCGCCAGCCACCAAACATGGTGCCCAAGCCAATCGCCATGTAGCAACTCACGATGGTCCAGCTAGGTGGTGATTTATCTTCAGCCGAAGCGTAGCCAGTGGCCAAAAGCAACATCCAAATGATGCCAATGGTTTTTTGCGCGTCGTTACCGCCGTGACCCAAGCTGTAAGCACCAGCAGAAATCAGCTGCAAACGACGGAACCATTTGTCCACACGCGAAGGGCGGAAGCTTCGGAAAATCCAAGCCACAGCCACCATCATGAGCGAGCCCAATGTGAAGCCCAGCAAAGGCGACACAAAGATAAAGGCTACCGTCTTCAAAATACCAGCCGCCACCAAGGCGCTGGTACCAGCCTTGGCAATCACAGCGCCCGAAATGCCGCCAATCAAGGCGTGCGACGAGCTACTGGGGATGCCGTAATACCAAGTGATGACGTTCCAAGTGATGGCGCCCAACAAGGCACCAAACACCACATGCGTGTCCACAATGCCTGGCTGCACAATGCCTTTGCCCACCGTAGCAGCAACGCTGAGGTGGAAAATAAAAATCGCCACGAAGTTAAAAAAGGCCGCGAACAGCACCGCCTGAGCGGGCTTCAAGACACCGGTGGAAACCACCGTGGCAATGGAGTTCGCTGCATCGTGAAAGCCGTTCATGAAATCGAACATGAGGGCTAACACGACCAACAAGGCGACCACCCAAAAGGCGGTTTGTACGGTTTCCATACGGGACTCGTGATTAAGAGTTCTCGAGGACGATGCCCTCGATCAAGTTGGCCACGTCTTCGCACTTGTCAGTGATGGTTTCCAACAACTGATAAATGGCTTTGAGCTTGAGCACTTCACGCACATCGGGCTCTTCGCGGAACAACTTGCTCATGGCGCTGCGCATCACACGGTCAGCATCTGATTCGAGCTTGTCGATTTCTTCGCAGGTCTTCAACGCGGCTTCGGCGGTGGCGTGGTCGGAGATTTTTTCCAACATGTACACGGCATCGCGCAAGCGCTCGCAGCACTTCACGCTCAAGTCGGTCAAACGCACGATCTCTTCGTTCATGACGCGCACGTCATACAAAGCCATGGTTTCGGCGGTGTCTTGAATCAAGTCAGCCACATCGTCCATGGTGTTGATCAAGGAGTGGATTTGCTCGCGATCAATGGGCGTGATGAAGGTCTTGTGGATGGCCACATTGCACTCGTGCGTGACACGGTCTGCACCGCGTTCGGCGTTGTCCACTTCTTGGTTGTATTTGTCACGCAAGATGGGGTCGTTGTAATTAGCGACCAAGCTTGAGAAAGCATGTGCAGCTTCTACGATGCGATCTGCATGCTGGTTGAACATGACGAAAAAATTGCCTTCAGTGGGCAACAACTTTCCAAATAGCATTTGGAGCTCCTGTGGATGACTTATTTATGACAGTTAGATGACGGGACAAAGTGTAATCGCGTCTCACCCGCGAAAGACGAAATACACCGCCCCCACCATGCACAAACCAGCCCAAACATAATCCAACTTGAGTGGTTCGTTCAAGAAAAAGACTGAAAACGGTACAAACACCGCCAAGGTGATCACTTCTTGAATGATTTTCAGTTGTCCGACTTCTAACCCAGCCTCATGAAAACCAATTCGATTGGCAGGCACTTGGAGTAAATACTCCATCAGCGCAATGCCCCAGCTCACCAAAGCAGCGGTGTACCAAGGTGAGTTGGCCAGACTCTTGAGATGTCCGTACCAAGCAAACGTCATAAACACATTGGCCGCAATCAGCAACAACACCGCTTGCAAAGCCAAAGGGATGGCAGAAAAGTTCATGGTAAATCCTGCGGATTGATGTGCTGAATGGCTTGGTCTTGCACGGCAGCCAATTGCAAGGCGCTCACACGTTCGGGCCAAACTTCAGCCAAAGGTTGCAGCACAAATGCGCGCTCTTGCCACCGAGGGTGCGGCAAGGTCAGCTCTGGGCTCTCTAGCGACACATCGCCGTAAAAGATCACATCCAAATCCAGTGTGCGCGGTGCATTCTTGTAGGGGCGCTCACGGCCGCTTTGCAGCTCGAGCGCTTGCAGGGCATGTAACAACGCCAGCGGGCCAAGCTGCGTTTGTATCAATGCGACAGCGTTGATGAAGTCTGGGCCTTGGGCCTCGTATGGAGCGCTGCGGTACAGCGACGAGGCTTTGAGGAGTTGCGTTCCGGGCAAACCCGCCACATCGCGCAAGGCTTGCTGCACGGTGGCCACTGCATCGCCCAAATTGGCGCCAAGGGCCACGCACGCCATGACGGGGGACGTTGACATGGCGAAGGCTCCGTTTACTCGGCGGCAGGTGCGCTGTCGACCTCACCACCTGGTTTGCGACGGCGACGGCGGCGTTTTTTAGCTGGCGATGCGGCGGCGCCCTCTTCACCTTCGGGCTCAACCTCGCGGAAACGTGGGTCTTCGCCCTCAGGCTTTGGCGCGCGACGCACCGAATGCACGCGGGGCGCACGCTGGGCTTTTTGTTGTTCTTGGCGCACTTGCTGCAGCAGGTCTTCGCGCTCGCTGTCACTGGCAATGCTGAATTCTTGCCACCAATCCGACAAGGCTTCGTCCACCTCGCCCACATCGGCGCGCAAGCGCATGAAGTCAAAGCCGGCACGGAAACGCGCTTGGTCCACCAAGGTCCAAGGGCCGCTGCCCGTGCGTTTTTCAAAACGGGGTTGCATCATCCAAATCTCGCGCATGTCTGCGCCGAGCTTGCCGCGACCCGACACATCGCCAATGCGGGAGTCAAACACTTCGTCAATCGCGTCTTGCAGCGCTGGGAATGAGGGCTGTTTGACGCTGCGATGCGCCCAAGTCTCGCGCACATCCGACCACAACACACAAGCCAACAAGAAGCTAGGCGCCACAGGCTTGCCCTCGCCCACGCGGCGGTCGGTGTCATTCAGCGCAGTGGTGACAAACTGTTCGTTGGCACGCTCGACCACGATGTCGAGCAAGGGGTAAATACCTTTGGCCAACCCGTGCTGCTTGAGCTGCTCAATGCTGGCCAGCGCATGGCCGGTTTGCAAAAGCTTGAGCATTTCATCAAACAAGCGGCTTTGCGGCACATCGGCCAGCAGCTTGGCGGCACGCTTCAAAGGCGCAGCCGTTTTGGCTTCCATCTTGAAGCCCAAACCTGCAAGTTTGGCTGCAAAACGCACCGCGCGAATGACGCGTACGGGATCTTCGCGGTAGCGCAAAGCGGGGTCGCCAATCATGCGGATGACTTTTTTCTTCGCATCGGCAATGCCGCCGTGGTAGTCAATCACGTTGCCCGTTTCGGGGTCGTAATACATGGCGTTGATGGTGAAATCGCGGCGTGCCGCGTCTTGGTCTTGCGGGCCCCACACGTTGTCGCGCAATACGCGGCCGCTGGCATCGACTGCGTGCTTCATATTCGCCAGCTCTTGCTTGCTGCTGCGTTCGTTGCCTTTGACTTGTTCGGCGTCGGCGTTGTCAAGGTGCGCACGGAAAGTGGACACCTCAATCACCTCATGCTCGCGACCTCGGCCGTACACCACGTGCACGATGCGAAAGCGTCGGCCAATGATGAAAGCACGGCGGAACGCTGCTTTGACCTGCTCGGGTGTGGCATTGGTGGCCACGTCGAAGTCTTTGGGCTTCAAGCCCAACAGCAAATCGCGCACAGCACCACCCACGATATAGGCCTCAAAACCACGGTCTTGCAGGGTGCGCACCACGTTCAAGGCACGCTCGTCGACCCAGTCGACGTTGATGCCGTGCACTTTGGCAGGCACCACATGGCGTTTGCCCAAACTGGTCTTGCTGCTAACGGGTGCTTTGCCCATCAGCTTGTTGATGAATTGTTTGATCATTGTTTTGGGAAGAGTTCCAAAATCGGCCAGCCCTTTTCTAGGGCCACGGCGCGCAGTGTGTCGTCGGGGTTGGTCGCCACGGGGTGGTTGACGCGCTCCAACAGGGGCAAATCGTTGCGGGAATCGCTGTAGAACGTGGTGTCTACATCAGCCCAGTCCAAGCCTTCGCGTATGAGCCATTGTTGCAGACGTTGCACTTTGCCTTCGCGCAGGGTGGGCACACCGCTGATTTCGTTGGTAAACCAGCCGTTGGCGTCACGCACCAGTTCCACCGCAATCAAGTCGTCTACGCCAAAGGCTTTGGCAATCGGACGGGTCACAAACTCATTGGTGGCGGTGATGATGATGACGCGCTCGCCTGCATCGCGGTGTTTTTGCACCAAGGCCAGCGCCTCGGGGCGAATGGCCGGCTGAACCACGTCGCGCATGAATTGCGCATGGGCATCGGCTGCCACTTCTGGACCGCGCTGGCAAAAGGCTTCAGCGGCAAAGCGGACGTACTCATGAATATCCAACGTGCCCGCTTGGTAGTGGGCATAAAACTCGTCATTGCGTTGGATGAATGTGTCACGCGCATGCCAGCCCAAACGCACAGTGAATTCGCCCCACGATTGGTCAGAGTCAATCGGCAACAAAGTGTGGTCGAGGTCAAATAAGGCGAGTTTCATCACATGGCTTCCAGCATGGCTTTGATCAAAGGGATGGTGATGGCGCGTTGCGTTTGCAAGGCGTAGCCATCGAGTTGGTCGAGGAGTTGAATGAGGCTGCTGAGGTCGCGACTGAAACGGTTGAGCATGAAGTCCATCACCTCATCGCTCAAGAACACACCGCGGTCATCGGCCTGTTGTCGCAACACGGCACGGCGCTCAGGCTCGCTGAGCACCTGCAATTGAAAAATATGACCCCAGCCCAAACGGGTGCGCAAGTCTTCGCGTAAGCCTAAGTCACTGGGGGGCACGCTGCCTGCAGCCAACACCCAACGCTGCTGGCCATCGCTGGGTGTGGTGGCATTCACAAACCAGTTGAATGCAGCGTGCTGCTGCACAGCGGTGTAAAGGTGTACATCGTCCAAGATGACCACACGCCAAGCGTCATTGAAAGCAGTCGGCTCAGCTACCGTGGCATCCATCCAGCCCACGGGGCAGCCTTGGTCGCGCAAACTGGCTTGTGCGGCGCGCAGCAAATGGGTTTTGCCGCTGCCGCCCTCGCCCCACACATACGTAGGCACGGGTGAGCGTTTGTCGTTACCCACCCACAGTTGCAAATGCTGCAAGGCAGCAAGGTTTGGACCTGCGAAAAAGTTTTTGAGTGTTGGGCCGGGGGCCAAACCAATGTCGAGCGCGATTTGCTTCATCTGCACTCAAACACCACGGTACAAGGCGCTGGCTTGGTACTGCGCGCGCAAGCGGCGAATCGCCACCAGCAACACCGCGCTGGCAGGCAAGGCCACCAACACGCCCACAAAACCAAACAACTGGCCAAAGGCCATCAAAGCAAAAATCACATGCAAGGGGTGCAGGCCAATGCGTTCGCCCACCAAGCGAGGGGTGAGCACAAAGCTCTCGATGAGCTGACCTAAGCCGTACACCACCGCCACCATCAACAGCGCCTCGCTGGGCGCAAACTGAAGCACACCCGCCAGAATGGCCAAGGCCAAACCCACGCCATAACCCACATACGGCACAAACACCGCCAAGCCGGTGAACACGCCAATCGGGAACGCCAGCTCCAAACCAAAGGCCCACAAAGCAACGCTGTAGTACACCGCCAACAACGCCATGACCGACAACTGGCCGCGCAGGTATTGACCCAGCACTTCGTCGCATTCATTCACAAAGCTGTCGTAAGCATCGCGTGCGGGCATGGGCACCAAAGCCTCCACGTGGCGCACAAAGCGTTGCCAATCGACCAACAAATAAAACAGCACGACGGGAATCAACACCAAGTTACCCACCACCGCAAGAGCCACGCTGCCGCCAATGCGCAGCGAGGTCAGGGCTTGTTTGAAACCATCGTCAAATGAGGTGCTGAAGGTTTGCAGCACAAAGGCCTTGATGCTGGCACTGTCCAACATGACAGGAATGCCTTTGGCTTGCAGCCAAGGCGCAATGTCAGTTTGCAGGCGTTCGACCAATACTGGCAACTGGTCACGCATGCGTGGCAGCTCGTTGGCCAAGATAGGAATCAACAAGGTGAACAAAGCCACCAACAGCAACAAAAACAGCACTTCGACCAACACCACCGCCACCAAACGGGGTAAACGCCCGCCGCAGGCACGCTGCAGGCTGCGCACCAAAGGGCTCAACACATAAGCCAGCACGGCGGCCACCACAAAGGGCATCAACACAGGGCCCAAGAGCCACAACACAAGCGCAACCACGCCCGAAAGGCCGGTCCAAGCCAAGGCTTGTTGTTGAGCGGGAGTGAATTGCATACAGCGGGACGGGTGATGGCTTTAAAATTAAGCTTCGATTCTATCGGCGCGCATCTTCTGCACGCCCCAGCACCTCCTCACTATGAACAAACCCCTCTCCTACAAAGACGCCGGCGTCGACATCGTCGCAGGCGATGCCTTGGTCGAACGTATCAAACCCTTGGCCAAGAAAACCATGCGCGAGGGCGTGTTGGCTGGCATCGGCGGTTTTGGTGCCTTGTTTGAAGTGCCCAAACGCTACAAAGAGCCCGTGCTGGTCAGCGGCACCGACGGCGTGGGCACCAAGCTCAAACTGGCGTTTGAATGGCAAATGCACGACACCGTCGGCATCGACTTGGTCGCCATGAGCGTGAACGACGTGTTGGTGCAAGGCGCTGAACCCCTGTTCTTCCTCGACTACTTTGCCTGCGGCAAATTGCACATCGACACCGCCGCGGCAGTGGTGGGTGGCATTGCCAAAGGTTGCGAGCTGTCAGGCTGTGCCTTGATTGGCGGCGAAACCGCTGAAATGCCCGGCATGTACCCCGATGGCGAATACGACCTCGCCGGCTTTGCGGTGGGTGCGGTGGAAAAATCCAAAATCTTGACCGGCCAAAACGTCACGCCAGGTGATGTGGTGTTGGGCTTGGCTTCGGCTGGCGTGCACTCCAACGGTTTTTCGTTGGTGCGCAAGGTGATTGACCGTGCAGGTGCAAACGCACCCGCCACCTTGGACGGCAAGCCGTTCAAAGAAGCGATCATGGCCCCTACCCGCTTGTATGTGAAGAGCGTGCTGGCCGCTTTGGCCGAAACACCGATCAAGGCGCTGGCCCACATCACCGGTGGCGGCTTGCTGGAAAACATCCCACGCGTGTTGCCCGAAGGCACGGCCGCTCATCTGACCAAAGGCAGCTGGCCGCAAACCGAGCTGTTTGCTTGGTTGCAAAGCACAGCGGGCATCGACGACATCGAGATGAACCGCACCTTCAACAACGGCATTGGCATGGTGGTGGTGATTGACGCTGCCCACGCCTCTGCTTGTGCGGATGTGTTGCGCGCTCACGGCGAGCAAGTTCACACGATTGGCGTGATTGCTGAGCGTGGCGACGGCGCTGCGGTGGTGGTGGCTTAAACCGCCTTGCCCCAATAAAAAAAGCACCTTCGGGTGCTTTTTTTATTCTTCTTCGTCATGCACTTGCGGCAACAACACCATCAGCCGCTGCCGCACCAACAACAACCGTTCTGGGTCTTGGTGCGAGGTGTACACCTCCTCCAAATTGCGCAACATGCGCGCCACGATTTCGCGCGGCGTGGCGGCGCGTAAATAGTGCTTAAGCAACTCGTCCGACACATGGCCATCGCGCAACAAGCCCGACTCAGCATGCAGTGGCACCAAGCGCTCTGACAGCTCTTCTTTGCTGAGCGACTCACCCGTGAACGGGTCAATCACCACCTGCCCTTCGTTGGGGAAAGGCAAACGCACTTTCACCAAAAAATGCCCCGGGAAGCCCACGCCTTGCGCACGCAACCCAATGCTTTGCGCCAGCTCTAACCACAACACCGCCAAGCTGATGGGAATGCCACGGCGTGTGCGCAACATGACATGCAAGTAGCTGTTGTCGGGGTCGTAATAGTTGTTGAGGTTGCCGCTAAAGCCGAGCTCGTCAAAGAAGAACTTGTTGAGCAAGCGCAGCTTTTGTAAAGCCCCTGCATCAGCAGGCAAGCGTTGTTTGAGACGACTGCTGAGCTGGTCCACCAGGTCCAGCACCTCTTGAATGTCTAGCTCTGGGTATTCGTCTTGGGCCAAGCTGGTGGCGGCTTCGAGCAAGGGGAACTGTTCGTCGCTTTGCACCAACGAGGCAAAGTATTCCAAGGCGGTGGGTACTTCGAGTTTGAAATCCATGGCTCAGTCCCCTTCTTTGTTTTGGCTTATCGACGCAACAACGCACGCAACTTCAAGCCAGTGATGGTGAGTGTGGCGAAGTAAAGCAGCGCACTCACAGCCAGCACACCCGTCATCAAGCCCACGCGCAGCAGCGGCGTGGCGTGCAAGGCGGTCCAATCCCAATATTGTGCCGACCAGCACAGCCAAGCGCCCAGAACCGCACACGCCACCAACACTTGCAACACAAAGCGCGTCCAGCCTGCGCTCATCACATACGTTCCATTTTTTCGCAAACCCCACAGCAGCCAAGCTGCGTTGACCAACGCGCCCAAGCCGATGGACAAGGCCAAACCCGCATGCGCCAAAAAGGGCACCAACGCCACGTTGAACAACTGGGTAATCACCAGCACTGCCACCGCAATACGCACCGGCGTGCGAATGTCTTGGCTGGCGTAGAAACCAGGGGCCAACACTTTGACGGCCACCAAACCCAACAAGCCCACGCCATAGCCCATCAGCGCCAGCGTGGTTTGCTGCACATCGTGCGCGCTAAAAGCACCGTAGTTGTAGAGCACGGCCACCAAGGCTTTAGAAAACACCAACAAGGCCAAGGCACACGGCAACGCCAAGACCACCACCAAACGCAGGCCCCAATCAAGCATGTCTGAATATTTGGCCGTGTCGTTGGCCGCTTTGGCCGCCGAGAGCTGGGGCATCAGCACCACGCCCAAAGCCACGCCCAACAAGGCGGTAGGAAACTCCATCAAGCGGTCGGCGTAGCTCAGCCAGCTCACGCTGCCCGGGGCCAACTGCGAGGCAATTTGTGTGTTGATGAGTAAGGAAATCTGCGCCACGCTCACGCCCAGCAAAGCGGGGGCCATGAGCTGCAAGATGCGCTTGGGGCCTTCGGCGCCCCAAGCTTCGCGCACGGCACGCCAGCTCAGGCCTACGCGGGGCAACATGCCCAAACGGCGCAACGCCAACAACTGCACACTGAGCTGGGCCACGCCGCCCAGCATCACACCCACAGCCAAGGCATAAATCGGGGGCACACCTAAAGTGCCAAACCACGGACCACCCCACCAAGCCGCAGCGATCATGGCCACGTTCAACAGCACGGGCGTGGCCGCAGGCACGGCAAAACGCTTCCACGTGTTGAGCACCCCAGCGGCCAAGGCCACCAGCGACATGAAGGCGATGTACGGGAACATAAAGCGCGTCATCACCACTGCCACCTCAAAACCCTCGGGCGACTGCTTCAAACCACTGGCCATGGCCCACACCAACAACGGCGCGCCAGCTACGCCCAGCACACTGGTTAAGAGCAAAGCCCAAATCAGCAGCGTGGCCACTTGATTCACCAGCACATGCGTCGCTTCGTCGCCGTGCTGCTGGCGACTGGCGGCCAGCACCGGCACAAAAGCTTGGCTGAACGCGCCTTCGGCAAACAGGCGGCGGAATAAATTGGGGATGCGAAACGCCACATTGAAGGCGTCGGTCAGGGCGCTGGCCCCGAAAGTCGAGGCAATCAGCAGTTCGCGCATCAGGCCTGTGATGCGGGAAACCAGGGTCAAGCCCGAGACGATGGAGGCAGATTTGAACAGTGACACGCTTTGGAGTGTAGCGAGGCCTTGGCTGGCCTTTCGGGCGGGCTTCGGCCCCAGTTTTGGGATTTGCTACAATCGTCGGCTTTGCTGACATCATCCTCAGACACGTAAGGAAATTATCATGGCTTCAGCCAAACCCAAGAAAAAGAACCCACGCCTGGCATCAGGCCGTAAACGCGTCCGTCAGGACATCAAAATCAACGCTGCCAACACCTCGTTGCGCTCGAAGTACCGCACTGCGGTGAAGAACGTCGAGAAAGCTGTCATCGCTGGCGACAAAACCAAAGCTACCGAACTGTTTGCCAAGATGCAAGCCGTTGTGGACACGATTGCTGACAAAGGCATCTTCCACAAAAACAAAGCAGCTCGCGATAAGAGCCGCTTGTCAACCAAGGTGAAAGCCTTGGCACTCGCCGCCTAATTTATTAGGCAACCAGCCCGGGCTGAACGTTCAGCCCGCCGTTTGTAACGGGTGCGCTGTCAGCAAAGAAAAAGCAAAAACCCGCTCTTGAGCGGGTTTTTTGTTGTTAAGCAGCAGGTGGGTGCTCAGGTAACAAGCAGGCTTCCACGACTTGCAAGTTGTTGTCCTTGGCGAAGTTCATCACGAAGTTCCAGGCCATGGGCTCTTCGTCGCGCAAATCGGTGTGAACAATGACGCATTTGTTGCCGTCCAGCGTGTTGGGTACACACCAAGGGGAATAGCTCAAATGGCTGCCGGGGGTGGCGCCACCCGGACGGAACTGGCTCATCACGCCCGCCAAACGTTCGGCCCAGTCGCTGGGGCGGAACGTGCGTCCTTCTTGGGTCAAACCCAGAATAAAAACTTCTTTGGCGGAGTGTGAAACCATCGGGTAGAGGCTGAAAACGGTGACGTGGCGAAGGGGGATCTCCCTCAGTCGCTCGGGTGACTGGTATTCTATCTTATATAAGACTTGTGGCATTTTCGTGAACATCAAGCTGCAACTGATTTGTCACATCACTGCCTCTAAAATCTCATGTCAACGGCTCAACCTTCGTTGAGTCGTTTTTATTTTTGGAGTTGACATGACCACGCCCGCAGCATCCCCCCATTGCATGAACACCTACGGCCGTTTGCCCGTGGCTTTGACGCATGGCCGAGGTTTGCGCGTGTGGGACACCAACGGCAAGGCCTACCTTGACGCCTTGGCTGGCATCGCCGTCAACACCTTGGGCCACGCCCACCCCCAGCTCACCCCTGCCTTGCAAGACCAGGTGGGCAAGATGATCCACAGCTGCAACTACTACCACATCCCCCTGCAAGAAGCACTGGCAGCCAAGTTGGTCGAGCTGTCAGGCATGACCAACGCGTTCTTCTGCAACAGCGGTTTGGAAGCCAACGAAGCCGCCATCAAATTGGCACGCAAGTTTGGCCACATGAAGGGCATTGAGAAGCCTGAAATCGTGGTTTACGAAAAAGCCTTTCATGGCCGCTCATTGGCGACCCTCGCGGCCACCGGCAACGAAAAAATCAAAGAAGGCTTTGGCCCCATGATGGAGGGCTACATCCGCGTGCCCGTCAACAACATCGAGGCCTTGAAAAAAGCCACCGAAGGCAACCCCAATGTGGCGGCCGTGTTCTTTGAAACCATTCAAGGTGAAGGTGGCGTCAAGCCGATGAATACGGACTACCTCCAACAAGTCCGCCAACTCTGCGACAAACGCGATTGGCTTTTGATGATTGACGAAGTGCAATGCGGCATGGGCCGTACCGGCAAATGGTTTGCACACCAATGGTCAGGCATCGTGCCTGACGTGATGCCCTTAGCCAAAGGTTTGGGCTCTGGCGTGCCGGTTGGCGCAGTGGTAGCAGGCCCCAAAGCAGCTCACATTTTTCAACCCGGCAACCACGGCACCACCTTTGGCGGCAACCCCTTGGCCATGCGCGCCGGGGTAGAAACCATTCGCATCATGGAAGAAGACAAGCTGCTCGACAACGTGCTCAAGGTTGGCGCGCATTTGCATGCGGCCCTGCATCGCGAACTCGATGGCGTGAAGGGCGTGAAAGAAATTCGCGGCCAAGGCCTGATGATTGGCATTGACCTCGACCGTCCATGCGGCGTGCTGATGCAACGCGCACTTGATGCGGGCTTGTTGCTTAGCGTCACCGCCGACAGCGTGGTGCGTTTGGTGCCACCGCTCATCATCACCGAGGCAGAGGCTGACGAAGTGGTCGCCATCCTCGTGCCGCTCATCCAAACATTCTTGGCAGAAGCCCCATGACCCAAGCGCTGAAACATTACCTGCAATTCACTGATTTGTCGGCGGACGAATACGCCTACGTGTTCCAGCGTGCGGCGCTCATCAAAAAGAAATTCAAAGCCTACGAAAAGCACCACACGCTGGCTGACCGTACGCTGGCCATGATTTTTGAAAAAGCCTCCACACGCACCCGCGTGAGCTTTGAGGCAGGCATGTATCAGCTGGGCGGCTCAGTGGTACACCTCACCACGGGCGACAGCCAACTGGGCCGCTCTGAGCCGATTGAAGACAGCGCCAAAGTCATCAGCCGCATGACCGACTTGGTGATGATTCGCACCTACGGCCAAGACAAGATCAGCAGCTTTGCTGCCAACTCACGCGTACCCGTCATCAACGGATTGACCAACGAGTTTCACCCCTGCCAAATCATGGCGGATTTGTTCACCTTCGTCGAACACCGCGGCTTGACAGTCCATCCGCTCGAATGCCTCAAAGGCAAAGTAGTGGCTTGGGTGGGCGACGGCAACAACATGGCCAATACTTGGCTGCAAGCCGCAGACATGCTGGGCTTCACCGTCCACGTCAGCACGCCCAGTGGCTACGAGGTGAACCCCGCCATTGCGGGCCTGAAAAACACCGATTGCTACAAAGTATTTGCCAACCCCATGCAAGCCTGCGAAGGCGCAGACCTGGTCACCACCGACGTGTGGACCAGCATGGGCTATGAAGCTGAAAACGAAGCGCGCAAAAAAGCATTCGCCGATTGGTGTGTCGACAGCGAGATGATGGCCGTGGCCAAACCCAACGCCCTCTTCATGCACTGCTTGCCTGCACACCGTGGCGAAGAAGTGTCGGCCGATGTGATCGACGGCCCACAAAGCGTGGTGTGGGATGAAGCCGAAAACCGCATGCACGTGCAAAAAGCACTCATGGAGTACCTGCTGCTCGGACGTCAGTGATGTCCGCCTGCACCAGCTGCGGCGCGTGCTGCGCCAGTTTTCGGGTCGATTTCAGCGTGGAAGAAATGGACACGCATGGTGGCTCTGTGCCCACAGGCTTGGGCCAAGAACTCACATCCACCCTATGCCGCATGCGCGGCACCGACTATTCACCCCCACGCTGCGCAGCACTGAGCGGCAAAGTGGGCGAAAAAGCCACCTGCGGCATTTACGAATGGCGCCCCTCCCCTTGCCGAGAGTTTGAAGAAGGCAGCGATGCGTGCCAGCGAGCGCGGATGCGCCAAGGTTTGCCTGCGCTTGACTAACTCATATTAGTTGCGGTCATAGCCATACAACCACGGCACATCCATCAAACGCGCGCCCATCAGGCGCAAGCCCATGTCGCGGCCTAGGCGCATCGGCCCCGTGGCATGAAAAATTTGACCGTTGCGCACGGCCCTCGCCTGCACGCGTGCGTTGCGTTGCCAACGGGCTTGGGCGAACTGCTGCAGTCGTTCAGACACATCTTCTGCCGTGGCATGGTCCAACTGCAAAGCCAGCTCAGCGGCATCCTCAATCGCCATGCCTGCGCCTTGCGCCAAATACGGCAGCATGGGGTGGGCCGCATCACCCACCAAAGCAACGCGCCCTTGTGCATGCTGATGCGAGCCTTGCATGGCTGGCCTGCCGCACAAGGGCCACAAACGCCAGTCGCTGCAAGCAGCCATCAAGTCAGTCAGCGGCGCACACGCGCCGCGCAATGCGTGGTGCAGCTCGACCAAGGTTTGCGCTTCTGACTTTTGCGCATTCCATGTTTGCAAGGCCTGCAAGTCATTGGCATCGTCGTCTAACAAACGCCCCTCGGCCAAACACACCACGTTCAGGTAATCGCCGCCGCGCACGGGGTAGCTCACCACATGGGCTTGTGAGCCCATCCACACCAACACGTCTTGGCTACGCAAATGCAAGGGCAAGTCGGCTTGTGCCACCAGTGCGCGGTAAGCGATGTGCCCCGTAAAAACTGGCAAACCATCACCCAGCAACTGTTGACGCAATGGGCTCCACACGCCATCGGCGGCCACCGCTGCTGGGCCGTGATGGTGTTGAAGCTGGCCGTGTTGCATCACATCAAACATGACGCTATCTGGGGTTTGGTGCACACGCTGAACCACCGAATCGCTGTGCACTTGCACGCCTTCACGCGCAGCAGCTTGCAACAACAAGCCGTGCAAGTCAGCACGGTGGAGGGTCACGTAGGGCGCACCGTAGTTGCTCACCGCATCTTTCAGAGGAAAGGTCGCCAACACCTCACCCGTGTTCATACTGCGCGCACGTAAACCCGCAGGAAACGCCGCCACTTGCTTAAGTGCATCGCCCAAACCCCATGCTTGCAAAATGCGTGTCACGTTGGGCCCTAGCTGCACGCCAGCGCCAACTTCCGAAAACGCGTGCGCTCGCTCAAACACCGTGGCACGCCACCCTGCACGTGCAGCGGCAAAGCCCGCAGCCATGCCTGCAATCCCGCCACCAGCAATCAACACATTTCGATTCATATACGTGATTGTGCTATGCCTGCAGGCCGCAAAAAGTTAGCAAGTCAGCCTATGATTTGTGGCATCTCAAAAAATCAAGGAGGCCACCACCATGCAACGCCGTCAACTGCTGCAAGCCACAGGCTTGAGTCTCGTGTCCACCTTCTCACTGGCCCAAGACAAGTACCCCAACCCCAGCAAAACCATCCTATGGATTTGTCCCTACGCTGCAGGCGGCAACGCCGACAGCCGCTCACGCCAAGTGGCCAAAGCCATGGGCACCATCTTGGGTCAACCCATCATCATCGACAACAAAGCGGGTGCAGGCGGCAACATTGGCACCGAAGCCATTGCTCGCGGCAAGCCCGATGGCTACACCTTGGGCATGGGCAACTTCGCGCCCTTGGCTGTCAACCAGGCCTTGTTCAAAAAGCTTAACTTCGACCCGCTGAACGACCTCACCCCCATTTGCCTGATTGAGCGCGGTCCCCTCATCTTGATGGTGCGCAACGACTCGCCCTACAAAACGGTGAAAGACCTCGTGGCCGCCGCCAAAGCATCTCCCGGCAAACTCAGCTATGGCTCGGGCGGCATTGGTGGCTCTCACCATTTGAGCGGTGCTTTGTTTGAGCACGCGGCCGGCATCGACATGATTCATGCCCCCTACAAAAGCGGCTCTGCCGCAGCCACCGATTTGATGGGCGGCCAAGTCCACATGATGTTTGAGCAGATGTATGCCGCCATGCCCTCCATCCAAGGTGGCCGCATGCGCGCATTGGCCATCACCAGCAAAAAACGCTCGCCCTTGTTGCCCAGCTTGCCAACGATGGCCGAACAAGGCTTCCCTGAAGTTGAAGTGCTCAACTGGCAAGGCTTGATTGGCCCCAAAGGCATGGCGCCTGAGTTGGTCAAGCAGCTCAACACGGTGTGCAACCAAGCCCTGCAAACGGCCGAGGTGAAAGAAAAAATCTTGAGCCAAGGCAATGAAGTGGGTGGCGGCACGCCCGAGCAATTTGCGGCACTCATCAAGGCAGAAGCCCCACGTTGGGCAAAAGTCGTGCGGGATGCGAAAATCGACCCTGAATGATTTTCTTAGCTGCCCTGTAAGCAGCAACTACCTATGACCACACTCAAAGCCCCCGAGCTCCTGCTCCCCGCAGGTTCGCTCGACAAAATGCGCGCAGCTTATGACTTCGGCGCAGACGCCGTGTATGCCGGCCAACCCCGTTACAGCTTGCGCGCGCGCAACAACGAGTTCCGCCTTGAGCAAATTGGCATCGGCATTGCCGAAGCTCACGCACGCGGCAAGAAGTTCTTTTTGACCAGCAACTTGCTGCCGCACAACGACAAGGTGCGAACCTACTTGCGTGACATCGAACCCATCATCGCCATGAAGCCCGATGCGCTCATCATGGCCGACCCTGGCCTGATCATGATGGTGCGCGAGAAGTGGCCCGAGGTGGACATTCACCTCTCGGTGCAAGCCAACACGGTCAACTGGGCTGCGGTGAAGTTTTGGCAAAACGTGGGCGTGAAGCGCATCATCCTGTCACGCGAGCTTAGCTTTGACGAGATTGAAAAAATCCGCCAAGAGTGCCCCGATATGGAGTTGGAAGTGTTTGTGCACGGTGCACTGTGCATTGCCTACTCAGGCCGCTGCTTGTTGTCCGGCTACTTCAACCGTCGCGACCCCAACCAAGGCACTTGCACCAACGCCTGTCGCTGGGAATACGGCACACAAGCCAGCGCCACCGACCCCAACACGGGCGAAGCCATGGCTGTTCAGATGCAAGGCGACTTTGACTTTGCCAAGTCACAACAAGAAGCCGAGTCCAGCTTCTCGTCATGCGGCAACGGCGAGCGCCACCCTGCCGCAGACAACATTTACTTGCTCGAAGAAAAAGGCCGCCCCGGCCAGCTCATGCCCATCATGGAAGACGAGCACGGCACCTACATCATGAACAGCAAAGACTTGCGTGCTGTCGAATACGTGGAGCGCCTCACCAAAATTGGCGTGGACTCACTCAAGGTTGAAGGCCGCACCAAGTCGCTCTACTACGTGAGCCGCACCGCACAGGTCTATCGCCGCGCGATTGACGATGCTGTGGCAGGCCGCCCGTTCAACCCCGAGCTCATCACCGAACTCGAAGGCTTGGCCAACCGTGGCTACACCGCCGGCTTGATGGACCGCCGCCCTGCCAACGACTACCAAAACTACGAAACCGGCCACTCCATTGCACACCGCAGCCAGTTTGTGGGTGAAGTGCGTGGCGTGGCAAATGGTTGGGCTGAGATTGAAACCAAAAACAAATTCTCAGTCGGCGACACGATCGAGATCATTCACCCCAGCGGCAACCGCAAGGTCAAGCTGGAGCAGATGAAAGACAAAAACGGCGCGTCCATCGACGTGGCCGCAGGTAGCCCCACGCATGTGTGGATTCCTGTCGATGGTCCTGTTGAAGGTGGTTTGTTGGCACGCATGTTCTAAACCGCATCGCCCCAAAACAAAACCCCGCAAGGCTCACGCTTTGCGGGGTTTTATTTTGTCACCCAAGCACCGAGGTGCTGGGTGAAGACGCAGGCAGCTTACGCTGTCACGCCTTTGGCAGTTTCAACGTACTCGTCGATCTGGTTGAAGTTCAAGTACTTGTAGATGGCTGCGCCGTCGCTGTTCACCACACCCATGGCTTCGTGGTATTCGGCCACGGTTGGGAACTTGCCCATCTTGGATGTGATGGCAGCCAACTCAGCAGAAGCCAAGTACACGTTGGTGTTCTTGCCCAAACGGTTGGGGAAATTACGTGTGGAGGTAGACACCACCGTCGCGCCTTCACGCACTTGCGCTTGGTTACCCATGCACAACGAGCAGCCTGGCATTTCTGTACGTGCACCGGCTGTGCCGAACGCAGCGTAGTGACCTTCTTTGATCAGTTCGCTCTCATCCATCTTGGTCGGTGGTGCAACCCACAGCTTGACGGGGATGTCGCGTTGGCCGCCGAGCAACTTGGCAGCTGCGCGGAAGTGACCGATGTTGGTCATGCAAGAACCGATGAAGGCTTCGTCGATCTTGGTGCCAGAGACTTCAGACAAGAACTTGGCGTCATCTGGGTCGTTCGGGCAGCACACGATGGGCTCTTTGATGTCGGCCAAATCGATGTCGATGATGTGTGCGTACTCAGCATCTTTGTCGGCTTCGAGCAGCGTTGGCGCTGCCAACCATGCTTCAACCTTCTCGATACGGCGAGCCAAAGTGCGTGCGTCAGCGTAGCCGTCAGCAATCATGTTCTTCATCAGAACCACGTTGGACTTGAGGTACTCAGCCACTGGCTCTTTGTTGAGCTTGATCGAGCAACCTGCGGCAGAACGCTCAGCGGACGCGTCAGACAATTCAAACGCTTGTTCCACTTTGAGGTTTGGCAAGCCTTCGATTTCCAAGATGCGGCCAGAGAATTCGTTGATCTTGCCGGCCTTGGCCACGGTCAACAAACCTTTCTTGATCGCGTACAAAGGAATCGCGTGCACCAGGTCGCGCAAGGTCACGCCAGGTTGCATTTCGCCTTTGAAGCGAACCAAGATGGACTCAGGCATGTCCAAAGGCATCACGCCAGTGGCCGCACCGAACGCCACCAAACCTGAACCGGCTGGGAAGCTGATACCGATGGGGAAACGTGTGTGTGAGTCGCCACCTGTACCGACGGTGTCAGGCAACAACAAACGGTTCAACCAAGAGTGAATCACACCGTCGCCTGGACGCAAAGCCACGCCGCCACGGTTGCTGATGAATGCTGGCAATTCACGGTGCGTCTTGACGTCCACAGACTTGGGGTAAGCCGCTGTGTGGCAGAACGATTGCATGACCATGTCAGCCGAGAAGCCCAAGCAAGCCAAGTCTTTCAACTCGTCGCGTGTCATCGGGCCTGTGGTGTCTTGTGAACCCACGGTGGTCATCTTGGGCTCGCAGTAAGTGCCTGGGCGAACGCCTTGGCCTTCTGGCAAACCCACCGCACGACCCACCATCTTCTGAGCCAATGTGAAACCAGCTTTGGTGGCGATAGGCGCTGTGGGCAAACGGAACAAGGTAGACGCTGGCAAGCCCAAGAACTCACGAGCCTTGGCGGTCAAGCTGCGGCCGATGATCAAGTTGATACGGCCACCGGCACGCACTTCGTCAAACAACACATCGCTCTTGAGTTTGAACTCAGTCACAGTGGCGCCGTTTTTCACGATCTTGCCGTCGTAGGGCAAGATGTCGATGACGTCACCCATTTCGAGTTGGGTCACATCGACTTCGATGGGCAAAGCACCAGAGTCTTCTTGGGTGTTGAAGAAGATGGGGGCAATTTTGCCGCCCAAAGTCACGCCACCGAAGCGCTTGTTTGGCACGAAGGGAATGTCTTGGCCTGTGGCCCAGATCACGCTGTTGGTGGCTGATTTGCGGCTAGAGCCGGTACCCACCACGTCGCCCACATAAGCCACCAAATGGCCTTTTTTCTTCAGGTCTTCGATGAACTGCATGGGGCCGCGCTTGCCGTCTTCTTCAGGCTTGAACGCTGCGCCTTCGCGGGTGTTCTTCAACATTGCCAAGTAGTGCAATGGAATGTCTGGGCGGCTCCAGGCGTCAGGCGCGGGAGACAAGTCGTCGGTGTTGGTTTCGCCGGGCACCTTGAACACGGTGACGGTGATTTTCTTTTCGACTTCAGGACGTGTGGTGAACCACTCGCCTTCGGCCCAGCTTTGCATGACTTCTTTGGCTTTGGCGTTGCCAGCCTTGGCTTTGTCGGCGACGTCGTTGAAGAAGTCAAACATCAACAAAGTTTTCTTCAAGGCTTCACCGGCCACAGCAGCCACTTCGGCATCGTCGAGCAATTCGATCAGGGGGTGCACGTTGTAGCCACCCACCATGGTGCCCAACAACTCAGTGGCTTTGGACTTAGAGATCAAGCCAACCTTGACTTCACCGTGTGCCACAGCGGCCAAGAAAGAGGCTTTGACTTTGGCCGCATCGTCCACGCCGGGTGGCACGCGGTGGGTCAACAAGTCCATCAACGCTGCGTCTTCGCCTGCAGGTGGGTTCTTGATCAGCTCGATCAATTCAGCCGTTTGCTTGGCATCCAAAGGCAGTGGTGGGATACCCAGCGCTGCGCGCTCGGCTACGTGTTCACGGTAGGCTTTCAACATGGTTTTCTCCGGTCTATCAAATCAAAATTGAGGGGTTATTTTTTCGCGAAAGTTGGGGCGTCCAGCAAGCTGGGCGGCGGGGCCAGCCTCATTGCTTCGGCGACCGCCATTTGGTTGGGGCTTTGGCATTCATCGGCCATGCGTTGGCCGAGTTTGCTGTTCATCAACATCGACTTGTTCTGCAACTGCAACCACATGGCACCGGCTTGTGCGTCTTCCAAACGCACCGCACCTGTGGTCGTTTCCACCGGTGACATGCGGTAGGTGTTCTTTTTCATCTGCACGATGAAACGCGTGGACGATTCGGGGTCAGGTGTCACGGTCACAAAGTTACCCAGCTCACACACCATGCGACCGGTGTGTACCAGATCGGCAATGATGTCTTGCTGTTTGGGATCTGCAACGGCCATCGCCACGACAGGCACAGCGGCAACCAAGGGCGCCGCTTTTGCAATGTGTGTGTTTGATTTCGCAGCCACTGGCTTCACCGCTTGTTTGGTTGGCGCCTTCTTTTTCGCGTGTGCTGTGTCAACAGGCGTGGCCGCCAAGGCCAAGCCCGATAAAGTGAATGAAACCACAGCGGTAATCAACTTTTGCATGAGCATCTCCGGTTAATCCTTGAAGAATAACTGGACTTCGGCGGGAAGGCTACAGCCCGTGCTGTGCGCGCGTTCCAACACTTGCCAAAAGAAGCGGTAACTCGCGCGGTCATGCAACTGACCTTTGTGGCTGATGGGCGCCCACTGAGCAGCACGCGCAGCCAACACAATTTCGCTGGCCACTTCAATGGCGGCGGCATCTGGGGCCATGGCCTCAAGAATGGGGCGAATTTGCGCGGGGTGAATGCTCCACATGCGGGTGTAGCCAAATTCGTGCGCAGCACGCTGGGCTGCAGCGCGCATGGCGGCGGTGTCGTTGAATTCGGTCACCACACAGTGCGAGGGCACTTTGCCGTGGGCATGGCAGGCACTGGCAATCTCCAGCTTGGCACGCACCACCAGGGGGTGGGTGAATTGACCTTGTGCCCCCATACCGTGTGCAGGAATCGCACCACCGTGAGCCGACACAAAGTCCATCAAACCAAAACTGAGCGACTGCACGCGCGGATGCGCGGCAATGTCAAACGCGCGGTGCACCGCAGCGGGAGACTCAATCAACACATGCAAGGCCAAATCTTTGGCGCCCGCTTGAGCCAAGGCTTGTTCGGCCAGTTGCACATCGGCCACTGACTCAACCTTGGGCACCATGATGTGCGTCAAGCGGTTCGCAGCTTTGCCCGCAATCGTGGCAATGTCTGCTTGAAAACTGGGGTGATCCACGGGGTGCACACGCACAGCCACACGGGCTTCGGGTGCGGCACTCAATGCCAACTCGGTGACCAGCGCGGCATGCTCTGCCTCGCCGCCCACGGGGGCACCGTCTTCACAATCAAGGGTCACATCAAAGACGCAGGTTCCAAACTCTTGCGTCATTTCGGCTTGCAGCTGCAAGCTTTTGCGCATCCGCGCTTCGACACCGCTGTAGTGGTCACAGACCGGAAGGGATACCCCCGAGGCCTGTGCTCCCAGCAGAACGTCGCGCGGATGGCTCACTCTATTTCTCTGTTGAGAATTAGATCAAGTGGGCAACGCCAGCCTGCTCGTCGGTCAACTCTTTCAGCGTCTTGTCGATGCAAGATTGGCTGAATGCGTCAATTTCCAAACCTTCGACCACTTTGTATTGGCCGTTTTCGCAGGTCACGGGGAAACCGAACATGACGTCTTTTGGAATGCCGTACCAGCCTTGTGATGGGATACCCATGGTCACCCACTTGCCGTTGGTGCCCAAAGCCCAATCGCGCATGTGGTCGATGGCGGCGTTGGCAGCCGAGGCAGCCGAAGACAAGCCACGGGCTTCAATGATGGCGGCACCACGCTTGCCCACGGTTGGCAAGAACACGTTGGCGTTCCACTCTTGGTCATTGATCATGGTCTTGACAGACTCGCCCTTGATGGTGGCGAAGCGGTAGTCGGCGTACATCGTGGGCGAGTGGTTGCCCCACACGCACAATTTTTCGATGTCGGCCACGGCTTTGCCAGTCTTGGCAGCGATTTGTGACGCAGCGCGGTTGTGGTCCAAACGCAGCATGGCGGTGAAGTTGCCTGGCTTGAGGTCAGGCGCTGCTTTCATGGCGATGTAAGCGTTGGTGTTGGCGGGGTTGCCCACGACCAAAACTTTCACGTCGCGTGAAGCCACAGCGTTCAGGGCCTTGCCTTGAGCGGTGAAGATGGCGCCGTTGATGGCGAGCAATTCAGCGCGCTCCATGCCTGGGCCGCGTGGACGTGAACCGACCAACAAAGCGTAGTCGACGTCTTTGAATGCAGTCATGGGATCGCCATGGGCTTCCATGCCGACCAACAAGGGGAACGCGCAATCTTCGAGTTCCATCATCACGCCGCGCAGGGCTTTTTGTGGGCCTTCAACTGGCACTTCCAGCAATTGCAAGATGACAGGTTGGTCTTTGCCCAACATTTCGCCAGAGGCGATACGGAACAACAGTGCGTAACCAATTTGACCAGCTGCACCAGTGACGGCAACGCGAACAGGCTTCTTGCTCATGGGAAAAACTCCAAGTAGTGATGAAAAAAATTTGATGACAGAGTTTACCCGCGAAAACCAGCAAACGGTCTGTCTTATGTCTTATAGAAGATATGATACGAGCTTGACAAAGAACTGACGCTACTGCGTCTAGATGACAAACACATGGCATCCAACCCAGCGCATCCCTACACCACCAACGCCCAATCGCAGCTCGCCGCTGGCGATGCATTGGGCGCGCTGGGTTTGACCCCCGCTTTCAGCCCGCTGTATCAGCAAATCAAAGGGCTGATTCTGCAAAGCCTCCAATCGGGCGAGTGGAAGCCCGGTGAATCCATCCCCAGCGAGATGGATTTGGCCGCCCGCTTTCGCGTCAGCCAAGGCACAGTGCGCAAAGCCATTGACGAGTTGTCTGCCGAGAATTTGGTGGTGCGCCGCCAAGGCAAAGGCACCTTTGTGGCCACCCATGCCGAACAGCAAGTGCAATACCGCTTCTTGAAGCTGCAGCCCGACAACGGCGACACCCAAAGCGAAGGCCCTGCCGAGCGCACCATCATCGACTGCAAGCGCCTGCGTGCCAGCGCCGACATTGCCCGCGCCCTGAGCCTGCGCAGCGGCGACCCCGTGCTGCAAGTGCGCCGCGTGCTGGCTTATGCCGGCGTGCCCACCATTTTGGAAGAGCTGTGGTTACCCGGCGCGCCCTTCAAAGGCCTGACTGCCGAACGCTTAAGTAATTACAACGGTCCGATGTACGCCCTGTTCGAAACTGAGTTCGGCGTACGCATGGTTCGGGCCGACGAAAACATCCGCGCTGTCAACCCAGACAGTGAGCAAGCCGAGCTACTCAATGTCCCGATCACCGCGCCATTGCTGAGCGTGGAGCGTGTGGCGTACACCTACAACGACACCCCCATGGAATTGCGGCGCGGTCTCTATAGAACTGACACGCATCACTACCGTAATGCTTTGAGCTGACATGAAACCCTCATGTCAGTTTGGTGAAGTGAAATAGAATGAAAAGTTGTTTTGACTTGCAGATAAACCCGAAGAAAGACCCCACATGACCCAGCTTGCCAAAAAGCGGCCTGAGTTCCGCAACATCAACGCCTTGACTGACCTGCCGTCCTACCGCCTCCCCGCGGCTGGCATTGTGTCGATCTTGCACCGCATCAGCGGCTTGATCATGTTTTTGCTGTTGCCGCTCATCGTTTGGATGTTTGACACCTCTGTGTCTTCCGAGATTTCTTTCGCTAAATTCAGCGCCGCGTTCAACGTTGGTCTGGGCTTCGTGCCTGCTGTGTTGGTGAAAGTTGTGGTGTTAGGTCTGATCTGGGCTTACTTGCACCATTTGATCGCTGGCGTGCGCCACGTCTACATGGACGTTTGCCACGCGGTGACCAAAGAATTCGGCAAGTCTTCCGCTGTGTTCACCTTGGTGGTGAGCCTCGGTCTGACTGCCGCTTTGGGTGCCAAGCTGTTTGGCCTTTACTGATTTCCTAGGAGCAACAACATGTCCGTGAATTACGGTTCCAAGCGCGTCGTCGTGGGCGCGCACTACGGTCTGCGTGACTGGCTCGCCCAGCGCATCACCGGTGTTTTGATGGTTTTGTTCACCTTGGCTGTTTTGGGCCAAGTGCTGTTGACCAGCGGCGACATCAGCTATGACAAATGGGCTGGTATTTTCAGCACCCAATTCATGAAGGCTTTGACCTTCTCTGTATTCATCGCGTTGGCCATCCATGTGTGGGTGGGTGTTCGCGACATTTGGATGGACTACGTCAAGCCCGTGGGTTTGCGCTTGGTTCTGCAAGTATTCACTTTGGTTTGGCTGGTGTCGTGTCTCGGCTGGGCCATTCAGGTTCTCTGGAGGCTCTAAGTCATGACCGTTAAAAGCTCTATCCCTCGTCGCAAGTTTGACGTGGTCATCGTCGGTGCCGGTGGCTCTGGCATGCGCGCTTCGTTGCAACTTGCTCGCGCAGGTTTGAACGTGGCTGTTTTGTCTAAAGTGTTCCCCACACGTTCACACACGGTGGCGGCGCAAGGCGGCATTGGCGCCTCTTTGGGCAACATGAACGAAGACAACTGGCACTACCACTTCTACGACACCGTCAAAGGCTCCGACTGGCTCGGCGACCAAGACGCGATCGAATACATGTGCCGTGAAGCCCCCAAAGTCGTGTACGACTTGGAGCACATGGGCATGCCTTTCGACCGCAACCCTGACGGCACCATTTACCAACGCCCCTTCGGCGGCCACACCGCCAACTACGGCGAAAAGGCCGTGGAGCGCGCGTGTGCTGCCGCTGACCGCACCGGGCACGCCATGTTGCACACGCTGTACCAACAAAACGTCAAAGCCAAAACCAGCTTCTTCGTGGAGTGGATGGCCCTCGACCTGATTCGCGATGACGCGGGTGATGTGGTGGGCGTGACTGCCCTCGAAATGGAAACAGGCGAGCTCTACATCATGGAAGCCAAAACAGTGATGTTGGCTACCGGTGGTGCAGGCCGCATCTTTGCAGCATCGACCAACGCGTTCATCAACACCGGCGACGGTTTGGGCATGGCCGCACGCGCTGGCATCCCCTTGGAAGACATGGAATTCTGGCAATTCCACCCCACTGGCGTGGCCGGTGCTGGCGTGTTGTTGACCGAAGGTTGCCGTGGCGAAGGCGCGATCTTGCGTAACTGCAATGGCGAGCGCTTCATGGAACGTTATGCCCCTGCCTACAAAGACTTGGCCCCACGCGACTACGTGTCACGCTGCATGGACCAAGAGATCAAAGAAGGTCGCGGCTGCGGTCCTAACAAGGACTACATCAACCTCGACATGACCCACTTGGGCGCTGACACCATCATGAAGCGTTTGCCTTCGGTGTTCGAAATTGGCCACAACTTTGCCAACGTCGACATCACCAAAGAGCCCATCCCCGTGATCCCCACCATCCATTACCAAATGGGCGGCATCCCGACCAACATCAATGGTCAAGTGGTCACGCAAAACGCCAACAACGAAAGCGTGGTGGTGAATGGTTTGTACGCTGTGGGCGAATGCTCTTGCGTGTCGGTGCACGGCGCCAACCGCTTGGGCACCAACTCCTTGCTCGACTTGTTGGTGTTTGGCCGCGCAGCTGGCAACCACATTGTTGAGTTCAACCAAAAGAACAAAGAGCACAAGCCTCTGCCAGCCAACGCGGCTGACGTGACCTTGGCGCGTTTGGCTCGTTTGGAAGCCAACCAGACTGGCGAATACGCCCAAGACGTGGCCAACGACATCCGCAACACCATGCAGTCACACGCCAGCGTGTTCCGCACACAGGCGTTGATGGACGAAGGCGTCAAGCAAATCGCTGCCTTGCGCGAGCGTGTGAACAACATTGGCTTGAAAGACAACTCCAAAGTCTTCAACACCGCACGCATCGAAGCGCTGGAAGTTGAAAACTTGATCGAAGCCGCACAAGCCACCATCGTGTCCGCTGCTGCGCGTCACGAAAGTCGTGGCGCTCACACCGTGAACGATTACGGCGACACCCCAGAGCATCCAAACGGCCGTAACGACCAAGACTGGCACAAGCACACCCTGTGGCACAAAGAAGGCAACAAGCTGACTTACAAGCCCGTGCAAATGAAGCCATTGACTGTCGACAGCATCCCGCTGCAGACCCGTACTTTCTGATCAGGTAAACACCATGACAAAACGCACGTTCCAAATCTATCGCTACGACCCAGACACCGACGCCAAGCCCTACATGCAGACCATCGAGGTCGAATTGGATGGCAATGAGCGCATGCTCTTGGATGCTTTGATGAAACTCAAAGCCGTCGACCCCACCATTTCGTTCCGTCGTTCATGCCGTGAAGGCGTGTGCGGTTCAGACGCGATGAACATCAACGGCAAAAACGGTTTGGCCTGCTTGACCAACATGCGCACCCTCCCCGGCGTGATTGTGTTGAAACCGCTGCCAGGTCTGCCTGTCATCCGCGACTTGATCGTGGACATGACCCAGTTCTTCAAGCAATACCACTCCATCAAGCCCTACTTGGTCAACGACACACAAGTGCCTGACAAAGAGCGCCTGCAGTCGCCAGAAGAGCGCGATGAGTTGAACGGCTTGTACGAGTGCATCTTGTGCGCCAGCTGCTCCACCAGCTGCCCCTCGTTCTGGTGGAACCCCGACAAGTTCGTGGGCCCAGCCGGTTTGTTGCAAGCCTATCGCTTCATTGCCGATAGCCGCGACGAAGACACCGCTGGCCGTTTGGACAACTTAGAAGACCCTTACCGTCTGTTCCGTTGCCACACCATCATGAACTGCGTCGACGTGTGCCCCAAGGGTTTGAACCCCACCAAGGCCATCGGCAAGATCAAAGAATTGATGGTTCGTCGCGCCATCTAAGGCGCGGCAAAACATCACACGGAGCACCAAGATGGACGCGGACGCACCATTTCGCGACACCTCAGTCGGTGACCCGACGCTGGACGGCTTAGACGGCAAGCAAGCGCTTGGCGAACGGGCCCTCAGCAAGCTGCACTGGCGTAGCCGGCGCGGCCTGCTCGAAAACGATTTGTTCATCAAAAAGTTTTTCGAGCGGCATGAATCTCGCTTAACTGTGAGCCACGCCAGAGGCATGTATGAATTGATGGATTTGTCTGACAACGACTTGCTCGACATCTTGTTGCAACGCAAAGAATTGCCAGACAAACCCCTGACAGAAGAAGCACTCGAAGTGCTGAGTATGTTGAGACACTGAACCGAACACCGCTTTTAAAAAGACATTTAGGAATCACCATGAAACTTGCAGATAACAAAGCCACTCTGTCGTTCAGCAACGGCAGCCCCAGCATCGACATGCCCGTCTACAGCGGCAGCGTCGGTCCTGACGTCATCGACATCCGTAAGTTGTACGGCCAAACTGGCATGTTCACCTATGACCCAGGCTTTTTGTCGACCGCGTCTTGCCAATCGGCCATCACGTACATCGACGGCGACAAAGGTGAGTTGCTGTACCGCGGCTACCCCATCGAACAACTCGCCACCAACTGCGACTACCTCGAAACTTGCTACTTGTTGTTAAAGGGCGAACTGCCCAACGCCGCACAAAAAGCCGAGTTCGAGCACACCGTGACCAACCACACCATGGTCAACGAGCAAATGCAATTCTTCTTGCGTGGCTTCCGCCGTGATGCTCACCCGATGGCTGTGTTGACTGGCTTGGTGGGCGCTTTGTCTGCGTTCTATCACGACAGCACCGACATCAACAACCCAGAGCACCGCGAAATCGCTGCCATCCGTTTGATCGCCAAGATGCCAACCTTGGTAGCCATGGCCTACAAATACGGCGTGGGCCAGCCTTACATGTACCCACAAAACAACCTGAGCTATGCAGGTAACTTCTTGCGCATGATGTTCGGTACACCATGCGAAGAATACGTGGTCAACCCCGTGCTCGAGCGCGCCATGGACCGCATCTTCACTTTGCACGCAGACCACGAGCAGAATGCTTCGACATCGACTGTGCGTTTGTGCGGTTCTTCAGGCACCAACCCCTTCGCAGCCATCGCTGCAGGTGTGGCTTGCTTGTGGGGCCCAGCACACGGCGGCGCAAACGAAGCTTGCTTGAACATGTTGGAAGACATCCAAAAAATGGGTGGCATTTCTAAAGTCGGCGAGTTCATGGAACTGGTCAAAGACAAGAACTCTGGCGTCAAGCTCATGGGCTTCGGTCACCGCGTTTACAAAAACTATGACCCACGCGCCAAGTTGATGCAAGAAACTTGCGACGAAGTGTTGAAAGAACTCGGCCTCGAGAACGACCCCTTGTTCAAGCTGGCCAAGGCTTTGGAAAAGATCGCATTGGAAGACGAATACTTCGTCAGCCGCAAGCTCTACCCCAACGTCGACTTCTACTCTGGCATCGTGCAACGCGCCATCGGCATTCCCGTGAACTTGTTCACCGGTATCTTCGCCTTGGCACGCACTGTGGGCTGGATTGCTCAGTTGAACGAAATGATCAGTGACCCTGAGTACAAAATCGGCCGTCCACGTCAATTGTTCACTGGCGATGCACACCGCAACGTGGAGCCATTGGCCAAGCGCAAGTAATTGCACACAGCCTAGTCGCGACTCGACACTCGTGCGCGACAGCAAAAAGCCCTGCAGTGCAGGGCTTTTTTGTTTTAGAAGCTTTCACACGGCGGCGCAGTGGTAGGCTCTGCCGCTATGAGTTCTGTTCCGTTTCTAAACACGCCCGAGGCCCTGCGCCAGCTGGCCAGCCAACCCCACAACCCTTGCCAATGCAGCCTGCAACACTGCGCAGGCTGGGAAAGCGTCAACGACACCGCTTGGCCCGCACAGCAAATGACGCTGGTGGCCACCCTGCGCGACCCCGATGTCTATGAACCCACATTCGAAGAACAGCACCCAAACGGCACCCGCTACGAATCAGCCGATGCGCCTGTGGCATTGAAGTTTTTCCCCTACAACCGCTGCGATGTGAACGCCTGTAGCAAATGCCAACAACACGTGCTGCGCTACACCGAGTTTGGTGGCTACTACGTCGACCACCGCGCGCGTCGTTTAAACGCTGAGTTGATTACCGACTGAAAAGCACAAACACCATTGCGTATTTAAGCCTAAGCTTCAGCGCTTGTTTAGTGCTTCGCCAGCGAATGTTCGCAATGCTCCCAGGGCAACACGTGGCAACCGCAATGTGGCACCTCTACGGCGGGCTTAGAAGTCACAGGGGGCTTTGTCTTAACCACCGCAGCCTTGGCGCTTGCTTTGGGGTTTGTGGCCGCTGCAGCGCCCGTATCTTGAGCTGCATCTAAATTTGGGATCCAACGCATGAAGGGCGTCAGGTCATCCACGTCCACGATGTACCAGCACTTTCTGGCCGCATCCCAACGCGCACCTAGCGCCTTGGCCGCATCCTTCTCGGCAAATGGGGTGACAAGGTTAATTCGCATCACACACCACTGGCGTTTAGCCCAGCGCCATCTCGCCGCCCAATGCCTCGAGCAAATCGGGCAGCAACTGACTCAGCTCGCCCGTGGCAATGGCCACGTCAGCGTCAAAGCCCTCATCTTTTTCGGCAGAAGTGCCTTCAAACACACCTTCTAAAAACGTGATTTTTTTCAGGTGCATGGCCTCAGTCAACGAGAACGACACACGTCCCTCCCAAGTCAGCGCCAAGCGCGTGGGCAGCTTGCCGCCTTCCACATGGTGCTTCACCTCGTCGGTATCCAGCGGGTGGCGCACGTAGCGCACGACTGACTTCGATTCATCAGCCGCTTTCAACTCGCATTCGCGGTCCACGCTAAATGCCGCGGGTGACTCTTGGGTGATCAACCACGAAGCCATCGCCGACTGAGGCGACATTTGTGTGTTGATCAAAGTCAGACTCAAACCCGCGAATGATTTGATCAGCATGGTGACCACCTCGTCCGCTTTGGCTTGGCTGCCTGCGTCCATCACCATCAGATTGGTGGCGGGGTCAATCCACACCAGCACCGATGACTCTTTGCTGAAGGCCATGGGCATCAAAGACATCTTCACGTCTTCTTTGATTTCCTTCATCTCCTTCTTGCCGGGCTTGCGGCCTTCAGTTGCTTCAATCACCGCGCCGCGCTCTTTGGCCTTGCGGGTGACCACCGAACCGGGCACGCCTTTGGTCTCGATTTTGAGTTTCAAAATACGCTGACCACTCACCGCCTCAACCAATAGTCCATGCGCTTCGCCACGTGGTTCCACCCAGCCGATGGCTTTTTCTTGGCTCGCACCACAAGGCACAAAACGCTCGGCGTCTAGCGCCTGTTCGATTTGCTCAAGGCTAGGGCTCCAGCCCTCGCCGATTCGATACACCATCACGTTTTTGAACACGGGCTGCCTTTATGTTTTCTACGACTGCAGAAATAAAAAAACCAACTGCAATGAGTTGGTTTTTAAAACTGGCGGAAGCTGTGAGATTCGAACTCACGGAGGGCTCACACCCTCGCCGGTTTTCAAGACCGGTGCATTCAACCGCTCTGCCAAGCTTCCTAGTTGAAATTCAGGCGAGATTGTAATGGTTCTTTGGGCGGTTTTCCGAGTTCAAGCTTCTGGCAAAAACAAAGATTGCAAATCGCTCAAGAAATCAAAGCCACGCTCGGTGGGCACCACGCGCTGAAAGTCCCGCGTGATGAGGCCTTTGGCCTCGGCCTCAGTTAACGCGGCCTGAATGGCGGTCACGGGCAAGCCCGTACGGTCGGTGAAGTCGGCCAGCGAGAAGCCATGGCGCAGGCGCAGGGCGTTGAGCATGAACTCAAACGGCAGTTCGGCGCGTGCCACCTCGGTGCTTTGGGCCACGGCGCGGTCTGCGCGGCTGCTGTCTAGTGCGTGGTCCATGAACAGGCGCGGGTCGCGGTTGCGCACTTGGCGCAACACGCGGTGGGCAAAGCTGAGTTTGCTGTGGGCGCCTGCACCAATGCCCAAATAGTCGCCAAACTGCCAGTAGTTGGTGTTGTGCCAGCAGCGGTGGTTGTCTTTGGCGTAGGCCGACACTTCATAGCGGTGCAGGCCCACGGCGGCGGTGCGCTCGGTGATGCGGTCGAGCATGGCGTAGGCGTCGTCGTCTTCCGGCACCTGGGGCGGGAATTTGGCAAACACGGTGTTGGGCTCGATGGTGAGGTGGTAGACCGACAAATGCGGGGGCTGCAAAGACAAAGCCATGTCGAGATCTTCGTCCAACTGCGCCAGCGTTTGGCCGGGCAAGGCGTACATCAGGTCGAGGTTGAAGGTGTCAAACGCATCACGCGCTTCTTCTATCGCCGCAATGGCTTGGGCGCGGTTGTGTACGCGGCCTAAAGCCTGCAAATGTTGGTCGTTGAAGCTTTGCACGCCCACCGACAAGCGAGTGACGCCTGCGGCGCGGAAGGCGCGGAAGCGATCTTTTTCAAATGTGCCGGGGTTGGCCTCTAGCGTGATTTCACAATCGGCCTCTAGACGCAAACGCGCACGCATGTCGCTGATGAGGCGCTCAATCGCAGCAGGTGAAAACAAGCTGGGCGTGCCACCCCCAATGAAGATGCTGTGCACACTGCGGCCCCAAATAAGCGGCAAGCTCTGCTCTAGGTCGGCGCACAAGGCATCGAGGTAGCGCTGCTCGGGCAGTTCGCCGCCCACGCTGCTGTTGAGCTCGTGCGAATTGAAGTCGCAGTACGGGCACTTCTTCAGGCACCACGGCAAATGCACGTACAGCGAGAGCGGTGGCAAGCTGTTCAAAGACAGCGTGCCGGGGCGCATGAGGTGTTGAATGTCTTGGGTCATCAAAGAAGCTTTAAGCAAACCAACGCTCACGCATGAGCGCCAGCATTTGCTGCGCGGCTTGGCCGCGGTGGCTGTTGGCGTTTTTCACATCGATGGGCAGCTCTGCAAAGGTTTTGCCAAAGCGCGGGATGAACATGATGGGATCGAACCCAAAGCCATTGGCGCCCACTGGCGCACGCGTGATTTCCCCCACGGCGCGGCCCACTGCGATGAGTGGTTCGGGGTCGTCAGGGTGGCGCACGGCCACAAGAGTGCTGACCAAGGCTGCGCGGCGGTTGTCGATGTTGGCCATTTGCTCCAGCAAGGCGCGCACGTTGTTGTCGTCGCTTTTTTCGTAGCCAAACTGGGTGGCGTAGTAGGCGGTTTGCACGCCGGGCAGGCCGCCAAAGGCGTCGACGCACAGACCAGCGTCGTCAGCCACGGCGGGCAAGCCGCTCTCACGCGCTGCGTGGCGGGCTTTGGCCAAAGCGTTTTCAACGAAAGTGTGAAACGGCTCTTCGGCTTCGCCAATGTGCAAATCGCCTTGGCGCACCAGCTCAACGCCAAGCGGCGCAAACATGGCTTGCAACTCGGCGAGCTTGCCTTGGTTGTTGGAAGCCAGAACGATTTTTTTCAACGCCGATGTCATAGATTTCAGCCGAGGTGATGAATCAAGATTGCAAGGCTTCTTGCTGCATGGCGATGAGTTCGCGCACGCCTTTTTCGGCCAAGGCCAACAAGGCGTTCATTTGATCGCGGGTGAAAGGCAGGCCTTCGGCGGTGCCCTGCACTTCCACATAGTGGCCTGCGCTGGTCATGACCACGTTCATGTCGGTGTCGCAGGTGGAGTCTTCGGTGTATTCCAAATCGAGCAAGGGCAAATCGCCCAACATGCCCACCGAAATCGCGGCCACGCCTTGGGTGATGGGGCTCTCGGTCAGTTTGCCTGCGGCAATCAGCTTATTCACCGCGTCTTGCGCGGCCACAAACGCGCCGGTGATGCTGGCGGTGCGTGTGCCGCCGTCGGCTTGCAACACGTCGCAGTCCAAATGGATGGTACGCTCGCCGAGCTTCTTCAGATCAAACACCGCGCGCATGGAGCGGCCAATGAGACGCTGAATTTCTTGGGTACGGCCTGATTGCTTGCCGCGTGCGGCTTCGCGGTCGCTGCGGGTGTGGGTGGCGCGGGGCAACATGCCGTATTCAGCGGTGACCCAGCCTTCGCCTGAGCCTTTTTTGTGGCCAGGCACTTTTTCTTCCACGGAGGCGGTGCACAGCACCTTGGTGTGGCCAAACTCAATCAGCACCGAGCCTTCGGCATGCATGGTGAAGTGACGGGTGATGCGCACGGGGCGCAGTTGGTCGGCAGCACGGGTGTGGCGAGAGGCGGGCAAGGTGCTGGTCATTTTTTTATAGCTTTGAATCAAGCGTTTAAGGGGTTCGGTAAACCGTCAATTGTCGGCCAATCTGCATAGCCCCTGCCCGCGTCCAAAAGTGCGGCTGAGAGCCTGAGATAATCTCGTCTTTGATACGAAACGCCACCCCATGCCCATTTACAGCATGACCGGTTATGCCAGTGCGCAAACCGAGCTGACTTCTGACACCGCCAACAGCCCAGCCCTGCGCTTGGGGCTAGAGATTCGCTCGGTCAACAGCCGCTTTCTGGACCTGACATTCAAGATGCCCGAAGAGCTGCGCCAGCACGAAGCGGCCATGCGCGAGCTGGTGACCAAACACCTCAAACGCGGCAAAGTCGAGGTGCGCGCCAACATTGAAAGCACGGCTGACACCAGCTTTGCCGAGCCCACCCCTGCCCTGCTGCAACGCCTGCTGGGCCTGCAAGAGCTGATACACGCTCACTTGCCCAAAGCCAATGGCCTGTCGGTGGCCGATGTGCTGCGCTTGGCCACGGCCCAATCTGCTGCGCCCGCCGACATTGGCCCTGCGGTGCTCAAGCTGGCCCAAACCACCCTGACCCAACTGAGCGACGCCCGCGAACGCGAAGGCGCACGTTTGGCCCAAACCCTGCGCGAACGCATTGGCCAATTGCGCGTGCTGGCCACACAGGCCGCGCCGCTGGTGCCCCAGCTGGTCGAACAACAACGCTTGCGCTTCTTAGAGCGTTGGCGCGAAGCCATGGCCTTGACCGAAGGCACGGCCCTGCCCGAAGCCGCGCAAGACCGCGCGTTGACCGAAGCCACATCCTTTGCCATTCGCATTGACGTGGCCGAAGAGCTGACCCGTTTGGTGTCGCACTTTGACGAGATGGACGACTTGCTAGCCAAAGGCGGCAAGGCCGAAGGTGTGGGCAAGCGTTTGGACTTCCTGATTCAAGAGTTGCACCGCGAGGCCAACACCTTGGGCTCGAAGTCAGCCACCATGGAAATGACCCGTATTTCGGTGGACATGAAAGTGCTCATCGAACAACTCCGCGAACAAGTACAGAACATCGAATAATGGACAACTTCCCCGGCAACCTCTTTGTGGTCGCGGCCCCCAGCGGGGCTGGCAAATCGAGCCTCGTCAAAGCCTTGATGGAGCTAGACGCCAAAGTGCGCCCCTCCGTATCGCACACCACGCGCCAACCCCGTGGCCAAGAAAAGCATGGCCGCGAATACTTCTTTGTATCGCTGCCTGAATTCGACCAAATGGTTGAATCGAACGCGTTTTTGGAATGGGCCAATGTGCACGGCCAACGCTATGGCACCTCGCGCAAAGCCATTGAAGACCGCATTGCCCAAGGCGCAGACGTGATTTTGGAAATCGACTTCCAAGGCGCCATTCAAGTGAAGAAGCTGTTTGCCAACGCGGTGCTGATCTTCATCTTGCCGCCCAGCTGGGAAGAGCTGAAGTCTCGCCTGCACAACCGTGGCGAAGACGCCCCCGACATCATTGACCTGCGCCTGCAAAACGCCGCAGACGAGATGGCACAGGCCAAAGAATTTGACTACGTTATAATCAACGAATTGTTTGAGACTGCCTTGTTCGACCTGAAAGCGATCGTTCATGCACAGCGCCTCAAATACCTGGCACAGCGCCGGGCTCGGGCTGATATCTTTCAAGCCCTGAACATCACCTGAATTCTGGAGTACCCACATGGCCCGCATCACTGTTGAAGATTGCCTCGAGCAGATCCCTAACCGCTTTCAGTTGGTGCTGTGCGCCACTTACCGCGCTCGCATGCTCAGCCAAGGTCACACACCCAAGGTTGAAAGCAAAAACAAGCCAGGCGTGACTGCCTTGCGCGAAATCGCTGCTGGCCAAATCGGCATCGAGATGCTGAAAAAAGTACCCGGCTAAATCGGGGTCTTCCCCATCTGAAAAGCACCGCAGCGTCGGTGCTTTTTTATTGGGAGTAAAGTAAACAGTATGAGCGTTACCCAATCCACGTTAAAGCCCCCCGCTTCCCTATCTGGAAGCGCGGCTGCAGCCAATGCGGCAGCGGCGAGCTTTGCTGCGTTGACGGAAAAACTAGGCTACCTCAATGCAGAAGGCCTAGACATGGTGCGCCGCGCTTACCGCTATGCCGACGAAGCCCATTTGGGCCAGCTGCGCAACAGCGGCGAGCCCTACATCACCCACCCCATCGCCGTGGCCGCGCAATGCGCGGAATGGAAGCTCGATGCACAAGCCCTGTCGGCCGCACTGCTGCACGACGCGATGGAAGACTGCGGCATCACCAAAACCGATTTGATCGAACGCTTTGGTATCCAAGTGGCCGATTTGGTGGATGGCCTGACCAAGCTCGACAAGCTGGAGTTCAACACCCGCGAAGAGAACCAAGCCGAGTCATTCCGCAAGATGCTGTTGGCCATGGCGCGCGATGTGCGCGTCATCCTCATCAAGCTGGCTGACCGCAGCCACAACATGCGCACCATGGGCGATATGCCTCGTGCCAAGTGGGGCCGCATCTCGAACGAAACGCTCGAAATTTACGCCCCCATCGCCCACCGTTTGGGCTTGAACCAAACCTACCGCGAACTGCAAGAACTGGCGTTTCAACACCTCTGGCCTTGGCGCCATAAGGTGCTGAGCAAAGCCATTCAAAAAGCCCGCCACCGTCGCCGCGATTTGATGCAAAAGGTGGAGCAAGAAGTAGAGGCCTCTTTCGCCAAAGCAGGCCTGAAGGTGCGCATCTCGGGCCGCGAAAAAACGCTGTATTCCATTTACAAAAAGATGGATGGCAAGCACCTGAGCTTTGCGCAGGTGACTGACATCTACGGTTTTCGCCTCATCCTGCCCGAAGTCATTGACTGCTACACCGCCTTGGGGGTGCTGCACCAGATCTACAAACCGGTGCCGGGCAAGTTCAAAGACCACATCGCCATTGCCAAACTCAACGGCTACCAGTCGCTGCACACCACCATCGTCGGGCCATCGGGTTTGAACGTGGAGTTTCAAATGCGCACCGAAGCCATGCACTTGGTGGCTGAAACAGGCGTGGCTGCCCACTGGCTCTACAAAGACAAAGGCGCTAGCAACGAAGCCAATGCCAACTTGGGCAACAAGTGGCTGCAATCATTGCTGGACATCCAAGACGAAACGCGCGACGCCACCGAGTTTTGGGATCACGTAAAAGTCGACTTGTTCCCAGACGCCGTCTATGTGTTCACGCCGAAAAGCAAGATCATGGCGATGCCACGCGGCGCCACCATCGTCGACTTTGCTTATGCCGTGCACAGCGATGTGGGCGACCGCACCATGGCAGGCAAGGTCAACGGCGAACAAGTACCGCTGCGTACCGAGCTACGCAGTGGTGACATCGTCGAAGTCATCACCTCTGCAGTCGCTTCGCCCAACCCCGCTTGGCTGGGCTTTGTTCGCACGGGCCGTGCTCGATCAAAGATTCGCCATCACCTCAAGACCATGGCCCATTCCGAGTCACAAGGCTTGGGTGAGAAACTATTGGCGCAAGCCCTCCGCGCCGAAGGCATTGAAAAAATGCCAGCCCGCGATGGTGAACATTCGTCTCTGTGGGACAAGCTGCTGCACTTCACAGGCAGCAAAACACAGGCCGAATTGTTAACAGACATTGGCTTGGGCAAGCGCGTGGCCAGCATCGTGGCCAAACGTCTGGCCACCTTGCTCTCAGACACAGGCCTCAAGCCTGATGCCTTGCTACTGAGCCGCGAGCGCTTCACCGCGCACGAGAACGTGTCGCAAGGCAGCGTGACGGTGGATGGCAGCGAAAACGCTTCCGTGCAATACGCCACCTGCTGTCGCCCCGTACCAGGCGACGCCATCGTGGGCTACTTGGGACGTGGCGAAGGCTTGGTGGTACACACCGACCAATGCGGCGTGGCGCAGCGCTTGAAGTACAAAGACAGCGAACGCTTCATTGCCGTCGAATGGGCAGATGAGCCCACGCGTACATTTGAAGTCGCTGTGGTGGTGACGGTGAGCAACGGCAAAGGTGTGCTGGCTCGCGTGGCTTCAGCCATCACCAGTGCCGAAGCTGACATTACCCACGTATTGATGGCCGATGAGGTGAGCGGTCAAGAAGCGACGGATTTACGCTTTATCTTCACGGTGCGCGACAAGGCGCACCTAGAAACCGTTTTGGGCAATCTACGCCGTGTGCCGTCGGTGTTGCAAGCGCAACGCGTGGTGTCTGGCGTGGGGCGCGAGGCCTAAGCTTTAAGCTTGCGCAGGGGCTGGTGCCGGATAGCGCACCTCGACCACCTCGACGTCTTGCACACCTACCGGCGTGACCAACTTCACCACATCGCCTTCGCGCGCTTTGAGCAACGCACGTGCGATGGGCGACACCCAAGTCACTTGAGCTTTCAAACTATCCGCCTCGTCAATGCCGAGGATGGTGACAGTGCGCTCGACATCGGCCTCATCCACATACGTGACAGTGGCACCAAAGAACACTTGGTCACTGCCATGATGAACACTGGGATCGGTGACTTCCGCGATCTCTAGACGCTTGGTCAGAAAACGAATACGACGGTCAATTTCACGCAAACGTTTTTTGCCGTAGTGGTAATCACCGTTTTCTGAGCGGTCACCGTTGCTGGCGGCCCAATGCACGATTTCAACCATGCGTGGACGTTCGTTGTCGATCAATTCAAACAACTCGGCGCGAAGGACCGCATAGCCCTGCGGCGTGATGTAGTTCTTGCTGCCTGCAGGCAATGGGGGCAAGGTGATGTCGTCGTCATCATCCGCATCGGTTTCGCGCGTGAACGCCTGACTCATGGTGTGCTAAAAATCAATGCCACCCAATTACTTGGTAGCCTCGTTCAGCCAAACATTGCTGCACAAACTGGCGATACAAACTGCTCCCTCCCACCGACTGGCCTGCGGCCGTGGCGGCGGCGCCACCCGCACCAATGGCAGCCGCACCCGCAGCAATATTTTTCAAATCAGGTTTATGGCCACTGAGCAACGAGCCCACAACGCCTGCTGTGCCCACGCCGGCAGCACCCGCGGCAGCTGCGCGGCCTGCGTCGACCTTGTTCACAGCACCCACATCCGACTGTTGCGCTAAATTGGCGCACGCTTGTGTGTCAGCCTGGGCTTGGGCTGGGCCCACATATTGGTAATGGGCGTTTGGGTAAAACGCAGGCTTGGCCAACGGCGTAGCACAGCCAGCCAACACGGCAGCGATACAGAACAATAAGGGTGAGGCATGGTATTTCATGATGCCAATTTTAGTCTCTCAACTCGAACCCACTCGATGTGCGCAAGGTACGAGTTTCGTGACTGGCCAACACATCAGCCAACTGTTGCGCCAGTGCGGGCTCACACGCACGCGTGGGAATTCCCAACACATACATGGTGGCCAATTCAAACTCTTGGGGCAACACCCCAACCAAATCGATACCGGGGGTGTATTTGATTTCTGTGACCTGCGTGCTGCCCATCACATGCGCACCCTTGGCCTGCGCCATGGCATGCATGGCCGTAGTGCCATTTGGAAAGGTATGAAACCGATCAGCCAACTCCACATCCAACCCCAAAGTTTGCAACACTTTGAAAAAGTGAATGCCCGCTGTTGCGAGTTGGGGATCAGGAAAGTAAATCCCTTCGGCAGCGCGAAAGGCTGCTTGCAAATCTGCACGCGTGGCAATGGCTGGGTGCGGGCTACCGTGCTTAACCGCAATGCCGGTTTTCACCACGCCCAGATCACGCAGAGTGCCAGGACGAACTTCCCCGGAAGCCATCAAACCGTCCATCAAAGATTGCGTCAAGATCAGCAAATCGCAACGCTCACCGTTGAGCAGCTTCTCTTTCATCGCCCCCACCGCACTGAACGTGCCGTGAATTTGACAGCCGTGCGCTGCTTCAAAGTCAGCCTTCAACGAATTGACCAAACTGGCAGCAGCACCGCCGCTCAAAATATGCAGTTCCATGTGTCGTCCTTGAATCAATCGGCTTTCGCGCCAGAAACTTTCACAATCGTGGCCCACTTCGCCACATCCTCAGTGACATATTTCGCAAAGACGGGGGCCGACATCGACATGGGCACAGCTCCTTGCTTGGCCCAAGTTACTTTGACCTCCGGCGTGTTCACAATTTTGTTGATTTCAGCGTTGAGCTTGGTCACGATGGCCTCTGGCGTGCCCACAGGCGCCATCATGCCGAGCCAAATCACGGCTTCGTATTTGGGGACCCCGTCGTCACTCATCGTCGGAAGTTCAGGTGTGACAGCAGAACGTACACGCCCCGTGGTGGCGAGTCCGCGTACTTTGCCAGCTTTGATGTTTTCAGACATGGTGGTGACCGCGTCAAACATCATGTCGACTTGGCCTGACAACACATCGGTTCGCGCAGCGGCACTGCCCTTGTAGGGAATATGCGTCATTTGCACATTGGCCATGTACTTGAACAGCTCGCCCGCCATGTGATACGGCGTGCCGTTGCCCGAGGAGGCATAGTTCATCTTGCCGGGATTCGCACGCGCAAGTTTGATGAGATCTTGCAAGGAGTTGGCCTGTACGTTGGGGTTGACCACCAAGACCAAATCGGAATAATTAATCGGGGCAATCGGCGCAAAATCTTTGACCAAGTTGTAAGGCTTATTCGGAATCAAAGACTCATTCACCGTTTGTGCGTTGGACATCATCAACAAGGTATAACCATCCGCAGGTGCCTTGGCTGCAGCGTCGGTACCAATGATTGACCCTGCACCAGGTCGGTTATCCACCACAAAAGGCTGCCCTAAGGCGTCTTGCAAACGCTGCGCCATGAAACGTGCGTAGTTGTCAGCCGGTCCACTGGCGGCAAACGGCACGATGATTTTGACGGGGCGGTTTGGATAGCCTTGCTGGGCGTGTCCAGCGAACGTGGCGAAGAACGAAGCGAAGGTCACACCGACCTTGAACAGCGTGCGAATGGTTTTCATACTGACGTCTCCTGTTTGTTTTTGTGAAGTGACTCGCACTTCCAAACACATTAAAGAAGAAAACGCCAAAAACCACAGTCACGTAAAGCAATCGCGATCGACCTCGGACACAAAAAATGAGGCATCCGCCTATTCAATCGCCTTCGGTTTGATCAACGTTAAGGCTGGTTTCAGCCAGGGAAGCATCAGCCCAAAGCAAGCCAAAACCAAGACCGTTCCAAACCAATCGCCCACCATCATCACGGCGGTGCTGGTTAGAAAGTTCTCGGTCCGCCCAATCCAAAAATACCAAAGTTGATGAATCAACGGACTGATGATGGCAAACAAAACAGATATCTTGAAAAACCCTAAAGCGCGCAAGTTCAACAAATTTTTATCGAGTCTGAAGTAATCGATCGCAATTTGCCGTGCAATGAAAGGCGCAAAACCAGCAAGCGAGCCACCGATCAAAAGGTTCAGATAGCTGCCATCGAAATATAGAAAATATGTCAATAAGGTCGACGCAAGCATGATGCCGATGGCACCGTCCAGCGCAAATAAAAGTACAAACGTTAACCGCAAGCCACTTGGCAAAAACACCCAATCCACTCGGTGGGAGTAATTGAGCGAGCTAAACAGTATCAAATTAACTTGATACAAAACGAAATAAACGATTGCCGTGGTACAGACAATGAAAAACCGGTTTTTATAAGTCACGACAATTCCTTCTTTCAGAAATTTTCGTCATATTGATATGCCAAGCTTGCAGTTGGCTTATTCCTAATGAATATAAATTCGACCCAAGGAAAATAAATTACCAAACGGTCACCGGATGTCCACCAAGCGAGATCGGCATAAAGAGCTGCAAAAACGAAAAAGTCCTAGAACATTACTGTTCTAGGACTTCACGTTTGGTGCGGCTGGCAGGAATCGAACCCACGACCCCTTGGTTCGTAGCCAAGTACTCTATCCAGCTGAGCTACAGCCGCTCTGGAAAACCGAAAGTATATCACAGATATTTGGTAGGGCGTCACGGACTTGAACCGTGGACCAAAGGATTATGAGTCCTCTGCTCTAACCAACTGAGCTAACGCCCCAACCGAAGCGACAGATTGTAGGGGCTATGCAAACTATCATTCTTCAAATGAAACTCTCTCCTAGAGCTCTCGGGCTCACCGCAGCGGTGGTGACGGTGTTGATTTGGTCATCGTTCATCGTCGTGGCGCGCGCCTCTGCTGCGCATCACCTGCTTCCCCTCGACATTGGTTTTCTGCGCATCATCGGCGCGGGATGCGTGCTGCTCCCTTGGGGCTGGTGGCTGATGCGTTCGCAGCGCCATTCGGGTGACCGCGTGGGTTCGCTGATGGGTTTGTCACCACTGCCCTTGCGCATCACGGTCTTGGCTGGGCTTTTCGGCAGCATGCTTTATGCAATGTTGGTTTATTCTGGTTTTTTCTTTGCGCCTGCAGCACACGCTTCTGTACTGATGCCTGGCAGCTTGCCACTGTGGACATCACTCTTGGCCCTCGTGGTGCTACACGATCACATCACCCGCGCACGCGCCATGGGCTTGGCTTGCATTGTGTTGGGCGATATGTTGGTGGGCGGTACAAGTTTGCTCAAAGCATTGGATGGCGGCGAGGTTTGGAAAGGTGATGTGATGTTTATGTCGGCAGCCTTTTGCTGGGCTTGCTACAGCGTGCTGGTACGCCGCCATGCGCTAGAGCCCGTGCGCGCCACCATCGCCATCACGGCTTTTTCTTGCGTGGGCTTTGTGCCGGTTTATGGTTTGGCCGCTTACGCAGGCTGGGTGCCTACACACTTAGACACAGCCCCTGTTTCTGAGATGTTGTTTCAAGCCATATTCCAAGGCGTAGGTTCTGTCGTGATTTCAGGCATCACCTTTAACGTGATGATTCGTCACTATGGCCCCGTGCGCTCCACCATGATCACGGCGCTGGTGCCGGGCTTGTCAGCACTGGGGGCGGTGGTGTTTTTGAATGAACCGATGAGCCTCAACTTGATTGCAGGTCTTGCCCTGGTGACTTGCGGTATTTTGTTTGGCGTACGTTTGCCAAAAACTTAAACGCCCTATTTGTGGCTGAGGGCGTTGCTCACCAACTTGGACGTGATGTCCACAATTTGAATCATCCGGTCGTAAGCCATGCGCGTGGGGCCTATGACGCCCAGCGTACCCACCACGAGGCCGTCTACCTCGTAGGGAGCGCTCACCACCGACAGCTCTTCCATCGGCACGATTTTGCTTTCGCCGCCGATGTAAATACGGACACCTTCGGCCTGAGCGGAGCTATCGAGCAAACGCACCAGCTGTGCTTTTTGTTCAAACAAATCAAAAGCACGGCGCAGGTTGCCCATGTCGCTGGAAAAGTCACTCACCGACAGCAAATTACGTTCGCCACTGACCACCACATTGTCTTGCGCTTGGGTCAAGGCCTCGGTGCTTACCTGCACCGCGGCTTGCATCAAGGTGGCAATTTCGCCCCGCAGTGATTCCACCTCGGCCAAGAGTTTTTCGCGCACCTGCTCAATCGCCATGCCCGCGAAATGGTGGTTCAAATAGTTAGATGCTTCCACCAACTGCGAGGCCGAGTAGTCGGTTTCGGTGAACAGCACGCGGTTCTGCACATCGCCCTCGGGCGACACGATGATGACCAACAAACGCCGGTCCGACAGACGTAAAAACTCAATGTGGCGAAACACCGAGCTGCGGCGCGGCGCAATCACCACCCCCACAAAATGCGACAAATCAGACAGCAGATGTGCGGCATTGGCGATCACTTTTTGCGGCTGATCTGGGGCCAACGTCGGGGTTTGCATGTGGCTGCGCTCAGCGGTGAGCATGGTGTCCACAAACAGGCGATAGCCCAGCGCCGTGGGAATGCGCCCTGCTGAGGTGTGGGGGCTGGCAATGAGGCCCAACTCCTCCAAATCCGACATCACATTGCGGATGGTCGCGGGCGACAACTCGATGCCCGTGGCGCGAGACAACGTGCGCGATCCGACGGGTTGCCCGTCAGCGATGTAGCGCTCTACCAGCGCTTTGAGCAATAACTTGGCGCGATCGTCTAGCATGGTCATCCTGTTGTCGAATTTTAGTGATGTAATTTGCCTATGAAATCGAAGTTTCGTCAGATTGCCTTGCTTGGGAAATACCACTTGAACTCGGGTTCAAGCGCTAACCCATCTTCCCGCAAAACCCTAGAGGAAATTGCGCAGTTCTTGCACACGCTGGGCTGTGAAGTCATCCTAGAGCATGACACAGCAGCCGGCTCGGGCCTGAGTGGCTACACGGTGATGGGCATCGAAGAAATTGGCACATCTTGCGACTTGGCCATTGTGCTGGGTGGCGACGGCACCATGCTGGGCTACGCCCGCCAACTGGCACCACACAACGTACCGCTCATTGGTATCAACCAAGGTCGCTTGGGCTTCATCACTGACATTCCTTTGAATGAAGTCAAAAACACACTGACCGCCATGCTGGGCGGCGGCTATGAGGAAGACCGCCGCGCATTGATGCGCGCCAAGGTATGGCGCGATGGCCATTGCGTGTTCAATGCCTTGGCCCTGAACGACGTGGTGGTCAACCGTGGCGCCACCAGCGGCATGCTGGAAGTACGCGTCGCCATTGATGGCCGGTTTGTGGCGAACCAGCGCGCTGACGGCGTCATCATTGCAACGCCCACAGGCTCTACCGCTTACTCTCTATCCGTCGGCGGCCCGCTGCTGCACCCGTCCTTGCCGGCCTGGGTCATGGCACCGATTGCACCGCACACACTGTCCAACCGCCCCATCGTGCTGTCCGACACCGGCGAGGTGACGATTGACCTGGTGGCTGGCCGTGACGCCAGTGCTAACTTTGACATGCAGTCACTCGCATCACTGCTGATTGGCGACCGCATCACGGTGAAGCGCTCCAACTACCACGCCACCTTTTTGCACCCACGCGGCTGGAGCTATTACGACACCTTGCGTCAAAAACTGCACTGGAACGAGGGTGTGGCATGAGTCTGCAGCACATCGTTTTGCGCGATTTTGTGATCGTGCGCGAGCTGGATCTCGACTTGTCGAGCGGTTTTTCTGCGCTCACCGGCGAGACCGGTGCTGGCAAATCGATTTTGATTGACGCCTTGCAACTGGTGCTGGGCGCACGTGCTGAAAGCAGCGTGGTGCGCGAAGGTGCCGCCCGTGCCGAGATTTGCGCTGAGTTCGACACCAGATCCGACATCTTGCAATGGCTAGACGACGAAGGTTTTGCTGACATCACTGCCACTGACCCCCTGCTGCTCAAACGCACCATTGACGCGCAAGGCAAAAGCCGGGCATGGATCAACGGCAGTCCCGCCACCGCCACCCAGCTGCGCGCTTTGGGAGACATGGTTCTGGACATCCACGGTCAACACGCGTGGCAAAGCCTGACCCGCCCCGAGGCAGTACGCGGCTTGCTCGACGCTTATGCCGGTGTGAACCTGCAGGGCCTGACACAAACTTGGACGCAATGGCGCCAAGCCACCCAAGCCCTGCACGAGGCGCGCACCGCGCAGGCCACACTGCAAGAAGAGCGCGAGCGTTTGCTGTGGCAAATTGCCGAGGTCGACAAGCTTGCGCCCGCCGCAGACGAGTGGGATGAGCTCAACAGCCAGCACACCCGCCTCTCGAACGCACGAGCCTTGATGGATGCCGCGCAGGCAGCCATCCAAGCCTTAGAAGACGACGACAGCGGCGCACTACGCCTGTTGACCAAAGCCCAAGACACGCTGCAAGACCAGACCGATGTGGAGCCCGAATTCACCGCGCTGGTGGACGTGCTGGCCTCTAGCCTTGCACAAGCGGGCGATGTGGCGCATTCGCTCAACGCCTATTTGAGCCGCACCGAGCTCGACCCTGCGCGATTGCAAACACTGGACGACCGCATGTCGCTGTGGATGTCTTTGGCGCGTCGCTTCAAGCGCACACCGCAAGAACTGCCTGCGCTGTACCTTGAGTGGAAAACCCGTTTGACGCAGCTCGATGCCGCCACAGACCTCGAAGCCCTTGAGGCCACAGAAGCCAAAGCCGCAGCGGCGTATCAAACGCAAGCCCGCAAGGTTTCGCAAGCTCGCACACAAGCTGCGCCCAAGCTAGCCACCGCCATCACCCAAGCTATGCAAGGCTTGGGCATGCAAGGCGGCCGCTTTGAGGTGCAGTTGGAAAAAACTGAGCAACCTACGGCCAGCGGCCTAGAGGGCATCACCTTCTTGGTGGCAGGCCACCCCGGCAGCACACCGCGCCCCGTGGGCAAAGTGGCTTCGGGTGGTGAGCTGTCGCGCATTGCCTTGGCCATTGCCGTGACGACCAGCGAACTAGGCACGGCGCAAACCCTCATCTTTGACGAAGTCGATTCAGGCGTGGGCGGCGCTGTGGCCGAGACCGTGGGCCGGTTGATGAAACAACTCGGCATTGACCGCCAAGTGCTGGCCGTGACCCACTTGCCGCAAGTCGCCGCCTGTGCCGACCACCACTTGGTGGTCTCCAAACACAGCGATGCACAAGGCACATCCAGTCAAGTGACCGCCCTCAGTGACGATGCACGCGTGAACGAAATTGCACGCATGCTGGGCGGCGAAAAGGTGTCAGACACCACCCTCGCCCACGCACGTGAAATGCTTCAAACTTCTGCAAAGACTGGCAAACAATGAAACAAGAACTGGTGCTCATCACAGGCATGTCGGGCTCGGGCAAGTCCGTGGCCCTGAACGCACTGGAAGACGCAGGCTACTACTGCGTGGACAACCTGCCGCCTGAGTTGCTGCTGCCCTTTGTTCAGCTGGAAGAGCAACAAAGCATCGGCAAAGTCGCCATTGCGATGGATGTGCGCAGCGCCAGCTCATTGCCTTTGGTGCCTGCGCAGCTGGCCCATTTGCGCCTGATGGATGTGGATGTACGCTTGCTGTTCTTGGATGCCACCACTGAAATTTTGGTACACCGTTTTTCTGAAACGCGTCGCCGTCACCCGCTGTCGCGTCAAGACGGACAAGACGTGATTCGTGACCAGCAGCGCGATTTGGTCGAAGCCATTGAGCTAGAACGCGAGCTGTTGTCTGAGTTGCGCGAGGAATCACACATCATCGACACCAGCTTGTTGCGCAGCAGCAAGTTGCAGGGCTATATCAAGTCGCTCATCTCGGCGCCTGCCACACAGCTGACCTTGATGTTTGAATCTTTCGCCTTCAAACGCGGCATCCCCGTGCATGCCGACTATGTGTTTGACGTGCGCATGCTGCCCAACCCGCACTACGAACCTGCCTTGCGTCCGCTCACTGGACGCGACGCCCCCGTGGCCGATTGGTTGGCCGAGCACGGCGCGGTAGAAAAAATGGCGAGCCAGATCACCGATTTCATGAACACTTGGCTGCCTGACCTCAACCAAGACCACCGCAGCTATGTGACGGTGGCCATTGGTTGTACGGGCGGGCAACACCGTTCGGTGTATTTGGTGGAGTTGCTATCCAAGCGATTTGCCGCTGAGTGGGTCACGCTCAAACGTCACCGCGAATTAGATGTTGCGCCTTAACGCGTTAGCAGTTTACGAATAGGCGCGGGCAGCCCCAATGCGGGCCAATCGACACCTGCCACCCACTGCCCCTCACCCATCGCAGCACCCAATTTCACGGTATTGGGTAAGTTCAGCTGCACCGGATGCAAATGCAAATCTTTGTGCGTCAGCACATGTTTGAACACCCCGCCCTCCTGCAACTGCGCGTGGTACTTGGCTGGCAAAGCAGCCAGCAAGGTGTCAAAGCTTTCAAACACCGGCAAGCAATACAAACCCGCCCACACACCCTTTTGTGGGCGCTGCATCAGCCACACATCACCATCGCGTGTGACGGCGTGCAACAACCACAACTGCTCTGACGTGCGTTTGAGTTTGCGTGTTTTGACGGGATACGCTTCGGGCTGACCTTGCGCCTTGGCCATGCAAGCATCTGCCACGGGGCATTGCCCACATTGCGGTTTTTTAGGCGTACACACGGTCGCACCTAAATCCATCACACCTTGGGTGTACCGCGGCATGGCCTTCTTCACATCTCGCTGGGGCAACATGGTTTGGGCGATGGCCCACAAGTCTTTCTCCACACGCGATGAAGCCAAGTCTTCTTTGAAACCTAAATAGCGTGTGAGCACACGTTTGACGTTGCCATCCAAAATCGCAATCGGTTCGCCAAAGCACAGCGAAGCCACGGCCGCAGCGGTGGAGCGGCCAATGCCGGGCAAGGTTTGCAAAGTTTCAGAGCTGCGCGGAAACACGCCGCCATGCAAAGCCACCACGTCTTGCGCGGCCCGGTGCATGTTGCGGGCGCGGCTGTAGTAGCCCAAACCACTCCACAAGCCCAGCACCTCGTCTTGGTGCGCAGCGGCCAAATCAGCCACCGTGGGAAAACGCGCCATGAAGCGTGCGAAGTACTCGCACACCGTCACCACTTGGGTTTGTTGCAACATGATTTCGGACAACCACACGGCATACGGGTCTTGTGTGTTTTGCCACGGCAGGTCGTGACGGCCATGTTTTTTTTGCCACGTCACCACGGTGTCGCCAAAGCTTTTGTTTTTTGCAGTCATGGTTTTTGGCACGTGGGGCAGAAATAGGTGGAACGTTGGCCTTGTTGGATGCGGCGAATGGTGGTGCCGCACACGCGACAAGGCTCGCCTGCGCGGTCATACACATGGGCTTCGAGTTGAAAGTAGCCCTGCTGGCCATCGGCATTTGAGAAGTCACGCAAGGTGCTGCCCCCCTTCTTCACCGCACGAGCCAACACATCAATGGTGGCCAACCGCAGCTTTGCGGCGCGTGGGCGACTGATGCGGTCTGCACGTGTGGCAGGGCGAATGCCTGCCAAGAACAGCGCCTCTGACGCATAAATATTGCCCACGCCCACCACCAGTGCGCCACCCAACAGCACTTGTTTGATGGCAGTTTTGCGTTTGCGCAAACCTTGCTGAAAGGCCTCTAACTCAAAGCCACCGTTCAATGGCTCGACGCCTAGGTGGCCCAACAGCTTGACCGCCTCGGCGCTTTGCTCGCTCGGCGCGTACACCACCGCACCAAAACGGCGAGGATCATTGAGGCGCAACAAGCCATGCGTTGTGTCCAAATCGAAGTGGTCATGCATTTGTGGCGGACTTCGGTCATCACTGAAGCGCAAGCTGCCTGACATACCCAAATGCCACAGCAGCAACCCTTCATCCAAATCGACCAGCAGGTATTTGCCACGTCGACGCACCCGTAACACCTGGCGCCCCACCAACGCTTCAGGTTTGCATCCCAAAGGCCAACGCAGTGGCTTGCCCACCCGAACCGCCGTGATGCGCGCCCCAGCAATGCGATCAGCAAAGCTCAACCGGGTGACTTCAACTTCGGGTAATTCGGGCATAGCACACTTAAGAAAAAACAGTCAGCGATTATGATGCGAGCATGAAATTCCCCTTGCCTGCAGCCCGTCTTTGGGCCTTGCGCCTTGCCCTGTTAACAGCCGCCACGTGCGCGCTACCTGTTATGGGGAACGCACAAACCGATGGCTCGCAAGCCGCGCCCAACTCAGCCATCACCGGCGAGTTGCTGTACGAGATCTTGTTGGGCGAACTCAATTTACGCCAGGGCGAGCCCGCCGCTGGTTTTTCACTCTTGCTCGATGCGGCTCGCAAGTCCAACGACGTGCAGCTGTATGACCGCGCCGTAGAGATTGCCTTACAAGCCCGCTCGGGCGATGGCGCCTTGATGGCAGCCCGGGCATGGTCGCAAGCCTGGCCACAAGACCGCAAGGCCAACAACCAAGTGCTGCAAATTTTGTTGGCACTCAACCAAGTCACCGAAAGCTTAGAGCCTCTTAAAAAGGAATTGGCCTTGGCGCCGGATCTGGAACGTGACGCCGTGATCAGTCTGATTCCTCGCCACTACGCACGCGTCACCGACAAAAAGCGTGCCACCAGCGTGGTGACGCAAGCGCTTGACCCCTACTTAAGCCAATCAAGCACCGCCGCCTCTGCATGGACCACATTGGGACGCATGCGCATCAGCAGCAACGACATGGACGGCGCACTCGATGCAGCAAAAAAGGGGCAATCCGCCGACGCCAAGGCCCAGGGCCCCGTGTTGTTGGCTTTGGAGTTGATGGGCAAAAAGGTGTCCGAAGCAGAAGCTTTGGTGACACAAGCCCTGCGCCGACAAGAAGGCACAGAGTTGGCCATGAGCTATGTGCGTGTGTTGATTGAATTAGAACGTTACACCGATGCGTCTGAGCAGCTCCAGGCCATCACGCGTAAAGACCCTAAGTTGGCTGATGCTTGGTTGGTGCTGGGTTCGCTGCAATTCGAACAAGGCCAAGACAAACTCGCCGAAGCCTCATTGGCTCGCTATGTGGCATTGGCCACACAAACCCCCTCTGACAACAGCACACGCGGTCTCACGCAAGCGCAAACACGTCGCGCCACCCTGCTTGCTCGCCAAGGCAAGATGTCCCAAGCGCGTGAACTGATTGCCAAGCTACCGGCGAACAATGCGGATGAACAGCGCAGCCGGTTGCTCGCAGAAGTGCAACTCTTACGGGATCACAGCCAATGGCAAGCCGCATTTGACTTGCTCGCCGCCAACAGCGGCGATGACATCGACTTGATGTACGAGCAAGCCATGCTGGCAGAAAAACTTCACCGCATCGACGAGATGGAAAAGCTCTTACGTGCCGTGATTGCCAAAAACCCGAGCTATTACAACGCGTACAACGCGCTAGGATTTTCACTGGCTGATCGCAACTTGCGCTTGCCAGAAGCCAAGCAACTGATCGTCAAGGCTCTGACCTTTGCGCCTGATGACCCTTTCATCACGGACAGCTTGGGCTGGGTCGAGTTCCGTTTGGGCAATCTCACCTCGGCCTTGAGCTATCTGCAAAAGGCCTACAAAGGCCGTGCTGATGCCGAGATTGCGGCCCACCTAGGCGAAGTGCTGTGGCGCATGAAGCGTCAAGACGAGGCCATTCAAATTTGGCGAGAAGGCTTAAGCACGTCACCGAACAACGAGACCTTGCAAGAAACCCTGCAACGCCTCAAACCGGCACTGTGACCATGCGCGGTTGGTTTGTTGCCTTGCTCACGGGCTTCATGTTGCTTGGCTGCACCACGCCTAGTCGCACCGCCAAAGCCCTGAGCGCTGAACAAGTCAGCCAGCCCGAGTGGCAAGGCCGCATCAGTGTGGAGGTAAACGGCGAAGCCCCCTCGTCAATGAGCGCCAGTTTTCTGTTGCGCGGCGACGCAAAGAATGGCGAGCTTGATTTGTATTCCCCCCTCGGCACCACGCTGGGTGCTTTGCAGTGGACACCCCAATTCGCGCAACTCAGCGATGGCAGCAAACACCAATACTTCAGCTCTTTGGAAGAATTGACAGAGAAAGCCACGGGAGCAGCGCTGCCTATTGATGCCATCTTTGGCTGGCTGCAAGGCCGCGATGTGTCCACCACGGGCTGGACAGCCGACTTGTCAGCCATCTCACAAGGTTCGCTGAGTGCACGCCGCACAACCCCGTCGCCTGAAGTGACGCTGCGCATCAAACTCGACCAGTAAACCATGCGCTCGCTCCACCACCTTTTAGCCCCAGCCAAGCTCAACCTGTTTTTGCACATCACAGGCCGACGCGACGACGGTTATCACTTGCTGCAGTCCGTCTTCATGTTGATCGACTGGTGCGACACCCTGCACTTTGATGTACGCGACGACGGCCTGATCACGCGCGAAGACCTCACCCTGGCACTACCCGCAGACGATTTGGTCACGCGCGCCGCACGCGCGCTGCAACAAGCCAGCGGGACCACGTTGGGTGCGCACATCGCCATTGAAAAACACATCCCTGCGCAAGCTGGCATGGGTGGTGGCTCGTCTGATGCAGCCACCACGTTGTTGGCACTCAACCGTTTGTGGGGCTTGAATTGGCCGCTGCCCAAGCTCATGCCGTTGGGACTCACTTTGGGTGCAGATGTGCCGTTTTTCATGGGTGGCCACAACGCTTGGGTAGAGGGTATTGGCGAAAAAATCACACCGATTCAGCTGCCCGAAAGTCGCTTTGTGGTGGTCAAACCGAACGCCGGTTTAGAGACTGCAAAAATTTTTCGTCACCCAGAGCTGCAACGCGCTACAGAAACTGCTACAATGCCGGTCTTCGCTGTTGATCCTTACGGTTTCGGTCGTAACGATTTGCAGCCAGTCGCTCAAGCGCTGTGCCCAGAAATAACCGAAGCCCTTCAGTGGTTAGGTTCTTTTGGATTAAGCCCACGTATGACCGGTTCTGGCAGCGCAGTGTTTGCCAAGTTACCCAACGGCTTGCTGATTAACTCAGCACCACGCGACTGGCAAATACGAATATGCAGCAATATGGCAGTTCATCCACAAGCGGGGTGGGCAGCCAGCGAAAGTTAACGGTTGGTCGCTGCAAAGCGCCTGACCTGTGTAGGGGAGTCGCCAAGTTGGTTAAGGCACTGGATTTTGATTCCAGCATGCGAAGGTTCGAGTCCTTCTTCCCCTGCCAAATTTTTTCAGAGCACATCAGTGCTAGGTTTGCAAGTGACGGCTTATTGCGTCATTGGTCTTGAAGCGAAAGTCACACGTCATCATGTCGAACCACACCCCCGACTTCATGGTCTTTACCGGCAACGCCAATCCAACCTTGGCCGCCGAAATTGCAACCCACCTCGGTATCGAAGTTGGTGCAGCCCATGTGGGTCGCTTCTCTGACGGCGAAGTCACCGTCGAAATCAACCAAAACGTGCGTGCCCGCGATGTATTCGTGGTGCAAAGCACTTGCGCCCCCACCAACGAAAGCTTGATGGAATTGCTGATCATGGTCGACGCGTTGAAGCGCGCCTCAGCAGAGCGTATCAGCGCGGTCATCCCGTACTTCGGCTACGCCCGTCAAGACCGTCGCCCACGTTCAAGCCGCGTGCCAATCTCTGCCAAACTGGTGGCAGATTTGCTGCAAACCGCTGGCGTAGCCCGTGTGTTGACGATGGACTTGCACGCTGACCAAATTCAAGGTTTCTTCGACATCCCCGTCGACAACATCTACGCCTCCCCTGTTTTGTTGGGCGACTTACGTACGAAAAACTACGAAGACCTGATCGTGGTGTCACCCGATGTAGGTGGCGTGGTGCGTGCCCGCGCTTTGGCCAAGCAACTCGGTTGCGATTTGGCCATCATCGACAAGCGTCGCCCCAAAGCCAACGTGTCTGAAGTGATGAACGTCATTGGTGACATCGAAGGCCGCAACTGCGTGATCATGGACGACATGATCGACACAGCAGGCACTTTGGTGAAAGCCGCTGAAGTCTTGAAAACGCGTGGTGCCAAAAAGGTTTACGCCTATTGCACACACCCCATCTTCTCTGGCCCTGCGATTGAACGCATTGCCAAAGGCGATGCCCTCGACGAAGTGGTGGTGACCAACACCATTCCTTTGAGCGAAGCTGGCCGCGCCTGCAAAAAAATTCGCCAACTCACCGTGGCTCCGTTGATCGCCGAAACGATCCAACGCATTGCCAGCGGCGAGTCGGTCATGAGTTTGTTCTCCGACCAAGACCAGCTGTTCTAAACAGCTGACGCTTTCGTCGTCGAACATCACCTCGGGCTGCCTTCCTTGTGTTGTGCAGCCTATTTTTGAAACTGGAGCCACACTGGTCGCGGTGGGTTCTTACTGGAGTTAATTATGAAATTTGTCGCTTTTGAGCGCGCTAAGCAGGGAACGGGTGCGAGCCGCCGTCTGCGTATCACTGGCCGTACACCTGGCATCGTCTATGGTGGCACCGCTGAACCCACATTGATCGAACTCGATCACAACGCTTTGTGGCACGCCTTGAAGAAAGAAGCTTTCCACGCTTCTGTCTTGCAGATGGAACACGCCGGCAAAACAACCGAAGTGTTGTTGCGCGACGTGCAATACCACCCCTTCAAGCAACTCGTCTTGCACATCGACTTCCAACGCATCGATGCCAACACCAAGATGAAGAAAAAAGTGCCTTTGCACTACTCTGGCGAAGAAAACTCTCCAGCTGTGAAAGTTGACCAATGCTTGATCAACCACATCGCCACTGAACTGGAAATCTCTTGCATGCCAAAAGATTTGCCAGAGTTCATCGCTGTGGACTTGAGCAACTTGACCAAAGGTCACTCTTTGCACGCCAAAGACATCACCCTGCCCGCAGGCGTGACCGTTGTGGCGCCTGGCAGCTCCAACCCTGTGTTGGTCGCTGTGGTGGCAACAAAAGCTGAGGCACCTACACCTCAAGAAGCCGCCGCTGCTGCTGGCGACAACAAAAAGAAGAAGTAATCTCGTTTAGAGATCGCTTTGAACGGCCCACTTCGGTGGGCCGTTTTGCTTTTGGAATAATCATCACATGATCAAGCTCATTGTTGGCCTGGGCAACCCCGGCACTGAATACGAAGCCACGCGCCACAACGCAGGCTTTTGGTGGATAGACACCGTGGCACGCGACCTCAAGGTCACGCTGCAACCTGACCGCGCGTACCACGGCTTGGTGGCACGCACTTCGGTCAAAGGCGAGAACGTGTGGCTGCTAGAGCCCCAAACCTTCATGAACCTCTCGGGCAAATCGGTGGGGGCGTTGGCACGCTTCTTCAAAATTCAGCCACAAGAAATTTTGGTGGTCCACGACGAGTTGGACATCACGCCTGGCGAAGCCAAACTCAAACTCGGAGGCAGCCATGCGGGCCACAATGGTTTACGCGACATCCATGCACAGCTCGGCACAGACCAATACTGGCGACTGCGCATTGGCATTGGCCACCCCGGTGTGAAATCAGAGGTTGCGAATTGGGTGCTGAAAAAACCAGCCCCCGACCAACGTACCGCCATTGAAGACTGCATCACACGCACCAGCTTGGCCTTGCCGCATTTGCTTGCGGGCGACATGGTGAAAGCCACGCAAATGATTCACACAGCCAAGCCGCCCCGGCCCAAACCACCTCGGCCGGCCACGCTGCCTGGCACTGAGAAGACAGGGGCTACCCATGCAGAAACAACGCCAACCCAAGGGACTGACGCCAGCTGATTATTTGAAGGGTTTAGCCTTCATTTTTAGTACGTGGAGCCTCATGCCCACGCATGCCGAGACGGTCTACCGCTGCGACGAGGCCTACAGCACGTCAAACCAATGCGCCAATGCCGTAGCAACAGAGGTCAAGCCATCTTCGATACTACGCACCACGGGGCAAGACAAAAACAACGCAGCCGCCAGTGACTTGCGCGACGCACAAACCCTAGAAAAACAAAGGCGACAAGCTGAGCATCAAGCAGCCCAAACGGCACCCGTGCGAGTCAGTACCCCCCAGACACTGCCTCCCATCGCTACAAATAACGAGCCTTTAGCCCCCAACGGCAAGCACAAAGGCAAACACGCACGCAAACCAACAAGCCCCTACTTCACGGCCGTCAACCCCAACGCCGCGCCCAAAAAGAAAAGCACCGCCAAAGCGGTGCCTGCTGGAGCAACATCGAGCCAGTGAAGCGCAGCGCGCTGCATGGCCAAGGCCTGATTACGGTGCGGACTGTTGCAACAGTCGAAACTTCGCCAACAACGCATCGCGCCCTTCCACCCGCTCGGGGTTCACAGGAATGCACGCCACAGGGCACACCTGAACGCATTGAGGTTCGTCGAAATGGCCCACACACTCGGTGCATTTGTCGGGGTTGATTTCGTAAATTTCTGGCCCTAAGAAGATGGCTTCGTTCGGGCACTCGGGCTCACACACATCGCAGTTGATGCATTCGTCGGTGATCATCAAGGCCATAAAAAATCCGTCATTGGGCTAAACAAAGATTTAATTATCCCCGCTTGCCAGCCCACGCCATGTGGCGTAGCACTTAGGCCACACCGTTGGCGTGTGTTTGCTCATCCGTTTGGTGGTGCGGCTGGCCACGGGCTTTGAGTAAGCGCTTTTGACTGTAGACCGGCTGCTCAGGTAAATCTGCCAAATGTGCGGCATCAGCCCACACTTGAATCTGCAGCGCACCATCACGCCAAGCCACTTGATTCAAACCTGCGTTGGGAATATCACACACACGCGGGCCACTGAGTGACAAGGCTTGCGCATGACGCCACACCATGTCGAGCACGCCACCGTGCGTGACCACCACCACATGCTCACCGGCGTATTGGGTCGCCAACTCTTGTAGCGCGGCAATCACGCGCTCATGAAACGCACGCGCGGTTTCTGCTCCCTCCACCGCATCATCGGCATCAAAAGCCAACCAGCGCTGCCACGCCTCAGGATATTGAGCTTGAATATCGGGGCTGCGCATGCCTTCAAACATGCCATAGCACTGCTCGCGCAGGCCAGCATTCAAAATACAAGAGTACCCCAACACCTCAGCCACGGGTTGCGCGGTTTGTTGGGCACGCAGCAAATCGCTGCTGATGAGTCGGGTGGGCACACGGCCCTGCGCTTGCCATTCACCCAAAGCTTGCACCATGCGGGTTTTCAAACGCTGGGCTTGTTCAAAGCCCATGTCGTTGAGCGGCACATCGAGCTGGCCTTGAAAACGCAACTCGCGATTCCATGCGGTTTCGCCGTGACGAATGAGCAAAAAATCAGTCACTTCGCGGCACGCTTGGCCAACAAACGCTCATACACACCTGCCGACACCAAGTTCTGACCATCATCACCCGCGCCCAGCAAAGAGATTTCGCGCACAAAGGTGCTTGAAATGAATTGGTATTTGGCACTAGGGGTGAGAAACACGGTTTCGACCTCAGGCATCAGCTCACGGTTCATGCCGGCGAGTTGAAACTCGTAGTCAAAGTCAGTCACGGTGCGCACACCGCGCACCATCACGGTGGCGTTGTGGCTGCGCACAAAGTCGCGGGCCAAGCCGGTGAAGGGCACCACTTCCACTTGAGGGTATGCGGCCATCGCCTCACGCGCCATGTCCATGCGCTCGTCCAAGGTGAACAAGGCTTTCTTGTGGTGGGCGGTAGCCACCGCCAAGATGACTTTGTCAAACATGGCAGCGGCCCGCAACACGATGTCTTCATGGCCCAAGCTGATGGGGTCAAAGGTGCCGGGATAAATGGCCACAACTTGCTTGGACATGAGACGCTCCTACGTGTTTCTAAAGGTCAAAACTGATTATGCAATCCGGCGCAGCAAGTGCGCGTGCACCGCACCGGCCTTGAGGTGGCGGTGCAGCATGAGGCCCATGGGCTCAAGCTGCTCGTCCGTCCACGCCACAGGGGCTTCGAGGTACACATAGCCATCGGCCTTCACCGCTTTGGCGGCAGCTTGCAACGCGGGCTCAAACAACCCGCCATCAAACGGCGGGTCGATGAAGATCAAATCCACGCTCGCTGCGCTGAGCTGCTTCAGACAGGCCACGCCATCGGTGCGAAGCACATGTACGTTGGTGGCCTTAAGGCGGTTTACTTGGGTGCTGAGTTGCGCCACCAAAGCGGGGTCGAGTTCACACACCTGCACATGGGCTGCGCCGCGTGAAGCAGCTTCAAGGCCCAAAGCGCCTGTGCCCGCAAATGGGTCCACACAGCGCCAGCCCAGCAGCGACTGGCCCAGCCAGTTGAACAAGGTCTCGCGCACGCGGTCGGGCGTGGGGCGCAGGCCGGGCTTTAAGGCCACGGGCAGTTTGGTGCGGCGCCATTCGCCGCCGATGATGCGCACCTCGCCTGCACCTTTGTGCCGTTTTTCAACGACGGGTTTGGCGGGGGGGGCATTGAAAGATTGTGGTGTGCGGGTTTTCATAGAATGGACTGATTCTAGAAACCCCCACACATGTTTAGCTTCTTCAAGAAAAAAATCACTGGCCAGCCTGCTACCGAAGCAACGGGCAACAGCACAGCCACACCTGCGAACACCTCGGCTAGCGCCGCTCCATCTGAAGTCACACCACAACAGATGCCAGCCGAGCGTCCCCGCGCAAGCTGGATGGCCCGCTTAGGCCAAGGCCTGCGCCGCACCGGCCAAACCATCAGCACCGTGTTCACGGGCACCAAGATTGATGACGCGCTCTATGAAGAACTCGAAACTGCCCTGCTCATGGCCGATGCAGGCGTGCAAGCCACCGAGTATTTGCTGGCCGACTTGAAAAAACGCGTCAAAGACACCGGCGCCACCGAGCCCTCGGCCGTCAAGGCGCTCTTGGCCGCTTCGATTTCCCAACTACTCAAGCCTTTAGAAAAGCCCCTCACCATCGGCGCGCACAAGCCCACCATCATCATGGTGGCTGGCGTCAATGGCGCAGGCAAAACCACCTCGATTGGCAAACTCACCCGCCATTTGAGCGATAGCGGTGCCTCGGTGCTGCTGGCAGCAGCCGACACCTTCCGCGCCGCGGCACGTGAACAGCTCGCCGTTTGGGCCACGCGCAACACGGTGGAAATCGTCAGCCAAGAAGGCGGCGACCCGGCTTCTGTGAGCTTTGATGCCGTCACCGCAGGCCGCGCACGCGGCAAAGACGTGGTGCTGGTCGACACCGCAGGCCGCCTGCCCACGCAGCTGCACCTGATGGAAGAGCTGAAAAAAATCAAACGTGTGGTGCAAAAGGCCGAAGCAACTGGACCGCACGAAGTGTTGCTGGTGATTGACGGCAACACCGGCCAAAACGCCCTCGCGCAAGTGAAGGCGTTTGACGAAACGCTGGGTTTGACCGGCCTCATCGTCACAAAACTCGACGGCACCGCCAAAGGTGGCGTGCTGGCCGCCATTGCGCTTTGGGGCCAAGGCCGTGTGGCAGCGGGGGGCTCGGCCGTGCCTGTGTATTTCATCGGCGTGGGCGAAGCCGTGGAAGACCTGGAAACCTTCAACGCCCAAGAGTTTGCCGACGCCCTCTTGGGCTAAGCCATTCAGGGCTTTAAAACGCCCTTCAGGCTATCGCGCCAGCGGCCACAGCGCTCATGCGCCTCCACCACGGGATAACTGTCCATGCGGCCCTGCTTGCGCGTGAGCGGCGGCTGGATGTAATAGCCCAAACCACAACGCAGCTGGGTTTCGGATGAGTCGGAATTCAGCACATGCGCGCAGCTCTTGCAGCACTGCACGGCAATTCGCTCCAAGGTCATGGGGGGCATAATGGGCTCCTTAAATACTGTGATTATTTTCAGTATATGTTAAAAAACACAGTATTCAAAGCGCACCTTTACCAAGGGTTAACCCATAAACTTAGCAGGGTTTAGCACTCTTAATGCAGGAGTGCTAATATACGTTTTAGTTATCCGAAAGGACTAATTCCATGACTGCAATCACCCATCAGCCACTCGCTATGACCAACCCTTGGGGCTTGGTTCCGTCGCTGGGCAACTTGGATGCCTACATCACCGCTGCCAACCGTTTGCCTATGCTCACGCTAGAGCAAGAGCAGGAATTTGCGCGTCAACTCAAAGACAACAACGACATCGAAGCCGCTGGAAAGCTGGTGCTCTCGCACCTGCGTTTGGTGGTCTCGGTGTCGCGCCAATACTTGGGCTACGGCCTGCCACACGCTGACCTGATTCAAGAAGGCAACATCGGCTTGATGAAAGCCGTCAAACGCTTTGACCCTGACCAAGGCGTGCGTTTGGTGAGCTACGCCATGCACTGGATCAAGGCCGAGATTCACGAATACATCTTGAAAAACTGGCGCATGGTCAAAGTGGCCACCACCAAGGCACAGCGCAAACTGTTTTTCAACCTGCGCTCCATGAAGCAAGGCTTCAAGGCTGACGCAGCCGAAGCCACACACCGCAACACCCTCAACCCACAAGAGGTGGATGCGGTCGCGACCAAGCTCAACGTCAAGCCCGAAGAAGTGCTGGAGATGGAAATGCGCATGTCTGGCGGCGATGTGCTGCTAGACCCGACACCGAACGAAGACAGCGACGAGGCCTTTGGCCCCATTGCCTACTTGACCGACACCAACCACGAGCCCACCGCCATGATGGCCGCGCACCAGCGCGATGTATTGGCCTCTGACGGTATCGCTGCGGCACTGAACGTGCTGGATGAGCGCAGCCGCCGCATCGTGGAAGAGCGTTGGCTAAAAGTGCAAGACAACGGCTCAGGCGGCATGACACTGCATGACTTGGCCGCTGAATACGGCGTGAGCGCTGAACGCATCCGCCAAATCGAAGTCGCTGCCATGAAGAAAATGAAAGCGGCGCTGGCTGAATACGCGTAAAGCAAACCAACCAACGCAAAGGGCCGTCATGTAAAACATGGCGGCCCTTTTTGTTTAGCTTAAGCCAACAGCGTCAAGGCGTTGTTTTCAGCAAAGTCAGAATGTCCTGCGCCAACACCTGCGGGCCCACACCATAGCGGCTGTAGAGACGCAAGTTGCCTTGGGTGTCGTACACATAGCTACCGGCAGAGTGGTCCATGGTGTAGCTGGTGGGCGTTTTGCCATCCACCTTTTTGTAATAAATCTTGTAGTCCTTGGCAACCACTGCCAATTGCTCAGGCGTGGGAATGAACGCTACAAATGTGGGATCGAAGTTGGCCATGTAGGCCTTGAGCAATTCTGCTGTGTCGCGCGCGGGGTCCACCGTCACAAACACACCTTGCAGCTTGTCACCATCGGCACCCATCAAGCGCTTGACTTCAGCCAGCTCCACCATTGAGGTCGGGCACACATCGGGACATTGCGTGTAGCCAAAAAACAGCACGACCACTTTGCCTTTGAAATCGGAGAGGCTGCGGCTTTGGTCGTTGTGGTCGGTCAGGGTGAAGCCCTTGGCGTAGTCGGCACCCGTGATGTCGATGGCGTTGAAGTTTGGCTTGTCAGGGCTGCACGCCACCACGGCGAACACGGCCAAGGCAGACAACAAATATCGGCGTGTGTGTGAAAACATCAGAGGTAATGGTCAATCAAAAGCGCTGCAAACAACAGGCTGAGGTGAATCAAAGAAAAGCGAAAGGTTTTGCGTGCCAGCTCATCCGAGTAATTGCGCCACAAGGCCCAGCCGTAGCCGCAAAATCCTAGACTCAAAATCACTGCGCTCACCAAATAGAACCAACCGCTCATGCGGTAGATAAAGGGCATCAAGCAAGCCGCAAACAACACAAAGGTGTAGAGCAGAATTTGCAAACGCGTGAATTCATTGCCGTGTGTCACAGGCAGCATGGGCAAGCCTGACTTGCGGTAGTCTTCCACGCGGTACAAGGCCAAAGCCCAAAAATGCGGCGGCGTCCACAAGAAAATGATGAGAAACAAAATCAAAGCCTCGGGGCTCACCTCGCCCGCCATGGCCGCCCAACCCAACACCGGTGGCATGGCACCTGATGCACCACCAATCACAATGTTTTGTGGGGTGAGTGGCTTCAAGATGACGGTGTAAACCACCGCATAGCCCACAAAGGTGGCGAACGTCAACCACATGGTGAGCGGGTTCACCCACACATACAAAATCAGCGAACCTACAGCGCACATGAGCGTGGAGAACAGCAAGGTCTCGCGGTCGCTCAACTCACCTTTGGCCGTCGGCCGCCAAGCGGTGCGCTTCATGCGTGAATCAATGCCCTTCTCCACCAAGCAATTAAAGGCGGCGGCGGCACCGGCCACAAACCAAATACCCAAACACGCCAGCAGTGCCAACTGCACCTCAGGCCAAGACGGCACACCGGGCACGGCCAAGACCATGCCAATCAGGGCACAAAACACAATGAGTTGAATCACGCGCGGTTTGGTCAGCGCATTGAACTGGCGCAAGCGAGACATGAAAGGGGAAGCGAGGCTCATAAACAGGGTCTCTTCACAATCAATTCAACACCGTGCTGCGCGAGGCACGCGCACCGGTCAAGATCCACATCAACACCACCACCAGCGCCGCAGCGCCACCGGTGTGCAACACAGCAGCCGCCAAAGGCCAATCGAACACGACGTTCGACAAACCGGTGAGCAGCTGCAGCAACAAGCAAGAGAGCAACACATGCGCAGCCATCTTCAAAGCCGGCACCCGGCGCAAAGAAAAGGCCAAGCCAGCCAGATAAACCAGCACCACATAAGCCGCCAAACGATGCACATAGTGAATGGCCGTGAGCGACTCAAACACCAAGGGCTGACCCGACGCATCTAAGCCTAAGTGTCGCCACAAAGTAAAGCCTTGTTCAAAATTCATCAGCGGCCACCAACTGTTTTGGCACAGTGGAAACGTGTTGCATGCCAGCACCGCGTAGTTGGTGCTGACCCAACCGCCCAACAGCACCTGCACCGTCAACAGTAACAAGCCCAGCAGCGTGGCGCCAAACAAACCAGGGCGCAACAAAATGGATTGACTACGTGCACTGCCTAAACGCTGACGTTGCACCTGCATCGTGAGCAATGCGAGCAACACCAAACCGCCAATCAAGTGCAAGGTGACGATGAGCGGAAACAATTTCATAGTGACCGTCAAAGCACCAAACGCACCTTGCACACAGACCCAGACCAATGTGAACGTAGGCCACAGCACGCCAGAGGTTGCATCGCCACGCCAACGGCGCACCCACGCGAATGCCGTCAAGGTCAATATCAACCCACCCACCGCCATGGCCATGTAGCGATGAATCATTTCAATCCATGCTTTGGTGTGTGTCACGGGGCCATCTGGCATTTGGCTCTGCTCTAAGGCAATGGCAGACTGGGCACCCACAGGGCTGGCGTGGCCGTAGCAGCCTGGCCAGTCTGGGCAACCCAAACCTGAATCAGTCAACCGCGTGAACGCGCCGAACAGTACCAAATCAAACGTGATGAACAAGGTGATCACCGTCAGCGCCTGCACACGGCGCGCCGTTGAGGCCTGCGGGTTGCGCAACCACACCCAACACAGCGGCACCATGGCCACCAAAGCGCCCATGATGAGCAGGTGTAACACCGGCGTGAGGTTGTACAGGCTTTCAGTCATGTGTATGAGGTTTGAACGCTACGAGGCCTTAACGGCCAGCCTCATCCCACGAAGCGGCGGCACGCAACAAACGTTCAATGTCACGCTTGGTTTTCAAAGCCGCTTCAGGGCTGAGCTTGGCAGGGAAACGCATCATCCATTGACCATGCGGATCGACCAAATACAAATGGTCTTGTAAAGCTTGTCCTTCGGCGGGCTGTAGCCATTGCGCCAAGGCATCGGGATTCACGCGCAACACCGTGGCTTCTTTCAGGCCGGGCATGATGCTGCTAGGGATGTCTGCGCTGTCAGAGATCAGCCACACCCAATCGGTGCGTGCACGGTCTTTGCCGAGGCCCGCCAAGATTTGACGCTGCAGGTACAGCTGTTGTTGGCAATCGGCTTGGCAGTCGCCGCCACTCACGCTGATCAAGAGCCATTGGCCTTTGAGCGAGGGCAACCGCACGCCATCGCCATTCAGGGCTCGCGCTGTCACATCTGGCAAGGGTCGCACAGGCTCAATCAAATCGCCAAAGTTGCGACGCCCCTCGGGGCGCACCACGTAGTAAGTGAAGTACGACGCCACCACGGGAGCTGCACAGATAAGCAGCACCAAGATCATGCGCAAGCGGCCCATGGCCGTGCGCTTGGCATCTGTATGCAGCGCATCTGAGGGCGAAGGCAAGTCATACACCGTCATGCCCAAGGGGTGCTGAGATTTAGAGCGAGGAGCGTCTTGCATGGCGATAAGGTTGAATGAATTGGAACCAAATGTAGAGCATCAGCTGCAGCGCGGCGAGCGCAAACCACTGAAAAGCATAAGCAAGGTTTTTTTCGACCCCTGCCGCAATTTCTGGCCAGTCGCGCAGCAAACCTTCAGAGGCTGAATCGGTTTGCAACACAACAGCGGCGAATGCCCCACCTGTTTGAGCAGCATAGGCTTTTAGGTTCAGATTTTGCCGAATCTTCGAAGGCACTGATGCCTGTGCTGTCACTTCTGGCTCGGTACTCAAGGCCATCAAATTCGAAGGCGGTGGCGCAATGCGCCCATGCATTTGCACCACACCTGAAGGGGTTTGAATCGCGGGCAGCAGGGTTCTGTCCAACTGGTGACGAGGCACCCAACCGCGCTGCACCAGCACACGCGTCGAGGCGTTCAACTGCAGCGGTGTGAGCACCCAAAATCCAGCCCGCCCGTTCATGGGTCGGTTATCCAAATACACGGTGTGCTCTGGCAACCATTCCCCTTGTAGCGCAACACGCTGATGCAACTGTTCAAACTGTGCAGGTTGCGCCAACAAAGCGGCTGTATCGCGCACAGGCGCGGTCATCTGCGCCACGATGGCGGCATGACGGGCTTCTTTTTCAGCCGCACGCGACAGCTGCCAAAACCCCAAACGCACGGTCAAAGCCACCCCCACCAGCATGGCCAGTGTCACCCATGCAAAAGCACGGGTGCGTGGGATGGAGATAATGATGCGCATGAAATTCATTGTTGCACTTGCCTTCTTAGCCATTCTCGCCAGCTTGGGTTCTGCCCTGGTCTTCATGATGCGCAATGGGCGCAGCGGCAAAACACAGTCGGGCCACATGGTGAAAGCTTTGGGGCTTCGGGTGGGTATTTCGATCGTCTTGTTTATTTGTATTTTGATAGGGTGGCATCTGGGCTACATACAGCCCACAGGCATTGCACCTGGGCAGTAAAACTACATCACCAAAAACAAAGGCCGCACATGCGGCCTTTGTTGCATTCAAGCAGGTAGTTACATCCAGTACACCAAGATGTACAAGCCCAACCACACCACGTCCACAAAGTGCCAGTACCAAGCTGCGCCTTCGAAACCGAAGTGCTTGTCAGCTGTGAAATGGCCTTTTTGCAAGCGCAAGGTAATCACCAGCAGCATCAACATGCCCAAAAACACGTGGAAACCGTGGAAGCCTGTGAGCATGTAAAACGTAGAGCCATACACACCCGAGGTGAGCTTGAGGTTCATGTCGCTGTAGGCGTGGGCATATTCATAGCCTTGCACAAACAAGAACACCACGCCCAACAGCACGGTGAGCCACATGAACTTGATCGTGGTGTCGCGCTTGTTTTCAATCAACGCATGATGCGCGATCGTTAGGGTCACACCCGAGGTCAACAACAACGCGGTGTTGATGGTGGGCAACCAAAACGGTGTCATGGTTTGGAAGGGCTCGACGATGCCAGCAGGGGAAGCTGTCATACCTGCCGCCGCTGTAGGCCACACGGCCTTGAAGTCAGGCCACAACAAAGCGTTGTCCAAGTTGCCCAGCATCGGCACCGAGTGCGCACGTGCCCACCACAGAGCAGAGAAGAACGCGCCGAAGAACATCACTTCAGAAAAGATGAACCAGCTCATGCTCCAGCGGTAGGACAGGTCAATCTTGTGACCGTATTGACCGCCTTCACTTTCAGCGATCGCGTCACCAAACCATTGGTAAAGCACGCCGAGCCAAAACACGAGGCCGAAGAACAAGCTGTACTTGCCCCATTCCACCCCGTTGACCCACTGGCCTGCGCCAAGAATCACAAAGAACAATCCCAACGCAGCCATCGCCGGATGGCGTGACGCATGAGGTACGTAGTAGTAAGGCGTTGAGCCGTGTGAGGTGCTACTCATATCCACTCCTTCTTTATTTCGCGACGACCAGATTGACCACGACGATCAAACCGACCACAAACAACAAACCTGCCACCAAGCCCACACCCAGCACATGCAAGGGTGTGATCTTGTCGATATCTTCTTGAAACTCGCTACTTTTGCGAATTCCCAAAAATGACCATGCCACTGCCTTGACCGAACGCATGAGCGACACCTTGTTACTCATACGCCCACCCCTGATTTGTAGGACACACCCAGCGCAGCCGTCGGTGCTGCTGGTGTTTTGGATCCCACTTCGAAGAAGGTGTACGACAAAGTAATGGTGGTCACGTCTTTGGCCAACTTAGGGTCAATCACAAACACCACGGGCCATTGCTTTTTCTCGCCTGGCGCCAAGGTGTATTGGTTAAAACAGAAACATTCCAACTTGTTGAAATGCGCCGCCGCTTGGCGTGGCGCATAGCTGGGAATGGCTTGGGCTGACATGACACGGTCTTGCACGTTTTCAAACTCGTACATCACCGTCATCATCTCGCCCGGATGCACTTGCATGGAGCTTTGCGCAGGCTTGAACTTCCATGGACCACGCGCATTGGCATCGAACTCCACCGTGATGGTGCGGCTCGCGTCCACTTGCGTGTTTTTGGCTTTTGCACGTGCATTGCCAGAACCCGGAATCTCACGCTCACCCAGCGCCAAGATGTTGATGCCTGTGAATTCACAAATTGCTTTGTACATGGGCACCAAGGCATAACCGAACGCAAACATGCCAGCCGCCACAACGACGAGCTTTTTGAACATCAGCAGGTTATGACGTGGTGCAGCCATGATGTCAGTGATTCAAAAGCATGATCTTGGCAAAGAAGCCCACGAAGAACACCACCGCCACCGAGGCCAAAATCAGGCCTAGGCGAAGGTTGTTTTTACGTTGGTCGGGCGTCATGCTTAACCAATCACGCGCGTTGCAGTGGCGTCCAACTTGGGTGGGTTCTCAAAGGTGTGGAAGGGGGCAGGCGAAGGCACCTCCCACTCCAAACCTTCAGCAGCTTCCCAAGGCTTGGCGACCGCCTTCTCGCCGTGGCCGCGCATCGCTGGCAACACCACGAACAAGAAGAAGTACACCTGAGCAAAGCCGAAGAAGAACGCACCGATGGATGCCAACGCATTGAAGTCAGCAAACTGCATGGGGTAGTCGGCGTAGCGACGCGGCATACCGGCCAAACCCAAGAAGTGCATCGGGAAGAAGGTGACGTTGAACGAAATCAAGGTCCACCAAAAGTGAATTTGACCGCGTGTTTCGTTGTACATCACGCCGGTCCACTTGGGGCACCAGTAGTAGAAGCCCGCAAACATGGCAAACAACGAGCCCGCCACCAACACATAGTGGAAATGCGCCACCACGTAGTAGGTGTCTTGCACCTGCGTGTCAATCGGCGCCATCGACAAGATGAGGCCCGTGAAACCACCCATGGTGAACACAAAGATGAAACCCACCGCAAACAACATAGGCGTTTCAAACGTCATCGAGCCGCGCCACATGGTGGCAATCCAGTTGAACACCTTCACGCCTGTGGGCACAGAGATCAACATCGTGGCGTACATGAAGAACAACTGGCCAGTCACAGGCATGCCCGTGGCATACATGTGGTGCGCCCAAACGATGAACGACAAAATCGCAATGGACGATGTGGCGTACACCATGGAGGCGTAACCAAACAATTTCTTGCGAGCAAATGCGGGCACGATGTGGCTGATGATGCCGAAGGCCGGCAAGATCATGATGTACACCTCAGGGTGACCGAAGAACCAGAAAATGTGCTGGTACATGATGGGGTCACCACCACCAGCAGGGTTAAAGAAGGTCGTGCCAAAGTGGCGGTCTGTCAACGTCATGGTGATCGCGCCAGCCAACACAGGCATCACCGCAATCAGCAAGTAAGCCGTGATCAACCATGTCCAAACGAACATAGGCATCTTCATCAAGGTCATGCCAGGGGCGCGCATGTTGAGGATGGTCACGATGATGTTGATCGAACCCATGATGGACGAAGCACCCAAGATGTGCATGGCAAAAATACCAGCGTCCATCGAGGGACCCATTTGCAGGGTCAAAGGTGCATACAAAGTCCAACCCGCAGCGGGAGCGCCACCGGGCATAAAGAACGAACCGGCCAACATCGCTGCAGCAGGAATCATCAACCAGAAGCTGAAGTTGTTCATGCGGGCAAAAGCCATGTCAGACGCGCCAATTTGCAACGGAATCATCCAGTTCGCAAAACCCACGAAGGCCGGCATGATGGCGCCGAACACCATGATCAAGCCGTGCATGGTGGTGAGTTGGTTGAACAACTCAGGGTTGACCAACTGCAAGCCGGGCTGGAACAGCTCAGCGCGAATCAACAGCGCCAAAATGCCACCAATCATCAGCATGGTGAAGGCAAACAACAGGTACAAGGTACCAATGTCTTTGTGGTTGGTGGCATACACCCAACGGCGCCAGCCGTGTGGCGCGCCGTGGTGGTCATCGTGACCGTGGCCGTGGGAATCGAGTACTGCGCTCATGATGTGTTCCTTCTAAACGCTAGTTTTAACGGGCGGCCTTGACATCGGCGGGCTGAACCAGCTGGCCGGTCTTGTTCGACCAATTGTTTTTTGTGTAAGTGATGACAGCCGCAATGTCGGTATCGCTGAGCTGTTTCCACGAAGGCATCGTCAAATTGTTTTGACCGTTCAACAGCACTTTGATCTGCTTGTTCTTGTCAGCATCCAACACCACGGCAGCGCCGTCGAGTGGTTTGATGGGGCCAGCGCCCTTGCCGTTGGGTTGGTGGCAAGCGGCACAGTTAGCGGCATACACCTTCTCACCACGCTTGGACAAATCGGCCAAATTCCAAACCTTAGAAGGATCGTCTTGCTTAGCAGCCATCTTCTTTTGCTCCGTGGCCACCCAAGCGCTGTAGTCAGCGGCACTGAGCACCTTCACATGAATTGGCATGTACGCGTGTTCTTTGCCGCACAACTCTTGGCATTGGCCGTAGTAATCGCCCACCGCTTCAGCACGGAACCAGGTGTCACGCACAAAGCCGGGAATCGCGTCTTGCTTGACGCCGAGGGACGGCACAGCAAAGGCGTGAATCACGTCATTGGCTGTGGTGATGATGCGCACTTTTTTGTTAACAGGGACCACCAATGGGTTGTCCACTTTCAACAAGTAGTTATCGATGTCCACGCCCTTGGCGCCATTGTTTGACATTTCGCGATGCGCGTTGTCGAGCGTCGAGATAAAAGCAATGCCCTCACCCTGGCCCTTGAGGTAGTCATAGCCCCACTTCCACTGGTAGCCCGTGGCTTTGATGGTGAGGTCGGCGTTCGACGTGTCTTTCTGAGCCACCACTGCTTTGGTTGCAGGCAAGGCCATCAGGATCACGATGATGAAAGGAATGACGGTCCATGCAATTTCTACCTTGACCGATTCGTGGAAGCTGGCCGACTTGTGGCCCACCGATTTGCGGTGCTTCCAGATGGAATAGAACATCACACCGAACACCGCCACAAAAATGACGGTACAGATGATGAGCATGAACCAATGCAGCCAGCCCTGCTCTTGAGCAATTTTGGTCGCGCCAGGTTGGAGGTTCAGTTGTCGAACGGCAGGGCCGCCCGGCAAATCGTTCACCGCCCAAGCGGCTGTGCTCGCCCAGGCGGCGAGGAACAACACACCTGAAGTCAACTTTTGGAAAAGATTGTTCTTCATCACTTTGATTGCCTCAATGTTTTTTGTCTTCAGGACTACAAACCCCTCAAACACTGATTTAACTCAAAGTGTTTAAGCATGATTTGCGCTACAAGCTTACAAAGAAAATCATACAGAGCGACCACTAGGGGATTGCCCTAGTAGGGTTCGCATGTCTTGCAAAGACACCGAACTGTGCTGTTGAACTTTGAGGCGCGGCAAGGGCTTCAAAGCGTGGCCATAAATCACTTCCACCGTCAGCGTGATGCGCCCGTCTTGCGCCGGTTTTGCCAACAAGAGCAATGCGGTTTTGAGCTGCGCCAACCACTGCTTGCCACGCAAGCCGGCAAAGCGATTCCGATGCAGGTTGCGGCCTAGCGCACGAAACTCAGCCAACAAGCTCTCGGTATTGGCATAGGTCAACGTGATGCGTTCCATATCCATCACGGGCTCTGCAAAACCGGCTTGCACCAGCATGTCACCCCAATCGTGCATGTCGGTAAACGCATGACACGCAGGTGGCCAACCCTTGCCTTGGTACACGTCGGCCAACTCGCGCAGGGTGTCCGGTCCGAGACACGAAAACATCAAAAAGCCATCCACCGCCAACAGTTGGTGCCATTTTTGCAACAAAGCTTGCGGATCGTCGCTGGTGTGCAACGCCATATTGGCCCACAACATGTCGGCACTGCCTGCGGCAGGTGCGCCAAATGTCAAAGCATCCGGCTTCAGCCAGCGCCGCCACCAAGGCGCTTGCAGCGCCTGACGTGCCAACTGCTCACGCTGGGCGCTGATCTCTATCACTTGGCAATGCGCCTGCGGGTAACGCGCACGCAGCTTGGCGTGTGTTTCTAAACCACCGCTCAAGGGCGCCCAATCCACCCACGATGTGGGTTGCAAACGAATCCACTGCAAACGGTCTTCCATGCGTCGGCCAATTTCCTCGTTCAGCCAAGGCGATGCGGCATGCGGCCATGCGGCCCAACGGGCACAGGCCGCAGGATCGAGCGAGGGAGGCGTATCAGAGGGAGACGGTTCAGACATGGCCCCTATTATCGACACCCCGCCCTTCACAAACATTGCGCTGCGCTTCAACCCAAACCCGCGCAATGTCTTTCCAATGCGGGGCATGTTGCGCTTACCCAGCCTTTGCCACATTTGCCACCGCTGGCCCAGCCAACCTTTGTGTGTGCCATGCATCGAGCGCTTTGCGCAGCCCACGCAGCGCTGTCCCACGTGCGCCCTCACGCTCAGCCACAAGAGCATCTGCCGCAATTGCGCAGAGCACCCCAGCCCCTTAGACGCTTGTGTGGCCGCCGTGAGCTACGCCTTCCCATGGGCGGACTGCATTGCCCGCTTCAAATTTCAAGCCGACCCCAGCCTCGCACGCGCCTTGGCCCACCTCATGCGCCATGCCCCGTGGGTCGAACCCGCACTCGACGCCGCCACGCTGGTGATGCCCATGCCCCTGGCCCCCTCACGTCTGCGCGAACGCGGCTTTAACCAAGCGCTAGAGCTGGCTCGTCACTTGGCCCCGCACAAAACTAACGCTCACACCTTGCTGCGACGTGGCGACAGCGCCCACCAAGTAGGCGCCTCACGTCATGAGCGGCTAGAGCATGTGAGGGATGCGTTTTGGGTTGCACCCGAACACGTATCTACCGTGCGCGGTCATCGCGTGGTGTTGGTGGACGATGTGATGACCACGGGAGCGTCGATGCACGAAGCAGCGCGGGCGTTGCGGGTAGCAGGAGCAGCGCACATCACAGGATTGGTGCTGGCACGTACCGAAGAACGAGAAGCGCATCATTGATGCAAAGCTGTCGACAGCTGCTCGCACCGCACAGCGTGAGCCCCCTCTCTCATGCGGGACAATGTGCTGATGTTTCACATCGTCCTCGTCCACCCCGAAATTCCGCCCAACACGGGCAACATCATCCGCTTGGCGGCCAACACCGGTTGCACCTTACATTTGGTCGAGCCCTTGGGCTTCTCGATGGAAGACAAGCACATGCGCCGCGCGGGCTTGGACTATCACGAGTACGCGCCCGTGCTGCGCCATGCCGACTGGGCCACATTTTTGAACGATGCCAAACCTGACCCCGCCCGCATGTTTGCCATGACCACCAAAGGCTCCAGCACCGCGCATGACATGGCGTTTCAGCCCGGCGATTGGTTTGTGTTTGGCTCTGAGACCAGTGGCTTGCCTGTGGACATCCGCGAAAGCTTCCCGCTCGCGCAGCGCCTGCGCCTACCCATGCGCGCCGACCAGCGCAGCTTGAACCTGTCGAACTCAGTGGCCGTCATCACCTATGAGGCTTGGCGACAAAACGGCTTTGCGGGCAAGGCGTAAATAGCAAACGTCAACAGCCTCAAAGCCCCGTTGATGCAAGTCAAGGCTTATAGCGTTCTGGGAAGCACCATATAGCCCTAGGTTTTAAGCCCTCGCCTACACTAGAGGGCTTGATTTATATCGATTTATTACTGTCATGAGTGCATTCCTAGACGAAGAAGTTTTGTCCGTCCACCACTGGACCGACCGCCTGTTCAGCTTCACCACCACACGCGACACCTCGCTGCGTTTCTCCAACGGTCACTTCACCATGATTGGCTTGCGCGGCGAAAACGGCAAACCGCTTCTGCGCGCCTACAGCATCGTCAGCGCCAACTACGAAGAGCACTTGGAGTTCTTGAGCATCAAGGTGCAGGACGGCCCCCTCACCTCCAAGCTACAACACATCAAAGTGGGCGACAAAATCGTGGTCGGCAAAAAGCCCACAGGCACCTTGCTATGCGACTACTTGTTGCCCGCCAAAAACCTGTACCTCATCGGCACCGGCACGGGCTTGGCCCCGTTTCTCAGCATCGTGCGTGACCCTGAGACGTATGAGCGTTTCGAAAAAGTCATCTTGGTCCACGGCGTGCGTGAAGTGAAAGAGCTGGCGTACCACGACTACCTGACCGAAGAGCTGCCCAAGCACGAGTTCTTGGGCGAGATGGTCAGCAGCCAAATGCTGTACTACCCCACCGTCACCCGCGAGCCCTACAAAAACCAAGGCCGCGTGACCGACTTGCTCACGTCAAATAAGCTCACCCAAGATTTGGGCTTGCCCAACATCGACCCCGCCAACGACCGCATCATGATTTGCGGCAGCCCCGGCTTGAACAAAGACATGCGCACGTTGCTGGAAGAGCGTGGCTTCAAAGAAGGCTCCACCACCACCCCTGGCGACTTTGTGGTGGAACGCGCGTTTGTTGAGCAGTAAGCCCAGGGCTCACTTAGGTCTGAATCTTCAGGCCTACCAAGTTTTCGAGATCGGCGTGAGACAAACCATCCACCACGTCGACCAGTCGCAAGCCTTGGTCAGTGACTTCTAAGGTCGCCAAATCGGTGTAAATGCGGCTCACGCACGCCAAGCCAGTCAACGGGTAAGTGCAATCGCGCACCACTTTGCTCTGACCTTGTTTGGTGAGCAAATCCATCATCACCCAGGTCTGTTTGGCGCCAATAGCCAAATCCATCGCGCCGCCCACGGCAGGAATGGCATCGGCTTCGCCGGTGTGCCAGTTGGCCAAATCACCGCGCTCGCTCACCTGAAATGCGCCCAAGACGCAAATGTCTAAGTGACCGCCACGCATCATGGCAAAGCTGTCGTTGTGATGGAAATAGGCACCACCGGGCAACAAGGTCACTGGCTGCTTACCCGCATTGATCAGGTCAAAGTCTTCATCCACTTGGGCTGGCGCTGGGCCCATGCCCAAAATACCGTTTTCGCTGTGCAAAATAATTTCCAGTCCTTGCGGCAAGTGGTTGGCCACCAAGGTCGGCATGCCAATACCTAGGTTGACATACGCGCCATCAGGCATATCTTGCGCCACGCGGGCTGCCATTTGGTCTTTGGTGCGACGGGTGTAGGTCATGATCAAGCCACCTTCTTAAATCCAGCACCTTGGGTCGCCTGACGAGGCACTTGAACCACGTGGCTGACATAGATACCGGGGGTCACAATGCTCTCGGGGTCTAAGGCACCCAAGTCCACCACCTCATGCACAGAAGCCACGGTGCGCTTGGCGGCAGCCGCCATCACGGGCCCAAAATTACGCGCTGATTTACGGTAAGTCAGGTTGCCCCAACGGTCGCCCTTTTCGGCTTTGATCAAGGCCAAGTCGGCATGAATTGGATACTCCAGCACATACATGCGGCCATGGATCTCCCGGGTTTCTTTGGGCGAACCGTCAGGGTATTTGGCGAGGTCTGTGCCGTAACCTGTGGGTGTAAAAAATGCACCAATGCCAGCGCCCGCTGCGCGAATGCGCTCAGACAAATTGCCTTGGGGCACCAACTCAAGCTCCAGCTTGCCCGCACGGTACAAGCCATCGAACACGTGGCTATCTGCTTGACGCGGAAAGCTGCAAATGATTTTGCGAACACAGCCCGTTTTGAGCAACGCCGCCAAACCCGTATCGCCATTGCCCGCGTTGTTATTGACCACGGTGAGCCCACGAACCTGGCGGTCATGAATCACTTCAATCAAGCCATCCAACAGCTCGCTTGGAATACCTGCGGTGCCAAAACCGCCCACCATCACCGTCATGCCATCGGTCAAGCCCTGCAGCGCTTGCGCCATGGAATCGGCTACTTTATTGATCATGGCCTGCCTCTTTGTGTCACGTATGAATAGCGAACTGTAACGACTGGAATTTTCTGGCCGCAAACGCCCGACACCTGGGTGACAATTACGCCTATGTTTGAACCCAGCCAAGCCGACGTACGGCGCTTTTTCTGTTCGGTCTATGCCAAGTGGCGCAATGCCCAACCCATGGACGCGCTCGAAACGCTTGCCAGCCAATGGGTGGCCGAGCACCCCGAATACCACGCCGACTTCACCGATGTCGATGCTGCGCTTGAGCGCATGTACGAAGTCAAAGACGGCCAAACCAACCCCTTCTTACACTTGTCCATGCACCTGTCGGTGAGTGAGCAATGCTCGATTGATCAACCCCGTGGCATCCGACAGGCGGTTGAGCTGCTCACCGCCAAACGCGATTCACTACACGAGGCCCACCATGAAACCATGGATGCGTTGGGCCAGATGATTTGGGAAAGCCAACGCAGCGGTCGCCCCCCCGATGGCCACGCGTATATTGATGCCGTGCAACGCCGCGCTACAAAAAACTAACAGGAGACACACCATGCAACACAGCAAATTCACCTCACCACTTCGCCGCACCCTGTGTGCCAGCTTTGCGGTCTTCGCATTAGGCAGCCTGGTCGCGCCTGCGACGCACGCACAAAGCTACCCCAACAAGGCCATCAAATTTGTTGTGCCCTTCAGCGCAGGCAGCGCCACTGACAACGTGGGCCGCATCATTGCGCAAGCCATGAGCGACGCTTGGGGCCAGCCCATCACCATCGAAAACAAAGCCGGCGCCAATGGCATCTTGGGCGCTGAAGCGGTCAAAGCGGCACCTGCCGATGGCTACACTTTCTTGGTCACCACCAGCACCACGCAAGCGGCCAACGTGCATCTGTACCGCAAGCTGCCTTATGACCCCGTGAAAGACTTCACACCCATCGGAAAAATTGGTGAAGTCGGTTTTATCTTGATGGTCAACAACGACTTTCCTGCCAAAGACATGAAAGAGTTTGTGAGCTACGCCAAAGCCCACCCCGGAAAACTGGCCTACGGTCACGGCTCCTCAGGCTCGTTGGTTTCAGCGGCCATGCTCACCGAGCTGGCTGGCTTGCAAACCGTGGGCGTGCCTTACAAAAGCATCCCACCTGCGCTGACTGATTTGTTGGGCGGTCAAATCCAATTCGCTTTTGCAGACACTGGCAACGCGGTGTCACAAATGAACGGCGGCCGCATGCGCGGGCTTGGCGTCACCACCAAGAAACGTGCGGGCAAAGCCCCCAACGTGCCCCCGATTGGCGACACCGTCAAAGACTACAACGTGAGCGCTTGGTTCGGCTTGATGGCCCCAGCCGGCATGCCCGCTGACGTGCAAAAGAAAGCCACAGCCACTTTGATGGCGGTGTTGGCCAAACCCGAAGTGCGCGAAAAAATCCAAGGCGTCGGCATTGACCTCGACGTGGAAGATTCGGCCACCCTCGCCAAAACCATTGACAGTGAAATTAAAAAGTGGGGTGGCTGGGTCAAGTCAGCGGGCATCACACCTGAATAAGCCATGAGCCTCACTGAGAACGCCAACCTGCAAGGCGCCCTCGCGGGCCTGCGCGTGATCGACCTGACGGGCGTGGTGCTGGGCCCCTACGCCACGCAAATTTTGGGCGACTACGGCGCAGACGTCATCAAGATCGAACCCCCCAGTGGCGACATCATGCGCCACGCGGGCCCGATGAAGCACCCAGGCATGGGCCACATCTTCATCAACGCCAACCGCAACAAACGCTCGGTGGTCCTTGATTTGCGACAGCCCGAGCAACGCGAGCAGTTGCTGGCCTTGTGCAAAACCGCTGATGTGTTGACCTACAACATTCGCCCGGCATCCATGGCGCGGTTGGGCTTGTCGTTTGACACCCTGCACGCGATCAACCCACGTTTGGTGGTGTGCGGTGCGTATGGCTACAGCGAAGGCGGCCCCTACTCGGACTGGCCCGCGTATGACGATCTAATTCAGGGCGCAGCCTGCATCCCTTGGTTAATGACACAAAGCGGCAGCCCCGAGCCACGCTATGTGCCCGCCACCTTTGCCGATCGCGTGACTGGGCTCAACATGGTGCATGCCGTGTTGGCGGCCGTCATCGCGCGCTACCGCACGGGTTTAGGACAACACGTGGAAGTGCCCATGTTTGAATGTTTGCTGCAGTTTGTGCTGGGCGAGCATTTGAGTGGCGAAACATGGCAACCGCCCATCGCCCCCATGGGCTACACGCGCATGCTGTCGGCCAACCGCAAACCGTATCAAACGCAAGATGGCTACATCTGTGCGCTTATGTACAACGACGCACATTGGCAAGCGTTTTTAAAACTCGTGGGTCAGCCTGATTTATTTCAAACCGATGCCCGCTTCAGCACCCACGTCGAACGCCTCAAGCACATCGACGCGCTCTACGCCTTTGTGGGCGAACACATGCGCGCCCGCACCAGCGCCGAGTGGATGAAAGACTTCACCACGCACGACATTCCCGTCATGCCCATGATGAAACTGGATGATCTGCTGACCGACCCGCACCTGGCCGCCACACAGGCGTGGCTAGACGTACCGCATCCGTTTGAGGGCATGCTGCGTCAGTTGCGTCCGCCTGTGCGCATGAGTGACACACCCACAGGGGTGTGGCGCCCTGCGCCGCGTTTGGGTGAACACACAGAAGAAGTGCTGAACAGCCTCACAACTTAACGGTCTGTGCTACAACTGTTGCGCCTACCGTCGCAGCAATTGGAACAGCACATGCACACCACCACCCAGCCACTCAGCGCCGCCACAGTGCCAGCCGCAGACTTGCGGCTGACCATTCACCCCACAGAGCTGGGCTTTGGCAACACCTCTGAATTGGTGACACAAGCCCTGCCGTGGATTGGCCAACAACGTGCTGAAACAGCAGCGCGCTTTGGCTTGGAAATGGAGCAAACCAACTACAACCTGTTTGTGTTGGGCGAAATCGGCAGTGGCCGTTCCACCCTGCTTCAACAGATGATGCGCAGCGTGGCCGCCAAACGGCCTGTACCACCCGACCTGTGCTACTTGCACAACTTTGACACACCCGAGCATCCTCACGCCTTGCACATGCCTGCTGGTGAAGGCCGCAAGCTGCGCCTGCACATGGCGCAGCTCACCAAGATGCTGCTCACAGAAATCCCCAAGCGATTGAGCGCGCAAGACTTCAAGGTCGAAAGCGAACACATCGAGAAAACGTACAAACAAGAAGAAGACCGCGCCTATGCCGTGCTCGATGCATTTGCAGAGGCGCGCAGCTTCTCACTGTTTCGCGAAGGCGGGCATTTGGTGTTCACCTTGCGCGATGACAAAGGCATGCCCCTCACCGAAGCCGAAGCATTGGCACTGCCCAAAGAACGCCGCACAGCCATCGACCAAGCCGAGTTAGAGCTGCGCGCCGAGATTGCCAATTTTCTCGACAAAACACGCCCCATTGACCGTGTGAAAAACGAAGGCTTGGCAGCCCTGCGTCGCCAAACCATCAAACCCATGTTGACCCAAGAATTAGGACGCATTCAAGAGGCCTTGACCAAACAAAGCCAAGACAACACGAAGCTCACGCATTATTTTCACAAGGTGATGGCCGACGTGTTGGAACACATTGAACTGTTTGAGCCGCATGACGACGATGAAAACGAAGAAGAAACACGTCTCGAAGCCCTCGACACCCTGCTGCTGCGCTACCGCGTGAACGTAGCCGTGGACAACCACGACACACAAGGCGCGCCCGTGTTGGTGGAAGACAACCCCGTGTTTCGCACCTTGTTTGGCAGCGTGGAATACCAAACCGAAGACGATGTGTTGATGACCGACTTCTCGCGCATCCGTGCGGGCAGCTTGCTCAAAGCCCATGGCGGTTTTTTGATGCTGCATGTGCGCGACCTGCTCACCGATGCGCTGGTGTGGGAAAAGCTCTCGCGGTTTTTGCGCAGTGGTCGTTTGCAAATTGAAGAATCGGGCTTGCACCTCTCGCCCATTGCCGCCGTGGCGCTAGAGCCCGAGGCGGTGCAGATTGACGTGAAGATGGTGTTGATTGGCACCGTCGAGGAATACTACGTGCTGCAAGAAGGCGCGCCCGAATTCTTCCGCCGCTTCATGTGCAAAGTGGAGTTTGCTGAGAGCTTTCCTGCCAGCGCAGACACACACCGTGCCTCCGCCGTCTTTGTGGCGCACAGCTGCCAACGCTTAGGCTTGCCACACTTCAATGCCGATGCGGTGGCCCGCTTGATTGAATGCACACACCGCGAGGTGGATGACCAAACACGCCAAAGCGCGTTGTTCTCGCACACCGAATCACTCATCATTGAAAGCGCCAACCACGCACGCCAACGCGGCGCAGACAAAGTGCAAGCCGCCGATGTCGATGCGGCCATCGCCGCACGCGACTTCAGAAACGGGTACATCGAGCAACGCTTGCAAGAGTCCATCACCGATGGCGAACGGCTCATTTCTTTGCAAGGCGAAAAAGTGGGCCAGCTCAATGGCCTCACCGTCATCGAGCTGGGTGACCATTCATTTGGCTTTCCCGTGCGCGTCACGGCACGCACCTATGCGGGCAACGAAGGTTTGGTCAACATCGAACGCGAGGTGAAGCTGTCAGGCCCGATTCACGACAAGGGCGTGCTCATCTTGCACAGCTATTTGTCGGCTCTGTTTTCGCACATCGCACCTTTGGCGCTCAACGCCTCGGTGGTGTTCGAGCAAGAGTACAGCGGCGTCGAGGGTGACTCTGCCTCGTGCGCCGAGCTGTACGTCCTGCTGTCCTCACTCTCAGGCTTGCCTCTTAGACAAAACATCGCAGTCACCGGCGCGGTCAATCAAAACGGGGAAATCTTGCCCGTGGGTGGCGTGAACGAAAAAATCGAAGGCTTCTTTCGCACCTGCAAAACGCAAGGTTTGGATGGCACGCAAGGCGCGTTGATTCCACGTCGCAACCGCCACCACTTGATGCTCAGCCAAGAAGTGGTCGATGCCGTGGCTCAAGGCCAATTTCACATTTACACCGCAGAACATGCCAGTGAAGGGGCTGAGCTTTTGATGGGTGCTGCTTTTGGCAAAGAGCTCAAAGGGGGAAGCTATGAAGCGCAAAGCATCCTCGCCCTGGCCGATAAAACTTTGCAAGCCTACCGACGCGCCTGCCACAAAGAGCCCACACAAAACATACGACACATGAGTCACAAATTTCAAAACCAATCCGACGGTAAATAAAAAAGCCCCACAGTGTGGGGCTTTTGTTTGGGCAAACCGTTGACTTAGCGGAACTTGCTTTGCGGCACGGTTTTCAAATCGCCCTGCTGTGCGGCCATGTAGTTGGCCAGCTCTTTCAGCTCAGCATTGCTGAACTGCTTGGCCACACCACCCATCACACCGTTGCTGCGGCCCCACGTGGCGGCACCTTCCACCTTGTAAGACTTCAAAGCCACAAACAAGTAGTCGGCATTTTGGCCAGCGATCTTGGGATAGCTGGGATCAATCGGTTTGGCAAAATTTTCGCCATGGCATGAGGCACATGCACCTTTGGTCAGCAAAGCGGCCACTTTGGCGTTGGGCTCTTTGGCTTTGTCAGGCAGCGATGCACCTTCGACCTTGCCATGGTTGGCGTAATAAGCCGAGATATCGGCCATGTCTTGGTCACTCAAGCTGTCGGCAATGCCGCGCATGGTGGGGTGTTTGCGCTCGCCTTTTTTGTAGGCGTTCAAAACAGTGGTGATGTATTTTTCGTTTTGGCCAGAAATTTTGGGAACCTTATAAACTTCGGGAAAACTGGCCTGGTAACCGACGATGCCGTGGCAGCCGATGCACATGGCAATTTTCTTTTCACCTGCGTTAGCATCACCTTTGATGTCTTGCGCAAATGCCAGTGAAGACACGGCAGATACAGTCAGAGCAAACGCGATCGAGACAATCTTTTTCATATGCAAACCACAATCCCTAGAGGTTGATGTAACCCAAATAATAGACGGAACTACCCATGAAATTCAAAGGCACTGACACCTACGTTGCAACCCAAGACTTGATGCTCGCGGTCAACGCAGCCATCGCGCTCAAGCGGCCCTTGCTGGTCAAGGGAGAACCAGGCACAGGCAAGACTATGCTTGCAGAAGAGGTGTCCCAAGCCCTGGGTTTACCCCTGTTGCAATGGCACATCAAATCCACGACCAAGGCCCAGCAAGGCCTGTACGAATACGACGCAGTGAGTCGTCTACGTGACAGCCAAATGGCGGATCCCGAAAGTGCAGCACGCGTCAAAGACATCAACAACTACATCCTCAAAGGTGTGTTGTGGCAGGCGTTCACCTCCGAGCAACCGGTGGCTTTGTTGATTGACGAGATCGACAAAGCTGACATCGAGTTTCCCAACGACCTGTTACGCGAACTCGACCGCATGGAGTTTTATTGCTACGAGACGCGCCAGCTCATCAAAGCGAAAACCCGCCCTTTGGTGTTCATCACCTCGAACAACGAGAAAGAGCTGCCCGACGCGTTCTTGCGTCGCTGCTTCTTCCACTACATCAAGTTCCCGGATGCCGACACCATGCGCCACATCGTGCAGGTGCACTTCCCCACCATCAAGCAAGACTTGCTAAGCGTGGCGATGAAAACCTTCTTTGACATTCGCAACTTACCTGGCTTGAAGAAAAAGCCATCGACCAGTGAGCTGATTGATTGGCTCAAGTTGTTGGTAGCCGAAGACATCCCACTTGAAGCCCTGCAAACCGCAGACGACAAAGTGTCCATCCCGCCACTCGTGGGCGCCCTGTTGAAAAATGAACAAGACACGACCTTGTTTGAAAAACTCGTGTTCATGCAAAGCCGCAACCGTTAAAAAGAGACAACCATGTTTGCATCCCTCATCGAAGGCCTGACCGACGCCATTGGTTTCGTCGTAGGCGCCCTGCTTGGCTATGGCTTGGGCGTGGCGTTTGGTTTGAATTTGTTTGCTGAAGGCTACGGCACAGGCAGCATCATTGCGATCTTACTGGTGGGCATTGGCGGCGGCATGGGCTTGCAGGCCGCACGCCGTATTCGCGCACCCAAACCAGACGCTGAGTAAAAAACAACCATGCTGATCGACTTCTTCTACACCCTGCGCGCCGCCAAGCTGCCGGTTTCGGTGAAGGAGTACCTCACCCTGCTTGAGGCGCTGCAAGCCCAAGTGGTGGGCCCCGGCAGCGATGCCTGCAGCATGGATGACTTTTATGTGTTGAGCCGCCTCATCCTCGTCAAAGACGAAAAGCACTACGACAAGTTCGACCGCGCGTTCGGTGCCTACTTCAAAGGCGTGGAGCTGCTGACCGACTTCACCCAAGAAGTGCCGTTGGATTGGTTAGAAAAAATTCTTCAAAAAGAACTCACGCCTGAGCAAAAAGCTGCCATTGAAAAAATGGGCTGGGACGAGTTGATGGAGACCTTGAAGAAACGCCTCGAAGAACAAAAAGAACGTCACGAAGGTGGCAACAAATGGATTGGCACGGGTGGCACATCGCCCTTTGGCAATGGTGGCTACAACCCACAAGGCATTCGCATCGGTGGCAAGGGCGGCAACCGAAGTGCCGTCAAGGTGTGGGACCAACGCGCCTACCGCGACTACGACGACACCCAAGAGCTGGGCACACGCAACATCAAAGTGGCCTTGCGTCGCTTGCGCCGCTTTGCACGAGAAGGATCGGTCGAAGAACTCGACCTCGACGGCACCATTCACAAGACTGCAGCTAACGCCGGTTTCTTGGATATCTTGATGCGCCCCGAGCGCCACAACAATGTGAAGGTGTTGTTGCTCATGGATGTGGGCGGCACCATGGACGACCACATTGCCCGCGTCGAAGAACTGTTCAGCGCAGCCAAAGCCGAGTTCAAACACCTGGAGTTTTATTACTTCCACAACTGCGTGTACGACTTCATGTGGCGCAACAACAAACGCCGCTATGCCGAGAAGTTTGAAACCTGGGACATCATTCGTAAGTACAACAAAGACTACAAGCTCATCTTCATTGGCGACGCCACCATGAGCCCGCATGAAATTGTGCAGCCCGGTGGCAGCGTGGAATACAACAACGAAGAAGCCGGTGCCGAGTGGCTACAACGTCTCTTGCACGCATTTCCCAAGTTTGCCTGGATCAATCCCGAACCCCAAGGCGTGTGGGAATACCGCCAAAGCATTGCCATCATTCAACAAATCGTCAGCAACCGCATGTACCCGCTCACACTCAAAGGCTTGGAAGAAGCCATGCGAATGCTGAGCAAGTGACACCGTAAAATACACACCGGCTGCCGCCATAGTTCAATGGATAGAACGACTCCCTCCTAAGGTGTAGATACAGGTTCGATTCCTGTTGGAGGCACCATCCCAACTCAGCTATTACCCCACAGGGCGCTTCTTCTCTTGACCGATCCAATAGCAGTCACACGAGAGCGCTTCTAAGCCTTTGCGGTTGATGACCTCAATCTCACCTCGCCGCGATTCGATGTAGCCCAAACCTGTCAGTCGTTTCAACGACAACGTCATTGCCTCGCGTCGGAACCCCAAAATGCCGGACAGCTCTTTGTGTGTGATGGCAATTTTGGATGTCGAGATGCGGTCCAGCGTGATGAGCATCCAACGAATCAACTGCTGCTCCAGACTGTGGTGTTTGCCGCAGGCAATCGATTGTGAAAGTTGCATCAGCATACGGCGCATGGCAGTCATGGCAACCCGCATGTAGACAGGGCAAAACAAATACTCTCGCTGCAAGATACTCATAGGTAGGCGATAGGCCAAGCCTGAACTTCTGACATAAGCGCGATAAAAGCTTGGCGCATTCAAAGCTCCCACGGTGCTGGACTTACCCAACATGTAGGTCTCCACGCTGTAGCCATCAGCCATGTCAATCATCATCGACACAATCGCACCAACGGGGTAATACACATGGGTTGGTATGTCTCCCATTTTAAAAATCGTCTCACCTTTTACAAGGGAAACCAGCTCCATGTGGGGGGCTAATTTTTCATACTCAGACGCTGGCAATTCTGCTAGTAATGTATTGAAACGAGGTGTCATTCTTCAAGGTCAAAAACTTATTAATAAGCAAAAGCTTACCTATTGTGATGATGACTTTACATGACCTAACGCATACAAAACTGATGAAAGAAAACATCACACTGAAAGGCCCATGATCCATTTGACAATTTTTTTCGCCTCGTCATTGCTGACCAAGGGCCGCTCCTGGGAATTAGGCATATTTGCCTTTGAACTCCAGTGCTGCCCACCACCGTCTTGGGTACCTTGTTGAATCGTCGACATCAGCAGCTGCTCAGCCACTGGGTTACCTTTCCAACGCTTGGCAATGCGCTGAAATGAAGGGCCGATGCGCTCAGCCGTGACATCGTGACACTGCATGCATTGCTTGTCTTTGACCAGATTGACATCCGCAAATGAGGATGTGCTCATGCCCAGCATGAGGATCAGCAAAATCTTTTCAACTCTGTCCATGTTTCGTGCTCCTTGAATGGCGAAATGCCATCTCGACGCTACCAGCGCGACGCAAGAAACAGTGTGTGACACATCACATTAGGCCTGCCGCATCTCCCGCAGCTCAGCATTGGCATGACGCAAGCGGTCAGCGATGGCCAGAGCCACCGAGCGCATGACGCTGATGCTCATCACAGGGTCACCTGCCGCCACAGTGGCAAAGGCTTTTCGATCAATCGCAATCAATTCGGTTTCACGCGTGGCATACACGTCTGCCGAGTGTGCGCGGCCATCTAAAAAAGACATTTCGCCAAAGAACTGCCCACGGCTAAACGTGGTGAGGTGAATCGTCTTGCCGTTAGCCAAGGGCAAGCTCACCTTCACCTCGCCGCGGCTAATGAGCATGAGTTCGTGGCCCGTCGAGTCAGCGCCAAACACCAGATCCCCCGCCTGATACACATGATGCTGGGCACAACGCTCGAGTGCTGCAATTTCTTGTGCGTTCAAACCATGAAATATTTCAAACTTGCCCAAGGGAATGCCTTCGTGTGAGACATGTGCATGGCCTGCCAGTGACAAGGTTTCGTCCTCAATCCATTCCAGCGCCTCGTCGAATTCGTCAAAAATTTTGGCCGTGCTGTCGGACAACAAACCAATGTGATCCACGTACGAGCGCAAATCTCGCCCGCTGGGCAAGCGCTCAGGCACGCGGGTCAGCACCAGCTTGGCATGGCGCTCGGCCAACATGTTGCGAATGCGCTCAATCATGTGGCCTGCAGTCATGTCCATCGACTGCACGCGCATGAAGTCCAGCACCACAAACTTGGCATCGCTCAACTCGGGCTCAATGGCGGTGTACAACTGATCGGTGGTGCCAAAGAACAAGCTGCCTTGCAGTTCAAAAATCACGGTGTGGCGACCTGTCTCTGTGAGCACGTCACGCTCACGCTGGCCACGCACACGCGAAGAAAACACTTTGTCACCAAACGACTTGCGACGGATGGTAGAGGTGTGAATTTGCTCACGCAAAAACAGCATGATGGCCATGGCCACACCCACGCCCGATGCGGCAATCAAGCTGACCGTATTGGCCACAATGACGACGATCAAAATGACCGCAAAATCAATCATCGTGTCTTTGGACTTGAGTAGCTGCAGAGAATGCCAATCAATCATTTTGAAACCGATGACGATCAGCAATGCAGCCAAGGCCGGCACAGGCACCCATGCGATGAGCGAGGTCAGCAACAAAATAGCCAACAAGGACCACACACCTTGGAACACACCCGACAAATACGTGGTGCCACCACTGGCCTTGTTCACCAAAGTCGCGCCCATGGTGCCAGCACCGGGCGCGCCACCAATCAAAGAAGATGCCAAGTTGCCCAAGCCTTGACCAATCAGTTCTTTGTTCGAGTCGTGGCGTGAACCTGTCATGGCATCCAACACCACGCAGGTCTTGAGGGTGTCGATCGACAGCAACACCGCCAAAGTGATGGCAGGAAACGCAATGTGCGTCCAGTTAGGCATGCCAGATTCACTCAAGCTGCGGAAGGGATCGAGCAACGATTCAAAGAAGCCCTCGCCGCCAACCGACAGTGGACCAATGATGAACGGGTTGTCGTGCAGGTTGCGCAACTCCGGCCAGGCAGTAAAGGCCAACAGCCAATAAGAGAGCATTCCGCCTAGCAAGCCCACAATCACCGCAGGCACACGTTTGGAAATGCGTGGCGCCAGCAACATGAATGCCGCCGTTGCTGCACCGACGATAAGGCTTGGTGCTTGCCAAAGTTCCATCGCGTGTAGGCCCTGCCACCAGTTCATGCCCTTAGGCAGCGCCATCCACTTTGGCAACTGGCTCATCACGATGATCAGGCCCACGCCACTCAAATAGCCACTCACCACGGGAAACGGCATGTACTTGATGAGCTGGCCAATGCGCAGCAAGCCAAACGAAATTTGTACCAAGCTGCTGATGAAAGCCACCAAAAACAAGGTCAGCACCACAGCCCCCACACCTGAGCCTTGTTGCGTCATTTGGATGGTGAGGGCGGACAGCACCGCAGCTGCGGGCGCGCACGGCGCAGAAATCAGGCGCTGCGTGCCGCCAAACGTCGCAGCGATCAGGCCCAACGCCGTCACCCCCAACATGCCAGCCAACGCGCCTTTGGCGCCAAAGTCTGCGCCCAGCGGCGAAAAGATGGTCACGCCAAAGGCAATGGCCGACGGCAATGCCACCAACATGGCGGCAAAACCACCCCAGATGTCACCAGATAAATTGGCGCGCGATAGTTGTAATTGAGCAGTAGTCATTGCTCAAGGTTATCACTGTATGCAAACCCGACTTTAGTCACTCAGACGACTGATTAAGGGTAATCACGCAAGTCCCATCACGCATCATGGCCAGCATGTCATCACACATTGCTTGGTCGCATTTCTTTCCACTTGTCCTCGGTGCCGCAACGCCGCTGTTACACGCGCAAACACCCACCACGCCGCTGCCCGACATCGTGGTGCAAAGTGGCCGTTTGGTGCAGCAACAATTCGACACCCCTGGATCGGTCTACGCCATAGATGCTGACACATTGCGCAGTTCAGGCCCACAAGTAAATATGTCAGACGTGCTCAATCGCGTGCCTGGTGTGGTGGCCCTCAACCGCAACAACTATGCACAAGACGTGCAGATTTCTATTCGTGGCTTCGGCTCACGTGCAGCGTTTGGTTTGCGTGGCATACGTCTCATCACCGATGGCATTCCTGCATCGATGCCCGATGGACAAGGTCAGGCCTCGACCGTCAGCATGACATCCACAGATCGCGTCGAAGTGCTGACGGGGCCTTTGGCGCAGCTGTATGGCAACGCATCGGGGGGCGTGATTCAAACGTTCACACGTGAAGCGGGCGACAAGCCCGAAGCACAGGTGCAGATGTACGCTGGTGCATTTGGCATGACACGCACCGATTGGCAAATCAGCCAACGCACGGGTCAGGTGGGACTCATCGCCGACTACAGCACCTTCGCCACCGAAGGTTACCGTGCCAACAGCGACGCACGTCGTCAGCAACTTAACAGCGTGATCACCGTCGATGTGCAACCGGACACACGTTTTAAATTCATCATCAACGTCTTTGACATGCCCTATGCCAAAGATGCGCTGGGCCTGACAGCCAGCCAACTTGCAACCAACCCGACACAAGCAGGCACAGGCGCGATTGACGCCCGCACACGCAAAGCCGTCAAACAAGAACAAACAGGTCTTGTGATGGAGCATGCGGTGAACAGAGATTTGAAATTTCAAACTCGCGTCTATGGCGGCAATCGAACCAACTTGCAATACCAAGCGGCAACAGCAACGAACCCGACAGGCGCATGGACAGGGCTGACGCGTCAATTTGAAGGCATGGGGCTACAAGTCAACGGCAAGGCGCATGTCTTTGATGGCCAACGTATGAACTGGGTGGTTGGAACCGACATCGACCACGCGCAAGAACAACGTCAAGCAGGCAACGCTGCCGTGGGTGAAAAAACAGACACCACACGCAACGAACTCAATGAGGCCAGCAACCGAGACTTCTATGCCCAAGCCAATTGGTCACTGGGGGAGCGCTACACGTTGACCACGGGCGCGCGCCAAAGCCACGTCACCCTCAAAAGCCGTGACGATGTGCCTATTTCCGGAACACATCCAGACAATGGATCCGGCAGTGTGAATTACACAGCGACCAGCCCGGTTCTTGGGCTCACCTGGCACGCACAAGACAATTTGAATATTTACATCAACCAAGGCAAAGGCTTTGAAACACCCACGATGTCAGAAGCAGCCTACACACTGCTCACCCCCAGCACCATCAAAGGTCAATTCAACCCCAACCTCTTAGCATCGCGCAGCAAACATCTGGAGTTGGGCACCAAGTGGCGACCCTCGTCGAACACGCGGGTTGATGCGGCTTGGTTTCAAATCAAAACAGACGATGAAATCGTCACGGTGCGTTCGTCAGGTGGCAAAACAGCCTACGCCAATGCCTCTCAAACTTCACGGGATGGGTTTGAATTGGCGTTGCGCCATCAATACGACAGCCATTGGCGCGGCCACGTTTCGGCCACGTTCATGAATGCCACGTATGCGCAAGGTTTCAGCAACTTTGTGAATGGCACGACAAATAATGTGTCGGCAGGCAACAGCCTGCCGGCCATCCCCAAGCGTCAACTGCTGACATCGCTGCAATGGTCTGAAAAAGGTTTTTCTACCGCAGGACAAAAACCATCACTGGGACTTGAAGCCAGTCTCGAATTAATCAGCCGATCTAGCATGTGGGCAAACGACACCAACTCAACCACAGCCAACGACTACGCCCTAGCGCCCGGTTACGCGCAACTCAATACACGCGTACGACAACGCTACCAAGTGGGCCCTGCACGCGTGGAGGTGTCTGTGGGTGTGGACAACCTCACAAACAAAGAGGCCATCAGCTCTGTCATCGTGAATCAATCGTCCAAACAATATTTCGAACCTGGTTTGCCACGTGCGTGGATCGTCGGTGTGCAAAGCCAAATTCCACTTTGACACACGCCACTCGGGTTCACCCTAATCGCCTTGGTGACTCACAGATTCAGCAAATACGTTTTTAATCCAACACCTTCAAAGGAGACATTTGTGAAACGTCAACACTTTACCCGTACCCTACAAAATGCGGCCCTCACCTTGGGCATGACATTCGGCAGCTTGGCCATGGCGCAAGCGCCAACCGCCCCTCCCGCATCAGCGATTCCACCCACCTGGGCGCAAGGCCGCACCCCCGAACAAGCAGCATTGAATCTCGTGCCGCATCCACCTGGCATGACGGCCTTGCCCGCCAGCGACATTCCAACCGACAAACTCAAAGTACCCGCTGGTTTCAAGGTCGAGCTGTGGGCCACGGGCATGCCTAACGCGCGCTCGATGGTGCAAACACCCAAAGGCACTTTGTTTGTGGGCACACGTTTCCCAGGCAACGTTTACGCCGTGGTTGAAAAAGATGGCAAACGCGAAGTCAAGACGATTGCCAAAGGTCTGCACCGTCCTAACGGTGTGGCATTCAAAGATGGCTCGCTGTATGTGGCCGAGCTGTCACGCATCATTCGCTACGACAACATCGAAGCCAACTTGGACAACCCACCTGCGCCCGTGGTTGTGTTTGATGCACTGCCCAAAGACGAGCCACATGGCTGGAAGTTCATGAAGCTCAGCCCAGACGGCGACTACTTGTATTTCCAAATCGGCACGCCTGCCAACATCACCGTCCAACCTGTGACACACGCCGTGATTGTTCGCTTGAACCTCAAGACCAACATCATGGAGACTGTGGCTCACGGGGTGCGCAACAGCGTCGGCATGGATTTTCATCCGGTCACCAAAGAACTTTGGTTTACCAACAATGCACGTGATTGGGTCAATGATGATTTGCCCAACGACACCTTGCACCGCGTCACACGCAAGGGCATGAATTTTGGCTACCCCTTCTGCCACCAAGGCGATTTGCTTGACATCGACTTCGGCAAAGGCCGCTCATGCGATGAGTTCGACAAGCCAGTGTTGAAGATTGGCCCGCACGTCGCAGCTTTGGGCATGCGCTTTTACACAGGCAAGCAGTTCCCTGCTGAGTACACCCACAACATCTTCATCGCTGAACATGGCTCTTGGAACCGCACCAAGAAAACAGGCTTTGATGTGGTGCGTGTCGCACTGGATGCCAAAGGGAATGTCACCAAAAAAGAAGTCTTTGTGTCCGGTTGGATTCAAGGCGACGATTTCTGGGGTCGCCCTGCGGACGTCCATGTGATGAAGGACGGCTCGATGCTTGTGTCTGACGACGTGGCGGGTGCCATCTTCCGCATCTCGCACAGCAAATAATGTCTAGGTATGTTTCAAAGGCCATTCAGGGAATGGCCTTTTTTTTCGCAGCATGTGCTGTACCGCATGCATGGGCGGCACCGGATGCCGTGGCGGGCAAAGCCAAAGCTCAGCTGTGTGCTGCTTGCCATGGTGAAAACGGCGTGTCATCTATTCCAGACACACCGCACTTAGCCGCACAACCGCCGTTGTCCATCTTTTACCAATTGCTGCAGTTCCGTGACCAGCGCCGCAAGGGCGGGGGCATGGAAGTTATCGCGACCACACTGACTGAACAAGACATGCGCGACATTGCTGCCCACTACGCCACGCTGCCGGCACCAGCGCCTCAGGCGGGTGGCGATGCGCAAAAGATTGCACGTGGTCAACAAATTGCACAACAGCAATATTGTTCGTCCTGCCACGGCGCACAGCTGCAAGGACAAAAGCATGTGCCCCGTCTGTCGGGTCAATCACACACCTATTTCGTCACACAGCTGCGCAACCTTCGCTCGGGTGCGCGCGCCGACATGGACGGCACCATGGCCAGTGCGGCACGCAGTTTGACGGATGAAGAGATTGATGCCATGGCTGCGTACGCGCGTAGCTTGCCTTGAGCTCGTCAAAACATGCAAACCTACATGACGCAACCTTCGCAACCCACATGGCGCTTGCCCGCCAATGCTTGCGATGCCCACGTCCATGTGTTTGGCCCCAAAGCACGATTTGCTTACGCCAATACACCGGGGGCTAAACCCGCCGAGGCGCCCAAAGAGAAGCTCTTTGCGCTGCACAAACAACTGGGCATCACGCGCTGTGTGATCGTGCAATCCATGGTGCATGGTTTTGACAATGCGGTCGTGGAAGACGCCATTACCGCAGGCCACGGCCACTACTTGGGCGTGGCCCTGACGCCTGCGCACGTAGACCACGCAGAGCTCAAACGCTTGGCTGCAGCCGGCTTTCGGGCTGTGCGCTTTAACTTCATGAAACACTTGGGCATGGGCACAACCCCCGATGAACTCGTGGCATTGACCCACCGGCTAGCAGATCACCAAATGCACTTGCAAGTGCATTTTGAAAGCAGCTTGATCCACGAACTCGGCCCTTGTTTTCAAAAATCTGCCGTTCCTGTGGTGATCGACCACATGGGCCGTGTCGATGCAGAGTTGGGCTTACACCATGCCGATTTTCAAGCCCTGTGCCGCTTGTTGGACGATCCCAAGTTTCATGTGAAGGTGAGTGGCATTGACCGCATTCAAGCGCGCGTGCCCTTGACTGTGCCGCCTTACACACAGGGCATCGAATTAGCAAAGCATTTGGTCGAAAACTTTTCACACCAATGTGTGTGGGGAACCGATTGGCCTCACCCCAACCACACGCACGTGCCAGACGATGGCGTGCTGGTCGACGCGCTGCAACACATCGCCCCCACCGCGGCGTTGATGCAGCAGCTGTTAGTAGACAACCCACAAGCGCTTTATCGCTTTGAAAACTGAAAGCCATTGACGATGACAGGAAGACTACAAAACAAAGTGGTGCTGGTCACAGGTGCAGGTTCTGTCGGCCCAGGCTGGGGCAATGGCCGAGCCATTGCGGTTCGCATGGTCGAAGAAGGCGCCAAGGTAATGGCACTGGACCGCGAGCAAACACGCCTGGAAGAAACGCTGTCACGCGCCCATGCACTATGCCCAGTCAACCACGGTGAAATCGCGTCCATGACGTGCGATGTCACCAGCACCGTATCTATTGAGGCAGCCATCAAAGCCACCCTCGACCGCTTTGGCCGCATTGATGTGCTCATCAACAACGTTGGCGGCTCGGCTCCAGGTGGGCCTGTAGAAATGAGCGAAGAGGTGTGGGATGCCCAAATCGACCACAACCTCAAGAGCGTGTTCATGATGTGCAAATATGTCTTGCCGGTGATGGAACAACAAGGTGTGGGCGCCATTGTCAATCTGTCATCCACCTCTGGCATCCGCTGGACGGGCTCCGCCCAAGTCGCCTATGCCGCCACGAAAGCCGCTGTCATTCAACTGGGGCGCGTGGTGGCTGTGCAATATGCAAAAAAGGGAATCCGCGTCAATACCGTGGTGCCTGGCCAACTGCACACGCCCATGGTGGATGTGCGCTTGGCCAAGCAGCGCACCGACGGTGATGTACAGACATTGCTCACGCAACGACAAGCACGCATTCCGCTGCCCTTCATGGGTGACGGCCAAGACACAGCCAACGCTGTCTTGTTTTTAGCCAGCGATGAAGCGCGCTTCATCACGGGTACAGAAATCATTGTGGACGGCGGCATGTCGGCCCGATGCGATTAAAGGAGACTTCACATGCAACGACAACGCTTTATCAAAATTTTGGCAGCTACTGCTCTGGTTGGTTTGACGACCTTGGCTTCTGCACAAACCAAAACAACACGCATCTTGGTGGCTTTCCCCCCAGGCGGTCCGGTTGACTTTGTAGCCCGCACGCTCACGGAGCAGCTGAGCAAAGAACTGGGGCAGCAAGTGATGGTTGAAAACAAGGCGGGTGCCAACGGCGCGATTGCGGCTGACACCTTGCTCAAAGCCCCTGCCGATGGCCAAACGTTGTGGCTCACCAGCGTGGGGGCCGTGGCCATCAACCCCTCGCTTTATGCCGCTCTGCCCTACGATCCTTTGCGTGACCTGGCCCCTGTGTCATTGGTGGTCAACAACGTCGAAATGTTGGTGGTGAACCCAAATAACCCAGTCAATGGACCACAAGAGTTCATTGCTGCGGCGCGACAAAAATCAACCACCATGGCCTCTTCAGGCACCGGCAGTGTGCCGCACCTGGCCATGGAGTTGCTGGCAGATGCCACACGTGCCGACCTGGTGCATGTGCCGTACAAAGGTGCCGCCCCTGCCATCACCGATGTGATGGCAGGCCATGTGGATGGTTTCTTTGGTGACATTCCCGGATTGATGGGCCACATCCGCAGCGGCAAGCTCAAACCTGTGGCACTGGCATCCACACGCCGTCACCCGCTGTTTCCGGATGTCAAAACTTTCCAAGAAATTGGTGTCGCTGGCGTGGACTCTGACAATTGGTATGCCTTGTTCGCACACAAGAACACATCGGCCGCCGAGTTAGACCGCCTCAACCAAGCCGTGCGTCGCACGTTGGCCAATGACGCGGTGCGCACGAAGCTGATCGCCTCCGGTGCCGAACCTTCAGCGTCTAGTTCTGCTGAACTGAGCACCTTGTTGAAAAATGACATGGCCAAATGGGGCCGTGTGATCCGTGACAAAAAAGTCAAAGCAGATTGAGGCCTTGAAGATGTCCAACGCGCGTATTCCAGCCATTACCCCTGGCACACGCCCTGCCTTGGCAGCGCTGGAAGCCAAAATCATCGCCAAACGCGGACGCATCACCCCGCTCTACCAACACTTGCTCAACAGCCCTGTGATGGCCGAAGGTTGGGAGGAGTTTTTAAGCGCCGTCCGACAACGCAACAGCTTGCCGGCAGACTTGCGGGAGCTGATTATTTTGCGCGTGGCTGTCTTAAACCGTGCGCCGTATGAGTTTGATGCGCACATTGAGCACGCACTGAAAGCGGGTTTGCCACACACCAAAATTGAGGCGGTCAAAGAACTCAAAGTTGCGACGCTTTTTAGCGAAGAAGAACAAGTGGTGCTTGCGCTCACCGACACCATGACGCGCGACATTGAAGTCCCTGACGAATTGTTCGCCCGCGTGTCGACCTACTTTGAAGGCCAACGGTTGCTGGATCTGTGCATCACGATTGGCGCCTACAACATGGTGTCGCGCGTTTTGGTGGCACTGCACATTGGACACTGACATGCACACACACACCTGCAACGCCCTTCTTTTGAAATGTGCAGCAGCCTGCCCGCCAGATGCAGCGATGCGTTGGCACGCATCAGCCACTTGGCCAGCACAGCTTCAGACATCGTTGGATAGCGCCTTCACACCACACGCTGAAAACGGGTTGCCCATGCTGCATGTCTATGTGCGGTTTTCGGAAGCAGCAGACATGAGTCACGCAGGCTGTGTCGCGCTCGAAAAAGCATGGCAAGCACAGACGGGCCATGCCGCCCAAATTTCGCGTCTGCAAGAGGTCATGCATCTCGAAGCGCCCCACACGCCATCGGCCTTGGACGCCCATTACGTGGTCGAAACAGACCCAGAGGCGGGTTGGGAAGATGAAATCTTCAAGTGGTACGACCAAGAGCACCTCCCAGGCCTGGCACGCGTGCCCGGTTGTCTGGTCGCACGCCGTTATCTCAACCTTGATCACAGCCCGCGTTCATTCGCCTGTTATGACCTATTGAACCCGGCAGTGCTGACTTCTGCGCCCTGGCTGGCCGTGCGCGGCACCGCCTGGAGCGACATCTGTCGCCCACATTTCACCAACACCCTGCGAACCCTGTTTGAAAACAAAGAGCCAACCCACCATGACTGAACGATTTAGCCAAGTCCGCTACGAAGATCTCGCGCCCGAAGTTCGCCCTTTGGCAGACGACATTCTCAAAGTATCCAGTGCAGCCTTAGGTGGCCCCTACAACGCGCTGTTGCGAAGCCCTGATATGGCGCGCCGATGTTTTGATTTTTTAGACTATCTGCGTTTCAGAACGTCGGTCAGCAAGCACTTGAATGAATTTGCCATCCTCATCCAAGCGCGCATTGCCAATGCGCAGTACGAGTGGTGGGCGCATGACCCCATCGCACAACGCGCGGGCTTGTCGCCCTACATCATCGAACAACTTCGCCAATGCAAACGGCCAGAAGGCATGCAAGACGACGAAGCCTTGGTTTACGACTTTTGCATCCAGCTCACCCTGAACCACCGTGTGCCCGATGCTTTGTGGGCACAAGCCATTGCCCAGATGGGCGAACAGGCGGTGGTGGATTTGACCGTTTTATCAGGCACCTACGTGATGGTGTCGATGCTGCTCAATGCT